>JAGZVW010000017.1:0-39801 GCA_018379295.1 Streptococcus parasanguinis | reverse complement strand
GCGCCCTGCACATTGGTTCGTCTTGTTCAGTTTTCAAAGGTCTTTGTCGCTCTCGCGCGACAACTATATTAGTATATCATGACCTACCCTTACTGTCAATACTTTTTTCCAAAAAAATTTATTTTTTTGAAAGTTTTTTTGAAATAAACAAAGAAAAGCCTGTATTACAGGCTTTTCTATTAGTCTAGTTCTTTGTTAATGATGAGAAATTTTTCTTCTCCATAACCTCTTTTAATTAATCCTGCTTTAGCTATGTCCAGAAGATCTTTTGAAAAGGATTGTATCGCTTCTTTTTCCTTTTCACTTAGATTTTTCTTTGAATATTTCTTTCTAAGTTTTCGATAGTCCTGTTCTTCATTTTTAAAAAATGAACATTCTTCTAAATAGTTTTCCAGTTTTTCTAATTCTACAAACAAGCCCAACTCAAAGGCTATCGGGGCAAAGGTGGTTTCTAATGGTTGTGTACAAACGCTTCTAAATTCCACAGTCCCACGAGCAGTTAAATCTTGAAATTGGTAACTTCGATGTTGTTTTAGATCTTCTTTTACAGGGTTAATGATCTTCTCATTTCCATCAGCCGTATAGGCCGTAATTTCTTTTTGATCTAGATAGTTTTCCACTCGAATTGGTTTAAAATAATATGATTTGCCCTCTCTAATTGCCGTAAAAATAGCTGTTCTAGCGAGATTATTAAAAAACTCTTCTTCGCTTTGGTAGTCCTTAGGATAAATCCCTACATTTTCCTTATAATAACCATGTAAGGATTCTTCCCAGAAAATATCTCTGGCAATTTTTGTATCCCAAACCTCTGCTGAAAATTCTGAGTTAGAAAACAAATATGCTTTTACTGCTTCAATTTTATTAAATGCATTAATGATGCGAAGATAGTTATCGCGCCTTACATCCAATTGAACCTGGTTTCCGCATATAAATGCTCCGTACGAAGGATAGGAGTGTGTTTTCATCCCTGTACCATTCATTGCAAGGAAAGCCATTAACATCTTGTATCGTTCGATTTTCACTGGGCTATTATCATTTTCTTTCCACAAAGGATGGATTCCGCGCCCTTGGATTTCGTGATTATTTTCTTGCAAAATCGGTTGAATGATCTTTAAATAGGCCTCAAAACGTTTGGCTACCTCATTTATAGAATGAGCTCTCTCAAATGCAAATTCAATTGTATTGTAACTCAACTCGAATAGAATACGATCTTTAGAAGAGCAGTGAATCAATTGAATGGGATTTTGATCGTCATCTATTTTTTCAACTTCAAAATCTGATAAGTTGGCTAAGGTTCGAAAAAGATTTTTCGTCACCTCTATATTTGTTTTGTTTCCATTTGTTTCTACAATCGGAAACTCTAATTCAACTCCGACAAAGAGTTCCGAATCCTCTTTCATATTACTAAGGTACTTCTCTTTTAGTAATTTAATTGCTTGTTGTTTTGTCATTGAATCCTTTTTCTTCTATTGGAGATATGGGTTCCATTATATCATTTTTTGCTATTCTCGACTACTCATGAAAAGCAAGACAAAACGCCTGCTTACGAAATTGTTTTAAATTAAAGCAATTTCGTAAACAAGCGTCTACCATTCATTCAATATGATGAGTGTTCCCGCTGGGGAAAATCCCCAGCGGTAGACCAGAGCTAGACTAAGAATAACAGTGTATTCCATCATCATAACACTCAACAAAATTGATGATATTATACCAATTCGATGATAGCCATTGGCGCAGCATCACCACGACGTGGTTCAGTTTTAAGGATACGAGTATATCCACCATTGCGCTCAGCATAACGAGGTGCTAATTCAGAGAACAATTTTTGAAGTGCAGTTGTTTCTGAGTATTTACCTGTTTCTTCATCAAAGTTTTGTGATGCAACTTCGTTACGTACGAATGCAGCAGCTTGACGACGTGCATGCAAATCACCACGTTTACCCAAAGTAATCATTTTTTCAACTGATTTACGGATTTCTTTCGCACGTGCTTCAGTTGTTACAATTGCTTCATTGATGATAAGATCTGTAGTCAAATCGCGAAGCATCGCTTTACGTTGTGAGCTAGTGCGTCCTAGTTTACGGTAAGCCATGTATTCCTCCTCTATTTATCGTTTTTTAACCCAAGGCCTAAGTCGGCAAGTTTGATTTTAACTTCTTCAAGACTCTTACGTCCCAAGTTACGAACTTTCATCATTTCTGCTTCTGATTTTTCAGTCAAATCGTAAACAGTATTAATGCCAGCACGTTTCAAACAGTTATATGAACGAACTGAAAGATCTAATTCTTCGATCGTACGTTCTAAAATGCGATCATCAGAAGTTGTATCTACTTCCTTCATAACATCTGTTGCAATAGCAATTTCAGTTAAGTTTGTGAATAGATTTAGGTGTTCTGTCAAAATACGAGCAGACAAACCTAAGGCATCTTCTGGAATGATTGTCCCATTTGTCAAAATTTCAAGGGTTAGCTTGTCAAAGCCATCGTTGCTACCAACGCGTGCTGGTTCAACTTGGTAATTGACTTTAGTCACTGGCGTATAGATTGAATCTACAGCAAGTGTTCCCACTGGTGCATCATCTTTTTTGTTTTGATCAGCTGGAACATAGCCACGTCCACTGTTTACAATAAGCGTCGCTTTCAAAGATGCTCCCTCTCCGATTGTAAATAGATAATGATCAGGGTTTACAATTTCGATGTCACTATCAGTAAGAATATCTCCAGCAGTTACTTCTGCAGGTCCTTCTACATCAAGTTCAATAATCTTTTCGTCTTGGACGTAAGATTTAACGGCGATTCCTTTAACGTTAAGAATAATTTGCATAACGTCTTCACGGACTCCTGGAACGGTATCAAATTCGTGGAGTACACCTTCAATGTTGATTGAAGTGACAGCTGCACCTGGAAGTGAAGCCAGAAGTACACGACGAAGTGAGTTTCCAAGTGTTGTACCATAGCCACGTTCAAGTGGTTCTACGACAAACACGCCATAATCTTTGTTTTCATCAATTTTTGTTATATTTGGTTTTTCAAACTCAATCATTTGCTATACTCCCTCTTAAACGAAAAGCTGTGTAATTGTTGATGATTATACACGGCGACGTTTTGGAGGACGAGCACCATTGTGTGGTACAGGAGTTACATCGCGGATTGCAGTTACTTCAAGACCAGCAGCAGCAAGTGCACGAATAGCAGACTCACGACCTGAACCAGGACCTTTAACAGTTACTTCAACAGATTTAAGTCCGTGTTCTTGAGCAGCTTTTGCAGCAGCTTCTGATGCCATTTGTGCAGCAAATGGTGTAGATTTACGAGAACCTTTAAATCCAAGTGCACCTGCAGATGACCAAGCGATTGCGTTACCATGCACATCAGTAATCATAACAATTGTGTTGTTAAATGTAGCGTGAATATGAGCAATACCAGATTCGATATTCTTTTTCACACGACGTTTACGTGTTGGTTTAGCCAAGATTTTTACCTCCTTATTTTATTTTATTTTTTCTTACCTGCAATCGCAACAGCTTTACCTTTACGAGTGCGAGCATTGTTTTTAGTGTTTTGTCCACGAACTGGAAGTCCACGACGGTGACGGATACCACGGTATGAACCGATTTCCATCAAGCGTTTGATGTTCAAGTTTACTTCACGACGAAGGTCACCTTCAACTTTGATTGCGTCAACTTCACGACGGATAGCATCTTCTTGATCTGGTGTAAGATCGCGAACACGAATATCTTCAGAAACGCCTGCAGCAGCAAGGATTTTCTTAGATGTTGGAAGTCCGATACCGTACACATAAGTCAATGAAATTACTACACGTTTGTCATTTGGAATGTCAACTCCAGCAATACGAGCCATGTTTTCTCCTTTCTATCTTATCCTTGACGTTGTTTGTGTTTTGGATTTGCTGGGCAAATTACCATAACACGACCATTACGACGAATTACTTTACAGTATTCGCAAATTGGTTTGACCGATGGTCTTACTTTCATTTTTATCCCTCCAAGTTTTTCGATTATTTAAAGCGGTATGTGATACGTCCACGTGTCAAATCGTACGGACTCATCTCCACTGTAACACGATCTCCCGCTAAAATACGAATATAGTTTTTACGAATTTTACCAGAAACTGTTGCTAAAATCTGATGTCCATTTTCAAGTTCAACCGTAAACATAGCATTCGGCATTGTATCGACTACTTTGCCTTCTACTTCAATCACATCGTCTTTTGCCACGCAAAAGTACCTCCATAAATTTCGATTCATTCCTCTGAGCACAGAGGTAACAATTATAAGTCAGACTAACTAATTGTAACACTAGTTGTCCAATATTGCAAGCATGAAAAACGCTTTTATTTCAAATTTGACAAGACTTTTTCAATGTCTGAAAATACATCATTGATATCTTGGTTCCCTTGGATGTCATGTACGAGTCCTTTTGAACGATAAAATTCAATGATTGGTTCACCTTGGGCAATATTAACATCCAAACGACGTTTTACTGTCTCAGGTTTATCATCTTCACGTTGGTAGTAATCTTCCTCTTTGTAATCAACTGGTGGATTGAATACTTTATGGAAAGTTTCTCCAGTTTGACGATGAATGATACGTCCGCTCAAACGCTCTAAAAGACTGTCTGGATTTACTTCGATGTTGATAACACCTTCAAGCTCAATACCAAGTTCAGCCAATGTTTTATCTAAAGCATGAGCTTGCTCAATGGTACGTGGATATCCGTCTAACAAGAAACCTGTTTCTTTAATATCATCTTGAGCAAGGCGTTCTTTTACAATTCCATTGGTTACTTCATCTGGTACCAACTCACCTTTATCAATGTATGATTTTGCAAGCACACCCATTTCAGTTTGGTTAGCCATCGCTGCGCGGAACATATCTCCAGTGGAGATATGCGCTACGTGAAACTCTTCAACGATTTTAGCTGCTTGAGTTCCTTTACCTGCTCCAGGCAACCCCATAATTAAAAGATTCATGATGAATTCTCCTTATTTTGTTTTTAAATGGAAGCAGGAGCGAATTCCTATTTCCATTTAAAAACAAAATAGAAGGCTGACAAAGTCAACCTTATTCTATTCTGTTGTTGTGTCCATAAATCCGACATACTTACGTTTTAATAAGTAGCCTTCTAATTGTTTCATTCCCTCAATACCTGTTGAAATAATGATTAACAAACTAGTTCCTCCAAGAGCAACTGCATCTGTCAAACCAAATAAATCTCGAGCCAGGATTGGAATGATGGTAATAAAGCCAAGGAATACTGATCCGACGCTTGCTAAACGACGTAGCAAACGAGACATAAACTCTTCTGTCCCCTTACCAGGGCGGACGCCTGGGATATAGGCACCACTCTTTTGAAGGTTTTCTGCCGTTTTTTCAGGATTGATCTGAACAAACGTGTAGAAGAAGGTGAAGAGAATGATCAATAAGGCATACATTGCCACACCAGTTGGTGTGTTTGTAGCCAACATGGCTTGAGCTGTTTTCACCCATCCTGCATTGTAACCCATAGCGCTAATCACTTGGAAAATTGCAGCAGGCGCTGCTGTAATCGAACTAGCGAAGATGACAGGAATAACTCCTGCTGGGTTTACTTTCAAAGGTAGGTAAGAACTTGATGGAGCTCCTTGTGCAATCTTTGTATATTGGATTGGAATCTTGTATTGTGCTTGCTCCACAAAGGTTGTAAAGTAAACAATAACCAAGACAGCAAGGATTAATACCCCAACAAAAATGAGGGAATTGGTCATTTGACCAGAACGAACATTCACAAATGCATTTTCATAGATTTCTTTAATCATCTCAGGAATTGATGACACAATCCCTGCAAAGATAATCATTGAAACACCATTACCGTACCCTTTATCTGTGATTTGTTCTCCAAGCCAAGTCACAATCATGGAACCGGTCGTCAGAATCGCACCGATTAATAGATAGGTCTTGGTATTTGGAGTTGCGACTAATTTCGCCTGAGACAAAGTGTGGAAGGTGGCTGTAATCCCGATGGATTGAACAAAGGCTAGAACCAAAGAAATATAGCGTGTTGCTTGGTTGAGCTTTCTTCGACCAACTTCCCCTTGTTTGCCCCATTCAACAAACTTAGGCAACAGATCCATTTGCAAAAGTTGCACGACGATCGAAGCTGTAATGTATGGGCTAACCCCTAATGCGAAAACTGAGAAGTTCCTCATGGCATTCCCAGAAACCAAACTGAGCATGTTCAAGAAGGACACATCTTGAAGGTTGTTCAGAATTTTCGCATTTACACCAGGCACTGTAATCGTGGTCCCAATGCGGAAAACAAGAATGATGAAGATCGTAAATAAAATCTTCGACCGTACTTGTTTCACCTTAAATGCATCTTTTAATAATTTAAAAAACATAGGTCACCTCACTTAGATGACTTCAACTGAACCACCTTTAGCAGTGATAGCTTCTTCAGCTGATTTAGAGAATTTAGCTGCTTTAACAGTCAACTTCTTAGTCAATTCTCCGTTACCAAGAATTTTGATACCTGATTTTTCAGCTTTTACAATTCCTGATTCTACAAGTACTACTGGAGTTACTTCAGCACCATCTTCAAAGGCGTTCAATTGATCAAGGTTCACAATAGCATATTCTTTAGCGTTGATGTTTGTAAATCCACGTTTTGGAAGACGACGGAACAATGGAGTTTGTCCACCTTCAAAACCAAGACGTACACCGCCACCGCTACGAGCTTTTTGACCTTTTTGACCACGGCCAGAAGTTTTACCATTACCAGATGAAGTACCACGACCAACACGGTTGCGGACTTTACGTGAACCTGTAGCAGGTTGTAATTCATGAAGTTTCATTATTTATTTTCTCCTCTTTTGTAAATTGCTAACGCATGTAATCAGGAAAAGGTGTCCTAACTACAAACTCGCCTATACTTATATTTAGTTTTAGGGGATGAGAACTTCTCATACCCCTGAAAACTTTGTTTCTATTTTAAATAGATTATTTTACTTCTTCAACTGTTACCAAGTGAGATACAGCAGTGATCATACCACGTACTGCTGGGTTATCTTCTTTAATAACAGAGCTGTTCAATTTGCCAAGTCCAAGTGCTACAACAGTTTTACGTTGTGACGGGATGCGTCCGATTGGAGACTTAGTCAAAGTAATTTTAATTTGAGCCATTTGAATCTCCTTTCTTAAGCCAAGTCAGAAACTGAAATACCACGAAGGGCAGCAACTTCATCAGCGCGTTTCAATTGTGCCAAACCGTTAACAGTTGCACGAACGATGTTGATTGGAGTGTTTGATCCAAGTGATTTAGATGTAACATCTGCAATACCTGCCAATTCGACAACGGCACGAACTGCTCCACCTGCAGCAACCCCAGCCCCTTCGATAGCTGGTTTCAACAATACACGAGCTCCACCAAATACTGATGTTACTTCGTGTGGAATTGTTGTTCCAACCATAGGAACTTCGATCAAGTTTTTCTTAGCATCTTCAACAGCCTTACGGATTGCTTCTGGAACTTCTTGAGCTTTACCAGTACCAAATCCAACACGGCCATTACGGTCACCAACAACTACAAGAGCTGCAAAACGAAGACGACGTCCACCTTTAACAACTTTTGTTACACGGTTGATGGCAACTACGCGTTCTTCAAGTTCAACTGCATTATCTTTAAATGCCATTTTCTAGTGTCCTCCTATTAGAATTTCAATCCGTTTTCACGAGCTGCATCAGCCAAAGCTTTAACACGTCCGTGATATAGATATCCACCGCGGTCGAACACCACTTCAGAAATACCTTTAGCAACTGCACGTTCAGCAACAAGTTTGCCGACAACAACGGCTTGTTCAGTTTTAGTTCCTTTTGAAACTTCTTTGTCAAGAGTTGAAGCGCTTGCGAGCGTTACACCCGCTACGTCATCAATTACTTGAGCGTAGATGCCTGTATTAGAACGGAATACGTTCAAACGTGGGCGATCAGCAGTTCCAGAGAGTTTTCCGCGAACGCGACGGTGGCGTTTTTGACGGATTTTGTTTTTATCTGGTTTCGAAATCACAATTTTCACCTCTTAATTTTAAAATCATGTGCTAAGCACTGAGTTGGTAAGATGAAGTTTGGTTGAAAAACAACCAAACTACATTATTTACCTGTTTTACCTTCTTTGCGGCGAACGTATTCACCAACATAACGGATCCCTTTACCTTTGTATGGTTCAGGTGAACGAAGGCTACGTACATAAGCAGCTGTTTGACCAACTACTTCTTTTGAAATTCCGCTAACAACGATTGTTGTTGGGTTTGGAAGTTCAAAAGTAATTCCTTCTGGAGCTTCAACTTCGTCTGGGTGTGATTTACCAACAGCCAAAACAAGTTTTGATCCTTGAAGTTGTGCACGGTATCCAACCCCGCGCATTTCAAGTTCTTTCTTGAATCCTTCTGATACACCAGTAACCATGTTGTTCAAAAGGGCACGAGTTGTTCCGTGGATTGTTTTCATTTCTTTTGAATCGTTTGGACGGTGAAGTGTTACTTCAGTACCTTCCACACGGATTTCAATATCTTTTGAGAACGTACGAGTAAGTTCTCCTTTAGGTCCTTTTACAGTTACAACGTTGTCATTGTTAGTGATTTCAACACCAGCAGGCAACACGATAACTTTATTACCAATACGTGACATGTTTTTTATTCTCCTGTTAAATTGTCAGGCCTTTGCGGGCCAGTTTTCACGGGGTTTAAATCTTTTTGATTTAAAAGTTAATGTTTAGGTCTCATTTTCTAAGTGAATCGAGGCATTGTCTCACAGACATAACTTTGGGTTAGACAAGAGACAACAACGAAGAGTCACAACGAAATTGGAAGCTAAATATTACCAAACGTAAGCGATAACTTCCCCACCAACGTTCTTTTGGCGTGCTTCTTTATCAGTAAGCAAACCTTCAGAAGTTGAAAGGATAGCAATTCCAAGTCCGTTAAGAACTTTTGGAAGATCTTCACGTTTTTTGTAAACACGCAAACCTGGTTTAGATACACGTTTCAAGTTTGTGATAACTTTTTCACCGTTTTGTCCATATTTCAAGAATACACGGATGATACCTTGTTTGTCATCTTCGATGAATTCAACGTTTTTTACAAAACCTTCGCGTTTAAGGATTTCAGCAATCCCTTTTTTGATGTTTGATGCAGGTACTTCAAGTACTTCGTGTTTTGCTTGGTTAGCGTTACGAATACGTGTAAGGAAGTCTGCGATTGGGTCAGTCATAACCATTATAATTTCTCCTCTTACTAGTAGTTTGCAAGTTGCACTTGCTAGTTAATACATGATACAGAGAGCGTAACAGCGAGAGCAAAAATAGGCAATTTGATGCAGGAGCGATGCTCCAAAGAAAATTGGTCTTTTTTGCCAAAGCTGTAGCTCGTGTTCAAATTGGCAAGCCCAACTGAACCCGGGCTAAACTCTGTGTGAAAAAGATAAACTTTCCTAGAAACTAAAGTTTCTTCGTCAAGTTTCCTATTTTCACTTGGAGTTTTAACGCCCTTGATATCTTAAATTACCAAGATGCTTTTGTGACACCTGGGATTTGACCTTTGTATGCCAATTCACGGAAGCAAACACGGCAAAGTTTAAACTTGCGGTAAACTGAGTGTGGACGTCCACAACGTTCACAGCGAGTGTATGCTTGAGTAGAGAACTTCGCTGGGCGTTTGTTCTTAGCAATCATAGATTTTTTAGCCATTAGTTTTACCTCCTATATTATTTTGCAAACGGCATACCGAGGCCAGTAAGCAATGCACGTGATTCTTCGTCTGTGTTCGCTGTAGTTACGATTACGATATCCAAACCACGAGTTTTATCAACATCATCAAAGTTGATTTCTGGGAAGATCAATTGTTCTTTCACACCAAGTGTGTAGTTTCCGCGTCCATCAAATGATTTTGTTGGAACACCATGGAAGTCACGTACACGTGGAAGTGAAACTGTTACCAATTTATCCAAGAATTCGTACATACGTTCACCACGAAGGGTAACTTTTGCACCGATCGCAACACCTTCACGAAGACGGAAGCCGGCGATTGATTTTTTAGCCTTAGTGATCAATGGTTTTTGACCTGAGATCAAAGCAAGCTCTTCAGCAGCTTTTTCAAGGTTCTTAGCATTTGATACTGCATCACCGACACCCATGTTCAAAACGATTTTATCAACTTTTGGCACAGCCATAACTGATGAATAGTTGAACTGTTCAGTCAATGATGGTACTACTTCATTAAGGTATTTTTCTTTTAAACGATTAGCCATTATACTTCTCCTTTCCTTCGTGATTAGTCAAGCACTTCGCCTGATTTTTTGTTGTAGCGAACTTTTTTGCCGTCTACAAATTTGTAGCCAACACGTCCAGCAACACCGTTTTTGTCCAAAACTTGAACGTTAGAAGCATGGATTGGAGCTTCTTTTTCAACGATCGCACCTTGAGGGTTTTCGTTATTTGGACGTTGGTGTTTCTTAATGATGTTTACACCTTCTACAACAACTTTATTTACTTTTGGAAGAGCAGTAAGAACAACAGCTTCTACGCCTTTGTCTTTACCAGCAATAACGCGAACTTTGTCGCCTTTTTTTACAAACATTTTATTCTCCTTTTATTCTTACGCCCGATGGGCACCCTGGCTGAGCCAGGGGACTGTGTTTGTTTTTGATTGATTAAAGTACTTCTGGAGCAAGTGATACGATCTTCATGAATCCACCGTCACGCAATTCACGTGCAACTGGACCAAAGATACGAGTTCCGCGAGGAGTTTTGTCGTCACGGATGATCACTGCTGCATTTTCGTCGAACTTGATGTATGAACCATCTTTACGACGAGCACCTGATTTAGTACGAACGATAACAGCTTTTACAACGTCACCTTTCTTAACCGCACCACCAGGAGTAGCTTGTTTTACAGATGCAACGATTACATCACCGATGCTCGCGAATTTACGTTTTGAACCACCAAGAACTTTGATTGTCAAGATTTCGCGTGCGCCACTGTTGTCAGCGACTTTCAAACGAGTTTCTGTTTGAATCATTTACGTTTTCTCCTTTCAGGTATGATTAGATGATGACCGCTTCTTCAACGACTTCTACAAGACGGAAGCGTTTTGTAGCTGAAAGCGGACGAGTTTCCATGATACGAACGATATCGCCTTCTTTAGCAACATTGTTTTCATCATGAGCTTTGTATTTTTTAGAATAGTTGATACGTTTACCATAGACTGGGTGGTTACGTTTAGTTTCAACTACAACTGTGATTGTTTTGTCCATTTTGTCAGACACAACGCGTCCAACAAGAACTTTACGATTATTGCGTTCCATTGAAATTCTCCTTCCCTAGTCTATTATTTAGCTTCTGATTGAACAGTTTTGATACGAGCGATTTGTTTTTTCACTTCTTTCAAACGTCCAGTTTGTTCCAATTGACCAGCAGCTGCTTGGAAACGAAGTTCAAACAATTCTTTCTTCAATTCATTTTCACGCTTCGCGAGTTCTTCTTGAGAAAGACCACGAAGTTCTTTAACAAATTCTTTTACTTCTGTAAGTTTCATGACCTCTCCTTATTCTGCTTCACGTTTCACAAATTTAGTTTTAACTGGCAATTTGTGGCTAGCAAGACGAAGTGCTTCGCGTGCGATCTCTTCAGATACACCAGCGATTTCGAACATCACTTTACCACGTTTAACTGGTGCTACCCAACCTTCAGGAGCCCCTTTACCAGATCCCATACGTACCCCGATAGCTTTAGCGGTGTATGATTTGTGTGGGAAAATCTTAATCCAAACTTTACCACCACGTTTCATGTAACGAGTCATGGCGATACGAGCAGCTTCGATTTGACGGTTTGTGATCCAGTGGCTAGTTGTAGCTTGAAGACCGTATTCACCGAATGCTACTTCTTTTCCACCTTTTGCTTCACCGCGCATTTTACCACGGAATTCGCGACGGTGTTTTACACGTTTAGGTACTAACATTGGTTATTTACCTCCTTTAGCGTCTTTACGAGCCGGAAGAACTTCACCACGGTAGATCCATACTTTAACACCAAGTTTACCGTAAGTAGTGTCTGCTTCTTCCCAAGCGTAATCGATATCAGCGCGAAGTGTGTGGAGTGGAACAGTTCCTTCAGAGTATCCTTCTGCACGGGCAATATCTGCACCGTTCAAACGACCTGATACTTGAGTTTTGATTCCTTTAGCTCCAGCACGCATAGCACGTTGGATTGCTTGTTTTTGTGCACGACGGAAAGCAACACGTTGTTCCAATTGACGAGCGATTCCTTCACCAACAAGGTGAGCATCCAAGTCAGGACGTTTGATCTCAATGATGTTGATGTGTACTTGTTTACCAGTCAATTTGTTAAGAGCTGCACGAAGTGCATCAACGTTTGCTCCACCTTTACCGATAACCATACCTGGTTTAGCAGTGTGAAGAGAAACGTTAACTTTGTTTACTGCGCGTTCGATTTCAATAGTTGAAACGGCTGCGTCAGCCAATTCTTTTTGAATGAATTTACGGATTGCAAGATCTTCATGAAGGTAATCCGCGTATTCTTTTTCAGCATACCATTTGGCATCCCAATCACGGATGATACCAACACGCATACCAATTGGATGTACTTTTTGACCCACGAGTTTACCTCCTTATTTTTCTGCAACAGCTACTGTGATGTGAGCTGTACGTTTGTTGATTGGTGAAGCTGAACCTTTCGCACGTGGACGGAAACGTTTCATTGTTGGTCCTTCGTTTGCGAATGCTTCAGATACTACCAAGTTAGCTTTTTCCAAACCAAAGTTGTTTTCAGCGTTTGCTACTGCTGAGTTCAACACTTTAAGGATGATCCCTGCAGCTTTGTTTGGTGTGAATGTCAAAATAGCGATGGCATCGGCTACGCTTTTACCACGGATGTTGTCAAGAACAAGACGTGATTTACGAGGTGAAACACGCACTGTACGAGCCATTGCTTTAGCTGAAGTAATTTCTGCCATTTATGTTCTCCTTATTTTCTACGTGTCTTCTTGTCGTCTGCCGCGTGACCTTTGTAAGTACGAGTTGGTGCGAATTCACCAAGCTTGTGACCTACCATGTCTTCTTGGATGTAAACAGGTACATGTTTACGTCCATCATAAACTGCGATAGTGTATCCGATGAAACTTGGGAAGATCGTTGAACGACGTGACCAAGTTTTAATTACTTTTTTCTTTTCGTCGTTTGCTTGAGCTTCAACTTTTTTCATCAAATGCTCATCGACGAAAGGTCCTTTTTTAAGACTACGTCCCATTTTGTAATTTTCTCCTTTAAAATTTAGTACCACAGCGGCTTGCGCTGCTATGCAGCGCTACCGAGCTGGCGGAAAGTGTAAGCTAGTTGCTTATGATTATTTTTGGTTGCGACGACGAAGGATAAGTTTGTCAGATTTCGCTTTCTTGTTACGAGTTTTAAGACCAAGCGCAGGTTTACCCCAAGGAGTAGATGGCGCTTTACGTCCAACTGGTGCTTTACCTTCACCACCACCGTGTGGGTGATCATTCGGGTTCATTACAGAACCACGAACTGTAGGGCGAACACCTTTCCAGCGGTTACGTCCCGCTTTACCAAGGTTAACAAGTCCATGTTGTTCGTTTCCGACAACACCAACTGTAGCACGGCAAGTTCCAAGAATCATACGAACTTCGCCTGATTGAAGACGAACAAGTACATATTTACCTTCAGAACCCAATACTTGAGCAGAAGCTCCAGCAGCACGTACCAATTCTCCACCTTTACCAGGTTTCAATTCGATGTTGTGGATCAAAGTACCAACTGGGATGTTAGCAAGTGGAAGAGCATTTCCGACTTTGATATCTGCTTCTGGTCCTGATACGATGCGTTGACCTACTTCAAGACCTTTAGGGGCAATGATGTAAGCTTTCACACCGTCAGTGTAGTGTACAAGCGCGATGTTAGCTGAGCGGTTTGGATCGTATTCGATCGTTTTAACGACTGCTTCAACTCCATCTTTGTTACGTTTGAAATCGATCAAACGGTAATGACGTTTGTGTCCACCACCTTGGTGACGAACAGTGATACGACCGTTGTTGTTACGACCTGCTTTGTTTTTAAGAGAAACAAGCAAAGTTTTCTCAGGTGTGTTTGTTGTGATTTCAGCAAAATCCAAAGAAGTCATATTACGGCGACCGTTTGTTGTTGGTTTATAAACACGAATTCCCACGATATTTCCTCCTTAGATTATTCAGCTTCAGTAGCAAACAACTCGATTGCTTTAGAATCAGCTGCAAGCGTGATGATAGCTTTTTTAGTTTTTGAAGTAAAACCAGTGTAACGTCCAACGCGTTTTGCTTTAGGTTTTACGTTTACAGTGTTCACATTCGCAACTTTTACACCTTCAAACGCAGCTTCAACAGCTTGTTTGATCAAAAGTTTGTGAGCGCGAGTGTCAACTTCGAATACATATTTGCCTGCTTCAAGTTGAGCCATTGACTTTTCAGTGATAACAGGTTTTTTGATAACATCATACAAATTCATTATGCAAGAACCTCCTCGATTTTAGAGATAGCTGCTTGAGTAACAAGAAGTTTGTCACTATTTGCGATGTCAAGAACACTTGCAGTTGTAGCAGTCGCAACTTTCACGTTTGGAAGGTTACGAGCTGAAAGAGCTGCGAATTCATTTCCTTCTTCAAGAATAACAAGGACTTTAGAATCGATGCTCAAAGCTGCAAGAACTTTTGCAAATTCAGCAGTTTTTGGAGCTGTAAATTCAAGAGAATCAACGGCTACAAATTTGTTTTCAGCAACTTTTTCTGAGTAAACAGATTTAAGTGCAAGGCGACGAACTTTTTGAGGAAGTTTGTACGCATAGCTACGTGGAGTTGGTCCGAAGACAATTCCACCACCACGCCATTGTGGAGAGCGGATAGAACCTTGACGAGCACGTCCAGTTCCTTTTTGACGCCATGGTTTGCGTCCGCCACCTGAAACGGCTGAACGGTTTTTAACTGCGTGAGTTCCTTGACGAAGGCTAGCACGTTGGCTGATGATCACATCAAATACAACTGCTTGGTTTGGTTCGATACCAAAGATCGCATCGTTAAGAACAACTTCGCCCGCTTGTTTACCAGTTTGGTCGAATAATGTTACATTTGCCATTTTGACTGTATTCCCCTTTCCTTATTATTTACCAGCTTTAACTGCTGACTTGATAGTGATAAGAGATTTCTTAGCACCTGGTACGTTACCTTTGATAAGGATAACGTTCTTTTCTGGAACAACTTGTACAACTTCAAGGTTTTGAATTGTTACACGATCGCCACCCATACGTCCTGCAAGGTTTTTACCTTTGAATACGCGGTTAGGTGCAACAGGTCCCATAGAACCTGGACGACGGTGATAACGAGAACCGTGAGCCATAGGTCCACGTGATTGTCCGTGGCGTTTGATGACACCTTGGAAACCTTTACCTTTAGAAGTACCAGTTACATCAACAATGTCTCCAGCTTCGAAAGTGTCAACTGTGATTTCAGCACCAACTTCCAAGCCTTCAACGTTTTTGAATTCACGAATGAAGCGCTTAGGAGCCGTGTTAGCTTTTGCTACATGTCCTTTAGCAGGTTTGTTGCTCAATACTTCGCGTTTATCATCGAAACCAACTTGGATAGCGTTGTAACCATCTGTTTCAACAGTTTTAACTTGAAGAACAACGTTTGGAGTTGCTTCGATAACTGTTACAGGGATCAATTCGCCAGCTTCAGTGAAGATTTGAGTCATTCCCACTTTTTTCCCTAAGATTCCTTTTGTCATGAGAAAATAGTTCCTTTTCTATAGTTTTTTATTCAAAAAGTTTTTAACGAGCGTTTTTCATGCTCTTGATCAAGCTTTAGATTAAAGTTTGATTTCTACGTTTACACCACTTGGAAGATCCAATTTCATCAAAGCGTCAACTGTTTTTTGAGTTGGGTTGATGATATCGATCAAACGTTTGTGTGTACGCATTTCGAATTGTTCGCGAGAATCTTTGTATTTGTGAGTCGCACGAATGATTGTATAGAGGCTACGTTCAGTTGGAAGTGGGATTGGACCCGCAACTTGTGCACCTGTACGAGTAGCTGATTCTACGATTTTTGCAGCCGCTGTGTCGAGTGTACGGTGTTCGTACGCTTTCAAACGGATGCGGATTTTTTTGTTTGCCATCTTTTTCTCCTTTTCGTCTATTTAAGATAATAGGCTAGCTCCACAAGAAAACCGACGCGCGTTGCGTGGCAATGCAACCGAGCGTGTCGCAACCTCTTGCATCAAAGCTAATAGCTGTTTTTCACAGCACCATAGTAGTTTAACACAAACAAAGGCCCAATGCAAGGGATTTGAGAAGATTTTTTTCGTTTTTTTAATGAAAGTGTTTTCGAAAAATATAGAATGCTAAAAATGTTGCCATTATTATAGAAAAAAGTTCTACTTTTCCGTAGAACTTCAGATTGAAAACAAAGTTATTTTAGAAACTTTCTTTAGGTGAGTACGGACGTCAGCGAACTTCGAAGAAGTTCCATGACTTAGTTTTGAACCTAATGTTTCAAAACTACCGAGTGGTAGAAACAATCATGTTTCTACCACTTTTCTCACAGCAGAAAGTTTCAGTATATGTTTAAATGAATCTTCTAGTATATCATTTTAACCTTTTTTATCATCACTTAAATTGTTTTAGATAAAAAATAGTTTAGCAATGTTCTAAATATTGCTTCTTTGTAGAACTTTTTATTCTTTTTCAATACGAAACTGATCTTGTGATGTATTGACCAGGATATCCGCTTCACCTTCCATAGGTTGGTAGTACTGATGGTATTGTTCTCGTCTGATTTGGTGAGTTCGATAGATGAAGTCTATTTCTCGATTCCGTTGGGCGACATCTCTGCTTAATCGTCTTTCTAGCTCCGTATGATCATCTGTGTAAAAACAAATGGTTTGATCAAACAAAGATTTGGGTAAAAAAGCTACTGACATCCCTTCTACGATGAGAATAGGCTTGTTGCCAGATAATATGTGGCTTGGAGACCATGGCTGATCAATTGTCCGTATATCCATTCCTGCTTGAAGGGCTCGAATATCTCGTTCTAGACTAGCCAATTCATGGGCACTTGACAAACATGCGGTTACTTTTTGGTCCGGTAAGTCTTTTGGCACAACCAATCCTCTTGGGCTTCCAATAATATAGGGATCCGTCTCTAAAAGGTTAACTTTTGTGGGGTCCAATCGCTCACAGAGCGCTCTTGTAAAGGTTGTTTTTCCTGAACCACCATGACCATAGATCCCAAGGGTCTGTAATTCTTTTGCCTGGATCTTTTTTACCAAGGAGTCTACTAGTCTTTCGCGATCCATCCTAGAAATTCCGTCCTGATTTGTTATAGCCATATTTTTCAACGAAATGCTCACGGAATTCTAAGAGATTGTCATCCATGATGGCTTGACGGACCTTCTTCATGAGGTTGATCAAGAAATACAAGTTGTGGTAGCTGGTCAAGCGAATGCCGAAGGTCTCATCTGCCTTGAGGAGGTGGCGAAGATAAGCTCGGGTGTAATTTTTACAAGTGTAGCAATCACATTCAGGATCCAGCGGTGTAAAGTCTTCTGCAAATTGCGCATTTTTCACTACTAGGCGTCCTTGGCTGGTCATACAGGTACCATTTCGCGCAATCCGCGTCGGCAAGACACAGTCAAACATGTCCACTCCACGAATAACGCCATCGATCAGACTATCTGGAGCTCCTACTCCCATGAGATAGCGAGGCTTGTTCTCCGGTAAGAGCGGAGTTGTGAAATCCAGCACCGCATTCATCTCTTCATGGCTTTCCCCAACAGCTAAGCCACCGATGGAATAGCCTGGAAAGTCCATGCTGACCAAATCTTGAGCAGACTGACGGCGCAAGTCTTCAAATCCAGCCCCTTGAACAATCCCGAAAAGACCTTGATCATGAGGACGACGGTGAGCCTTCAGGCCACGTTCTGCCCAACGACTGGTCCGTTCGATTGATTTTTTCACATAATCATAGGGCTGATAGAACTGCGGGCATTCATCAAAGGACATCATGATGTCGCTCCCTAGATTGTTTTGGATGGAGATGGCTTTTTCTGGAGAAAGGAACATCTTCGAGCCGTTGAGGTGGTTTTTAAAGGTTACCCCTTCTTCAGTGATGTTGCGGGTATCCGCTAATGAATAGACCTGGAAGCCTCCACTATCTGTCAAAATCGGCTGATCCCAGTTCATGAACTGGTGCAGTCCTCCTGCTTTTGCGACCAAGTCGTCCCCGGGACGAAGCCAGAGATGGTAGGTGTTGGCCAAGATAATGCCGGAGCCCATTTCCTTGAGTTCTTCTGGCGATTGGGTCTTAACGGTTGCCTGAGTTCCTACAGGCATAAACATTGGGGTCGGGAAGGTCCCGTGAGGGGTGATAATTTCTCCCAGACGAGCACCTGTATGCTTTTCTTTTTTGATTAATCGATATTGAATCGGTGAATCTGTCATGGTTACCTCCGTACTGGGAAAAACAGTCCCAGCCTTCTTATTCCTGTCACAGTTTTCCTGTGAGCACCTGTACGATTGTACCAAATTTTACCGGCTCTGTCACGGACTTATGTTATAATAAAAAGTACTACTATGAAGAGAGTATCATCTATGAACCTTAAACTGATTCGCCTCCGGGCACGTACCATGCAAGTCCAGCAACCGGGCTTAGCTATCCTTTTTGCTCTTCCGGTCCTGTTGACCATTCTTGCTAACTTTCTCTTAAGTGGGCAAGATCTGGCCGATCTACTACCGGACATGACCTTGCAGCAAGCAAGTATTTACATGATCCAGCGACAGCTCTTTCCTTCCGTCGTCTCCTTTGTCATCTCCATTTTAGTGGTCGGTGCGACTTTTAGCTATTTAGATACGATTAATCCCAAGATTGAACACCGAACACGCGTCTTAGATATCTTTAAACAAGATCGCTTTACCTCTGTATTTGCCACCTTGATTTTGAAGCAAGCCGTCCTCTTTTTATGGGGACTCATCCTCTATGTGGGGAGTCTCATCAGCACCTACGCCAGCATTCGATTTTTGGCGATCTACGATAAGGTGAGCAACCCTAGCACTCTGAGTGCTTCCAGTCCTGAATTTCAATCTCTCATGCAACAAATGCCTCTGATGACTGCTGGCGTCGTACTTGGCCTGATCGGCCTCCTCTTTTACCTGCCACAATACTACAGTCTCAGCTTGGTCGAATTGATCCTCTATGAGCAATTACGAGACGGCGACTACAAGGGAGCCTTTGGAGTCCTTCGCCAAAGTCGTGAAACCATGAAAGGGTTCCGCAGCAATCGCCTAGTGCTCGATCTAACCTTGATTGGTTGGTACTTCTTGAATTACTTCACGCGCGATGTCATCGGCTTTTATACCATGCCTTACTTTATCAACTGCCAAATTGCCTTTTATGATCAAATCAAGCAGATCAAACAAGGGCCGCGCCATTTTACAGGCCATCCAAGCCATGAAACTGAATAAGAGTAAGAAGAAAACCCCAGCAAGCTGGGGTTTTCTTCTATGATCAATTGTTTATCATTTATAAACCGTATAGGGAGTCTCCTAAGATCAGTCGGGTGTGTTCCCGTTTGATACAGCGGTTCATGACGATATCTTCTCGTCCAGCTCCACGAAGGATTTCTTCTGCTTCTTGATTTTCCAGCTCCAATTGTGCCCAGAAAATTTTCGCATCCGTCTCAATAAAATCACGTGCCACATCTGGTAAAAACTCACTGCGACGATATACATCGACGATATCTACTGGGAAAGGGATCTCCTGCAAGCTAGCGTACACCGTTTCTCCAAGGATCTGGCCACCAGCTGCGCGGGGGTTGACAGGAATAATCCGATAGCCCCGCTCTTGCATCTCCTTACTGACACGATGACTGGTCGTATCTTCACGATCAGATAATCCAACTACAGCGATGATCTTGCTCGTTTCTAGGTAATGTTTGATAATGCCATCACTAGGATTGCGAAATGAATAAGCCATAAGAATCTCCTTTTTGTGTTTCTTGTCTTAAGAATTTATATGGTACTGGACGTGCTTGTGCGACTTCCATTTTATTTGGCTTCATACCATGTTTTGCCTTCATTTTCATCGGCTTCAAGTGGTACTGCAAGTTCGATAGCAGATTCCATGGTCTCTTTGACAAGTTCTTTGATCGCTGCCAGTTCATCACTTGGTACTTGCAGAACGATTTCATCGTGCACCTGAAGGAGCATCTTGGTCTTGTATGCTCCTCTTTCTAGCGCTTGGTCCAAGTGGATCATAGCAATTTTCAAGATGTCTGCTGCCGATCCTTGGATGGGTGAGTTGATAGCTGTCCGCTCCGCAAAGCCTCGAACATTGAAGTTGCGAGAATTGATATCTGGAATCTCCCGACGACGCTTGAAGAGGGTCTCCACATAGCCTTTGTCACGCGCTTCCCGTACCACTCTCTCCATATAGTCCTTGATGCCAGGGTAGCGTTTGAAGTAAGTCTCAATGTAGGCCTTGGCTTCTTTTCGACTGATCCCTAGGTTATTAGACAGTCCAAAGTCGGAAATTCCATAAACCACACCGAAGTTTACTGCTTTTGCATTGCGACGGTCGTTCGGCGTCACGTCTTCTGGTTTTTCAATATTGAAAACTCGCATAGCAGTCGATGTATGGATATCTGCCCCATGCTTAAAAGCATCAATCAAATGCTCATCTCCCGAAATATGGGCCAAGACGCGCAATTCGATTTGTGAATAGTCCGAACTCAGCAAGACACTGTTTTCCTCTTCTGGGACAAAGGCTTTACGAATGAGACGACCTTGTTCCAAACGGACAGGAATGTTTTGCAGGTTGGGATCCACACTGGACAAACGGCCTGTCTGCGTCAAATCCTGTACATAGCGGGTATGGATCTTCCCATCTTCCAAAATCCAGTCTTGAAGACCAATGACATAGGTCGATTGGATCTTAGCAATTTGGCGGTATTCAAGAATCTTAGACACAATCGGTGCAATTGGAGCCAGGCGTTCCAAGACATCAACAGCTGTTGAATAGCCGGTTTTGGTCTTCTTCGTATATTCAAGAGGAAGTTCCAATTTTTCAAAGAGGATGACCCCCAATTGTTTTGGAGAATTTATGTTAAATTCCTCTCCAGCAAGCTCATAGATTTCTTGAGTCAAGCGCTCCAAAACCACTTCGTTTTCCGCCTGCATGTCTTCTAGGGTCTGGCGTTCTACCTTAATCCCTGCGATTTCCATCTTGGCCAAAACAGCTGCTAGTGGTTGCTCCATATCATAGAGCAAATCTAGCTGGTCATGGGCTTGCAACTGTTCCACCATGGGCTCTTCGGTATCCAGTAGAACAGCGACTTTCCGTGCCAAATGCTCTAATAGGACCGCCTTCTCTGGGATAGCTTTTTTGACTCCCTTGCCATAAACGACTTCGTCCAGCGGCAGCGCAATCTGACTATAGAGACTCGCAATGGTTGAAATTTCATTGTCCTCTACGGTCGACAAGAGATACTTGGCCAATCGACTGTCAAACGCGGGATTTTGAAGGGAAATGCCCAAGTGGCTGAGCAAGACCTTGGCCCGCTTGAAGTCATAGACCTTGAGGGGCGTTTTTTCGAGAAATTCTTTGAAAATCGGTGTTTGTAAAAGACCAGTATCTGTACTCGCGTAGAGCTGACTTTTGGTCCCCCATGCGAAACCGATGATGGGTTCCGTATGGTAATTGTCCCCAAAAATCTCAAAATGGAAGAAACTATCTTCCGTGAGCATATCTGAAGTGACTTGCTCGACTTCTGTATAGTCAATGGCTACAGGAGCTGCTTCTTCTCCACTGAGATCCAAAGCCTGACGGAGTTGCTTGAAGCCCATCTCCTCATAAAACTTGGCGAGATTTTCTAGATGAGGGCCCGTATAGGTGATATCGTCCAGGCCAATTTCAATAGGCGCATTGGTATCGATGGTTGCGAGAGTCTTAGACAGATAGGCCTGCTCCTTGTCGTTGATGAGGTTTTCCTTCATCTTAGAAGCCTTCATCTCGTCGATATGCTCGTAAATGCCATCGAGAGAGCCGTATTCTAGGAGTAGTTTGATCCCGGTCTTTTCTCCGATCTTTGTGACACCTGGGATATTATCCGACTTATCTCCCATCAAGGCCTTGAGGTCGATAAATTGCTCTGGTGTCAGCCCCATCTTTTCTTTGAGGTAGGATGGAGTGAATTCCTCAAACTCCGCTACCCCTTTTTTAGAGATTTCAACCACCGTATTGTCATCTGTCAGCTGAATCAAATCCTTGTCCCCAGAGACAATGGTCACATCAAATGGCACCGAGCTAGTTTCTGCCATCTTATCTAGCGTCCCAATAATATCATCCGCTTCATACTGGGCCAGCTCATAATGGCGGATTCCCAAATGATCCAGTTGCTCACGAATGAAAGGAAACTGCTCACGGAACTCATCTGGAGTTTTTGCACGGCCCCCTTTGTAGTCGGCATACATCTCTGTCCGGAAGGTCGTCTTTCCTGCATCAAAAGCAACGAGGACATGGGTTGGTTGGATGCGCTCCAATAGATGGCTCAACATGAGGTTAAAGCCATAGACCGCATTGGTATGCAAACCATTGGCATTTTTGAAGCGATCAATTTGATGATAGAGTGCGAAAAAGGCACGAAAAGCGACGGAAGACCCGTCGATGAGTAGTAATTTATTCTTTTTTTCCATAGGCCTATTATACCACGAATCACAAGGTCTCTGGTACATAAAAACTCTACCCTTTCGGGTAGAGCCTTCTTTAGGAGTGTCTTATGAAAAATGAAGAGAAGTGTTTATTCGCCGTAACAAGAACCTTGTTGTGGCAATTTCTTAAAGCGTTTTGGATAATTAACTGAGATTTTCATTTTCTGTACCTCATTTCTTATTGGATGAGTACAGTATACAAGAGAAACCTAAACGATTCCTTATAGAAAGCTTCAAGAAAACTAAAAGCTGAGGCGCAAAACACGCGGTTGTTTTTTGCTGCAAGCTGGTAACTGAAGATGGAGCCCTGTCTCATCTTGGCTCCAAGAAAGGGGCTGATTTTCTCCAAGGAGCTCTAGCTTTTGAATGCGCGCATGAAGAATTCTCGGTTGCTTGAGATCATAGGCGAGAGACGGTAAGGTCAGCTCTTCTATCCTTCCACTTGGTTCCAGCTGGATAGCATAAAGAAAGCCATCACGCATGGTATAGCGGAAATCTTGGCTGGTATAGAGTGGCGCTTCTCCATCTGAGAAGGAACCTTCCTGGGCCTCGGTTGGTCCGTCCGATGACACCCGCCAAGGCCGACTCTGATAAATGGCTTCTCCATTTACCGCCAGCCAGTCCCCGATCTCTGTGAGGATGTCTCGGTCTTGCTCAGGGATGGTACCATCTGCCTTGGGGCCAATATTGAGCAGAAGATTGCCATTTTTTGCCACAACATCAACTAAATTTTGTAGCAATTCCTTACTGGTCTTGTAGGCTAGATCCTGGGTATAGCACCAAGAATTACGGGCGATCGCGGTATCCATTTGCCACGGAAAGGCTTGCGTCTCTCCGTATCCTCCCCGCTCCATCTCAACGATTCCTGAACCGAAAGGGAGGGCATCCTGTTTGTAACAAACAGCCACCTTGCGATCCTCTTGTGCTGCTAGATTGTAATAATAAGCCAAAAAGCGCATCAAGTAGGGACGGAAACTCTCATGCTGGATCCACCAGTCAAAATATAGGAGCTCTGGTTGGTAGTCCCGCACCAGTTCACAGGTTCGCAAAAGCCAATCTTCCAAGAATTCTTTGCTTGGATAAGGCTTGGAAGTCAGATCAAAATGATCCTTGGGCTCTGGCTCCGCTGGCCAATAAAGACTGTCTCTTGGGACTTCCTGCGAAATGTCACTGACGAATTCCTTGCCATGTGAAAAGAAAAACTGGTGCTCTGCCCGGTGAGAAGACGTACAGAAGTGCAGGCCACGTTTTTCTGCTTCCTCCCTCAACTCCCCTAAGACATCTCGTTTCGGCCCCATTTCTAAGCTATTATAAGGCGAGAGAGTAGAGGCATACATCTGAAAACCATCGTGGTGCTCCGCAACTGGGAAAAGATACTGAGCTCCCGCTTTTTGAAAGAGATCTAGCCAAGATGCCGGATCAAATTGATCGGCTGTAAAAAGAGGAATGAGATCCTTGTAGCCAAAGATAGCCTGGTCTCCAAAATGCTCTCGATGATAGTCATAGCAAGGATTCCCTTGGATATACATATTTCGCGAATACCATTCCGAACCAAAGGCAGGTACACTGTAGACGCCCCAGTGGATAAACATTCCAAATTTGGCATCCCGATACCAATCTGGACAGACTTGATGGCTAAGAGAGTCCCAGGTTGGTTCAAAAGGACCTGACTGGACAACTTGATCAATCTCTTCAAGGCTTATCATTCTCTTCTCCTTTTTTCTTGTTACTACCTCTATTGTAACGAGAAACCCTCGTTTGTAAAGACAAACAAGGGGAATGTTTAAAATAGTAGACAAAGAGCTTGATCTAGGAGAATCAAGCTGATGATGAATAAAATGAACCTTCTAGCCCTTCACTGCTTGAGAAATAAAACGAGCGATGGCATCTGTCTCTCCTTGGTGGAGAGCCTTAACGATTTTGGACCCCACAATAACCCCATCTGAGACCTTGTTGAAACGGTGAACATCCTCCATGCTGGAAACTCCAAAACCTGTTAAAACAGGAATGGACGCTATTCCGTGTAATTGGGCCAAGTGGTGATCCAAATCATCTCGATAGCTACCAGCTTTCCCCGTCACCCCATTGACAGCAACGGCATAGATAAATCCTTCTGCATCATGGATCAATTTCTTCTGGCGCTCGATTCCTGTGGTTAGACTCACTAGCGGCACCAAAGCGATGTCTTTATCCACTAATAGAGGTTCTACCAGATCCGCATGCTCATGAGGAAGATCCGGAATAATCACTCCCTTGACCGCTGTTCCTTCTACATCTCTAAAGAAGTTTTCGAGCCCATATTGGAACAATGGGTTGAAATAGGTCATGATGACCAAAGGAACACTTGTCTCCAGACGCTGGATCGTTTGCACCAGTTCCTCTGTCGTCGTCCCATGGGCTAAACTTCGTAGTCCCGCCTCTTCAATCACAGGACCATCTGCCACCGGATCCGAAAAAGGAATGCCAACCTCAATAGCTGAGACACCAAGCTCCTCCAAAAATTGGATGGTTTCCTGCAAACCTGCCAAGCCTTTTTCATGATCTCCTGCCATAATATAAGGAACAAAGATCCCTTGCTGCTGGTCTTTCAGCTTTTGTAAATGCTCTGTTAAGGTCTTTCCCATCTTACTCTCCTCTCTCTTGTTCAAGGCGGTCTTTGACTTGTACCACATCTTTATCCCCACGACCTGATAAGCAAACGATCATAGATTTTTCAGGCCCCATTTCCTTGGCCAATTTCACCGCATAGGCGATAGCGTGGCTCGATTCCAGGGCTGGAATGATTCCTTCTACTTTCGAAAGCAATTGAAAGGCTTCTAGGGCTTCTTTGTCTGTCACTGGCACATAGGTCGCCCGCTTGATGTCATGGAAATAAGAATGCTCTGGCCCAATCCCTGGGTAATCGAGACCTGCTGAAATCGAGAAAGCTTCTAAAATCTGTCCATGCGCATCCTGTAAAACATCCATCAAGGCACCGTGAAGGACTCCCGGACGCCCCTTGGTCAAGGTTGCTGCATGCTGGTCTGTATCTACTCCAAGTCCAGCAGCTTCCGCCCCATACATGGCGACAGACGCATCCTCAACAAAAGGATAAAAGAGCCCAATGGCATTCGATCCGCCTCCTACACAGGCTAGGACGGCATCTGGCAGCGCCCCGTCATTTTGCTCTGCAAATTGGCGTTTAGCTTCCCTCCCAATGACACTTTGAAAATCACGGACAATCTCTGGGAATGGATGAGGTCCTAGAGCAGATCCCATGATATAGTGGGTATCCTCCACATTTGCTACCCAGGCTCTAAGGGCAGCATTGACTGCATCCTTGAGGACACGCGACCCATCTGTTACCGATTGAACCTTGGCGCCCAACAACTCCATCCGAAAGACATTGAGGGCTTGGCGTCTGACATCTTCTTCCCCCATGTAGATGGTACATTCCATATCAAATAAAGCAGCAGCTGTTGCCGTTGCAACACCGTGCTGTCCAGCCCCTGTTTCTGCGATGATCTTCTTTTTACCCATTCGGTGTGCCAGCAAAACCTGTCCTAGGGCATTATTAATTTTATGAGCCCCTGTGTGGTTGAGGTCTTCTCTTTTAAGAAAAATCTTGGCTCCGCCGACATACTTGGTTAGATTCTTAGCGTAATAGAGCGGTGTTTCCCGACCGACATATTGTTTCAGAAGCTGATCCAATTCGGCTTGAAAAGAAGGATCTGCTTGACTTTCTCTGTAGGCTTTTTCTAATTCTAAAACTGCTGTCATCAAGGTTTCAGGGACAAAACGTCCTCCGAACCGCCCGTAAAATCCGTTTTGATCTGGTTGTTTATATGCCATGCTTGACCCTTTCTATAAATCGTTTTATCTTTTCTTGATCTTTTTTTCCATTTGTCTCGATCCCACTGGATACATCCACCGCATAAGGATGAAAGAAGCAAATAGCATCTGCTACATTGTCTACCGTCAAGCCTCCTGCAATAAAGAAGGGCTTTGTAACGTTTTGACTTTCGAGTTCTTGCCAGTTAAAAGTCTCTCCACTTCCTGCTACAGGAGCATCAAAGAGCAGATAATCGGCACCGGTCTCAGGAAGTGCTGCATCTTTCCCCACTTGAACAGCGCGAATCGTTTGTTGGGGAAACTCTTGCAAGATGGCATCATCCATCGATCCATGCACTTGTATCAGGTCCAAGCCCACAACTTGGCAAGCTTGCTCCACTTCTTCTCTTTGTGGTGATACAAAAACACCGACTTTTTGAACCCCCTTTGGAATCCCTGTAGCCAACTCCCGGGCTTGCTCCAGCGTCACTTGCCGTTTGCTTGGTGCAAAGACAAAACCAATGTAGTCTGCACCAGCTTCAACAGCTGTCTGGACAGCTTCTGGAGTGGACAGTCCGCAAATTTTAACCTTTGTCAATCTGCAACTCCTTTACTTTTTCAGCCACATTGTCTGCCTTCATGAGGGCTGTCCCAACGAGAATACCATTAAAATAAGGAGCCAGCATACGCGCGTCTGCTGCTGTGAAAATAGCAGACTCAGAGATGTAGACCGGTTCTTGTTCAAAATTGGTCGCTAATTCAAGGCTAGTATGGAGATCTGTCTCAAAGGTCACCAAGTTGCGATTATTGACCCCTATGATCTGAGCCCCAATCCGGTGAGCAACCTCTAGTTCTGTCAGATTATGGGTCTCCACCAAGACCTCCAGGCCAAGATGGGTCGCAAACTCATAGAGTTCTTTCAGACGAGCCTCTGATAAGGCTGCAACAATCAACAAGATCACGGTCGCCCCTGCATTTCGCGCCCGAATCACTTGTTTTTCATCCACAATAAAATCTTTATTGAGGGTGGGGATACGCACCTGACTAGATATTTCCCGGAGATACTCGATACTGCCCTTGAAAAACACTTCATCGGTCAAGACAGAAATCATCACGGCCCCATTTTCTTCGTAAGTCTTAGCCTGCGCGACGATATCCACATCGACATGAATATCTCCCAGACTCGGGCTAGCCTTTTTCACTTCCGCAATGACCTGAAGCTTTTCTGGATGACTCTTTAGGTAATCATACAAGCGGTAGGTCTCGCGCAAAGGTTGGAGCTCCTCTTCCTTCATCGCAGCCACTTCACGCGCCTTTTCCTTTAGAATCTTTGGCAAGAATTCTTGACTCATTTTTGATACTCCTGTAATAATCTCAATTTCTCAAGGGCAGCCCCACTGGCAATCACTTCACGTGCCAAGGCAATCCCCTCCTTGATAGAATCTACTTTGCCGTTGGCATAAAAACCAAGGCCAGCATTCAAGACAGTCACCTCTAAGAAGGGACTCGCTTCATTCTTCAAGACACTGAGCAAAATTTCCGCATTGCGTTTGGCGTCTCCACCTCGTACTTGATCAATTTCGATGCGCTCCATTCCAATATCTTCTGGTTGAAAGCTGGATAAGGTAACCTGTCCATCTTCCAGAACAGCGAGCTGGGTTTCCCCATCAAGGCCTGCCTCGTCCAAGCCTTGTGGGCCACTCACCACCACTGCGCGTTTTCGACCCAAATTCTTTAGAATCTCCGCCGTACTTTCCAGCATATCTGGACGACTGGTTCCCAATAGCTGGGTTTCTAGAGGAATCGGATTGATAAGAGGACCGGTTAAGTTCATCACTGTTGGAACCCCTAGCGCCAAGCGAGCGGGCATAATATAGCGCATGCCAGGATGCAGGTTTTTAGCAAATAGAAAGACAATCCCCGCCTTTTCAAACACTCGTCCCAAGTCTTCTGGACCCAAATCAAGGTTAATCCCTAGAGCTTCTAATACATCCGCAGAACCAGATTTAGAAGAGATCGAACGATTTCCGTGTTTCGCCATCTTGATGCCACCACCAGCAAGGACGAAGGCAGCTGTTGTTGAAATATTGAAACTATACGAACGATCGCCCCCCGTTCCACAATTGTCCATTGTTCCTTGAACTTCTGTAGGAATAGCGACTGCATAGGCCTGCATCACTTTTGCAATAGCTGTCCGCTCTTCAATAGTTTCTCCCTTCATTTTGAGACCTAGAAGAAGGGCCGTCACCTGTGCTTCTGAAGCACGACCAGCAACGACTTCCTCCATGGCCGCTTCTAACTCTGCACCGCTAAGATCCATGCCTTCTGCTACTTTTGCAAGCACTTGTTTCATCTTCCGCTCCTTGACTAGTTTGACAAAATTTTCGATGGTCTTGAGCCCATCTGGCGTCCCGATACTTTCTGGATGGTATTGAAAACCATAAATCGGTAAGCTGCGGTGTTGAATTCCCATAATGGCTTGATCATCCGTCGTCCGAGAGGTAATGACAAAATCCTCTGGCATGTCTTCAATCGTCAGCGAATGGTAACGCATGACTGGGACTTCTTTTGCGACACCCGCGTATAGAGGAGAGGGAGCTTCTAGCTGTATCTGGCTTTGTTTGCCATGCATGACCTGTGGTGCCAATCCCAAGCGCCCTCCAAAAACTTCCGCAATCGCTTGATGTCCCAGGCAAATCCCCAAGATTGGTTTGACCCCTGCGAAATCTCGGATCATCTCCTCCATCTTGCCCGCATCCTTTGGCCAACCTGGACCTGGAGAAAAGACCAAGGCATCTGCTTCTTGGGCAACCTGGTACAAATCCGGATCATCATTTCGAAGCACCTGGACCTCATCAAATTTTCCGATATACTGTGCTAAATTGTAGGTAAATGAATCGTAATTATCGACTAATAAAATCATCCTTCTTCTCCAATCCTAGTCATTGATTTTGCCTTATTGACGGTTTCTTGGTATTCATTTTCAGCGATCGAATCATAAACAATTCCTGCTCCAGCCTGCACATAAGCCTTCTTATTTTTGAGGATCATGGTTCGAATCGCAATAGCAAAATCGAGATCCCCCGTCACAGAGAGATAGCCAATAGCACCCGCATAGACGCCTCGTTTTTCTTTTTCTGCTTCATAGATTCGCTTCATGGCTCGAATCTTGGGAGCACCCGAAACGGTCCCCGCTGGAAGAGTTGCCTTCAGAGCCTCAATGGAGGCTAGTCCAGGAAGCAATTGACCCTTGACCACACTCGTCAGGTGCATCACATAACGGAAGAACTCCACCTCCATATATTTGGTCACTTCAACCGACCCATTTTGGGCGATACGCCCAATATCGTTTCGCCCTAGATCCACCAACATCCGGTGTTCTGCGACTTCTTTTGGATCCCCTGCCAAATCAGCTGCCAATTGCCGATCAGCCTCTTCATCGATCCCTCTTGGACGCGTGCCAGCAATAGGATTGGTTGTCACCACTCGATCCTTGACCGACACCAGACTTTCTGGACTAGCACCGATAATTTGGTACTCCCCAAAATCATAAAAGTAGAGATAATTCGAAGGGTTGGTCACGCGCAAATTGCGGTAATAATCCAATGGTTTACCTGAAAAATCAGCTGAAAAACGTTGACTAAGCACGCATTGGAACATATCCCCTTTTCGAATATAGTCCCGCGCTAGGGCCACCATTTCCTCAAACTCTTTTTGCTCCAAATGATTGTGGAAATGAAGCGCATGCAGGTCCTTGTCCTGAAACTCTTCTTTTGCAGGTCTTGCCAATTGTGCTAATACTTGCTCCAAGCTCGACGTTTGCTCTGCTTCACTCCGTCCACTATAGAGGTTCTCTTCCACCACATAGACCTTTTCCTTTTTGTGATCAAAAATCACATAGCTCTCATATAAGAAAAAGTGAAGATCTGGTGTGCCGATCGTATCTTCAGGAATGGAACCAATGTTCTCATAGAGGCCAATCAAGTCATAGCCGACAAATCCAATCGCCCCACCGTTAAAAGGAAGCTCTTCAGAAGTTTTCGTTTTGACCGTGATGCGATTCAAAAAGTCCAAAGGATCCTCTTCAACAATTTGATCATTGTAATAGAGGACGCCATTTTCAAACTTGACTTCACTGACTGGCCGATAGGCTACAATTGAAAAACGCGCATTCTCTTTTTCACGAGGGATCGACTCCAAGATCATTTTATGGGGCGCATCCAAACGCATATAAGCCAAAATTGGACTCAACACATCAGCAGATAAAACTTTTTTCATATCAGAAACCTCTCTTCTAGAACTCTTTTATTCTAATAAATTCAACCGCACCTTGGCTTGCTAAGGCGATCACGGTTATCCCACGCTCTATTTCCGCTTTGGGATCAATGTGCACGCTTGCTAAGGCACATAGAAAAGCCCTCACACAAAAACTGTGTGAGGGCGTAGTGTCCGCGGTGCCACCTCTTTTATAGGGAAAAATAGCTGGTCTTTCCCTACATCTCTATCTCCTCTATCAAGGAGTTGCACGGTAAGGGGTGCCAACCGAATTCACATGGGTTAGAATTCATTGATAACAACAGTCCAATTTTCATCAGTCGCTATTGCTTGTTCACAATTCCCACAAGCTCCCTGAAAATAGCTGACTCATTACTTTTCTGTTGCTACCATTATAACCCTTTTTCTTAGAAAGTCAATAAAATTTTTAGTCTTTTTTTATACTTTTTTCTACACTTATTTAATAAAATCAGCTCAAAGAGCCCTAGCGGCCCGTCCTTTTTATCCCAACAATAGGATACTCAATAAAGCTAAAATTGCAGGACCACCTTGGGTCAAGATAATCTTTTTATTGGCTGTCATCGCACCGTAGGCCGCAGCTCCAATAATAAAAAGCACAAAAATTGTAACAACTTCACTATTTTTAGAAACAAACAATCCATACAAGAGAAACACACCAATCAAGGCATTGTATATCCCTTGATTCTTAAATAAAGAGGTCACAGATGGGCGAGCGAGTTCTTCTTTATCCATGTTGAAAACCCGACTTGTGGTATCAGATGTGGTTCTGATGCTCTCCAAATAAAAAATATATAAATGCTCCAGTGCAGCAAGACTTGCTAAAATAATCGTCAGTAATGACATCGTAGATTCTCCTTTTTATTCAACTGTTATTTGTTCAATGCCAGATACTAATTTGTCCAGCAGGTAAGAAAATTGCTCTTGTTCTTGAGCAGTCAAAATCCGACTCATCTGTTCTTTCACCGCTACATGATGGCGAGGGGGATGTTTGACCAAACGATTATAGGCCGTATCCGTCAAATGAATTAAGATTTCCCGCTGGTTCTTTGGATTTCGACTCCGATGGACAAATCCTTCCTTTTCTAATATTTTGAAATGCCGGGTTAAAGCCGCTGGATCAATCTGCAAGCGCTCCTGAACCGCGATCTGATTGCAAGGCGCTTGTTCTAACAAATCCTGCAAGATTTGGTAACGCGTTAAGCTAATCCCTAGGCGCTTTTCAAAGAGTTGCGTAGTTGATTGATCTGCCAAACGTAGTTGGTAGAGCAAATCATTTATTTCTGCCATATTCCTTCTCCGTATTATTTTTGATAAATCAATAATTGATAAGTCAATTATAAACTTTTTCTTTTATCCTGGCAAGGAAAAGAGCTTGTACTGTTTTTTCGCACAAAAAAAGCCGCCTGATTTGGCGACTCTTAGGGAGATTATTATGAAAAAGAAAAGTTTTAGGATTTTTCTAAACAAAGTTAGGAGGTCTTTGTTTATGGTTCTATTATAGCGGACATTTCTTAAAGAAAGCTTACGACTTTATTTCAAAATGAAAACAAATTCTTTACAGATTCTTTTCAACGTTTAAAATAGCTGGAATATCTAATAAACTTTCCATCTGATGATTACCTTCATAGTCAGACATCAAGAAATTGATACTCTGAATCCGGCTATTTCTTGCAAAGTCAATATCCAGGCTCCTATCCCCTATATAGTAGGTATTTTCTGGCTCCAACCTGTACTTATCCATCAGATACACGGCAGCTTCCGGGTCAGGCTTGCGAGCAAAACCACTTTGACTGGTCAAAATTTCTGTAAAAAAAGCTTCCAAACCCAAGTCCCGCAGGATGACAAAGGCATTCTCTCCCTTATGGGTATAGACAAACTGCTCGATCCCAGCATCCTTCCCCCAGGACAGGACATCACGCGCCCCCTCCATCAGAAGGACCTGGGCATTTTTCTCTGCTAGACTTTCTGCTCGGCGATGATTTAAGTCCGTCACATCCAGATGATACTCCTCCGCCACGGCTACTAAAAGATCTTGAACCGAATGCTTCAAGATGTAATCTTTAATGCTCGCTCGGTCAAACGGAAGCTGATAAGTTGCATAGGTCTCCTCAAGACCTGCTAAAATAGCATCATAGGAATCCAGCAAGGTCCCATCCAAATCCCAAATAAAGGCTCGTTTTGTCATTTTTTCTCTCCTACTTTTCGTCTATATAGCTGACTCAAAAATAGCCAACGAAAGCCATTGTCGAGCAAGGTCCCAGTCCAGACCCCTGGAAGGCCAAAGCCAAGGGTTACTCCAAGCAGATAACCGGCTCCAATTCGAATGACCCACATGCCAATCGTCGTTGCATAAAATGGAAGTTTCCCATTTCCCAAGCCTTGCCAAACGGCTGTATAGATGACCGTTCCTGCTGTAAACGGCGTTCCCAACAAAGAAAAGAGTACAACCGATAAACTAGCTTCTACTGCTTTTGTATCTTGTGTGTAGAGATGGGTCAGAAGGGTGCCACCGAAAAAGATTCCCAAGGCAATGGGTAACATGAACACGAAGGACAAGCAGTAAGACTGCTTTCGAAGGCGATCAATCTGCTCAAGATCACCTTCACCCAGGCTCCGTGCTACGAGCATAACCGTCGCTGTGGCCACCCCAAATACAGGCATATAATTAAACTGGGTCAGGGTCTCTCCAATAGCATTTCCTGCGACTGCCTCGGTCCCAAAAGCAACCACGATCGCAATGATCACCACATCTCCAGCTCGCATCATCAGCCGCTCCCCGGCAGCTGGAAGCGCTAAGTTCAAGAGCTTACGATCCAATCCCCAACCAAGGGGGGCAAAAGGTAGCTGGACCTTTTGCCACAAGAGGATGACCCCCACCAGACGGGCCAGCACTGTCCCCAAAGCCGCGCCGACAATGCCCCAGCCAAAAAGGAAAATGGCCACAGAGGAGAACAGAGCGTTTAATAGATTGGTCAACAGGCTCACATACATAGGAATACGTGGATTGTTGGCCACCCGAACCAAGGAGCCCAAGGTCGTCATCAATCCTAAGAGAACTATGGTCCCGCCAACCAAGGAAAGGTAAATCCCCCCACTTTCGGCTACTGCAGCTTCAGTCCCCAACAGCGAAATCATCTGGCGTCCAAATAACAGCGAAGCCCCTCCTAAGAGAGCACTCAACAACAAGGTCACCTTCAGTGACTCTGTCGCATGGTAGGCAATATTGTCTTGATTTTTTTCACCCAAGCTTTTGGACATAACACTGGCAACTGCCGCACCCAGTGCCAAAAAGATGGCTTGATAAATGGTGATGATATTCCCTGCGACGGAAACACCTGAAATGGCAATCAAGCCCAGGTAAGCCACTAAATAAGAGTCCACCATGCCCATCAGCATTTGTAAGAAATTTTCACCCATGGCAGGAAGGGCGATGTTTAAGATTTTTTTGTATGAATTCATGAGTATATAAAAGAGCCAAACGGCTCTTTTGATCTTTCTAATACAGAGAATTAAAGTCCCAAGTAGTCTTCTACGGCTGCTTGCATGTCTTTGGCTGCCACGCTTGTACGATGGCGAACTGGTGCAGTTTCAAGGCCGTCTACAGCCGGTGGCACAGGAACACCTGAGAGTGTGTGTAATTTAGCCAAGGCTTCGAAATCGCCTAGACCTGTCTCGCCCGTCACCGCTTCTACTGCCACAACTGGGAATTTATAAGGACTTGCTGTAGAGGCAATGACTGTTTTAGCAGTATCCCCTGTTTGGGTCCGGTATTTTTGGTAAACGGCTGATGCTACGGCTGTATGAGGGTCTTCGATGTAATCAGACGCTTCATAGACCCGCTTGATCTCTGCAGCAGTTTCTGCTTCATCTGCGTATGCAGCCGCAAACAAATCTAAGATGTCTGCATCAAAGTTGGACAATTGGTACTGACCTGTTGCAACAAGGCTTTCCATCAATTCTTTGGTCTTTGTGGCATCATTGCCTACCAAGTGGAAAATCAAGCGTTCCAAGTTTGAAGAGACCAAAATATCCATCGATGGACTGGTGGTCACCTTGAACTCACGTTTCTTATCATAGACATGTGTTTTGAAGAAGTCTGTCAAGACATTGTTTTCATTTGACGCACAGATCAATTTTCCAACTGGAAGACCGATTTGTTTGGCATAGAAAGCTGCCAAGATATTTCCAAAGTTTCCTGTTGGGACGGTAAAGTTGACTTTTTCTCCTGCTGTGATTTGGCCTGTCTTCACCAATTGCGCATAGGCGTATACGTAATAGACAACCTGAGGCACCAAACGACCAATGTTCATAGAGTTGGCTGATGAGAATTGCATCTTGTTGGCTGCTAATTTTTCACGGAGCGCCACATCATTGAACATGTGTTTGACATTGGTTTGGGCATCGTCAAAGTTTCCATCGATCGCGATGACATGGGTATTGTCCCCCGTTTGAGTCGTCATTTGCAACTCTTGCACCTTGCTGACACCATCTTTTGGATAAAAGACAATGATCTCTGTTCCTGGAACATCGGCAAAACCTGCCATCGCAGCTTTTCCTGTATCTCCAGAAGTCGCCGTCAGGATGACAATTTTATTTTCCAGACCGTGCTTTTTAGCTGCTGTTGTCATAAAGTAAGGCAAGATCGACAAAGCCATATCTTTAAAGGCAATGGTGGAACCGTGGAAGAGCTCCAAGTTGTATTGTCCATCGAGTTTGACAAGCGGAGCAATAGCTGGGGTATCAAACTTGCTGTCATAAGCATGAGAAATACAGTAGTCCAACTCCTCTGCTGTAAAGTCGTCCAAAAAGGCTGACAAAACAAGCTTGGCCACTTCTTGGTAAGAAGCGTCTTTGAGGGTATCAAAATCCAGCTCTACTTGAGGATAAGAGACTGGAGTAAACAAACCGCCATCTGTCGCCAATCCTTGAAGGATGGCTTGACTAGCTGTTACAGTATTTTTTTCATCTCGTGTTGATTGATAAACTAATGTCATGACTGATTCATTCCTTTACTAGTAGTCTTCTCATTATATCATAAATGTCAGAAAATTTAACGGCTTTTCGCCAAATCTTGGCAAAGGTCGGCAAACAGAAGCTAGATAAAAGAGAGCAGGCGCAACGATTTTGCTCCTACTCCCATGCGAATCTGTTTTTCAGGTGTCTGCAAGACTTGATCAAGCTAATCCCAACTCTGCTAAAACAGATGGGAAGTCTTTCTTCAATTTTTCAAGAGCTACCGTTACTTCTTGACGAGTTTGGTTGTTTTTCACAGTAACTTGACCGCTCTCAACTTCACTACTTCCTAAGGTAATCAAGGCTTTGGCCGCAAAGACATCTGCTGACTTAAATTGCGCCTTGAGCTTGCGTCCAAGGTAATCACGTTCTGCCTTGAAACCTTGGATTCGAAGGGCTTGAACCAAGCTAAGCGCTGCTTCATTGGCCTCATCTCCTAGGACAGCGATATAGGCATCTAGGCCTGTTTCGATCGGTAATTCAATGCCTTTCTTTTCAAGAACGAGAAGGATCCGTTCCACACCGATACCAAATCCGAAACCAGCTGTCGCAGGGCCACCGAAGTATTCAACCAACCCATCATAGCGACCGCCTGCACAGACTGTCAATTCATTGCCTTCAATTTCTGTAATGAACTCAAAAATCGTGTGGTTGTAGTAATCCAAGCCACGCACCATATTGGTATCGATGACATAGGCTACCCCCAAGTCTTCTAACATCCGACGAACCGCATCAAAATGCGCTTGGCTTTCTTCATCAAGATAGTCTAGGATGGAAGGAGCCTGTTCAACCGCGGCCTTGTCTTCTTTTTCTTTTGAATCCAAGACACGAAGCGGATTTTCTTCTAAGCGACGTTGGCTGTCCTTAGACAATTGATCCTTCATTGGCAAGAGGTAATCAATCAAGGCTTGACGATAAGCCTGACGACTGGCAGGGCTTCCCAAGGTGTTCAAGTGCAAGGTTACATTATCAATTCCTAATTCTTTCAGGAATTGCGCTGCCATGGCAATGGTTTCGACATCCGTTGCAGGATTGCCCGATCCAAAGCATTCTACCCCAATTTGGTGGAATTGACGCAAACGACCTGCTTGAGGACGTTCGTAGCGGAACATTGGGCCTATGTAATAGAACTTACTTGGTTTTTGTACCTCAGGCGCAAAGAGTTTATTTTCTACATACGAGCGGACAACAGGAGCTGTTCCTTCTGGACGAAGCGTGATATGACGGTCTCCCTTATCATAGAAGTCATACATTTCTTTGGTAACGATATCCGTCGTATCCCCTACTGAACGGCTGATGACTTCATAATGTTCGAAGATCGGTGTGCGGATTTCATCATAATTGTATCGCGCAAATACCTTGCGTGCAAAGCCTTCTACATATTGCCATTTCGCTGAATCGCCAGGAAGGATATCCTGGGTCCCTTTTGGTTTTTGTAATTTCATAGCCTTCATCCTTTGTCTTACTTTTGCCTCTATTTTACCACAAATTCGAAGAGAAATGGAGACTGGACCGAATTTCCTTCGTTCGACACGTTCAAATCGTCTTTCTCTTCTTGCCTTATCAGCCGAATTATGAGAAAATGGAAGCCATACTACACTGAAAGGATCTTGCGATGAGAGAGGATATCAAAATCAATGACCGCGCCCTGGCACTAGAGAAGTCGTTAATCGAAAAATTGGAGCTTGTATTTGATACCGATGTTGAGTTAGATGTCTATAACCTAGGACTGATCTACGAGATCCATCTAGATGAAGCCGGCACTTGCAAGGTGGTTATGACCTTTACCGATACGGCTTGTAGCTGTGCTGAGAGCCTTCCGATCGAAATCGTTTCGCGCCTCAAGGAAATCGATGGGATCGAAGATGTCAAGGTTGAAGTGACTTGGTCACCCGCTTGGAAAATTACACGAATCAGCCGATACGGGCGCATCGCCCTTGGTCTTCCACCACGATAACAATCATTACCATTTAAGAAACGCAGTCAACTAATAAAGGAAGGCCTCTTTGGAAATCGATCCATAATAAAAAAACGAGGAACAAACTCTGCCATCAGAGTTTGTTCCTCGTTTTTTATAATGTTTAAATCCATTCAAACTTTTTCACTACCAGAATGGACTAAGCCTCATCAGCTTTTGGTTCAGGAAGGATTTGGTACAACACGATTCCTAGAATGGTTGACGTTGCCACACCCGTGATTTGAAGACCACCGAGGTCAATCATCAAACCACCGATCCCTGATACCAAGATAACACTTGCAATCAAGAGATTCTTTTTATTATCAAAATCAATCTTATGTTCAACTAAAATTTTCAAACCGCTAGCAGCGATAACCCCAAAGAGGGCAATAGACAAGCCTCCCAATACAGGAGTTGGAATGGAGTGCAAGAGTGCTGATAGCTTCCCAATAAAGCTCATGACAACCGCAATCACTGCTGCACCTGAAATAACGTAAACTGAGTAGACCTTACTAAGGGCCATCACCCCAATGTTTTCCCCATAAGAAGTTACCGGAGGAGCTCCAAAGAATCCAGCAATAATCTGTGCCAAGCCATCACCAGTAAGCGTATGGTCAAGCCCTGGATCCTTGAAGTAATCACGCTCAGTCAAACTATTTAAAACCATGAGGTGGCCAAAATGTTCCGTCATAGTCACAAAGGCAATCGGAGCCATGGTCAAAATCGCACTTGGATAGAGCTTAAAGCTATAATCCACAAATGGAATGTCAAAGTTTGGAACTTGAATCCAATGCGCCGCACTTACCTCTGAGAAATTGACAAAACTATGTCCTGTCAGCAAACCAAGAGCCAATGAGAAAATATAGCCCACAATTAATCCAAGTAAAATTGGGACGACACCGACAATCTTCTTGCCATACATGTTAAAGAGGATAACCGCAAAGAGGGTCACCATCGAAATCAATAGAGCATAACCGCTATAGCTTTTATTTAAGGTTGTCGCATCAGTGACTGCATTCGCCGCAAGACTCAAACCAATTACCATGATAATGGGGCCAACCACGATTGGTGGAAGGACCTTATTAATCCAGTCTTTACCCGCATGCTTAACAATCAGAGCTACAAACAAGTAGACCAAGCCACCCGCCATAGCACCTTGCGCAACTGCTGCGATTCCATCTGTCTTCATCAACATCTGCATAGCAGCAATATAAGCAAAACTAGACCCCATATAAGCAGGAATCTTATACTTGGTCACTGTCAAGTGAGCCAAGGTCCCCAAACCAGATGAGAACAAAGCAATGGCAGGATCAATCCCAACCAAAATCGGCACCAGCACTGTCGCCCCAAACATGGCAAACAAATGCTGGAAAGATAAACCAACCAATAAACCAGGTTTTGGCATATCATTCACATCATATTTAACGTCATTCACGATCGTAAAAACCTCCTAAAATTAAGATGCGACAAGCTATGGCTGAACAAAAACGTCTATCTTCGATGACCAAATCGTAAGGATGGACTCCCTGCTTCCATCATCGACGGTTTCTTTTTTATCAAACCACTTTTCAACTATACAAAAAAATCCCCCACAACAAGGAGATACACAAAATATAGGCTGGTCTTCCCAGGCCTTTCATTTCCATAGCTCCTTGCCTGCCTCTCTGGACAGTATTAAAGGATTGATTCGATTAGTCACAATTATAGCAAATTATAGACGGATTTACAAGAAAAATAACAGATAATACACTCAAATCCCCCAAAAAGTAATATTCATACGCTTCAGCGACAGGGTTAAAAATAGCGACTCTGAGACAAAAAAGAGGCTGGGACAAAAGTCCTAGCCTCTCAATTATTTTTGGATTGTCGAGCAAGACGCAGTGGTTGAGTGGGCTCTACTACGCTGATTTCATCA
>JAGZVW010000016.1:0-40354 GCA_018379295.1 Streptococcus parasanguinis | reverse complement strand
AGAGCATAATCAAGGCTTACACTTCTTTGTGAACGACCTTCAAGTAAGACTTTATCAATGATTTCTCGTTTTAGTTCAGGAGAATAGTAACAATTCTTTCCTTTTTTTACGATTTCTATTCCATAACGATCAATCAATTTAATCATGTACTGAAGATTAGAAATCTTTATCCCAAATTGATTTGAAAGTCGCCTAAAACTCTCTCCTTGCTTTCTTGATTCATATATTTGAACTTTATCTTCAAAAGTTAATTTCATAATAAAAGCACCCCAAAAATTAGATTTTTCTGTCTAACTTTTAGGGTGCAGTTCACCTTCGAAACCTCTTTTTGTTTATTCTTAGTTGTTAAGAGCTGCTGCCATTGTAGCTGCAACTTCTGCTTCAAAGTCATTTGAAGCTTTTTCAATACCTTCACCAACTTCAAAACGAACGAATTCGATAACTGAAGCATTTACTGATTCAAGGTAAGCTTCAACTGTCTTGCTGTCATCCATGATGTAGACTTGTGCAAGAAGAGTGTAGGCTTGGTCAACTTTTGTGTTGTCCAAGAAGAAGCGATCCATTTTACCTGGGATGATTTTATCCCAGATTTTTTCTGGTTTACCTTCAGCTGCCAATTCAGCTTTGATATCTTCTTCAGCTTGAGCAACCACTTCGTCAGTCAATTGTGCTTTTGAACCGAATTTCAAGTGTGGAAGAGCTGGTTTACCAACCATTGCACGGCTTTCGTTATCTTGGTCGATGACGTGGTTCAATTGTGCCAATTCATCTTTCACGAATTGTTCATCCAATTCTTTGTATGAAAGAACAGTTGGTTTCATTGCAGCGATGTGCATTGAGATTTGTTTAGCAAGTGCTTCGTCTCCACCTTCGATCACAGAGATAACACCGATACGTCCACCGTTGTGTTGGTAAGCACCGAAGTGTTGTGCGTCTGTTTTTTCAAGCAAAGCAAAACGACGGAATGAAATCTTTTCACCGATTGTAGCTGTTGCAGATACATATGCAGCTTCAAGAGTTTCACCTGAAGGCATTGTCAAAGCAAGAGCTTCTTCATTGCTAGCCGGTTTACCTTCAGCGATCACTTTCGCTGTTGCGTTTACCAATTCAACGAATTGAGCGTTTTTCGCAACGAAGTCAGTTTCAGCGTTCACTTCAACAACTGCTGCAACGTTACCGTCTACATAAACACCAGTCAAACCTTCAGCGGCAACACGGTCAGCTTTCTTAGCTGCCTTAGCCATACCTTTTTCGCGAAGCAATTCGATCGCTTTTTCGATATCACCATCAACTTCAACCAATGCTTTTTTAGCGTCCATGACACCAGCACCAGATTTTTCACGCAATTCTTTTACAAGCTTAGCTGTAATTTCTGCCATTTTTGTTCTCCTATATTTTTTTAATAAAATAAGAGGGTCGGGCTGAGCCCTGCCCTCTTAGGTTCGTTACTTATTGAATGAAATTAAGCGTTGTCGCCTTCTACAACTTCAACGATTTCTTCGATTGAATCAGCTTGGCTTTCAGTAGCTGCCAATTCAGCTTCTACTGTAGCAACACTGTCTTCACCTTGACGACCTTCGATAACAGCGTCAGCCATTTTCGCAGTGATCAATTTAACAGCGCGGATAGCGTCATCGTTCGCTGGGATGATAACATCGATATCATCTGGGTCAGTGTTTGTGTCGACCATCGCTACAACTGGGATACCCAATTTCTTAGCTTCTTTAACAGCGATTTGTTCTTTATGTGGATCCACAACGTACATTACGTCTGGAATACGAGGCATGTCTTCGATACCGCCCAAGAATTTTTCAAGACGAGCGCGTTGTTTGTTCAACAATGCAACTTCTTTCTTAGGAAGAACTTCGAAAGTTCCATCTTCTTCCATGCGTTTGATTTCTTTCAAACGAGCGATACGTTTTTGGATTGTTCCCCAGTTAGTAAGAGTTCCACCCAACCAACGGTGGTTGATGAAATATTGACCTGAACGAACAGCTTCTTCTGCAACAGCATCAGCAGCTTGTTTCTTAGTACCTACGAACAAGATCACTGCATCATTTGCAGCTGCATCACGCATGAAGTCGTATGCTTGGTCTGCATATTTTACAGTTTGTTGCAAGTCGATCACGTGGATTCCGTTACGTTCTGTGAAGATGTACTTAGCCATCTTAGGGTTCCAGCGACGAGTTTGGTGACCGAAGTGTACACCAGCCTCAAGAAGTTGTTTCATTGAAATTACTGCCATGAGTAGTTTCTCCTTTTTTGTTTTTTTCTCCTCTCTCAGACGTCAACTTGCAACACGACCACAAGGGCAACGGTGTCACAATGGATCCGAGATGAGTATTTGCTGTCTTAGACAACTCTATAAGTATAGCAGAAATCCCTAGAATTCGCAAGCTATTTGAGAGATTTTTTCAGCATTCTTCATCTGTAATGATTTGAAGGAAAAAGTTTTTCTTGACCTATCTTGTTTTTTAGGTTACAATATTATATGTTACGGCGGTATAGCCAAGTGGTAAGGCACGGCTCTGCAAAAGCTTGATCGTCGGTTCAAATCCGTCTACCGCCTTGATAATAAAATTTTTTATCATCTTTTATCTTTTAAAAATTCCCCTAGCAATAGGGGATTTTTTGTTTCCATTTGCTCCATTCCTTGATTATTGATATAATAAAATCTCGCCTGATCGGCGAAGTACATTAGAAAGGGTCATTATGAAAAACATTCGTTTCTTTACGATCGGCCTTCTTTCACTAGTAACACTAGCAGCTTGCTCACCTGCCAATTCTGGGCAACCAGCAAAAACAGCTTCTAGCTCTAGAAAACCGATCAAACAATCTTCAACCAAAACATCATCTAGTAAACCGTCGAGCACTTCTTCAGACAGCAGTAGCTCAGATGATTTTTCAGATCGCTTCAGCTTGGATCCAGATGATGGCGCATCTCTCCAATATGTGCCAGGAGCTGCATCTATTCCTGAGATCGAAAAGCTTAAGAACCTCCACCCTACCACTGGTTTTGTATTAAGAACCGAAGATGGACAAGAGGTTGGTGGGCCAAAAGAAAGAAGCAGTTACGATGACGTAGTTGCAGCCTTTGGTCAACCCGTAAGTAGCACAGACAGTGCGAATCCTGGCGATGGGGTCAATGTTTGGGCAACAGACAATGGCGATATCATGGCTTTCTTCCGCAATAATGTGTTAACAGATATCACCTTCCGACTAAGAGGGGGCGATGCCAACCACCAGTCTACTGGCAGTATTTCCAAATCCGATACACCAAAAACGGCCCTCGAACGTCTCGGAAAACCCTATGCCATTATGCGTTCAGAAAATGGGACCAGCTATGTCTATAAAGATAGCAACGGAGATGAATCTAGCTTCTCTACACAAGGCAATAAGATCTTCAATGTTACATCTGCTGCAGAAACCAAGCAGTTAAAAAAGATCACTGGCCTGGATAAAAATCAATAACGATCCATACAAAGAACCCTCCAAGTTTTTCTTGGAGGGTTCTATTTTTCTTACAATTCAGCAATTTGGTTCAAATTCACTTCTGCAACCGTATCGTTACCGAACATAGAAATGACCATTTTCACCTTGTTGTTATCAATTTCAGTGATCTTACCAGTATAGTCTGTGAAGGCACCGTCGATGATGCGAACTGTGTCGCCCACCTTGACATCCAAATCAAACTCTTGAACAGTTTGACCCATAGAGAGCAAGATGCTGCGGATTTCTTCTTCCAACAATGGAGTTGGTTTTGAACGGTTCCCGTGGGATCCGACGAAACCAGTAACGTTCGGTGTATTCCGAACGACAAACCAAGCTTCATCTGTCATGACCATTTCTACCAAGACATAACCTGGGAAGCGGTTTTCTTCGATTTCTTTTGTTTTACCGTTTTTCTCAACTTGTACGGTTTGAGTTGGAATCTCTACACGCAAGATGTTTTCTAACATATTGTAAGTTTGCGCACGTTGCAAAAGATTCTCTTTTACCTTGTTTTCATATCCTGAGTAGGTTTGTAGTACAAACCAGCCTTTATCAAAACTGTCCATTTGGGCATCCTTTCTTTCTGTTTAGCCTGCTCGAGCTTTTGTGAACATACTAAAAAAAGCCTCTTGGCTTTCCTTTTCCTAGCTTCATTATACCACATTTTGCAGGAATGCAAAGAGGTTTGCTGATTTATTTTTAAGAAAAGACTACAAAAAGTGGGACCCTGGGGATCCCACATGGCTTCTTTTCTTAAAAGAAATTGATCATGTGCAATAGGCCACGTGCAATGACTTTGTCGAACAAATAAATCAATGCCACAAAGAAAGCGGTGTACTCAATCACTGAGATAAAGTTTTTCCATCTTTCCTTGCGATTTGGCCAAGTTGTATCTTTTAGTAAGACGAAAATATCTTTAATGAATTTCACAACTCTCTCCTATCGTGTTTCTTTATGGATGGTATACTTGCTGCAATGCTTGCAGAATTTATTGACTTCTAGACGTGTTGGTTTTGGCGTCCCACTCAACTTAATGGAGTAATTGCGTGACCCACAAACCGTACACGCTAGACTTGCTTTTTTTAATGCCATAACGCCTCCGTTCACCCCATTATAGCAAGTTTTCTACATTTTGACAAGAACAGAAAATCTCCTGTCAAGAAAAAAGCAAATCTAAAGCGTTATCACTCTGGTTTTTGCCTCATTTTTGGTAAAATAAAACAAAAGGAGACGAATATGAAAAGTGATAACCTAAAAGAAAGTAGAAATATCGAAGATCGTCGAGGGCAAAGCTACTCCCAGTCTTCAGGCAATAGTAATCTTGGCGGAGGCATTTTACAGATCTTACTATCGCCGGGGAGCTTCAAGAGTAAGATCGTCCTCATCCTTCTTCTGGTTCTTCTAGGAGGTGGTGGCGCTAGTCTTGGGGGTCTCTTTGGAAATGGGACTTCTTCTCAACCTTACCAATCCACCCAAGTCACGCGCACCAACAAGACCCATGTCGACGATGCAGATGCTGAGTTCGTCAGCAAGGTCCTTGGTACAACAGAAGATCATTGGCACAAGGTCTTTCAAGCTGAAGGACGCACTTACCATGAGCCCAAACTAGTCTTCTATACCGGACGGACACAGACAGGCTGTGGGGTTGGGCAAGCATCGGCTGGTCCCTTCTACTGTCCGACCGACAAAAAGATTTATTTGGATATGAGCTTCTACAAGGAATTGACAACCAAATACAAGGCTAGCGGGGACTTCGCCATGGCCTACGTGATCGCCCACGAAGTCGGCCACCACGTACAAAATGAGCTGGGAATCCTTGGCAAATACCATCGAATGCAACAAGGTCTTTCTGAAAAGGAACGAAATGCTATCAGTGTCCGCATCGAGCTACAAGCCGATTACCTAGCAGGTGTCTGGGCCCGCTCCATTCAAGACCGAAACCTTCTAGATATCGGCGATATCGAAGAAGCCATGAATGCAGCCCATGCCGTCGGCGACGACACACTCCAGGAGCAAGCCTACGGCTACTCGGTACCAGATAGCTTTACCCACGGGACTTCAGAACAACGCATGCGCTGGTTCAAACGGGGCTACCAGTACGGGGATCTCCAACACGGCGATACCTTTAGCTTGTCAGATAGTGAACTCTAAATAAAAAACGATTCAGAAGAATTTCTGAATCGTTTTTTTGATTAGAAACCAAGCCAGCCTTTGAAGGTATCCCAAGCGTTTTTCGCTTTTCCTGGGATATCGGCCTCGTCGATTGCTTTCTTCGCATTATCGACCATATTCGACGCCTTTTCTTTAACATCCTCAAAGAAACCTTTGTCTTCTTTGCTATCTGTTTCTGTCGTTTCTTCTCCGACTGGCGCAATGCCGTTTTCAGCATAAGAGTTCTTCACCGAGTCAAACTGGGTACCGTCTGTATAAGGCAGAACACTGTTGGCAACATTGCGGAAAATCTCGGACGCCGTTCCAGCACTACTGTCCGTCAGGTAGTGATTTTCATCGGTCGTTGGGAAACCAAGCCACTGACTGATGACCACATCTGGCGTGTAGCCGATCACCCACTGGTCTCCAGAGAGGTCCTTGTTAAAGCTGGTCTCTGTCGTACCGGTTTTTCCTGCCATGGTATAACCATAAGGCGCAGCGTTCACCCCTGTACCATTACTAAAGGTACCAAGCATCATATTGGTCATCTTATCTGTCGTTGAACCACTGAGCACTCGGGTTGATTTCTGGCTGTGGCTCTTGACCACTTGGCCGCTTGCATTTTCAATCTTGGTAATGAGGTGAGCATCATTCATGACACCACCATTGGCAAAGGTTCCATAGGCTTGGGCCATCTGCATCGGATTGGTTGTCACACCAGCTCCCAAGGCAACGGCAAGCGACTTGTCCACCTTGTCCATGTTGAGCCCGAATTTTTTCCCGTACTCAAAGACCGTATCAAGACCCAAATCATTAGCGGTCGCTACGGCTGGAAGGTTAAGGGACTCTGCCAGGGCCTGGTACATCGGTACCGTTGGGCTAGACTGGATTCCCGCGTAGTTATTGACCTCATAGCTTCCATATTGGGTGGTACTATTGTCCAATTCCTTATTGGTCGACCAACCTTCAGCAACAGCTGGACTATAGACAACCAAAGGTTTGATGGTTGATCCTGGACTTCGAGCAGCCTGGGTAGCGTAGTTGTAGGTACGGAAACCTGGATTTTGATCGCTTCCGACACGCCCTACGAGAGCCCGAACCCCTCCGGTCTTAGGATCGAGGGCGACACTACCAGATTCCGCGCGCGTGCCGTCTTCCGCTACTGGGAAGAGAGCTGTATTGTCATAGATCACCTGCATGCTTGCTTGGTAATTCTGATCCAGCTCGGTGTAGATCCGGTAGCCATTTTTGACAATGTCTTCTTCGGTCAGGCCATATTCATTGACCGCTTCATTGATGACCGCATCAAAATAGGATGGGTAGCGGTAATCTTCCGACTTGCCTTCATAGGCATCGACCAGCTGTCCATGGATATCCACAGCAGCCGACTGATCAGCCGTTTTCTGGTCAATATAGCCAGCCGCCACCATATTTTGGAGGACCGTATTGCGGCGATTGGTCGCATTCTCTACTGAATAGAGCGGGTTATAGATCTCAGGTCCCTTGAGCATACCGGCGAGTACCGCAGACTGATCCAGGCTTAATTGACTGGCTGAAACCCCAAAATACTTCTTGGATGCATCCTCAATTCCCCAAACCCCATTTCCAAAATAGGCATTGTTGAGGTACATGGTGAGGATTTCTTTTTTACTGTATTTCTTATTGATTTCAAGCGCTAGGAAAAATTCCTTGGCCTTACGCTCCACCGTCTGATCTTGAGACAGGTAAGCATTCTTGGCTAGCTGCTGGGTGATGGTCGACCCACCACCTGAGCGACCCAGGGTCAAAATCGCTAAGAAGAAGCGACCATAGTTGATCCCGCTATTCTTGTAAAAGCTCCGGTCCTCTGTTGCGACCACGGCATTTTGCAGATTCTCACTAATAGCATCGAGTTCGACGTAGGTTCCTTTTTGCCCGGTCAAACTTCCCGCCTGGTCCCCATTCTTATCATAGATAATGGTAGTCGCCTTCAGTGCATTCTGCAAATCCTTGACGTTGGTCGTCTTAGCAAGGTAGAAAAGATAGCCCCCTGTCAAGAGGCTAAAGCCTAGCCCAATGATCAGGAGAATCTTGGTCAAATGGAATCTGCGCCAAAAACGACGGAAGGGATGCTGAGAGAGAGGCTTGCTTCTGTGCTTGCCTGAGCGACTATAGGTCGGCTCTACTGTCTCTTCCGGTAGTTCCGTGTCTGGCACTTCTTCTGCCACCGCTTTGGGCGGATGATCCTTTCTAAAAAAAGTGATCAGGTTTTCAAATAATTCTTTTATTCTATTCATACCTGTTATTGTAACACCTTATCCTTGTCCTAGCAAGAAAAGATAGCTCATCCCCTTCTCCCATTTAGTTTTCTTTAAGCTTAGATTTTGCTACAATAGGGTCATGAACTATCAATTTACCATTCCACAATCCTTTCCCCAGATGACTGTGAAAGAGTTGCTTGAGGACTACTTCCTCATTCCCCGTAAGATCCGGCATTTTTTACGAACCAAGAAGCACGTCTTGGTCAATGGCGAGACCATCAACTGGCAGAGCCCCGTTCAAAAAGGAGACCAGATCCAGCTGATCTTTGACGCGGACGATTACCCTGAAAAAGAGCTCCCATCCGGAGACCCGAGTCTGGTCGAAGAACTCTATCAGGATGAGCATGTCATCATCGTCAATAAGCCTGAAGGCATGAAAACCCATGCTAATGAGCCGACAGAAATTGCTCTTCTTAACCATGTTTCCAGCTATGTTGGATCTACCTGCTACGTCGTGCACCGCTTAGACAAGGAAACCAGCGGAGCAATTTTATTTGCCAAAAATCCTTTTATCCTGCCCATTCTCAACCGCATTTTGGAAGATAAAAACATCCAACGCGAGTACTGGGCCTTGATCCAAGGTAGCTTAGCACAAAAAACCATCGTCTACAAGGATAAAATCGGACGCGATCGCCACGATCGGCGCAAGCGCCTGGTCGATCCACGAAAAGGACAGTATGCAGAAACTCAGGTGACGCAACTGAAAAAAATCGGGCACAACAGCCTGGTTAAATGCCAGCTCAAGACGGGGCGTACTCATCAGATCCGGGTGCATCTCTCCCATCATGGGCACCCGATTGTCGGGGACCCTCTCTATAACCCTGCACGCGGAGAGCGACTCATGCTCCATGCTCACCGCTTGACCTTCACCAATCCATTAACCCTTGAAACCATCCAAGTCGAGGCCCCTTCTAAGAGTTTCGAAGAAGGGTTGAAAAAATAAGAAAAGAACCGAAATAGTATTCTTAGAGACTTTCCTTAAGTGAGTACGGACGTCAGCGAACTTCAAAGAAGTTCCATGACTTAGTTTTGAGCCCAAGGTCTCAAAACTCCCGAGTGCTTGAAATTCTAATATTTCAAGCACTTTTCTCACTGCGTAAAGTCTCCAGTCATTATCGAATAATTCAAAAGATAAAAATCATTTAAAACAATTGACAGAATCTCTCATTTTATTTTAAAAACTTATCTGCATTCAAAAAAGAAGCCACAAAAAGAGGCTGGACAAAAACTGTTCAGCCTTTTTATATTTGATAGAAACAACTGTATGACGCAGTGGTTGATTGGCATCTTTGTTCGCTTTTTAAGCTCCAAAGATGACCTAATCAACTGTGCGGGGGTGGGAAGACGAACTCTTTTTAACTAGTCAGAGTTCTTTCCCACTCCCTTTTTATTATTGATAGCGTGGGGTGGCAAATCCACGGATATTGCCATGTCCGATCCGATAGGTATTACGACGAACTTGGTTGTTGGAGTTTCCTTCAATGGTGTGAATGATCCCATTTGAGACGCTCTCGACAATTCCGATGTGATCCGCAAAGCCATTGTTTTGTTGGGTATTTTGATCCCAGTTAAAGGTGATGATGTCCCCTGCTTTTGGTGTAGTGGTACCATCTTCATTCCAGATGCCCAAGCGTTTGAAAATCTGGATGTGACGTTCGACTCCACATTCACGGCCAATCAAACCGCTCAAACCTTCCCGCTGGAAGACTGTTGTGACAAAGATATCACACCAGTCATCGGTCGTCTTCACTGCATAACCAACTGGAAGTGGTTTAACACTGTTATAATCATTGACCAATTGTTGGTGAGCTGCAGTGCCGCCACGAACGCCCACTAGACTAGCTGCTGCCCGTAAGACACGGTCCCGTTGTCCATTCGTTACACGAGGACTAAAAGCAGTTTGATCTACAGTCGCACGGGGATGAAGGGCTGTTTGACCAAGGTTAAAGCCTTCAACGCCACCATCGACATAATCCACATAGACGTGAGTGGTATAGTTGCCTGATTGGTACTGGTGATTTGCTGCAGAAACCTGCACTTCTGTATGCATACCAGAAGGCGCTGTTGAATACCAGTAGAGATTTTCTTGATGAGCTTGAGACCAGGCTGCGACACGGATGTTCTTAATCCGACGTCCCTGAGGCGCTTGATCCACCGTTACCGTATAGGTTCCAGCACCTGAATTGACATTCTTAATAGAAGCTTGCGTCTTAGTCATGGCATTTCGGAACTCCACTTCTGTAGTCGTGGTACCAACACCTACACGAGAACCATCATTTTGGATATAGTAAAGGTGAACATGGTACTTACCAGTAGAGTTTTTGTGGTCACTCGCTTTGACTGAGACCTTGTAGTCTCCGTTTGCTTGACGAGTCGCTTCATACCAGCGGATGTCGTCTTGGCCGTCCTTATCAGACCAAGTAGGAACTTGCACAGTCCGCACACCTTTAGGGCTATAGACATCCTTGATGATGACATCAAAGGTACCCGCATCCTTGTTGTTGTTTTGGATTAAGAGACTGGCAGTTGGACGTGATTGATTTTTGAAATCAATAAAGGCTTTCTTGACAAACTTGTTTTGTCCTTTGGCATCCACATAGAAGACCTGCGCTTCATACTGACCATCAGCGTTTTCGTGGTCACTAGCTTTGGCTGTTACAGTATATGAACCGTCTACCTGGCGAGTTGGAGTGTACCAGATGATGTCTTTCATCCCATTGGCATGAGACCAGAATGGAATCTTCACTTCTGTATAACTATCGAAACCTTGAAGGTTCTTAGCTGTAATAGTGAAAGTACCGTCTTTTTCTGATTTTGTAATGGTCAGATCGGCTGACGGTTTAGGAGCTGTGTAGTCAATAAAGGCTTTCTTGACAAACTTGTTTTGGCCCTTGGCATCCACATAGAAGACTTGCGCTTCGTATTTGCCATCAGCGTTTTCGTGGTCACTGGCTTTGGCTGTTACGGTATAAGAACCGTCTGCCTGACGAGTCGGAGTGTACCAGATGATATCTTTCATCCCATTGGCATGAGACCAGAATGGAATCTTCACTTCCTTGTAGCTGTCGAAGCCTTGAAGGTTCTTAGCTGTAATAGTGAAAGTACCGTCTGAATCTGATTTCGTAATGGTTAGATCAGCAGATGGTTTAGGAGCTGTGTAGTCAATAAAGGCTTTCTTGACAAACTTGTTTTGGCCTTTGGCATCCACATAGAAGACTTGCGCTTCGTACTTGCCATCCGCGTTTTCGTGGTCACTGGCTTTGGCTGTTACGGTATAAGAACCATCTGCTTGACGATTTGGAGTGTACCAGATGATGTCTTTCATCCCATTGGCATGAGACCAGAATGGAATCTTCACTTCTTCATAACCATCCAAGCCTTGAAGATTCTTAGCCGTAATGGTAAAGGTGCCGTCTGACTCTGATTTTGCAATAGTCAAATCTGCGGAAACCGGAGATTCCTGTTGAGGAACACTCTCATTTCTTGCTGCTACCACTCGTGCGCGTGCGCCATATGGTGCACGACTAGCTACCACAGCTGGTGCTGGTTGCTCTGATACAACCTTGTCGCTAGTGCCCTTGTCAGAAGACTGGTTATTGCTAAGAGTCGGTGTGACAGGTGCTGCCTCTGTTGCAACGGTATTTTCTGTCTGAATACCTTTCTCAACTCCCACTTCTTCGCTCACGGTATTCTGTGCTTCTGATGAAGTTGTTGTTGCAACGATAGCTGATGTATTTTCTGGTGTTTGATCAGACGCATGTTGCTCATCGGCTTTGACTTGTTGTGTCGAAAAAGCCAACAAAACGGCTGTCCCAGCATAAAAAATAAGATCTTTCTTTTTCATGTATCTTCCTTACAATTTTTTATACGGTTGTACCCACATAGTAGTATTATAGCACAAACCGCCGGATCAAGAAACAATATCATGAGAAGAATCCTATTTTTAAAGAAAACAGAAGGCCAGATTGGCCTTCTGATTAGCTTATGCAAAAATTGAGAAGAAAGGTGCTCCAAGCTTGTTATCCATCGGGTCCTTACTCTTAATAGAGTGAAGATAATTGATGGAGTACCAGCCGTTGTTGCCGCTATTATATGGATCGCGAACATAGGTTCTTCCATTGTCATAACCATGCAAGACCAATTCATGAGTATAAGGATCACTAGTAAATTGGCTATTACCTACTGCAGCAAGTACATGCTTGCCAGCCATGAGGGCTTCTGCAATGCCTCCAGCTCCATTAATCAATTGGCTCTTCAAGCCCCAGTTACGAGTGGCAGCTACAATCCCATCAGAATCTGTTCCTGCTTCACCTTTGTTGAATGAATCAGTATTGTTGTAGAGATAATCAGCTACTGTTGTTGGCAAAATAGTTCTACCTAGGATATCTGTAAAGGTCATAGCAAGGGAAGTTGGCACACAACCTGACTGATCGACATTGCTCACACCGTAATATTTCCCAGCCCAACGAGGATCCCGTTGAGAATAATAGGTTGTTTGTGGATTCACCTTTTGATTTCGTGGAGACAAGGCTGTCTGACCGAGGTTAAAACCTTCAACTCCTCCATCTTTGTAGTCCACATAGACGTGAGTGGTATAGTTGCCCGCTTCATTACCGTGATTATTGGCAGAGACAGTGATCTCTGTGTGCATACCTGTCGGTGTTGCGGAATACCAGTAAAGATTTTCTTGATGAGCTTTAGACCAAGCTGCGACACGAATATTCTTAATCTGACGTCCCTGAGGCGCTTGATCTACAGCTACTGTATAAGTCCCGTTCGTTGCATTGACATTCTTGATAGAAGCCTGCGTCTTAGTCATGGCATTTCTAACTTCTACGTCTGTAGTAGTGGTACCAATACCGATCCGAGAACCATCGTTTTGGATGTAGTAAAGATGAACATGGTACTTACCAGTAGAGTTCTTGTGATCGCTCGCTTTGACCGATACCTTGTAATCTCCGTTCGCTTGACGAGTCGCTTCATACCAGCGAATATCGTCTTGGCCATCCTTATCAGACCAAGTAGGAACTTGCACAGTCTGCACCCCTTTAGGGCTATAGACATCCTTGATGATGACATCAAAGGTACCCGCATCCTTGTTGTTGTTTTGGATCAAGAGAGTGCCGGTTGGACGAGATTGATTTTTGTAATCAATAAAGGCTTTCTTGACAAACTTGTTTTGGCCTTGAGCGTCTACATAGAAGACCTGCGCTTCGTACTTGCCATCAGCGTTTTCGTGGTCAATGGCTTTGGCTGTTACAGTATATGAACCGTCTGCCTGGCGAGTTGGCGTGTACCAGATGATATCTTTCATCCCATTGGCATGAGACCAGAATGGAATCTTCACTTCCTTGTAGCCATCGAAGCCTTGAAGGTTCTTAGCTGTGATGGTGAAGGTGCCGTCTTTTTCTGATTTTGTAATGGTCAGATCAGCAGATGGTTTAGAAGCTGTGTAATCAATAAAGGCTTTCTTGACAAACTTGTTTTGGCCTTTGGCATCCACATAGAAAACTTGCGCTTCATACTGGCCATCAGCGTTTTCGTGGTCACTGGCTTTAGCTGTTACAGTATAAGAACCGTCTGCCTGGCGAGTCGGAGTATACCAGATGATATCCTTCATCCCATTGGCATGAGACCAGAATGGAATCTTCACTTCCTTGTAGCCGTCGAAGCCTTGAAGATTCTTAGCCGTGATGGTGAAGATGCCATCTTTTTCTGATTTTGTAATGGTCAGATCAGCTGCGACAGCATTGGCCGGTTTTGTCGCCGTATAATCGATAAAGGCCTTTTTCACAAATTTGTTTTGACCTTGGGCATCTACATAGAAGACCTGCGCTTCGTATTTGCCGTCAGCGTTTTCGTGGTCACTGGCTTTGGCCGTTACAGTATATGAACCGTCTGCCTGGCGAGTCGGAGTATACCAGATAATGTCTTTCATGCCATTCGCATGAGACCAGAATGGAATCTTCACTTCTTTATAACCATCGAAACCTTGAAGGTTCTTAGCTGTAATGGTGAAGGTACCGTCTTTTTCTGATTTTGCAATAGTCAAATCAGCTGACACTGGTGTCTGATTTTTCTTTCCAATGGCTACTGTCGTCGTTGTTCCACCTACACCTGTCATTTGTCCATTGTTCTGAACATAGTAAAGATGGACATTGTAAAGACCGGTTGAGTTTTTATGGTCCGCTGCTTTTACATTGACGGTATAGGTCCCATTTGCTTGACGATTAGCTGTATACCAAACAAGGTCATCTTGACCACCTGTTTCTGACCAGATCGGTACAGAAACGGTTCGAACTCCATTTGGTGCCTGAACATTTGAGATGACAACGTCAAAGCGGCCCGTCATAGTATCGTTATTGACAATATCAATCTTCCCACTTAAGCTGCCTTCTGTTGGATCCGCTGCAGGTTTTGCGTTCGCTGTGAAGCGACCGGTATAGTCCACACTGTGGTCAAAGAGGTGTTTTCCTGGAAGCAATTCCGCTTGAGAAGTGAACTGCCAGGCGCCAGCTTTCCCATTGTAACGCAAGCTTTTCGCATCGTTTACAGACAGTTTTGGAGAAGGATATTGGGCAACCCAGAAATTCTGAAGACCAAATTGAGCGGTGTTGACAGGACCTTTCTTGCGAAGATTGTTTTCATCCAACCAGCTAGCACTGGTGTAGAACATCAAGTTGGTGTAACCATTTTTACGCATTTCGTCCGCCCAAGCTTGGGTGTTGCGGTTAATATTTGGCTGCATCTTGGCATCCTCAAAGTCATTGACCATGAGGGTGTTCTTTGGAAGATTCAAGCGTTGCGCTTCTGCAATGTAGAATCGCGCTTCTGCACGCGCTGCTTCCTCAGAAGTATAGCGTGAGAAGTGGTAGGTCGATACTTGCAGACCCGCAGCCTGTGCATTACGAATTTGGTTCTCCGCATTTGGGTTCTTGTACCAAGTGTCTTCTGTCAATTTGACAACGACACCGCCCACGCCTTTATTAGCTAGGGTACGGTAGTCGCCAATACTAATGTCTCCGTTGTGGCTACTCACATCAACGAATGATTTTGGTTGAACCGCCACATCTGTTGAACGACCAGCAGGAGCGTGAGCGCCTGTGTTAAAGAAGGTCGTGCTTCCTGTATTAGACGGAAGAGGAGTTTCTTCTTTCTCAGTCGTCGATGCTTCTGTAGCTTTCTCTACAGATGGGGTTCCACTTTCTGAAGCCGTGGTCTTGCTCGCAGGTGCTACAGACTGTTCGGTCACATTTGCTGGTGCTGCATAGTTACTTGCGATAGGTGCTACCGACTTTTCAGCAACGGCCACTTCTGGCACTTTTTCAGCTTGGACTTGCTTGCCTTCAGTAGTAGCGGCCTCGTTTGAAACCAGCTCATCTGCACTGACTCCCTGAGCAGATACAGCCATCAAGACTGCCGCTCCGGCATAAAAAATAAGATCTTTCTTTTTCATATAAACTTCCCTTTATACAAATTTTATACGTTAATCATTTTACCACACGGTTTCAGCGATGAAAAGTTTTATAAGGCAAATTTTTAAAATTAGTGATATTTTTTTGAAAAACTAAAAAAAGAAGTCTGTCTGACTTCTTTTGATCTTATGATAAATGCTTTAAGGCTGTCTTTAAATAGTGACCATCTCGGATTTCCTGACCAACACGCTTGGCATTGTCTACCAAATCTTGGTAATCGGCATCTGAAAGATTGTCGATTGTCTCCTTCAAGTCATGAAGAGACTCCACTGCAATCCCACAGCCCTTCTCAAGCACAAAGTGAGACAAGGCTGACTGTTTCCACACCACCAGCGGGAAGCCCGATGCTAGATAAAGCGACGCCTTGTGAGAGTTGTTGTAGCGAAGGTACTCGCCAAAAACACCACTACAGGTTTCCGCACTATCCCCATCCCAGACAAGTCCAAAACCACCCTCAAGGGCTGCAGGAAGCTCATCCGGTAGGAAGGATCCAAAATAAGTTTCATTCTCTAAAGCTCTACTCTCATCAAAACCAACACCATAGAGATTATAGGCAGGTTGTGCAGGAAGAGCATAGAGATAACCAGCTTTTTCCTGGGCCAAATTACCTGCCACAATCATCGGCTGGTCTTTTGTTTGCCCACTCTTCTCTTGGAAATTTGGAATCAAATAGTCGAAAATGCCAAGGCTGACAATCTTATCTTCCGCAATTCCTTTATCCACCAAGACAGATTTCATCACCGGGTTGTGGGCGATGATCCCATCAGCTGCTTTGAGAAAACTTGCTTCTTGAAGGTACATCCGAATTCTGTGTTTTAAAGGTAGTGAAGTCATGTTGGCATGGCGAAGCACTTCTAGGTCATGAATCAAGAGATAGACTTTAATCCCTCTTTTTTGTACTTTTTTAACCAAATGGGTTGAGAAAAAACTATGGTGAAGCATTGGAAACTGGATCAGCAACTCATCTCCTTGCTTTAGTTGATCCAAGGCTTGACCAAAAGCCTTTGCCTTATGGCGTTGAGCCGCAATGGTACTCATCTGATACCAATTGTCGACAGAAAGGACCAAGGGATGATAGCCTTCTTCTTTCACAATACTTTCTACGTCATTGCGTGCTTTATTTCCTGCGTTCTTTGCGTTGACATCATGCAGGAATTCTTCTTTTAAGTAGTATTTCATAGATTATCGTTTCTCTTAATCAAACTCATTTGCTACGACTTCTAGAGCACGCTCAATAACCACGTGCATGTCATAGTATTTATAGTCTGCTAGCCGTCCACAGAAAATGACCTTGTCATTTTTGGCTGCTTCTTCTTGGTACTTGGCAAACATAGCGTTGTTCTTTTCATCATTGATTGGGTAGTAGGGTTCATCTCCCCGTTTCCAGTCAGCTGGGTATTCGCGGGTGATGACTGTCTTCGGTTGTGTACCATACTCGAAGTGCTTATGCTCAATGATCCGAGTATAAGGAATCTCACGCTCTGTGTAGTTGACCACGGCATTCCCTTGATGGTTTTCCTCATCCAAGACTTCGTGTTCAAAACGAAGACTACGGTACTCCAACTCACCATGTTTGTAGTCAAAGTACTGGTCAATCATTCCTGTAAAGACAACTTTATCAGCTGAAGCTTCAAGCTCTTCACGATTGGCAAAGAAATCAACCCCAAGTTCTACTTCTACATCACCCAACATGTTTTCAATGATGACGTTGTAACCACCGATTGGAATCCCTTGGTAACGGTCATTAAAGTAGTTATTATCAAAGGTCAAACGAACTGGTAGACGTTTGATGATAAAGGGTGGAAGGTCTGTGGCAGAACGTCCCCATTGTTTTTCAGTGTAGCCCTTAATCAACTTTTCGTAGATATCTGGGCCGATCAACTTGATGGCTTGTTCTTCCAAGTTCTTCGGTTCAACATCTTTCATGTCAGCTGTCTGCTCAGCAATCTTGTCCTTGACTTCTTGAGGAGTCTTGGTTCCCCACATAGCATAAAAAGTATTCATGTTAAAGGGAAGATTGTACAGATTGCCCTTGTAGTTAGCTACTGGTGAGTTGATATAGTTGTTGAATTCAGCGAACTGGTTGACATAGTCCCACACTTTTTTGTTGGACGTATGGAAAATGTGGGCACCGTACTTATGGACGTTGATGCCTTCAACCTCCTCACAGTAGATATTTCCACCAATGTGATCTCGCTTGTCAATCACTTTTACTTTTTTACCACGTTTTGTAGCTTCATGTGCGAAAATGGCTCCAGACAAACCAGCACCAACAATCAGATAATCGTACATAATAGACTCCATTTTTCTATTTTAAAATATATCTAAGCTCTCAGCCGTATCATAGACTCATAGCTATAGATTAGATCTTCAAATCCCCCCAATTTCCTCACTATAAGAGAGGGAATGGTTCGGCTTCTTTTTGACAACTTCTGTCGCAAAAAGTGTGAACATAAAGATGTTATAAGTCGGTACAAACCAAAATGCTTCAATCATACAGTTAATTGCAATGAGGGACAAGATCGCAACAAATAAATAACGCCCCTTCTTGAATTCATATTTTGAAACAATGACATAAATGCCGACTAATAAAGCAACCGGTACGATACCATATGTAAATAACATCTGAACATAAGACGAATCGACATAATTATAATTGAGGACAGACTCTGTGCTTCCTCCGGATCCAATAAACTGAACCTCTCTTGTTCCAAACCAATTCAAAGGATATAAATTAAAAGCATTTTTACCCAAGGCTAACCGACCTGTAATGAATTGATTAATTTGAACATAAAGTGGAGATGACCAGGAGAAATGATAGGTCAAGTAGATCATTCCGCTTGAAAAAAGGATGATCGAATAGGGCAACAAGTGGTACAACTTCAACTTTTTCTCTTTTGTGAAATAGAAGAAGAGAAAGAGCAAGACAGCGACCAAAAGCGAGATCGCATTCATACGAGCGTCACAGAACTTGATAATAAAGAGAGCTAGAAGAACGCCGCTCAGAGATCGTAAGCCAATATACCGATCTTTTAGCAAATAGGAGATTGCGACATAAAGGTAGAAACAATGGGCTGCGAAATCTGTTGGATAGATAAACCCAAATGAATTACGGATAACAGCACCCCGACTATATTGTAAGTTTGGAACTACCTTTAACAGTGACAATAGAAATACTGTAAGGACTATCGTACCTGCAACACCTACATAAGTTTTTAAAATGACTTTCCTATCCGCATTGACCAGTAAAACCATTAAGAGAGAATAAACTAAGAAATTTAACTTATCCGTCTTGAAATAAACCATAACAGCTACCATCAATAACATGGCAGACAAGATTAGATAATGATAGGGAATCGAGATTTTATTAAAAAAACGAAGCAATAAGAGAGCTACAACCACTAAGAGGGAGCTCGCACCAACATGCAAAAAGCCCTTATTTAACATCGTAGTGGATATTGTATTAAAGAAGATCACAATCGAGACGACAAAACCAACCAGTAGATCGTCAAATTTCATTTTTATCATTAAATTACCTGATAAAGAATTTTTAAAGAAAAGCTCATTCTGTTTAGATTAGAAGGCCTGCTTAGGGAACACCCCTGCTATAGCATTCTTTTCTAAAGATTTTGTTTACTTAAAAATTCATATCCTTCCTTTCTACTCTCTACTGTTTATTTAAAAATTGTTGTTTTAATTCTTTCACATCTACCACTCTCAGAGATAGGATAGCGATCAGATAAATGATCCCACCAAGCACCGCATACACGAGTACATTCAGAGTAGGGGTGAAATGTAGGAATGGTTTTATAAGGAGCAAGAGGCCATACATCACAGCAGATGCAAAAATAATTTTTGTCATAGACCCAATAATTGGAACTTCCCTGAGGTAATGACGGGTATAGTACAATTGAATCAGCCATACCAAGGATTCTGTTAAGACGGATACAATGGCTGCACCGATAAAACCAAAATGAGGTAAGAAGAGCACATTCAACCCGACACTGACGATAGCAGGAATCGTAGTTGACAGCATAAATTCTTTGTTCTTATCATGCGGGATGAGAATTTGAATCCCCATGATATTGGTCCATCCGATGAAGAACATACGGAAGATCATGATAGCGATGGCATAGCGAGCATCTTGGAAATCCTTCCCTAAGAAGAATCGAACAAAGTCATCGTTGACGATCAGCATACCCGCAATAATTGGGAAAATGACCAAATTATAGATCAAAAAGGACATTTGGTGCATCTTATTGACAGCCTTGTGGTCTCCTGAAGCCAAGAGACTCGCCACGCGCGGAAGCATGACACTTCCTAAAGACGTCACAAGGGTCAGCAAAATATTAACCAATTTCAAGGCCTGGTCATAAATCCCTACATCCTTTGTAGAGGCGAGAGCACCCAGCATAGTTCGATCCAAGGTGACATAGAGGGAAATGGCAATCTGCGGTAAAAAGAGCAGAATGACCGGTTTTAAGTGCACCCGTGCATAAGCCAAATCAAAATGGGCTTTCCCAATGAACTCCCGAGCAGGTAGCCACATGCTGAGCTGACCTAAGAGCTCAAAGATAGTGAGTAAGAATACATAGAGATACAAATCATTGGCAGATTTGACAAACAAGAAGATGGAGATGACTCCAACCAGTTTGACCGTGATATTCCGAACCGTAATCTTGCGGAAGTCCTCTAACCCCTGAAAAAGCCAGGAGATATCGAGTCCCTTAGAAACCAAGCTAAGTCCTAAGATATAAGCGACAGGATTTTGCATGGAAGGTAGCGCCAAGCACAGCAAGACATAGAGTAGGATGGACACAAAGGTCGCTCCCAACTGGAGGGTATAAATCCCCCAGAAATTCTTTTGAATGTCTTTGCGGTGTCCTGAGATCTCCTTGGTTCCGTAGTTAGCCACTCCCAAGGTCGCCAAAAGGATAAAATAGGTGACGATGGAGTTGAAATAACCATAGGTCCCCAAGTCATTCGAGCTAAAGACCCGTGTCACATATGGGGTGGTGATAATCGGCAAGATAATCACCAGCAACTGGTAGGAGAGATTATAGGCGTAATTTTTTAACACTTTCATGACTGTCTACAATCCCCACTTGAAGACCGTTTTAAACGGTGTGATCAAATCCGTCGCAAAAGCTCGATGAATATCTGGAATGGTTTGAACTTCTCCATCAACGTGGATAATGTTTTTCAAACGACTTTGGACTCGACGATTAGCCAGCATCTCTACAGCCCGCTCGAAATCTTCACGACCTGAGCGAGAAGACCCTACAAAAGTCAAGCCCTTTTCAAGAACATCCCTTGTATTGACTGCGACCCGGTTGTCACTAACCCCCATCAACATCACAGTTCCTTGGGGTTTGATATGATCAATAATATCATTGATGGCTGGTTCGCTTCCTTGACCACCAGTACATTCAAAGGCGTGATCAAACCGTTGATCGTCTGTCAACTCGCTGGTCAAAATCGCCTGATGGATAAAATTAAACAATTGCAGTTTATCACTATTGCGCCCTACGACCGTAATTTTCAACTCTGGGTAAAGATAGTGCAAAGAAGTCGCAACAACATATGAAAGACTACCGTCACCTAAAATCAAAACTGACTCTCTTCGTTGGTGGGCAATAAGATCAAATCGATGAATGGCATGCATAGCAACACTACTAAACTCCGCTAAAGCTGTCACAGGGCCTCGAACTTCCTCTGGGTAAGCCACTACACGATCCAGCGGTAAGGCAACCACTTCCTGCATAAAGCCATTAAAACCACTAGACAAGAAGTGTGTCCCCTCCAAATAATTTTCAAAGAAGGCACCCTCTGATTGATGGGGAGGCTGATTGGGAACCATAGCCACGATCTGTCCTGGTTGATAGGTCCCCGTAGGATCCGCTACCACGATACCAGACGACTCATGGATCAGGGCCATGGGTAATTTCTTTTTAAGCACTTTAGGATCCCGCTTCCCTTGATAGTAACGTTGGTCCGCATGACAAATAGCCATGTAATAAGGGCGAATCAACACCTTGTCTCCACGGCTCATGTCTTCTTCTTGGTATTTGATGGTGATGTTTTTCGGCTGGGTCAGCTGAAAGATTTGGTTCAACATATTAATTGTCCTCAATCATACCGCGTGCAATTTTCAAATCTGTAATCGTCGTAATTTTAATATTGGAATATTCCCCTTTTGCAAGGGCAACTTTTTTGCCATTAATGACAAAGATCTTGCAGGCATCTGTCAAGACTTCTTTCTGCTGGTCACTCAAATCATGGTACAAGGCAAGGAAGTCTTTCATTTTGAAGGTTTGAGGGGTTTGACCCTGATAGAGGTATTGACGTTCTGGGATATCCGTGATAAAGGTATTATCGAAGCTTTGAACAATGGTATCGGTCGCTTCGACCACTGTATCCACCACATCATGACTCTTAGCTAGTTCAATGTTTTCTTGGATAGTTTTGAGGCTGACAAAGGGACGAACGGAATCATGAGTGACGATAATATCCTCATCTGTTAAAGGTTGCACCTCATCGATAGCCAAGATGATGTTTTCGATGGTAGAGTTGCGGTCACTTCCTCCCTCTACAACCACGATCCGATCCTTATAAGAAGCCAAGTATTTGTCGACCAGGTCTTCCGTATAGGTCACCCAGTCCGGATGAATCCCCAATACAATCTTTTGAATCTCATGGACTAATAAGAACTTCTCAACGGTATGGATTAAAATAGGACGTCCCCCCAAATCCAAAAATTGTTTGGGCATATCCGTAATCCCCATCCGTGAGCCTGTCCCACCTGCTAAAATCCCTGCATAAATCATCCTAAACCTCCTGTGTTGTCTCATTTCCCTTCTCTAGAACATGGCTATTTAGCAATCTAGCCTAGTTTTGCTCTCACCTTTTGATACAAATGAGGAGAAAGGAGCAAAAGAAGGTATTTGAGTTTATTTTTTCTTGTAATATGTGAATTGATTAGAATATCTTTCCAATAGCGACGATACTCTTTGCGAATCTTATTGACTTGGTCATACATTTGAGAACCTAATAAGGCATGGACCACATGCAAGCCATTAAAGACATAGCGGGTATTGACCGCTTTTTTCATTTCCGGATCATCAGGATAGTCTCGCTCGACATAGGCTCTGTTCCATTCCATGGCCTTGTAGAAATTCAAGAGCCGATCGCTATAAGAAGAATTGACGATACTCCCTGGTCTTCGATAGTATTTATAAAGATTTAGATCGCTAACTGCAATTTCCTCACAACAAGCAATATGTTCATAAGCAACAGCCAAATCTTCATAAATCATTCCTTCTGGATAGGGATGTTGGAGTAAGATCTCTTTCTTGTAGAGTTTTCCTCCTGAATGGGTCCCAACGTGGTGACCATAGAACATTTCTATCAGAGCTGTATGGCGTTCTAATTTCCTAGCGCCCTTTTCATTTAGATCTCCTGAAAAATCTTTGTCCTCATAACTTCTGACTTCAATGACCGGGGTCGATACGAGGTCAACATTATACTGGTCTTTCAATCCCATTAAATATTCAACAGTTCTACGATCATAATAATCATCTGAATCAAGGAAGATAATCCAGTCAGTTGTCGCAGCTTTCACTCCTGTATTTCGAGCATTAGACAATCCCCCATTTTGAAGATGGAGCACTCGAATACGGTCATCTTCCTGAGCATACTGGTCACAAATTTCTCCTGATCGATCCGTCGATCCATCATCGACTAGGATGATTTCAATATTTGAATAGGTCTGTTGTCTAAGACTACCGACACTATACTGTAAATACTCCTCGACATTATAGACCGGTATGACAATCGAAACCTTTTCCATTATGCTAATCCCTTCATGATAATTTCTACAATCTGTTGACAAGCCGTTCCATCCCCATAAGGATTACTTGCCTGGCTCATCTTCTCGTATTCATCTTGGTCTTCCAGAAGGAGCTTGAAGTTGCGATAGATGTTTTCTTCTTCTGTTCCGACCAATTTCAAAGTCCCTGCAGCCACACCTTCTGGACGCTCTGTCGTATCACGCATGACAAGGACGGGCTTCCCTAAAGAAGGCGCTTCTTCTTGGACGCCACCTGAGTCCGTCAAGATCATATAGCTTTGGTTCATGAAATTATGAAAATCAATCACTTCCAAAGGCTCAATGATTTTCATTCGCTCATTCTCTCCAAAAATCTTGCTAGCCAATTCTCTGACTTTTGGATTTTTGTGAATAGGATAGACCACCTTGACATCTTCAAACTCTTCTAAAATCCGGTTGACCGCACGGAACATGTGCTCCATAGGTTCTCCAAGATTCTCGCGACGGTGGGCCGTCAACATGATGAGCTTGCTTCCTTTTGCCCATTCCAATATAGGGTGGTCGTAGTCTTCTTGGACTGTAGTTTTTAAGGCATCAATAACGGTATTTCCTGTAACGAAAATATTGGTCCGTCCTTCTTTTTGAAGATTCTCTTTTGAAACCTGGGTTGGAGCAAAATTGTAATCTGCCACTATGGAAGTAGCTTGACGGTTAAACTCTTCAGGGTATGGGCTTTGGAGATTGTAAGTCCGAAGGCCTGCTTCCACATGCCCCACTTTGATGCCCATATAAAAGGCCGCCAAAGCTGTTGCAAAGGTGGTTGTGGTATCTCCATGGACGAGGACAATATCAGGTTTTTCTTGCTCCAAGACTGGTTGGATTTTTTCCAATATAGAGGTCGTGATGGTAAATAATGTTTGATTGGCCTTCATAATGCCTAGATTATAGTCTGGAACAACACGAAAAACGTCTAAGACTTGGTCCAGCATTTCCTTGTGCTGCCCTGTTACACAGACTACCGTTTCAATGGTATCGTGTTGTTTGAGTTCATTGACCAAAGGACACATTTTAATGGCTTCTGGGCGCGTCCCAAACACTAACATTACTTTTTTCATTTTGAACCCTTCCTCATCGATTGGTAAAAGTTGCGATAGTTGTTTAAAAAGATCGGATAGCTAAACTTGTTATCATAATCTCTCTTTGCTTGAGCAGCTAAAGAGGCTCTTTTCTCAGGATCCTCTGCCAATTTTTTAATTGCTTGAGCTAAGGCTTGCGGATCCTCAGCTGGGACGAGGATCCCATTGCCAGAATTCACCACTTCGTTCACACCTGGAATATCTGTTGCAATCATGGTTTTGCCGTTCATAAAGGCCTCGATTGCGACCAATCCAAATCCTTCAAAGACAGACGGAAGGACACAAAAGTCAAAGCTATTGATACACTCTACCACGTCGCTTCGGTAGCCCAAAAAATGAATTCTTTCTTCAAGAGCTAACTCTTTTGTTTGGCTTATCAAATCATTTTTTAATTCTCCGTCACCGATAAGAAACAAGGACACACTTGGATTTGTCACTAGTGACATCGCTTCGATCAGATAAGGCAACCCTTTTTGTTCGGACAGGCGAGCTATACAGCCTATTTTGATACCATCACACTTAGTAATTTCATTTACTGTATGCTCACTTTGTTTCATTTTCACCCCATTATAAATTACAATAGAGTTTTTTGACCTTACATCATTATGGATATTTTCCTGGACAGCTTGACTAACAGCAACCGTTCGAGCCTTTCCTAGGGCGAATTTATAAAGTGGTAATTTATCCTTGAAAACATTATGGGCAGTATAGACATGGATCAATTTTGGATGGCGCATCTGCAGCAAACGAATATAGAAAGCAGCCATCCGGTGATGGGTGTGAACAAGAGTGATCTCATTTTCTTTGATGATCTTGGAAAGACTAGCAAGAATCTTGAGGACAGTAGCTGGCTGTTTGCTATCGACATCTAGAATCCGATGGTGTTGAATCCCATTCTCTGCTAGTTTTTCTTCCCACAATCCACCAGTAGACGCAACATGAACCTGGTCAAATTCATCCTTGAGGTCTGTCGCCAACTGATAGACAATGCGCTCTGCCCCACCGATATCCATGGTCCGCGAAATGTGCAGAATATTATTTTTTTGCTTTCCGTTTTTCATGTACTACTCTCTTAATAAAAGTGGCATTTCCTACAAAATAGCGCTTAAAGAGGCGTTTTGGTTCATTAGCCACACGGAACAACCATTCCAGATTGGCCTTTTGCATCCACATAGGTGCCCGCTTGATATGTCCTGAAAGGACATCAAAGCTTCCTCCCACTCCCATAAAGACAGAGTTGACTCCATTGTCCATAAACTTCTGGATCAAGTACTCTTTTTTAGGAGAGGTAATGCCGACAAAGACAAAATCTGGATTCTTCTCACGAATATCTTCTTGAATAGCCTCTTCCTCTTCAGCAGAGAAATAGCCATTGCGATGGCCCACTACTCGGAGATTCGGATAATCCTTTTTAAAGATAGTTAACATATCTGTCAAGACTTCCTCTTTTGCCCCGAAGAAGTAGACAGAGTAGCCTTTTTCATTGGCCAAATGGAGCAATTCCTGCATCAAATCAATGCCTGCCACGCGCTCTGGTACAGAATAGCCCAAATAGCGCGCTGCGAGAACAACAGAAGCACCGTCTGCATTGATGATTTCAGACTCATTGACAATCTTCTTGATGGCCTCATCTGTCGCACATTGATTGAGCTTGTCTGCGTTGACTCCCATCAAATGGAGTGGTTTTTTATCTCGGACAAATTTTTCTGTAGCAGCAACGGTTTCTGCCATTGTTAAAGGGTCAATTCTGACCCCCATCATTGTAAAACTTTTCAAGCTTATTCTCCCCAAGTGGATTCAAAGTGACCTTTTTGCTCTGATTCTTCTGGCAACTTCATATAATCGCCATAGATCTTTGTCAGATAAGCATCCGGATCAGCATGACCACTGATTTTAATAGTTTCAAAATCAAGGAGTTGTGGCTCCCCAAATACCTCTTTGTAGGCCAATTCTCTCTCGCGATAGGATCCTAAGACATTTCCCACGAGATCACTTGTCTCAAAGTCATATTTTTTAATCGTATTTTGCAACTTTTGATTGATTTTTTCAGTATTTAGTAATTTGTCTAGGCGAAGGATCTTAGAGACTTTCACAATTGAATTTTCAAAGAAACCTCGGTCGCGATTGTGCAATCGATTGATGACAGATATTTTGGAAAGGGCACGGTAATACTTAATTTTATTGGTATGTAAGAAATAGTGGAATCCATCTGACGGGTAACCATCTAAGGGAAACACATCGATAAAAGGACTACACACAACCCCACCAAATTCAATTTGAAGCGAGGTATCCATGATAGACGTATTGCCTAAATTATCATCATGAATTCTTAGGATAACATGATCCGGCAATTCCTTTTCGCAAATTTCCAGAAACTTTTCATAGTCTTTTCTAGGCATGCCTAAATCCATATCGTCATCCCAAGGGATAAAGCCCTTGTGACGAATGGCTCCCAATAAAGTGCCCCCTAAAGCATAGTATCGAAGATTGTGTTTTGTGCAAATCTCAATATACTTTTCTAATAAGGATAGTTCTCCTAATTGAATCTGTCTAACTTTACTCACAGCCTACTTCGCTCCTTCTTTTCTAAGTACAACCTTCACAGTCTTGAGCAGGATCTGAATGTCTCTCCAAATCGTCCAATCGTCCATGTACGCAAGGTCCAGTTTGACCACTTCGTCAAAATCCTTGATTTCACTGCGTCCGCTCACTTGCCAAAGGCCGGTAATGCCTGGTTTGAAGCTGAGTCGGCGTTTTTGGGCTGGCGTATATTCTTGGTATTCGTCAACCGTTGGGGGACGAGTCCCGACCAGACTCATATCACCGATCAGAACATTGTAAAATTGTGGTAATTCATCGAGACTGGTCTTACGGATAAAGCGTCCGATTGGCGTTACCCGTGGATCGTTTTCCATCTTAAACATCCCACCTGTCATGGTATTTTGTGCCATGAGATCTTTTTTAATCTCTTCGGCATCCACCCGCATGGAGCGGAATTTATAGAAGTTGAAATACCGTCCGTTCTTTCCGACCCGTTTTTGTACAAAGAAGGCAGGGCCACCATCTTTGCGGATTAGAGGGACCAAAACGATACTCACTAGTCCACAAATCAAGAGACCAAAGAGGGCGCCTACAACATCTAAGAAACGTTTAGCAAAGACGTGACTTGGTTTATAGAAATTGGTTGAGAAAGTGACGACACTTAGTCCCCCGACTTCTCGAACCCGTTTATTGCCCAAAGAAGCGAAGTTAAAGGCATTAAGATTGACCGATACATCGATCCCCATACTCTCAAACTCCGAGACGAAATCACTAATATTGTAGTCCTCACTTGGCAGATTGATAAACACTTCATCCACCACTTCCTTGGTCACAAAGTTCATCATTTGATCCGGCTGCACCACCCGTACACCCGAATGGGTGAAATCCGTATCATCCATGACGGTGACACCGATCAGTTCCCCATGATAGAGGCTAGGTGAATGCAGAATATCAAATACCTTTTCCATCCGACTGGTCGCTGTGATCAAGAAAATCTTTCGCGAGCTTTTCCGCCGCGGTGAAACAGACTTCCGGTATCTCTTGAGCAAGAGATCCATGATATAGACGGAAAACGTATTGAAAAGAAAGAAGTAGATCATCCCCCGACGAGAGATGGAAAAGACCCCATCGAGCATAAAAGAGGTAAAGGTGATCCCAACAGCGAAAAATACATTGTATTTCAAGACCTGAAAGAGCTCATCCAGATAACCTCTGCTGTAGAAACGATAGGCAATATTGCTAATGTAGAAGGCTACAAAATGCAAGAGATAGAGAATCGCAATTGTCTGCGATGTGTATTCTGCATCCTTAAAAAGACTCACAATGTAAGCTGAAAATAGGACAGCCAAACTTTGAAAGAGAACAATATTTAGTTTTTCCAGTTCAATTCTTTCTTCTCCCATTTTCCCTCGATCCTATTCTTTACTTTTTCCCGTACTCTCCGTAAGATCCATATCCACCGTATGAACCATACTCAGCAGCTTTAATGTTAAATTTATTGAGCACTACTCCCAAGAAAGGTGTGCCTGTTTGTTCTAATTGGTCCTTAGCCTTTTGGACAGCCTTGCGTCCATTGGCACCAGATTCTGTGATCAAGACAGTTCCATCACAACGTTGGGCGATAATGGCCGCATCGATCACGACCCCGATTGGAGGCGTATCGACAATGATGTAGTCAAAATGCTCACGCAGGGCATCCATCATCACAGTGAAGTTCTTGCTTTGCAAGAGACCTGTTGGGTTTGGTGCGACCTGTCCAGACTCGATGATATCCAAGTTTGGAAAATCAGTCGCATACAAGATTTGGTCCAATTGGCTACGACCAGATAAGAAGTCGGTCAAGCCTTGGATCTTATCCCGGCTACGGAAAATCCCTGTCATGACAGAGTTCCGGATGTCACAGTCGACCAAGAGGGTCTTGTAACCCGCACGCGCAAAGGCAACGGCCAAGTTGGTTGAAGTGGTTGATTTCCCTTCATTTTCTTGAACAGATGAGATGGCGATGACCTTTAAGTCCACCCCACTCAATTGGATATTCGTCGCAAGGGCATTGAAGTACTCTTCTGCCTTCCGAATTTCTTGTAATTTATTTTTTGAAATTTCTAACGTATTCATGCGATCCCCAGTCTACAGTTTCTTAATATCTGGCACAATACCAAGTAAGGTTAAGCCCATCAGCTCCTCAACGTCTTCTGGTCTCTTGACACGATCGTCCAAGACTTCTACTACGACCATGAGAACCACCATCAAGCCAGCTCCAGCAATAAAGCCAAGAAGGACATTGCGTCGGATATTTGGTGAAGAAGGTGATTGAGGCACTTCTGCTTCATCCAAGGTCGTAACATCTGACACCTTGGTCACAGCAATGATCTTTTCAGCTGCTACATTTCGAAGGCCATTGGCAATACGAGCCGCTTCTTTTGGATCTCCATCTTTAGCCGTAATCGAAAGGATCCGAGTGTCGGTCGGAACAGACACACTGATCTTTTTGGACAACTCAGCAGGTGTCAGATCAAGTTTCAATTCTTCGATGGCTTGGCTCAAGACATTTTGAGAAAGAATGATCTCACGGTAGTCCTTAACCAAGTAAGAACCCGCCTGCAAATCAGAGTTTGTCAAGGCATTGTTGTCTTGGTTTTGACGACTGACCACATAGATCCGGCTAGTACTTTGGTATTCTTTCTTGGCTAAAAATGCACTATAGCCAAATGCTGCAATGGCAAAGACAAGAGCGACCAAAACGATCGAAAACTTGCGTTTCCATAGGGTCTTCAGCATAGCGAAAACATCAATTTCCACTGCTTGATTTTCTTGATTGTTCATTTCCTAATTACTCCTTCATGTGGATCTCTCCACCTGTTTCCTGGTTAGATTAATTCATCCGCTAACAAGAGTTCTTGATTGCTGACAAAGAGGGCTTGTGCTCGTTGTTCTCCGTATTCTTCCTTGATCAAGCGATAGGCTTCCGCCATATAAGGCGGTCGTTTATCCACATTGTGCATATCACTGGCAACAAAGTGGACCAAGTCTTTTTCTAAAAAGTACCGAGCTCGTTTTTTCAGTTGTTTTTGCTCATCCCCAAAGAGGCGAGGCTTGAGAACACTGGAACTATTGATCTGCATGTAGCAGCCCATGTCAATCATCTCTTGCACGCGTTCTTCATTTTTCTCCAAGCACTTGTAGCGCTCGATATGGGCCACCACTGGTGTCACACCTAGATGGAGCAAACGGTCCAAGGCCGTATGAATGTCCTTGTAAGGCGTTCCCATACTGAATTCAATCAGAGCAAAGCGCGTCTCTGCCAAACGTGGAATGATCTTTTCTTCCAGTTTTTTCAAGACATCATTGGTAAAGTAGATCTCTGCCCCGTAATGAATCGTTAAATCAGGCGCGACCTCTGCCGCAATTTTTTTCACGTCTTGAAAATTCTCAGAAATCTTTTCTTCGGGAGTTTCAAACATCCCCTTGCGACGATGAGAAGTGGAGATAATGGTCCGTACCCCTTGGCGATAACTTTCTTCCAATAAGGTACGCGTATCTTCTCTTGTCTTTGGTCCATCATCCACATCAAAGACGATGTGCGAGTGGATATCAATCATTTTTCTTTTCCTTCCATTACTTTTTGAATGGTTTCCTTAGCCTTCGTCAAGCTCGCTTGATCCAACTCCATGACATAGAGGTTGGATCCAGGCATGGCATAAGATGGCAAATCATTTCGTCCTTGTCCGGTGATCGCTTGTGAAGTCACCTCATAAGAACCACCCGTTTCTAGCTGGGTATTGATCAAGTTCATCATAGTTGGCAACTGCATATTGGTTTGGACAGAATCTTGGAGGTTTCCGATAATCTCATTGTAGTTGCTTAAGACCTTAGTAGAGGTCAACTTTTTGATAATGGCCGCAATGACTTTTTCTTGGTTTTTCCCACGGTCATTGTCACCACCTTGAAGAGAGTAGCGTTCTCGGACAAAACCAAGCGCTTGCTCTGAATTCAAATGAACCTTTCCTACTGGGAAATGGAACTTCCCGTGCAAGCTCGTGAATTCTTGGTCATTTTCCACATCGATCCCCCCTAGAAGGTCAATCAACTTGAGGAAGGACGTGAAATTGAGACGAACATAGTAGTTGAGCTTGATATCATAGAGATTCTCAAGGGTATGGATCGAAGCATCCACTCCGTAGATCCCCGCATGGGTCAACTTATCATTTTGGTTGTTACCACCATCTGCAATCGGTACATAGGCATCCCGCGGCGTCGTTGTCAACAGAACTTGCTTGGTCTTCCGATTGACGGTCATGATGATATTGACATCTGATCGAGAAACCGAAGTTACTGGGCCATAGGTATCGATCCCGCTGACATAGATGTTAAAGACATCCGCATTGGCAGATACCTTGCTCGTCGCTGCCACTTCTTTTCGAATCTTGTAGGAATAGATTTTCTTCAACTTCTTCGCATAGTCGGCATCTTCAGCAGCGATAGTATCTTCAAAGGTACTGTTGAGCACCATAGCAGAAGCATTCCCTTCTTGCAGGCTCTTATAGGCATCTAGATAAGTCGGTGCATCGACTACAGAAATTTCCTGACCCTTGGTCTTTTTGATATTGTCCAAGAGGGCCGTGAGATTGGCTTCATTATTGTTGCCCTTTGGTGCCACCACTTCCTTGATTTCTTTGATGTCTTTGATGTCACTGTCTTTCTTGACATAGACAGCCATCTCAAACTCTGTATAGTTAGAGTGGCCATTGACATTACTGGTCAGATTCAGCAGCTGTTGACTAGCAAACAAAACTCCTGAACTAGCCAATAAGCCGACAAGAAGCAGGACCAAAGTTGTCTTTTTGGCCTGATTTTTGATCACAAACCAAGCTGATAAGAGCAAGAGAAGAGCTAGTAGTGCAATCACGAGAACATTGACATAACGAAAAGCCAAGATGTTATTGGCCAACATGGTATAGGTCGCCCAACTTGCAGTCATAAGCAAAAAAATAAGCAATACGGAATTAATGATTCGCAATTGCCCCCACTTATGTTCTGAACGACGACTCCGTCTCCTTTGTGACATAAATACCTCCAATTAGTCCTAATCATGTTTATTGTAACATATTTTTAGCAAAAAATGCATTAATTATCACTTTTTTGTCCATTATGGACATTTGAAAAGTAAGCGTTTTCTGAAACAGGCGAAACCCCTTGTATACTTATGCAGAGAATCCAAAAAAACCGGGTAAAAAACCCGGTTTTTTGAAGATCCTACAAAAGATCATCTCGTTTGACCTGCTCAAAACTTTCTTTGCCGTCATTGAGCTTATCCCAGATGACGACTTTTCCTTCTTTGAGGGATTTTTGAACATCAATGATCCGCTGGTTAGAAGAGCCACGGAACTGCAACATGAGGTTGCGTTTACTCTTATCATAGCGGCCATCGACCAGAATATCAATCAGTGAGAGAAGCTCTAGCTTGTCTGGTGTCTCTAGCATCATTTCTTCCCAGGTATAGCCGGTCCAAGACCAAATATCTTTGTCGGGCAACTCTTTTCTCACGCGCTTGACCAAGGGCAGAAGGATGCCGGTATTAAGAAAGGGTTCCCCCCCAAGTAGGGTCAAACCTTGAACATAAGGCTGGGCAAGATCTGCCATAATCTGTTCTTCCAACTCTTTGGTGTAGGGGATACCCGCCTTGAAAGACCAGGTCGCTACATTGTAACAACCCTCACAGTGAAACATGCAACCTGCTACGTAGAGGGAGTTGCGCACTCCTTCTCCATCCACAAAGTTAAAAGCCTTGTAATCAATAATGCGTCCCTGACTCAGTTCTTCGCTTTTCCATTCTTGAGGTTTGGGATTGTTCATGACACCTCCCCATCTAACTCTATCCAGTAGCGCTGACTTCTGTCGATTGTATTTTCGTAAACACCGCCAGCAGATAGAATCGTGCGACGGCTAGCTTCGTTGTCTTCATCACAGGTAATCAGTACTCGTTCCAATCCTTGCTTTCGAGCCTCTGCTAATCCTAGCTCTAGCTGCAACTTAGCCAAGCCCTTTCTGCGTTGACTGGGCCGGATGGAATAGCCAATGTGACCACCCTCTACAAATAATTTGTCATTCAAGGACAAGCGCAGGGCTAAAAAGCCCAGAGGGTAGCCAGTCTCATCAAAGGATAAAAATTGAATGGTAGGAACCCAGCCTTCTGGCAGATTCTCAGTATCCTCCTGCTGCTCTACAATTCGCAACCAATCCGCAAAATCCTTTGCTCGCTTCCAAGTGGAGCCCATGCCACCGTGCATATAGGATTTTGCAGCATCGAACTCAGCAATCATCTCTAAAATCGCGTCTTTATCTTCTAAAGTTGGTCGTCTTAGCTCCATGCTTCCTCCTTAATCGACATCAATCCAGTAGCGCTCTTTTCCGCCTCGAACACCCTCTAAAGCTCCGGCATTAGCCAGAATCACTGCTCGACTGGCAGCATTATCACAATCGCAAGTCACTAGGACTCGCTTTATATTTTTACTTCTAGCTACTTGCAGACCTTGACGGAGAGCTTCCTTGGCATAACCTTTTCCCCTTTCAGAGGGACGGATGGAGTAGCCAATGTGGCCACCCTCCTCCAGGAGATATGCACTCAGGCGCAAGCGGAGATTGAGAAAGCCAACCGCTTGACCGTCTCTTGCAAAAGCGACTAACTGAACAGCAGGAACCCAACCTTCCGGAATTCCTAGCCCCATTTCCATGTCACGATTACTTTCCAACCAGGCTTCGTAAACAAAAGCTTCAGCATCCCAAAAGCCGCCGTCATGAGCCGATTGGGTCTCTTCGAACTCTGCCACCATGCTTAGAATGGTTTCTTTATCTGCTAAAGTTGGTCTACGTAGTTCCATCTTTACCTCCCCCCATACGAGAAAAGCGAGAGCGGACTCTCACTTCACAACATAAACAATCATTTTTAATAAAATGAGTTAATAAATACTGAATCAATAAGGTGACGCTTATTTATTAAACTTTTTTTAGAATCCCGTGGGAAAAATGCCTGAAACTAACAAGTTTCAGGCATCCGGAATTATTGAGACCCTAGGCTCAATAATTAGTCATGGAACTTCTTCGAAGTTCGCTGACGTCCGTACCCACCCAAGGAAAGTCTCAAAAGAGAATTTCATCTTCAATATGAAGCGAGAACTCTCACTTTTATTTTTTCTTAGCCTTTTTTAGAAATTGTTCTCTCAGGCTGGCTACTCGGTCTTTTTTATTGATTCCACCCTTTGAATGCTTCTCGTGGAATCGTTGAACCTGAGCCTTGCCTTTATCATCTAATTGGTATTTTCCCATAATGTCCTTTTCTAATCTGTCACTTGGTGTCCAGCTGATTTGATAGTGGATCCATTCATGTGTTTGACCCGTGCAGCGATTTCCTTATGACGGCCATTGACCATCGGACGAGCTTGCGGGTTTCCTAGATAACCACAGGTCCGTTTGACCACATCAACCGTTTTCGGATCGCTATTACCACAGTTTGGACAAGCAAATCCGCGCTCAGTCGGCGTGAAATCTCCTTCAAAATCACACTTGTAACAACGGTCAATCGGCGTATTGGTTCCGAGATAACCGACCCGGTCATAGGCATAATCCCAAACCGCTTCAAGGGCTTTTGGATTTTGTTGGAGCACAGGGTATTCACAATAGTGGATAAAGCCACCAGACGCACCTGCTTCAGGATAAACTTTCTCAAAATCCAACTTCTCAAATGGCGTTGGGTTCTTACGAACATCGTAGTGGAAACTATTGGTGTAGTATTCCTTGTCTGTGATATCCGGAACCTTACCAAATTTCTCCGTATCTAGGCGACAGAAGCGGTCTGTCAAGCTTTCTGACGGAGTCGAATAGATAGAGAAGTGGTAATCATACTGGTCAGACCATTCTTCCACGCGCGCTTTCATATCCTTGATGATATCGATCGTGAATTGTTTGGCTTCTGAATTGTGTTCCCAATTTGGACCATAAAAGACGGTTGCGACTTCATAGAGTCCGATATAGCCCAGAGAAACAGTTGCTCTGCGATGACGGAAGAGCTGATCTACCTGGTCATACTTGCCCAAGCGTTTTCCGAAAGCCCCATATTGGTAGAGAATCGGCGCATTAGCTGGTGTCGCTTCTTTGGTGCGTTCCACCCGGTAAACCAAGGCATCTTCAGCGATGTTCATCCGTTCATTAAAGATTTGCCAGAACTTCTCCTTGTCTCCGCCTGATTCCAAGGCAATCCGAGGTAAATTGACTGTCACAACCCCTAGGTTCATCCGGCCAGAATTAACTTCCACACCATTTTCATCTTTCCAACCTTGAAGGAAAGAACGACATCCCATCGGTACCTTGAAGGAGCCTGTCAACTCGACAATCTTGTCATAAGACAAAACGTCCGGATACATGCGCTTCGTCGCACATTCCAAGGCCAATTGCTTGATATCATAGTTGGGCGTTCCAGGTTCCAAGTTAAGCCCCCGCTTGAGGGTAAAGATCAACTTAGGGAAAATAGCTGTCCGGTGTTCTGAACCAAGTCCCTTGATTCTGATTTCCAAAATCGCCTTTTGGATTTCCCGCTCGAAGCGATTGGTTCCAAGACCAAAACCAAGCGAAGTGAAAGGAGTTTGCCCGTTTGAAGTAAAGAGGGTATTGATCTCATATTCTAGCGATTGCATGGCATCATAGATGTCTTTTTGAGTCTTACTCCAAGCATAGTCCTCTTGCTTTTCAGGAAGTACCCACTCTTTGGCATCCGCTAAATGTTTTTGGTAGTTCTTTTCTGCATAAGGGGCCAAGACTTCATCGATCCGGTCTGCTGAGCAACCGCCATACTGACTAGAGGCCACATTGGCAATAATCTGCGAGATTTGTGCCGTTGCAGTTTGGATAGACTTAGGACTTTCTACTTCTGCATTCCCGATCTTAAAGCCATTTCTGAGCATGCCTTCAAAATCGATCAAACAACAGTTGGTCATCGGTGTATAAGGGCTATAGTCCAAATCATGGTAGTGGATGTCCCCTTTTTGGTGGGCATTGGCTACGTGTTTGGGCAACATTTTAAGACCAATAGACTTACCAACGATCCCTGCCGTCAAGTCCCGTTGCGTATTAAAGACATCGCTGTCCTTATTAGCATTTTCATTGACAACCGCTTGGTCCTTGTTGAGGAGTTTTCCAATCGTAAAGTTGATATCCGTCGCTTTTGAGCGCTCAAAATCCCGCTGCGTCCGATAAGTAATGTAGCTCTCAGCAATCGCATATTCATTGGCTTGAAGCAATTCATGTTCGACCACATTTTGGATCTCATAAATCTTCACACCATTTGGAAAACGTTCCAAAATCTCTGCGATCACACGATCGACAATGGCTTCTAGTTTGGCTTCCATCACTGGAGTGAGAGAAGTCACTTCTTCTGTCGCCTTCAACAAGGCTTTATAAATTTTTTCAACATCGAATTGAACACGACGGCCATCTCGTTTTTCAACAAAAATATCCGGGGCCATTCTCAGTTTTTCTTCTCTCAAGGTGATCATACCAAACATGCCTCTCTTCATTTATTTACATACAAGTTGTATTATACCACTCCAAAAATAAAAATCAATATCTTGTGGTGAAAATTCTAAAAAACTTTCTAAAACACAAGATATTGATTTTCTTAAGAGCGTTGATAGAGTTTGAAATGACGGTATTTCTTCTCAACTAGACGATAATTTTCTTTGAGCAAGTCCTTCATATTGGAGGTCAACTCTACCTGATTGTTGACCACAATATACTTAGGTTCAGACCGATCGATTTGTTGGATCACATTGGTCCGATTTTCATTAATTCCCAGATAAGACGTCGGAGTCAATAAGGCAGAAGCTGCCAAACGATCGCTTTCTTGATAGAGAGTAGCTGTCGTATCCCAAGCATAAATGGTATCTTTCGACTTGGTGTGATGTTTAATGTAGCTGGCAATAGCACTCCGTTCACTCGATTGACCAGACTGAAGCACAACATCTTGAACCACCGGATTCGCCAACAGATAGACAAGGGCTACTAGCGGTAAGAAAACTTGGCTCGTAAAGTAAGCGGCCCAAATTTCCTTGTTTTTCTTCTTCCGACCACGACGTTCGATCCCGTCGTTTTCTTCCCCATCTCGTGAGAACCAGATCGCAAACAAAGGAAGAATAAATGGTAACATTGGCAACAATTGGTAAGCCCCTTGTTCCGGAAGACCAATAGACACGATGAGGACTACCAGGCTACCTGCCCATCCCATAAAGCGGAAGATCCGGCGAGCACTGCTACTTTGCTTCGTGAAGGACATCAAAAAGGCAGAGACTAGGCCAAAGGCAAGCGCCAACAGTCCATAATAAATGGCATTACTGAAGGTCTGTCCATTGCTAAAATTCAAGGCATTAAAGACATAGGTTACTTGGTTAATGGCATAGCCAAAAGTCTGATTCAAAACGGTGATATAGCCAATTGGATAAAAGACAAGTGAAAAACCAAGGAGAGCTGCTAGCAGTTGATAAAAGCCACGCGCCCATCTCTTCTGCTTGATATTAAAGGCTGTTAATCCAAGGAAGGCCAACAAATAAAACAGGGCACTGGTCATCGGATCAATCAAGAAAGCCACAGCTGCAATCGCACCATAAAGGATAAAGCCTTCATCCTTACGATGCCCAATCAAATAAGCCAAAATGAAATTCATGCTGGCAAATAGGATTGGAAGGCTAAAGAGAGTCACATAAGTCCCTCCAAAACCAAGGCCTAGCACCAAGAAATAAAAGAGCAACTGGACGTTCTTCGCTGTATCTTTATCAGACACCAGTAAGCGCACAACCCGATAGAGGTAAGTACCCGCAAAGAAGAGGGCAATCGCTTGGAGAATCATCAAGATCCAATGTCCACCAGCCAAGCTTCCCAACCAGTTGATCGCATAATAGAGGAGACCATTGGTTCCGTAAAAATCACCAAACGGTACTTGCCCCTTGGTCATTGCCCAGCCAGCATACAAGTTTTGCGATTGTTGATTGGTTGCAAAACGGGTTAAAAATGGCACCCCGACATGCAGCAAACTAATCAAGAGACTCAACACAAAAGGAATCGCTAGGGGCACTGGACGCTTAGCTTGACGACGGATCGGCTCAACTGCCACATCCGCTTCTAGCTCTTCCGTATCCTCTTCTACCTTAGATGCTTCCGCTTTTGCCGCTTCAACTCCCGCCTTACGCGAACGACGACTCATCCGACTGAGCGGTTGCTCCGCTTCCTGTTCTGGTTCTTGCTTAGGCTCTGTTACTGGTTCTAGCTCTGCTTCCACTGCTGGCTCCACATCACTAATTTCCTCTGATGCCTCCATTGCAACCGGCTCCTCCAAGACTTCTGCCTGCTGGCTATGAGTCGGCTCTTCTTCACGAAAGACTGATTTATCTAGCACTTCGCGAATTTCACGTGTATCCTGAAAACTGTCTCCCACGTGAAGCCCTAACTTTTTCGAAGTCATTTCTTGCTCTTTTTCGCTCATTCTTTTTCCTTTTCTTCGCTATTCCTCTGCTCTTTCCTTTTAGAAAAAAGCCCATTATCTTCTCTAGTATACCAAATTCTGCCGACCATGTCAGCCTCTTGCCACATAGTGATAGGTAAAAAGAGTCAGGCCTCTCAGCTTCTGACTCTTTTCTCTGTTTTCACACACTTGTTACAACATCGGTGCGAATAATTGCATAATTTCCTTGATCAAACTTTGGTGCCATGTAAAGCGGAAGGTATCTTCAGTGATCTCTTGAGACACTTCAAAGATGTGGTCAAAGTCCGCTCGAATCTCTTTCAGAGCAGGCGTCCGATACATCCAGACAGCATTTTCATAGTGATGGACCAAACTGCGGTAATCAAAGTTAATCGACCCTACAACCGCCATTTCATCATCGGCAAGAACTTGCTTACTGTGGACAAAACCAGGCGTGTACTCATAGATTTTCACACCAGCATCCATCAGATCCAAGTAAGCCCCACGCGTAACAATTTGGATCAATTTTTTATCCGGAATATGCGGGGTCACGATCCGAACATCTACCCCTCGAAGGGCTGCATTGCGGATATCCTCTGTCAAATCATAGTCAATGATCAAGTAAGGAGTCGTGATATAGACGTAATCCGTCGCTTGGTTGATCATATTTTGATAAACCGTCTTTCCGACCTGCGACTTGTAAATCGGCTTTGGTCCACTCCCATAGGGAATGTAGAGCCCTTCTCCTTCGACCGCCTTATTTTCAATATGGTAGCGGTCAAAATCCTCGATTTCCCCACGGTTGATGTACCAGTTCATGAGGAAGAGTCGCGTTAAGGCCTTAACAGCTCGTCCATCTAAACGGATGGCACTGTCCTTCCAGTGACCAAACCGCTCAATATGGTTGATGTACTCGTCTGCCAAATTGACACCACCCGTATAGCCGATCTGCCCATCAATGACCAAGATCTTACGGTGGTCTCGGTTGTTATATGCCACTGTTAGACGGGGGATCACCTTGTTAAACTTATGGGCATCAATCCCCATCTTTCGCAATCGTTTGGTATAGTTCCCAGCCAAGGTTGCCATACAGCCGATATCGTCATAAAGGAGTTTGACTTCAACCCCATCTTTCACTTTCTGCTCTAAAATCTCTAGGATACTGTTCCACATCAAGCCCTCATCAATGATGTAAAACTCGATGAAGATAAATTTTTTCGCTGCTTTTAGATCCTCTAGTAGTTGCTCATACATCTCCTCCCCTAGAGGGTAAAAGGTCGATGCTGTCCCATTGTAGAGATCCGCATTGTGGTCCATGGATAAAATCGACTTGACCAAGCCATAAACCGCTTTGCTTTCTTGCTTGAGCTCCTTACGCAACTGATGACTATTGTCCTCTCGAAACTTCATGGACTCCATATTTTTCAGCTGGATCATTTCCTTTTTGGACAAACGCCGCTCGCCAAACATGAGGTATAAAAGCGATCCAAAGACAGGAATGACGGCAATTAAGAGCCAGGTCACCTTATTTTCAGGCGGGGTATTTCGATTAACAATAGCTAAGATTGTCGACACATATAAGAGCCCAATGACTGCAACAGATAGCCAATGAGGGAACCATCTATTGAGCCAAAAGAAGGCCGCAAAGGATGCCCATAGTTCAAAGCCCATAAACAAAATACTAAATCCATATTTGGACATTAATAGACGTAATTTTCGAAAGGTCACAGCATCCTCCTTTTTTTCTTTCTACTAGTATACCAATTCTTTTTACCCGTTGCAACGACCAACCAAACCCCTTCTAGACAAACAAAAAGAGAGTGGGACAGAAGTCCTAGCCTCTCAATTATTTTTGGATTGTCGAGCAAGACGCAGTGGTTGAGTGGGCTCTACTACGCTGATTTCATCAGCTTTTACAGCCCTACTCA
>JAGZVW010000015.1:0-41748 GCA_018379295.1 Streptococcus parasanguinis | reverse complement strand
TGGGAAATCGTATTCTGAAAGAAGGTCACGGATTTCCATTTCAACCAATTCAAGCAATTCTTCATCGTCAACCAAGTCAACTTTGTTCATGAAGACGATCAAGTGTTTAACACCAACCTGACGTGAAAGAAGGATGTGTTCACGTGTTTGTGGCATTGGTCCGTCAGTTGAAGCTACTACAAGGATAGCTCCGTCCATTTGAGCGGCACCAGTGATCATGTTTTTAACGTAGTCCGCGTGTCCTGGAGCGTCGATGTGAGCGTAGTGACGTTTAGCAGTTTCGTACTCAACGTGTGCAGTGTTGATGGTGATACCGCGTTCGCGTTCTTCTGGAGCAGCATCGATAGACGCATAGTCTTTAGGTTGGTTAACTGATGAAGGCAAGCGACGTGCCAAAACAGTTGTGATTGCTGCAGTTAGGGTAGTTTTACCGTGGTCAACGTGTCCGATTGTACCGATGTTAACGTGCGGTTTACTACGATCGTATTTTTCTTTTGCCATTTGAGTAAAAGCCTCCAATAAAATATATTTTATAGATAGACAGTAGGCAATACAGTCTAACTTTCCTTACTATTCTATCGAATTTTAGATAAAATTGCAAGCCTTTTACCTATATTTTCTTAATTATTCCTCTTCTTTTCTTTTATTTTATCAGCTTGCTGAAAGATCCTGATCTAGCTTTGAAAATTCTCATTTAAAATCTGCTATTTAAGCCTTTCTGTACCTTTTGCTCCTTTGGGTTCAGGGAATAAAAAAATCGGAACAGTCGTTCCGATTTTTTTAACCTGAATTACGTAATCCTGTAGCCACTCCATTGATCGTAATATGGATTAGCTTGTCTTGATCGGCTGGTAATTGGCCGGTCCGTTGACGTCGAATCAGTTCTAACTGAATATAGTTCAAGACGTTAAAGTACGGCATCCGATAGTCCAAACTTTCTTTCAGATAAGGGTTCTCCGCGAGCAACTCGTCTTGTTCCTCAATCATCAAGATGATGTCCTTGGTCAATTGCCATTCATGTAAGATAATCTGATAGATATTGCGAACTTCTTCTTCTTCACACAATTGAGCGTACTCAAAGGCAATATCCATGTTGGCTTTGGATAAGACCATGTCCACATTTGACAAGAGAGATTGGAAGAAAGGCCAGTTTTTATACATGTATCGAAGGGTTTCGATATTCTCAGGATCCTCATCGATAAATTCCTTAAAGCTAGAACCTACTCCGTACCAACCAGGGAACATCACCCGACTTTGTGACCATGAGAAGACCCATGGGATAGCACGCAAACCACCGATTTCTGTAATGGTCTTACGAGCAGCAGGACGTGAACCAATATTAAAGCTTGAAATTGCTTTGATCGGACTTGATTCAAAGAAGTAGTCATAGAAGTGCTCATTTCCAAAGACCAAATCACGATAGATATCGTAACTGCGATTCACGACTTTATCCATGACTTCCCCGAAACGATCAAACATAGAGAATGGACTCTTTTGTTCGGCAATCATTCGGTTAATGGTTGCAGAGACGAGCATCTCAAGGTTGTAGTAAGCAGCATCTTTATTTCCATATTTATTGCCGATTACTTCCCCTTGCTCAGTTAAGCGGATACGGTCATTAATGGATTTCAATGGTTGAGACGTGATGGCTTCATAAGTAGGACCTCCACCACGACCAACAGTACCACCACGACCATGGAAGAAGGTAATCTTCACTCCAAACTCATCTCCGATAGCGGTCAATTGTTGTTGAGCTTTAAAGAGGGTCCAGCAAGAAGACAAGTATCCACCATCTTTGTTGGAATCAGAATAACCTAACATAATCTCTTGGTAGTTGTTCTTAGAAGCAATCCAACGTTTGGCAATCGGAAGAGACAAGTAACTTCTCATGGTTTCTTCTGAGTGATCCAAATCTTCGATGGTTTCAAACAAAGGCACGATTTGCACACGAGCTTTTTCCGTATCGACTAAGCCCACTTCTTTCAACATCACAGCCAATTCCAACATATCTGACACACTGGTTGCATGAGAAATGATGTTTTGACGAATGACTTCTTCTCCTAAACGATCCTTCAATTCACGGGCCGTTTGGAAAATCGCTAATTCTTTTTCAAGCAGTTCAGATTTTTCAGCATGAGTTGCTGATAAAATACGTGGGTCTTCTAAGAGTTCTTTCAAGAGAACTTGACACTTTTCATCCTCTGATAAATCAGAATAATGGTCATTAATTCCAGCTGATTTCAACAATTCAGCCACACAGGCTTCATGCACACTAGAATCTTGTCGCATATCAATAGAAGCTAGATAGAACCCAAAAACATCGATAGCTTCTAGAAGTTCTGCAAACTCACCAGAAATTAAATACTCTGATTTGTTTTCTAACAAGGAATCTTTGATCTTTTCAAGGTCTTCTTTAAATTCTTTAGCTGATGCATAAGCTGGAGCTTCTTTCTCAGAAATTTTCTTTAGAGCTCCAGAGATACGATTGCCGATATAATCAGAAACTGGCCCTTGTTGATGAGCGTTTGCCCCTAATAATCTCTCAACAGCATAACGATCTTCTCTGGTTTCTCCCACCATCGTCCATTCTTTTAAATTGACCAAGGTTTGGATCATTTTTGATTGGATATAGTGGAAAGCCCGACGGTAAGGTTCTTTTTCACGAAAGACGGATGTATCACTGGATAGGGCTGCCATTTCAGCTACTGCTTCACTTGTTTTAGAAAGACTCGTTGAAAGGGAGAAATGACGGTATAATTTAGAAATCTTTTCGATGTAATAGTTCAAAATGACTTCACTTTGGATAGTCGCTGAACGCTTCAAGGTCTCAGCTGTTACAAACGGATTCCCGTCCCGGTCTCCCCCAATCCACATGCCCATTGTGATCGGACGTGGTTGTTCAAGCTCCAATCCATGCTCTTTTGCCAAGCGTTTGTATTCCAACATAAGATTTGGAACAGCTTGTAAGAAAGAGCTATTGTAATATTCCATGACATTGGTGATCTCATTGGTAACCTTCAATTTTTTGTCACGAATCATATCCGTTTGCATCATGATTTCGATATTACAACGAAGGTTGTTATACCACTTATTCTCATTCATTAAACCAGCTTTAACATCCCGGTGCTGACGAAGAAGAGCATGAATATGATTGGTTAGATCCAGCATGGTTTTTCGTTGCACTTGAGTTGGATGGGCTGTTAAAACAGGTACAATATTGAGATTTTCAAGAATTTCTTGTGCATCTTCATTTTTCGCAACTTCTTTAATGGTTGAAGAAAGTTTTCCGAGGTATTCACCATCCACATTATTCAAATGATTGATTTCATAGGCCAAATCGACATCTTCTGAGATGTTAATCAAGAGTGGTAAAATGGCAAAATAACGTGAAATCACTGTCATTTCTTCATTTGTCAATTGTTCCACTATTTGATTCAACTCACGATAGTTCTGTGTTTTTGATAGATCCTTCAACTGCCTAATTTTATCAAAGGTTTCCGGACGAACCAAATTTTTCGTAATATCATCTAATAAATTGGTTAAGATTTCGGCTTCTTCTTTGATAATATCTTTATTTGTGAAGTTCTCTAATTTTTGTAAGACCATTTTTTCTCCTTTTTGAATAGCCATTTAACAATTCCCTTTTAATAATAAGGTTTGATTTTACCTTTTTCTTCAAAAACCATGCCTTCTTGTTCCATCTTAGCCCGTTTTTCACTAGCGTCGATATTCAAAACGAAAGCAATCGCTACGGATAAGACCCATAAGCTATTTCCCCCTTGGGATAAGAAGGGGAAAGTCACTCCTGTAGACGGAATCAAACCAGAAATTCCTCCGATGTTAATGAAGGTTTGCACTAAGATCATCCCACCGATCCCAATGGCCATCATCGAATTAAAAGGATTCTTTGCTCGAATACCGACTAAAATGATCCGAAGAATTAAGAAGAATAAGAGAGCAAGGATCAAGCTAGCTCCAACAAAACCTAATTCTTCAATCACGATCGCAAACACAAAGTCTGTGTGCGCTTCTGGTAAGTAACCTTGTTTTTCAATGGAATTTCCTAGCCCCAAGCCAAACCAACCACCATTACTCATGGCATAGTAAGAATTAGCTAATTGGTGACCTGCGCCAGACAAGTCATTAAAGGGGTTAAAGAAGGCACTAAAACGTTTGGCCACATAACCAAAGACTGGAATTTTAGCGACACGGTCCACACCGATGATCCATATTGAACCAAGGACAATGGTGGAGGCTCCAACAACTAAACCAAGTAAAGAGGTAAACCAACGGTAGCCCACTCCACTAGCCGTAATCATGATCAAGACCGTTAAGGCCAAGATCGTCGCATTTCCCAAGTCCGGCATAATCACAACGATTCCAATCAGAATCAAGGTCAGCCAACGCCAATCGTTTAAATTCCTTGGAATCCATTCATTGTGCGTCAAGGCTTGGTAATCATAATCACGGATTTCGTCTTGTCGTTTAGAAAAGATCAAGGCTAGATACCAGACTAAGATCACCTTGAGATATTCTGCTGGCTGGATACTAAACCCTCCAGGAATTGTCAACCAACCGTGAGCCCCATTGACCGTATCTGTGATAAACCTAGACAAAATCAACAAAATCACTTCAGCAAAAATGACAACAGCCAGTACTTTTTTATTTCGAAGGAAATCTAAGCTAAATTTATAAATCAGGGCGATGGTTAGGAGACTAAGGATAAAAAAGAGTCCCTGTGTCCGTACCATCCGAATCGAACTCACTCCACTTTGAATTGCCAAGGCACTTGTTGTCGAATAGACAACAATCAAGCCAATGATGGATAAAATCAAATAGGGAATGAGGATGGAATAATTTAAAAGATGTCTTTTTTCAATTTTCATAATTCACCATATTCCTAATATTCAACCTTCATTATATCATTTTTAAGAAGCAAAACCAAGGAAAGGCCAGAAAAGATTCGGCTTCTTCCCCATTTTCAAGAAATATTCTAATCATTCTTCTTATTTTCATATATTTTTATCCTTTTTCGATGAAAAGATTCCTTTTTTTTTGAAAATAATGGCTGAAATCAGCATCTTTTAAGCATTAAGTTTTGCCTTTTCGTTTTTTTTACGGTAAAATGTTTCTGTATGAGAAAAAGGATAAAACCCGTTGTTCTCTTGGTCTTTTTTATCGGTATCATTTCTTTTCTCGTTCTCTCACGAACGATTGCCGATCTACAAGCCAGAGAGCGACAAGAAACAACCAAAACCATTCCGAACTCCAATACACCTCGAAAAACAACTACTGCAAGCTCTTCTTCTAAAAAAGAAGAAGATATCAATCCAGAACTGGTTGGCCGCCCGATCATTGATATCTCTGGCTGGCAATTGCCTAGTGAAATTGACTACGATGTTCTCTCCCAAAATGTGGGAGGTGTGATCGTTCGTGTCCATAGTGGGGCTCAAGCTAAAAAGGAAAATGCGGCGACCCACTTAAATGGTCTGGATAAATCCTATAAAACCCATATCCAAGAATTCCAAAAACGAAATATCCCAGTCGCGGTCTATGCTTATGTCGCTGCTAAGGATAAAAAAGAAATGGAAAAAGAAGCAGAAGAATTTTACAAGGCTGCTGCTCCTTACAAGCCGACCTACTATTGGTTAGATGTTGAGGAAAAAACCATGAAGGATATGAACGCAGGTGTTGAAGCTTTCCGAGCAAAACTACAAGCTTTGGGTGCCAAAAATATTGGACTCTATATCGGAACCTACTTCATGGAAGAACATAGTATCTCCACTGATAAATTTACGGCTCTTTGGATTCCTACTTATGGATTTGATGATGGCTACTATAATGCTGCACCAGATACCAATACGGAATACGACTTGCATCAATATACCTCTCAAGGGCAATTAAATGGATTCTCACACTACTTGGATCTCAACCAAATTGCTCCGACGCAAGACCAAGAAGCGATTTATCGGAAACTATTCAAGGTACAAAAAGATGGCTCTTCCTCATAGCCTCAAAACAGCAGATCAAGTGATCTTCACTTTTTCTGCTGTTTTCTATGTTTAGAGGCTTAGACAATATCGCTTCTATTATATGTTATAATGGTCTAATGAAATCTGATTTTTGTAGAGAAAAAGAGAAAAGGAGAAAGCCATGGCAAAAAAAAATAAGGTGAAGAAAACCTTGGTCGAGCAGATCTTGACTAAAGCAAAAATTGAGCACATAGGCTTACAAATCAACGCTTTAGAAGGGATCTTACCAGAAGGAATTGATCGCTCTACTATTTTCAAAACCCTAGCTCTCAAAGGAGATAAAACGGGGCCCGTGATTGGGATCATTCCTATTACGGAGCATCTTTCAGAGAAAAAATTGGCCAAATTATCGGGAAATAAGAAAGTGGCTATGATTCCTCAAAAGGATCTCGAAAAAACCACAGGTTATATTCATGGTGCCAATAATCCGGTGGGCATTCGTCAAAAGCATCCTTTCCCAATCTTTATCGATGAATCAGCCCTTCAGTTAGAGAGCATGATCGTATCTGCTGGGGAAATCGGCCATAGTATTCAAATCAAACCACAACTTCTAGCAGACTTCGTACAAGCGACTTTTGCAGATATTTTAGAATAATGACAGAGAAGGAGACAAGATTGTGAAACTATATTTTATTCGACACGGACGGACAGAATGGAATGAAGAAGGACGTTTTCAGGGATCAAATGGCGATTCTCCGCTGTTACCAGCCTCCATTCATCAGCTTGAAAAATTAGGAAAGCACCTAGCTAGTGTTCCTTTTGATGCAGCCTTTGCAAGTGATCTGCCACGAACAGTCCATACCGCACAGATCATCCTCGATCAATTGGAGACACCTCTAGAATTGCAAGCAACGCCTGCTCTTCGTGAGTGGAATTTGGGAAAATTGGAAGGAGCTAAAATTTCTACTATTTCAGCTATCTATCCCCAACAAATGGATGCCTTTCGCCATAACCTAGCTCGCTTTCAAAATGAAATTTTTGATGCAGAATCTGTCTATGAAACGACCAAACGTACCTGTGATTTTGTAAAAAGCCTGAAAGGAAAAGAGCTCGATACTGTTCTCATCGTTGGACACGGAGCTAATTTGACAGCTTCTATTCGAACCTTGCTCGGTTATGAAATAGGAGAACTCCGCAAAAATGGTGGACTAGATAATGCCAGCGTGACGATTTTGACAACGGATGATTTTGAGCACTATCACTTAGAAAAATGGAATGATACCTCTTATATAGAGGACTAAAAAACACTGATCGCAAGATCAGTGTTTTTTAGAATGCAGGCAAACTGTTTATCACCTAAAATAGCTAGTTGAATCTTCAAAAATATGATTCTATTTTCTTTAATTAGTTTAGTGGATACAAAACTTTCCGCTGTGAGAAAAGTGCCTGAAACACAATTGTTTCAAGCACTTGGAATTATTGAGACCTTAGGCTCAATAATTAGTCATGGAACTTCGTAGAAGTTCGCTGACGTCCGTACTCACCTAAGGAAAGTTTTTTAGAAGACTTTTTCTTCAATCTGATACACTGATCGCAAAATCAGTGTTTTCTTTTAGCTTATTTCATTGTTGGGAAGAGAAGAACGTCACGAATCGTTGTCACATTGGTCAACAACATAACGAGGCGGTCAATACCAATTCCAAGTCCACCTGTTGGTGGCATACCATATTCGAGGGCTTCAACGTAGTCATAGTCGATGCCTGTAGCTTCGTCATCTCCCAATTCTTTCGCACGCGCTTGCGCTTCAAAACGTTGCAATTGATCGATCGGATCATTCAATTCCGTGAAGGCATTGGCATACTCTTTGGTCATGATGAAGAGTTCGAAACGGTCAGTGAAGCGTGGGTCTTCTGGATTTTTCTTAGCCAAAGGTGACACTGCTACTGGGTGACCATAAACAAAAGTTGGTTGCGTCAAGGTTTCTTCAACAAATTCTTCGAAGAAAGCATTGATAATTTGTCCCACTTCTGTGTAGTGTTTTTCAACTGGTACATGTTTTTCGTTTGCAAGTGCTACAGCTTCTTCAAAGGTCATGTCTTGCCAGAAGTCAACACCTGTGATTTCTTTAATCGCATCAACCATGTGAACCCGTTTGAATGGTTCATTGATTTTGATTTCTGTTCCTTGATAGTCAATTGGACCATCACCATGGACCGCTTTCGCAGCATGTTGGATAATGCCTTCTGTTAAGTCCATGATATCGTGGAAGTCAGCGTAAGCTTGATACACTTCGATCGAAGTGAATTCAGGGTTGTGAGTGGCATCCATACCTTCGTTACGGAAGATCCGTCCGATTTCGTAAACGCGTTCCATCCCACCAACAATCAAACGTTTCAAGTGAAGCTCAGTCGCGATACGAAGCACCATGTCAATGTTTTGTGCATTGTGGTGAGTGATAAATGGTTTAGCAGCCGCACCACCAGCTTCATTGTGAAGCACTGGTGTTTCCACTTCAAGGAAGCCTTGACCATCTAAATAACGACGGATTTCAGAGATGATTTTTGAACGGGTTACAAAGCGTTCGAAGCTTTCACGGTTTGAAATCAAATCCAAATAACGTTTACGATAGATGGTTTCAACGTCTGAAAGTCCGTGGAATTTTTCAGGCAAAGGACGAAGGGCTTTTGACAAGTGAGTGATATGAGTTGCTTTAATCGAAAGTTCACCCATATCTGTGCGCATGATTTCCCCTTCAACACCAAGGAAATCACCAAGGTCTGCTTTTTTGAAGATCTCGTAGTTTTCTTCTCCAACAGCATCCTTACGAACGTAGATTTGAATTTGACCTTCACGGTCTTGAAGATGGGCAAAGCCAACCTTTCCTTTTCCACGTTTTGTTACAAGACGACCGGCAATAATAGCTGTTTCGTTCAAGTCGTGGAGTTGTTCTTTATCTAATTCTGAATATTTTTCTTTTAATTGACCTGAATTTGCAGTACGTTCGAATCGCTTCCCAAATGGATCGATTCCTTGTTCACGAAGGGCCGCCATTTTCTCACGACGGACAATCTGCTGGTCATTTAATTCTTCCATATGTTCAGTAGTCATTTGGAACCTCCTAAGTTATTCTTCCCTATTCTATCATATTTAGACCAGAAATTCACTAATATTTACCAATTAAACAAAAATAAGATGGAAGAAAAAATGCAGCTTATTGAATGAATACTCAAAAACATCTGAAGACCGTCGTTGACTACCTAAATAGCTTGACTTGTATAATACGAGATGATTGAAAAATTTCGACAAGCTATTCCACAACGGCAGCAAAAAGGAGCGTGGAGAATCTTGAACCATTCATCCTGACACGCTCCTATTTTTTTATTCATAACGAAGGGCTTCGATCGGGTTTAACTTAGAAGCCTTATTCGCTGGTAAAATTCCAAAGATGATGCCTACAAAAGCAGAGAAAATAATACTGCCGATGGCGACATTTAAGGAGATAATCGGTGGTCCTTCTAGGGAGGCTGCTGCGAGTGTAGTAATCAAGCTATTCACACCATAAGCAAGGCCAAGTCCAATTAGTCCACCAATGATGGTTAAGACCATCGACTCAATCAAAAATTGAACCAGAATCTTACCTCGGGTTGCTCCCAAAGCCTTGCGAAGACCGATCTCTCTCGTCCGCTCTGTCACAGAAACCAACATGATATTCATTACTCCAATCCCGCCAACCAAAAGGGAAATCCCTGCAATGGCACCGATCACTGACGTCATAATTCCTACTACTTTATTGGTTTCCTCTAGGATGCTATCCAAATTAAAGATTTGAAATTCTCCCTGGCGAACACCTGAAAGCTCTGTTAGCCTTTGAGCAGCTTCGATCCCAACAGATTTGATTTCTTTCACATTTGGAACGTGAACGACAATATTTTGAATTTCATCCGTTCCGAATTCAGAGGCGAGTTGGGTATTGGCCATCAAGGCACTGCCACCTGAAGAAGCTCCATAGAGGGCTGTCCCTGCATTTGGATCCTTGAAAATTCCAACGACGCGATAATTATTGTCCCCAACAGAGACCACCTGATTCAGTGGATTCTCCGTTCCAAATAATTGTTGAGCTAAGCCTTCATCCAGAAGCACCACCCGGGAGAAATTACTATAGTCTGAAGGGGTTAATTTTCGTCCAGATAAAAGCTCAACCTTTTTGACAGAAAAATAGGTCTCATTTACCCCTTGGATGTTCACTCCGTCTGCTTTTCTCTTTTGAAAAGCAATGGTTGCATTGGAGGTATTGCTAACATAGTAACCATCGATGCCTTGAATCTTGGTTAATTCCTTAACCCAAGATTCTTGCACAACTGGTGGTGCTTCTTGGACTTGACCATCAACATCTTCAGCGTTTTCCCCATCGATATCCGATGGAGCAGCCATCCCTCGGTCTTCAGCTGCAGGGCCACCTTCGCCTCCACCTTCACCTGTATCTTCAGAAGGGCCAATATTGATTCCTGTCACATAGCCACTCTTGTTGGGAGAATAAGAGATTTGTACATACTCTTGGTCCTTGGTAAAAGTCTTGGTGACACCAGCTTTCATACCATCTCCCAGAGCCATGATGACAACCACAGAAGCGACCCCAATAATGATCCCCACCATGGTCAAGAAAGACCGTAATTTATGGCTCATAATCGAGCTGATCGCAAATTTCCAATTTTGCATTAGGTCCCCCTTTCCAGCTTGCTATCTGAGGAGATCACTCCGTCACGAATGACGATGCGACGATGCGCAAAGGCTGCAATTTCTGGCTCGTGTGTAACCATGATAATGGTTTTTCCTTCTTGATTTAGCTTGGTCAACAAGTCCATTATTTGCTCTCCCGTCTTGGTATCTAGGGCACCAGTCGGCTCATCTGCTAAGACAATGGCTGGCTGATTGACGAGAGCTCGAGCGATCGCTACCCGCTGTTTTTGACCTCCAGAGAGTTCCGAAGGCAAATGGTGCATGCGAGAATGGAGCTCTACCTTTTCAAGGTACTGCTCAGCTAATTCTTTCCGTTTAGCAGGATGAACTCCTGCATAAATGAGAGGCAGTTCCACATTTTGAAAGGCATTGAGCTTAGAGAGAAGAAAGAATTGTTGAAAGACAAAACCGATCTGTTCATTTCGAACACGTGCTAATTTTTTCTCACTGAGATTTCCAACCTCCTGACCTTCTAGAAAATACTCTCCACTGGTCGGGCGGTCCAACAAGCCAATGACGTTCATCAAGGTCGATTTCCCTGAGCCAGATGGACCCATAATGGCCACAAATTCTCCCTCTTCGACTTCTAAATCGATGTCTTTTAAGACACGAAGTTCCTGGTCCCCGTTTTTATAGGTTTTATTGATTCCTTTTAGTTCAATCAATTTTGTCATATTTTCCGATCTCTTTTCCATCTTCCAGTTTCTCATTAGGATTCACAATAACTTGAGCATCTTTCTTCAAGCCTGACAAGATTTCCTGATTTTCAGCATCGGCGTTACCAAGAGTTACTTTTACTTTCTTCGCCTTGCCATTTTCGACCGTCCATACATAACTCGTATCCCCATCAGCCATGACACTTGTTACGGGAACAAGGGGATGTTGAGTAGAACTTTTGACTTCAATATTGACAGAAAAGCCTTGTTTGAGTTCCCCAATCTCACTGGTAATATCCACTGTGAATGGGTACTTGGCTCCACCGCTTCCTTGTGTTCCACCTGCTGCATTGGTACCTGCTTGACCCGCGTCAGTCGGATAGTTGGCTACATAAGAAATCTTTCCTGTCCAGGTTTTATCCGGATAAACTTTAGAAGTGAGGACCACTTCCTGACCTTCAGAGATATTGGCCAAATTGTATTCAGACAATTCCCCTTTAACTTGTAAATTCCCGTTGCTCACAATGTGAACCAGAGTTTGGTTGGTCCCTGTAGTCGATTTTGAAACATCTTTATTGACTTCGACCACGGTACCATCTGTATTACTCCTAACTGTTGTCGCATCCAGAAGAGCTTTAGCCTTGTTCATATTATCGACCGCATCTGACTTGGCATCTCGTAAATCGCTAGCTTGAGAATCGACTGTTCGTTGGGTCTGCGAAGCTGATTTAGCATCTGCTTCTTCATCGCCTGTCGTATCAATGGTCACACCATTTGTCAGTAAATCATTTAACTGACGGTCTGCCTTATTGACAGCACGAACGGCTGCATCATAAGCGGTTTGGGCCTCCGTACTGCTATACTGAACAATTGGCTGACCGGCCGTTACTTGATCTCCTACATTGACCAAAATCGACTGCAAATCCCCTTTGGTTCCATCAAAATAGACATACTGCTCCTGGTTGGCAGTGACTTTCCCAGTTAACAAGACTGAAGAAGCGATCGAGCCATCCTTGACCGTTTGCACCATTGGAGTTTCTTTCGTGATTGCCTGATCAGGTGTACTTGGGTGCGAAAACATCATCACACTTCCTGTTCCAATCACCACAATTGCTGCACCTGCAGCTGTAAATAGTTGCCATTTTTTCAATTTCTTCATCGTTTTTCTCCATCAAAGAAAGCGTTTTATTCTATACCATAGTATACCATATTTCCTTACTTTTCTATCTAAAATTGACACGGCAAAATGAAATTTAAATGCTTGGTAACATGCTAAACCCTTGACTTTTGTAACAGTTGATATTACAATCAAACTGAAATCCCATTTAGGAGGAAAACATGAAAGAATTTGATATTATTTCAATCGGTGGAGGTAGTGGAGGAATCGCTACCATGAACCGGGCTGGGGAGCACGGAGCTCGAGCTGCTGTCATTGAAGAAAAACAATTGGGTGGCACCTGTGTCAACAGAGGATGTGTGCCTAAAAAAATTATGTGGTATGGTGCACAAATTGCAGAAGCTATTCGCGATTATGGACCAGACTATGGATTTACTTCTGAACAGACAAAATTTGATTTTGCAATCTTAAGAAAAAATCGCGAAGCCTATATCGATCGTTCTCGCAATTCCTATGATGGCAGTTTCAAACGCAATGGGGTTGAACGAATTGAAGGACGTGCCCGTTTTGTGGATGCTCATACGGTTGAGGTAAATGGAGAAACCATTAAGGCCAAGCATATCGTAATTGCGACCGGTGCCCATCCCTTTATTCCTTCTGTTCCTGGAGCTGAATTTGGCGAAACTTCTGATGATGTCTTTGCTTGGGAAGAACTTCCTACATCTGTTGCCATTATTGGAGCTGGCTACATCGCAGTGGAACTAGCCGGTGTGCTCCATGCCCTTGGTGTTCAGACCGATCTCTTCGTTCGCGGTGATCGTCCATTAAGAAAGTTTGATTCCTACATTGTCGATGGCTTAATGGGAGAAATGGAAAAACAAAACCTTCCGCTTCACAAACACAAGGTTCCCATGAAGCTTGAAAAATTAGAAGATGGTCGTGTGAAGATTTATTTTGAAGATATGACCAGCCACGTGGCAGATCATGTTATCTGGGCAACAGGACGAAAACCAAATGTCCAGGATCTCAATCTAGAAGCTGCAGGCGTCACCTTAAATGAAAAAGGATTCATTGCAGTGGATGAATACCAGAATACAGTTATTCCAGGAATCTATGCTCTTGGGGATGTTACAGGAGAAAAAGAATTAACTCCTGTCGCTATTAAAGCTGGACGCACTCTTTCTGAACGACTATTCAATGGAAAAGTCAATGCCAAAATGGATTATACAAACATCCCAACCGTTGTCTTTTCTCACCCTGCTATTGGAACCGTTGGCCTAACGGAGGAAGAAGCCCATCGAACTTATGGAAAAGAGAATATCAAAGTCTATACTTCTCAATTTGCTTCCATGTACACTGCTGTAACCCAACACCGCCAGCAAGCAAAATTTAAACTCATCACTGCCGGTCCCGAAGAAAAGGTCGTTGGCCTTCATGGTCTTGGCTACGGAGTCGATGAAATGATCCAAGGATTTGCAGTTGCTATCAAGATGGGAGCGACAAAAGCCGATTTCGACGCAACCGTCGCCATTCACCCAACCGGATCCGAAGAATTTGTGACAATGAGATAAAAAATAAGCTTGAAGTACTGAAACTTCAAGCTTTTTTCTTTTCTTATGGTAAGATGGCAATGGCACGAACAGGTGAACCAGTTGCCTTGTCCCAATGAGGGAAAGCAATCGAAATCAAGGCACCTACAGCTGGGACTTGATCCAATTGGTTCAAGACTTCAACTTGGTAGATGTTTTGTTCCAAGAGGTAGTATTCATTGACCAAGCCATGCTCTGCTGCTGGAATACCCGCATCGGTATCAAAGGTTTCATGCCCCACAGCCTTGACATGGCGTTCATGAATCAAGAATTCCAGAGCTTCACGGCTCCATCCTGGACTTTGTTGAACCCCATTTTCATCAAGGTTGCGCATAGCATCTTGATCCGGCCAACGTTTTGACCAATCACTACGGAAGGCCACAAAGGCCCCTTCTTCAATTTGTCCATACTCTGCTTCAAAGTCTAAGATATCTTGTTTGCTCAAGATAAAGTTTGGATTGGCTGCAACTTCTTTAGACTTGTCGATAACATAGAGTGGCAAGAGGAGATCTTTAAGGGCAATCTCTTCCAACCAACGACCACCTTCTACAAAGTGAATTGGTGCATCGATGTGCGTACCGTATTGACCAACCACTGTAAATTTTTGAACATGGAAACCATCTTTTAGTGTGAAGAGATCTTCTTGTTGCAAAGCAGGAAGGGCTGGGAAGTGTGGACTTTCCGCATTGATCTGGTGACTCAAGTCCACCCATTTTTTAGCTTGCAATTCTTTATAAATACTTAGTAAATCTGACATGTTTCTTCCTCCTTATTCGCCCCAAACTTCAGCGACAATTTCTTTAATCAAGCCGATTTTTTTCCATTGGTCTTCTTCTGTCAAAATGTTTCCTTCTTCTGTTGAAGCAAATCCACACTGAGTAGACAGGTAAAGATTTTCTAAAGGTACATACTGACTCGCTTCTTTAATACGAGCGATGACTTCATCCTTGTTCTCCAGTTGACCACTCTTAGATGTCAAGAGGCCTAACACCACTCCTTTTCCAGGGGTCACTTCTGCAAGTGGTTCAAAACCACCAGCACGATCGGTGTCAAACTCAAGGAAGTACGCATTGACCGCTTCTTCTCCAAGGAGTTCTTTGGCAATCGGTGCATAGCCACCTGATGAAGCCCAGGTGGAATGGAAGTTCCCACGACAAACGTGTGTATTGACGGTCAAACCAGCTGGAACATTTTGGTAGACATCATTGTTAAAGGTCAAGAAGAGATCAGCGAGTTCCCGGCGAACCTCATCTTTTGACTTGCCTTGAGCTGCTCCCCAAGCCGTCAAGAAATGATCGTCTACCAAGACACCCCACGTACAATCATCTACCTGAAGTGTCCGAAGTCCTGCATCATACAAATCTTGAATCACTTGAAGATAGGCTTGCTTGATGTCTTCACGAACAGCCGCAAAATCAGGATAGATGGCATTCAATTGCTCTACATGTTCTGCATCACGGATCAATTCAAAATAGAATTGCGCAGGTGCTGGAATGGTATATTTAGCCTCTACACCATCTACATCTGCCACAAGATCCCTCAAGAACTTGTAATGCTCTACAAATGGATGATTGGCTCCTGTAATTTTTCCAACGACAAGTGCTGAGTCCGCCTTGGTTGTTTCATCATGGAATTGATAGCCTTGAGCAGCTTGGACATGATCAATACCCCCAAAGCCCCAGAAGAAATCCAAATGCCAATAAGCACGGCGGAATTCTCCATCTGTTACTGACTTCAGACCAGCAGCAATTTCTTTTTCAACGAGGTCACGAATCGCCTGATCTTCTACTTTTGTTAAGTCAGCCTGACTGATTTTTCCAGCTGCGAAATCTTCACGAGCTTGAACCAAAACGGCTGGACGAAGAAATGAACCAACATGGTCTACGCGATAAGGTGCATGTGTAGGTGTCAATATGAATTCCTCTTTCCTATAAATTTTACATTAATTCATCAATGCAACCATTATAGCAGTCGAACACTTGATAAACAAGGGTTTGGGATAATCTAATATCTTTGACATCTATATAGTCTTAGACTATAACAAAAAAGAAGTCCTTGAAGGACCTCTTTTTTATTTTAATTTTTAAATGCATCGAGCATAACTTGAAACTCTTCATTCGTGAGTGTAATGCCTTTCCCCATCTTTGTATGGTCGGGACTCCAGGTCCGGATATCATACTTAGCTGGAGCACCGTTAAAACTTACACGGTTCAATTCCTTGGTCCAACCCTTGTCATTTTCTGACAAGACCAGTAGATGTTCTTCAATTTGGAATGAAAATTCTGCCATTTCACGACTCCTTTCTTGCCTTCTCATCTCTATTATTCGTAAATCATTTACAAAATCGTTGAAATTATCTATAATATATTGTATCAAGTTATGGAGAATTTAGCTATGAAAAAATTTCTCGAGATCATTAAAGACCGAGCAAATGAATTTTTCAATGGAAAAGTCAGTACCCCTGCCCCATTAGAAGATGAGAGAATTATTGAAATCATTCAACAAGCATTGCGAAAAAAACAAGGGGTTCATGTTATTTTTTCAAACAAGAGTTTTACAGGCGATATTGTCAAGTATGACCAAGAACGCCGACAACTGATCGTGAAAAATTTTAAAAAGAGTATGTCCACGATTATTCGGATTTCTGAGATCCAGAAAATCAGTTTGGTCCCCAATAATATTCGCATCGCCCAACAAAAAGGAGAGGTTTAACCCTCTCTTTTTTTGTTATACTCGAACAGTTTTACTTGCGCCATCTTTTGAGTAGAGATTGATTAAACCTTCCTGGCAAGAACGGATCATATCTCCTGGTTTGACTTCCTGCGGAACGGTAATGGTAAGGAGTTCCATAGGATTTGGTGCGCGATCAATCTTCACTCCATCCTTATCATGTAAGTCTTGGATCTGGCATTCAAAATGTCGGAAGCCTGGTCCGTAGAATTCCACTTGGTCCCCTTCATTGATCACATTCCGTTGACGAATCGTCGCGGTCATGGTAGATGGATCAAAGTCGACTACTTCTCCTACAAATTTGTATTGAGGAATCTTCCGACGTGCCCCAAACAATTGTTCATTTTCAGTCGGTGTTTGGTAGTAGAATCCAGTTGCCAATTCACGTTGAGCGACTTTCCACAATTCATTGATCAAATCATCCTTGATGGCATAAAAGGCTTCTGGACTTTCCATATAAGCATCGCAAGCAGCCTTGTAACAGTTAGCCACTGTTGATACGTAATGGACAGATTTCATTCGGCCTTCAATCTTCAAGCTATCAACCCCATTGTCAATCATGTCTGGAATATTCTCGATCATACACATGTCAACGGCTGACATAGAGTATTCTTCTGGAACTTGCCCCTTGATACTCTTACGTTCTTGGCCGAATGGCATGTCGTAAAGGTCGTATTTCCAACGGCAAGATTGAGAACAGCCACCACGGTTGGCATCCCGGTCAGACATGTGGTTAGAAAGGGTACAACGTCCGGAGTAGGAAATACACATTGCTCCATGAACGAAGGCTTCGATCTCAAGATCGGTACGCTTACGAATCTCTGCCAACTCTTCCATGGACACCTCGCGGGCCAAGACAACACGGGTCAAGCCATATTCTTTCCAAAAATGGAAAGTCTCCACATTGGTTGCAGAAGCTTGCGTAGACAAGTGAATATTGAGTCCAGGGGCATAAGTTGCACAGATTTCAATCAAGGCAGGATCTGAGACGATCACGGCGTCAAGGCCCATATCCCGTAATTCACGGAACCATTCTCCAGCCCCTTGTTCATTTCCCTCATGAGTTACCATGTTGGAAGCGACGTGCACATCTACGCCATGTGCATGAGCATATTCAATTCCTTCACGAAGCTCATCCATAGTGAAGTTTCCGGCACGGCTCCGCAACCCATAGGCTTGTCCACCAACGAACACAGCGTCTGCCCCATAATTAACGGCAACTTTTAGTTTTTCTAATGTTCCAGCAGGTACCAAAACCTCTGGACGTTTTTTTGTATTTGTCATGTTTTCTCCAATTTACAAGATTGTCGATATAATGAATAGCCTCTTCGTTCCCTGAAAAAGGAAAACTCTCAAACGAAGAAGCCCTAGTTTTTTATTATTTTACACGATCTGGTTCATAATCATAGAAACCAGTATCCAAACCACGATTGGCTGGATGCAATTTGCGGATTTCTTCATCAAACAGATAGGCCTGATCCTGTGTAAATGTTCCTTTTTGAATCAAATCACGGGCCTTGACAAAGTACTCTGTAATCTTGACAAAGTTTTCACCCGGACAGTAGACACCATCGAGTTTCCAATGATCAAAGCCATGTTCTACCAACTCAGACAATTTGGTCATCATATTCAAGTCATTATTTGAGAAGATATGGGTTCCATGTTTGTCTTCGTAGACCGAATAGTGAGAATTTGGATCTCCTGGTTCTGCTAAAAACAGATCGCGATCTTTGGTCACAGACTCCGCTGTCTTGATGAAGTTGTAATAGTTCTGAAGAAGAGGTCGTTTTGAATGGTGAATAATGCTAGCACCGTAAACCAATACTTCTGCTGGAATCTGAAGATTCTCAGCCATTACGAATAATTCGGCAGATGGAATCTCACGAGCCAAAACAGCCTCAGAAGCTCCTGCTTGTTTTCCCCAGAAATTGATCTGGCGGCTAGAAGTGACCATGGTTGATGCATCGTAAATCGTTTTGAATGGATAGCCATCTCGTTTCAAGACATAAAAAACGCCCGCATCTCCGACAGTAATATAATCAGCCTGAATTTCCTTTAGAAAATCTAGGAAAGGCTTGATTGAATCCATCATCGATTGGTGCATGAGTGCATTTACAGCTACTGTCAATTCTTTGCCAGCAGCATGGACCAGTTGGGCAATTCGATTTATTTCGTCATAGCTTAAAGTTTGAGGCAATCGTAATCCGTAATCTTTTTCACCGACATAGATTCGGTCAACCCCTGCATCAATCAGGGCTTGCGCTTGCTCAACACTCTCTGCTGTTGCTGTAATAATAATATTTTTCATAGAACCATTATAACAAAAATTCCGATATTCTAGAAAAATTTATTCATTTTGTAAAATTTGTAACATTTTTGTAACATTTATATACCTGAATTCATGATAGAATAATAGAGTACTGTTAGGAGAGAGAAAATGCCCGTAAGAAATTTAAGACACTATGATGAAGAATTCGATTATATCGAATTAACCAAACAAACCCAAGAAACCCCTATTCAGGACTATGCTCCTGAAGTTGAACCCGCACCTCAATTAAGTGAATTGCTATATTTTTTAAATATCGCTGTTTTCTGTGTGTTGACGGTTGTATTTAGTTTTATCTTTTTAGCAACAAAAATGAATACCTTCTTTGCGTTTGCTTTAGCGATTGGTTCTAGCTTTGCTAGTATTCAAGGATTCCGAATTTACTACAATAAACGAAAAAAATAAAAATCAGGTTTTCCTGATTTTTTTATTTACTCGAATTTTTTTAATTGGAATAACAATTGGAAGACAAAACTTAACTGCCAATTGCCATCTTACCTTCCATAAAAAATGAGGCTCAGTGAGCCTTATTTTTTATACTTCTTTTGTTTCTTCTTCAGCTGCTTCTTCAGAATCTTTTTCACCCAACTCTAAAACGATGTCTTCTGATTCTGTTTGTTTGCGAATGGATTGAACCAAGTCGTTGCCGCTTAGATTTTCTTTTTGAAGTTTATCCTTAAATGAGTGATAGACTTCTTGAGATTTTTCAACCACATCTTGCGTCTTTTCTTTGACAGATTCCAAAACAGTTCCTGTCGTAATTTCTCCAGAACCAACTTTTTCTTTGGTTTGTTGGATCACTTCTGCTGCTTGTTTTGAAACATCCTTAGCAGTTTGTTTCACCGATTCATGTACTTCTTGAGGATCTTCTTGATAGTCTTTTACGAAGCGCACCACTTTTTTAGTGACTTTCTTTCCTTGCTCTGTTGATAAATAGTAGGCTGCTGAAGCACCTGAAATCACACCAATTAATAAACTAGATAAACGTCCCATATTCTTCCTCGATTCTATTTAAATAATTTTGAAGCCATCTTAATCGCTTTTAATCCGATAGAGGCTTTCACTGTTTTTCCACCAGCTGACACTGCTTTGACACTCAATTGACGGGCTTGATCATTCAAATCTGAAACAGACTCTGAAAGATCCGCCACGGCTGTAAAGAGTGGGTCAATCGTTGCAACTTTTTGATTCAAATCGTCCGTTAAAACATTGACTTTTGCCAATAAATCATTGGTCTGATGCAAGGTGACATTGACATCTGACGTCAAAACTTGGATGGTTTTTTGAGTTTCATCTACAACTTTTCCAATCTTTGAGAGGAAAAAAATCATATAAATGACAAGCGCTACTAAGGCAAGGCCTAAGAGGCCGTAGGCAATTTCAATAAACATATATTACTCCTTTGTTTCTACATAATAAGGGGCTTTTTTGCGACGTTGGTAGATGATAATGGCGAGTCCAACTAGAATCAGGATCATCGACAACCACTGGGAAACACGTAAGCCAGCAAACATCAAGCTATCCGTCCTCATTCCTTCGATGATCATCCGACCAAAACCATACCAGATAAGGTAAAAGGCTGTGATCTCACCTTGCCGCAAAAATTGGGGCTTCCTCCGAAGAATCAAGATCAAGAGAAAACCTAGCAGATTCCAACTGGATTCATATAAGAAGGTTGGCTGACGATAACTACCATCTATATACATTTGGTCTCGAATAAAAGAGGGCAGGTAGTTAAGACTTTTAACAGCAGCTCCATAAGCTTCCTGGTTAAAGAAGTTCCCCCAACGTCCAATACTCTGTGCAATCATGACGCTTGGGGCCGCAATATCTAAGAAATCAATTGGCTCAATCAAGCGTCTACGAGAGAATAGATAGAGGACAAGGGCACCTGTCAAGAGGCCACCATAAATCGCGATTCCTCCGTTCCAGATGGCGAAAATCTCACCAGGGTGCTGGCTATAGTAACCCCATTCGAAAATAACGTAATAGAGTCTAGCCCCCACAATCGCAAGCGGAAAGGCGACCAAAATGAAATCAATGATGGCATCTGGATCAATTTTTTTACGGGGCGCTTCTTTCATAGAAAGATAAACGGCTAGAATCAAACCAGAGACAATACAAATCGCGTACCAACGAATACTGATCGGACCTAATTGAAGGGCTACTGGATTCATTCCTTCACCTCATTTTGACTAATCAACTGGGACAAACGTTCTTCAAAAGTTTTGGTAGCATCATAGCCCATTTCTTTGGCCCGAACATTCATCGCTGCAGCTTCGATCACGACCGAAATGTTCCGACCAGTCTTCACAGGGATGCGAATCCGAGGAATGGTCACGCCACCGATTTCCAACTCTTCTGCATTATTACCAAGACGATCATAAACCTGATCCTTAGCATAATTTTCCAAGTAAACGGCGATTTGGACTTGTGAAGAATCCTTCACAGCACTGGCACCGTAGAGACTCATGACATCGATAATCCCGACACCACGGATCTCTAGTAAGTGGCGTAGGATTTCAGCTGGCTCTCCCCAAAGGGTCATCTCGTCTCTCGCATAGATATCGACTCGGTCATCTGCTACGAGGCGGTGACCCCGTTTGACAAGTTCCAGACCTGTCTCGCTTTTTCCGATTCCGCTATCTCCTTGGATCAAGACACCCATCCCATAAATATCCATCAAGACACCGTGTACACTCGTACGTTCTGCTAGCCGACTATCCAAATAGCTAGAAAGCTCTCCAGATAAACGACTCGTTGCAACATTGCTCTTCAAAATGGCTAGTTGCTTCTCTTCCGCAGCACGCAACATTTCTTCTGGAATTTCTAAATTCCGCGCGACAATGATGACAGGTGTCTCTGGCTGGAACATCTTGCGCAGGACCTGATGACGGTTGTGAGAGCTCATCTTTACCAGGTAGGACCATTCTTTCATTCCTACAAGCTGAATCCGCTCAGGTGTGTAATAGTCGAAATAGCCCGTCATTTCAAGACCTGGACGTGAAATGTCCGCAGTCGTAATTTCCTTGCTTAAGAGGTTATCATCCCCATAAACAACCGATAGACGAAGCTTTTCCTGTAGATCGCGAACAGTAACTGCCATATCATTCTCCCTTTTCAAATTCTCTCTCTATTATAGCAGATTTTCTCTTCAGACGAGAGACTGAAGTGTCATTTGAAAGATCCATTTTCAACTCCTTTTTAAGGCAAGTAAAAAGAGGCCAAGACAAAGGTCTCCAACCTCTAGGAAATGATAGGAACATATGAAGAATGATCTAGCCTTCGCCATGCAAGAAATCTGTAATCATGGATTTGATTCCGGTAGAGACCGCATAGACCACTGCATTTGAAGGAAATGCGACCAAGCCAAGCATAAAGGCGGTAGGTCCTCCACCCAATAAGGAGAAAACCAGATACAAAACTGGCAAAAATAAAATCGAAAACCGATAAATTTGTGGCTTTCTAGCCTCTTTTGTTGGAAGAAACAAGAGGTAGAAGAGACTATTCCAAATGCCCAGTGGAAAAAGGAGCATACCGATCAAAACTGTTCCAACTCCTTCACCAAAAAAACGATTTAAAATGAAAAATTGTCCTATAAAACTGAAGAAGAGATATAGAATAAAAGCAAGGAAATAGAACTTCTGCTTCACTCGGATCTCCTTTTAGAAAAATGGACTATCATTCTGATCATGGATGGGTTCGGCCTCTTTTCTTCGACGAGGTCGAGGGCCATAGTCAAACATTTCCTGCTCCTCCTCGTCCTTATAAGGTAAGGTCGTATCTAACAGTAAATAGATAATCACACCGATAAAGGCATGAGAAACCGTGAAAAGAATAAACAAGAAGCGTAGGAGAGTTACACTAAGACCAAATTTATCGGCTAAGCCAGCTAGCACACCTGAAACCAGGCGATGTCGTTTTAATTTGTAAAATGATGATGTCATTTGATTTTCCTCTTTCTAGTTAGACCTATTTTAGCAGAGTCGAATTGGAAAGAGATCCGCCTAAAGACCGATTCTTACCCTTGTCTCATTTCAAGGAATTGCAGGCGACTGTGACAGCGACCGCAGGCATATTTCTTCAGATCGATTTTTCGCTTTCGTCTATACTCTTGGCCACAATGGGGACATTGATAGAGATAGATCCGCTTGACTCCACCAGTTCTATCTGGTAGAGGAGGTGTGAAACGAAGACCGTCCACTTGCTTAAGGAGTTGCTTAAAGTCTAGATCTTTGTGGCGATACCCTTTACCTTGATCGTAAAGATGGTAATGGCAGAGCTCGTGGCGGACGATTTTGCGAAAGACCTCTAACCCGAAAACTTGGTATATTTTAGGGTTGAAATCAAGGTGTCGATCCTTGGGAAAGAAACGACCTCCAGTAGTTTGAAGACGTGAATTCCACTCTGCTCGATGACGGAATTCTCTCCCAAAATCTTCTAGGGATACTTGGCGTACATACTCAGTCAGATTCATTCGGAGCTACCAAACTGAGATTGACTTTTTCGCGTTCCACATCAATCTTCTTCACCCAGACGGTAACCAAATCACCTACTGAGACGACCTGGCTTGGATGCTTGATAAACTGCTTGCTCATATGGGAGATATGAATCAAGCCATCTTCGTGAATGCCAATATCGACAAAGGCTCCAAAGTCAACCACATTGCGCACAACCCCTTCTAATTTTTGGCCAATATGCAGGTCTTTAATATCCAAGACATCCTGGCGGAGCACAGGTGCATCAAAGGAATCCCGCAAATCGCGACCTGGTTTTAGGAGATCGGCAATGATATCTTTCAGGGTTTCTGGTCCCAGATCCAGCTGACTAGACATCTCCTCAATGTTCACAGCTTTTAATTTTTCCTGAGCTGATGCATCGAGTTCGGTAATTTCAAGAAGCTGAAAAAGTTTTTCAACTTCCTTGTAACTTTCAGGGTGAACGCCGGTATTGTCCAAGATGTTTTTACTTTCAGGGATGCGTAAGAATCCAGCAGCTTGCTCGAAAGCCTTGGCTCCGAGACGAGGGACTTTTTTAATTTGCGCTCGTGAAAGAATCATTCCTTCTTCTTCCCGGTATTTCACAATATTTTCAGAGATGGTTTTATTGAGTCCCGCTACATGCGCTAAGAGAGAGGGACTAGCCGTATTGATATTGACCCCAACTTGGTTTACGACAGTATCTACCACGAAATCCAAGCTTTCTGTCAGTTTTTTCTGATTGACATCGTGCTGGTATTGACCGACACCGATGGATTTGGCATCGATTTTCACCAATTCTGCTAGCGGATCTTGCAGGCGGCGGGCAATGGAGATAGCCGAGCGTTTTTCAACGGTTAGCTCTGGGAACTCATGACGGGCCAACTCACTAGCTGAGTAGACAGAAGCTCCGCTTTCATTAACAATAACATAGCGAACTCCTGGATGGTCATGGAGAACCTCTGCGACAAAGGCCTCACTTTCACGGCTGGCGGTTCCATTTCCAATCGCAATAATTTCTACTCCGAACTCCTTGATCAAGGAGGACAGTTCCTTTTTAGCCTGCTCGATCTGAGCTGGTTTTGCAGGAGCAACTGGATAGATGACCTGGGTAGCGAGCATCTTTCCTGTCTCATCGACAACGGCTAGTTTAGCACCGGTCCGAAAGGCTGGGTCAAATCCAAGGACCACGCGCCCTTTTAATGGAGGAATGAGCAATAGATTCCGTAGATTCTCAGAGAACAATTGAATGGCTCCGTCTTCTGCCACCTCCGTCAACTCTGTCCGAATCCGACGTTCAATCGCAGGAACGATTTTTTTCTTAACCGCTTGTTGAATAACCTCATCGACATAGGCATTTTTCGTTTTAAAACGAGCCTCAAAAATACGAATGATTCGATCTAGATGGTGCTCAAATCCTACTTTAAGAACGCCTAATTTTTCCCCACGATTGAGAGCTAAGGTCCGGTAGCCCTGCATACTCTTGATCTTCTCAGAAAAATCATAGTAGATTTCAAAGGTTCGCTTAGGATCTAAGCTTTCATCCTTCAAGGTTGACGTCACGAGGGAATGACCATGAATTTCTTGATAGGTGAGGGCCCGCAATTGGGTATCCTCTGAAATTGCCTCTACCAGAATATCCACTGCACCAGTTAAAGCAGCAGTTTCAGTTGGGAAGGTCTCACAGGTAAATTTCTGTGCCTCTACTTCCAAGTTTGGACTATTTTGTAGGATGAGACGTGCCAAGGGGAAAAGTCCTGCTTCTCGGGCAATTGTCGCCTTGGTCCGCCGTTTTTCCTTATAAGGTAGATAAAGCTCTTCGACATCCGCTAATTTCTCAGCAGCTTCAATGGCCTGCTTGAGGGCCTCTGTCAGTTTACCTTGTTCCTCAATCTTAGCAAGGACGGTTTCCTTTCGTTCAGCTAGAGCCGTTAAGGATTTATCCCGATCAATAATAGCCTTGATCGCTACTTCATCTAAATTTCCGGTCATATCTTTTCGATAGCGAGCAATGAAGGGAATGGTTGAGCCTTCTGCGGTCAGACTCAATACGGTATCGATTTGTTTTAAGCTAACACCCAATTCTTGGGCTATTTTTTCATATTTATCCATAGCTTCTATTATAGCATATTTTACCGTAGCCAAGGCTTCTAGCCACCTATTTGCTAGGGTTTTGTAGAAGTTTCCTCCTTGTCTTTTATGCTCTATTTCCCCCTTGATCTTTCCTTTTTGTTATAATGATAGAAAACGAAAAAGGAGGCCCAAAAATGGCTATTAAATTTTCTAAGACAGATGATCTTGATAAAATGTTTGAAAACTTTGCAAGTTTTCCAGATCTAGAAAAAACAGTTGAATTCCCCGAAGAAAAAAAGAAAGCAGAAACGGCTGCTAAAGATGCAAAGAAGGCTAAGTAATGACATTCTTTCAACACCTTCCCTCTAGCGTCTTGCAGGCTGGGGCTATTTTTCTCTCGATTGTCATTGAGGCCCTGCCCTTTGTCCTGATCGGAAGTATCATTTCAGGAATGATTGAGGTTTATGTCACACCTGAGAAGGTTTACCGTTTTCTTCCCAAAAATAAATTTGGGCGAATCTTCTTTGGGAGCTTTGTCGGCTTTATCTTTCCTTCCTGTGAATGCGGAATTGTTCCCATTATCAATCGCTTTCTAGAAAAGAAAGTCCCAAGTTATACTGCTGTTCCCTTTTTGGTGACAGCACCGGTCATCAATCCCATCGTTCTCTTTGCGACCTATTCAGCCTTTGGGAATTCTATTAAGATGGCCCTCTACCGCGCCCTTGGTTCCCTACTGGTCGCAACGGTACTAGGGATCTTCCTTGGCTTTATTCAGACAGATTCAATCCAAAAAGAACATCGCAAGCCTGTGCATGAACATGATTTTAGCGATTTAAGCAAAGGCCAAAAGCTCTTTCAAGTCTTGGTGCAGGCGATTGATGAATTCTTTGATACAGGACGCTACTTGGTATTCGGTTGTCTTTTTGCAAGCCTCGTCCAAGTCTATATCCCAACACGGATCCTCACTTCGATCAGTGCGACGCCGGTTATTGCTATTCTCCTCCTTATGGCCTTGTCCTTCCTCCTCTCACTTTGTAGCGAGGCGGACGCCTTTATCGGCTCCTCTCTTCAGAGTAGTTTTGGAGTAGCGCCGGTGCTGGCCTTTCTGGTGATTGGACCCATGCTTGATGTCAAGAATCTCCTCATGATGAAAAATTATCTCAAGACCTGTTTTATCTGGCAATTTATCGGAATTGTCTGTGGAGTTGTGCTCCTATACTCTTGGATTGTGGGGGTAGCTTTATGATACGATTTTTGATCTTAGCAGGTTATTTTGAGCTCACCATGTATCTTCAATTATCCGGTAAGCTCAATCAATACATCAACTTACACTATTCTTACTTGGCTTATATTTCCATGTTTTTGTCCTTCGTTTTAGCTCTTGTGCAGCTGATTATCTGGGTCAAACAAATGAAAATCCATAGTCATCTATCCGGCTTATGGGCAAAAGTGGCGAGTATCTTCTTGCTCTGTATTCCTTTGTTTGTCGGCTTATTTTTCCCAACAGTGACGCTGGATTCTCAAACTGTCTCTGCCAAAGGCTATCACTTCCCAGTGGCAGCAGGTTCTTCCAAAGAAATCCAACAGGATGAAGGGACAACAACCCAGTATCTCAAACCGGATACCAGTAGCTATTTCACTAAGTCCGCCTATGAGTCAGAGATGAAGCAGGCAGCTAAGAAATATGTTGATAAAAAGGTGATCCAAGTGACTACTGAAAATTATATGGAAGTCATGGAAGTCATTTATGATTATCCAGACCAATTTGCGGGAAAGACCATCGAGTTGACCGGATTTGTATACAATGACCCTAATAACAAAGACAGTCAATTCCTCTTTCGCTTTGGGATCATCCACTGTATCGCAGACTCGGGTGTCTACGGTCTTTTAACAACCGGTGCTCCTCAACATTTTGACAACAATACCTGGATCCATGCAAAAGGAACCTTGTCCATTGAATACCACAAACAGCTCAAGCAAAGCTTGCCTGTCCTCCACATTACGGATTGTCAAACCATTACAAAACCGGCTAATCCTTATGTCTACCGCGTATTCTGATGGAGCTTCCGTTGTAGATCCAATTACCTTATAACAGTTCAAGCTAGAATCCACATTGGTTCTAGCTTTTAGAACGTTGAAAAACTTTTTTTTGTAAAATGAGTTAAGTGATTTTATTAAGAAAGAAAAATTAGTTCTAATTTTTTAATGATCAAGAAAATACCGAAACTTTCCGCCGTGAGTAAAGTGCTTGAACCATTACCATTTCAAGCACTCGGGAGTTTTGAGACCTTAGGCTCAAAACTAAGTCATGGAACTTCGAAGAAGTTCGCTGACGTCCGTACTCACGTAAGGAAAGTTTTTTAATACTTTGTTTTCAACATGAAAGCTAGAACTTACCTGTGTTCTAGCTTTTTCTTTCACCGAGTCACACTCAATTGGAAATTGTGAGGAACTTAGTTTCTGTATAGGAAATCTTGTAGATTTTATGGTAAAATATGGTTAATAAAATAGGAAATAGGTACTTAAATGTCTTCAAAAGTTATTGTAACCATTTTCGGGGCCAGTGGAGATTTAGCCAAGCGCAAACTCTACCCATCCCTTTTTAGACTCTATAAATCAGGAAATCTATCTGAAAACTTTGCAGTTATCGGAACAGCTCGCAGACCATGGAGCAAAGAATACTTTGAATCAGTCGTAGTAGAATCCATCACAGATCTGGCCGATAGCCCTCAACAAGCTCAAGAATTCGCTAGTCATTTCTACTACCAAAGCCACGATGTCAATGATACCGAACATTACATCGCCCTGCGCGAATTACAAAACAGCTTGGATGAAAAATACCAAACAGAACACAACAAAGTCTTCTTCTTATCTATGGCTCCTCAATTTTTTGGAACCATTGCTAAACACCTGAAATCAGAAGGCATTGTCGATGGACAGGGCTTTGAGCGCTTGATCGTTGAAAAACCTTTCGGTACAGACCTAGAAACGGCTAGTCAGCTCAACAAAGAATTGGAAGAAACCTTTGATGAGGAACAAATCTTCCGGATCGACCATTACCTTGGCAAAGAAATGATCCAAAATATCTTTGCCATCCGTTTCGGCAATCTCATTTTTGACAACCTCTGGAACCGAGACTTTATTGACAATATCCAAATTACCTTTGCTGAACGCCTGGGGGTTGAAGAACGCGGTGGCTACTATGATCATTCTGGAGCCCTCCGAGACATGGTGCAAAACCATACCCTTCAGCTTTTGTCTTTGCTTGCTATGGATAAACCAGCTACCTTTACCAAGGATGCGATTCGAGCTGAAAAAGTTAAAGTTTTTGAGCAATTGCACAATCCAACAGATGATGAGTTAAAGAAATTCTTTATCCGTGGTCAATACCATTCAGGGACCATCGAAGGGAAAAAAGATATCTCTTATCGCAGTGAGCCCAATGTCGACCCTGAATCTACTACGGAGACCTATGCTTCTGGTGCGTTCTTTGTTGATAGCGATCGCTTCCGTGGAGTTCCTTTCTTCTTCCGTACTGGAAAACGCTTGACGCAAAAAGGAACCATGGTCAATGTGGTCTTCAAGCAAACCGACTCCATTTTTGGACATAGCTTGCAACCTAATGTCTTAACCATTTATATCCAACCAAATGAAGGTTTCTCATTGAGTATCAACGGAAAAGAGGTCGGAGAAAAATTTAGTATCGCACCGATTTCCTTTGACTACGAGACAGATGCGACCGCAACTGGAGCTTCCCCAGAGCCTTATGAAAAATTAATTTTCGACGTGTTGAACAATGACTCAACCAATTACAGCCACTGGCACGAAGTCCGCGCTTCATGGCAATTGATTGACCGGATCGAAAAACTATGGGCTGAAAATGGAGCACCGCTCTATGAGTACAAGTCAGGATCCATGGGACCAACTGCATCCGATGATCTCCTTGCAGACTATGGAGCAGAGTGGGTTTGGAAACCTGAACCTAAGAATTAAGGTAAGCCACCTTCGGGTGGTTTTTTTGATAGCGTAAGGAAACAAAAAAGACAAATTGTCCTTCCAACAATTTGTCTTTTTTATTCGACTTTAAATCAAGCCTTCCAAGAGACCTCTCATGAAGTTTTCTGAATGGAATGGTCCGATGTCATCAATCTTTTCTCCAAATCCAATCAACTTAACCGGAATATCCAATTCTTCACGGATCGCAAGAACAACCCCACCTCGAGCCGTTCCATCGATCTTGGTCAAGACAATCCCTGTCACAGGCGTTATTTTTGAAAACTCTTTGGCTTGCACCAAGGCATTTTGACCGGTTGAAGCATCAAGGGCCAGCAAGGTTTCATGCGGAGCATCAGGTACCACACGCTTGATAATCCGTCCGATTTTTTCAAGCTCCGCCATGAGGTTTTCCTTGTTTTGCAGACGACCCGCTGTATCAATCATCAGAACATCGATGTTTTCAGCCATCGCACGCTCCATTCCATCGAAGACGACGCTAGCAGGATCTGATTTTTCAGGACCTGTCACAACTGGAACATCTACTCGGCGCCCCCATTCTGCCAATTGTGCCACTGCTCCTGCACGGAAAGTATCTGCTGCAACCAACATGACTTTCTTGCCTTCTTGTTTGTATCGGTGGGCTAACTTCCCGATAGAGGTTGTTTTACCAACACCATTGACCCCAACAAAGAGCATGACCGTGAGGCCATCTTGAAAACGAATAGCTTCATTAAATTGGCCATCCTTTTCATACAAGTCTACCAATTTTTCGATAATCACGCGCTTGAGAGCATCTGGTTTTTTGGCATTTTCCAAACGGGCTTCATAGCGCAACTCTTCGGTTAAATTAGAGGCAACTTGAACCCCAACGTCACTCATGATCAAGAGTTCTTCCAATTCTTCAAAGAATTCTTCATCGACTGAACGGAAATTCGCAAAGAAAGCATTAAGACGTGCGCCAAATCCAGTCCGTGTCTTTTTCAAGCTACGATCATATTTTTCCTGGATGGTTTCTTGCTGAGGTGCGACCTCATCTTGAATTGGCTCCTCTGCCTCTTCAACAGTTCTTTCCTCAATAGCTGATGCAGCTTCTCCTTCAGGAAAGCTAGACTCGGCTTCCGCTACTTCTGAAGTTTCCTCTACTTCAGCGATCGCTTCTGACACTTCAGGTTCTGGAACCTCATCCTGAGCGTTTACTAGTTCTGGAACCTTCTCTTCTGTCGTGCTCACTTCTACTGGCTCAGCGTCAGGTGATGGTGACTCTTCTTCCAGTTCTGAAACATCCTCCTCACCTACTTCTTCAACGGTTTCACTTACTTCCGCTTCAGATTTCACTTCTTCAAGAAGCTCAGTTTCCGTTTCATCAGCTACAGGTGAAACTTCTTCAGGAGTTGTTTCTGTTTGAGCTGGTTCAAAGACAACCGGAGAATCCTCTCCCGCTGCTTGGTCTTCATGAGTCTCTGAAGTCACATTTTCTTCAAGAAGAGGTTCCTCTGATGGCTCTTCTTGAGTGACGGTTGAAACAGGTTGATGAGTGGCTGCAATCCGAGCTTTAAGCTCTTGGTAGTATGCCTCCATATCAGCGATTTTTTGCTCTTCCTTGTCATTTGAGACAGCCGTCGTCGGCTCCTCTTTGACAACTTCTTCAATCTCGTTACTTTCCGTCACTTCTTCAGTAGACGGAAGCACTTTTTCAGTTTCTTCTTTCTTTCCAAATAATCGATCAAATAATCCCATTTATTCACTCTCCTTTAGCACATAATTTTCAATTGCCCATGCGACAGCATCTTGGTCATTGGTCACAGGGGCCACCAGAGCTGCAACTTCCTTCACTGCTGGGACCGCATTGCCCATAGCAACCCCTAGTCCAGCCCACTGGATCATAGACAGGTCATTGGCCTCATCTCCACAGGCCATGACTTGATCAGATGTAAGACCCAAAATGGCTGCCAATGCCTCTAAACCTGTTGCCTTGTGAACATTTTTGGGGCACCATTCCAGCAACATTTCCCGAGATTTAAAAATTTCATAGTCTTGAAATAAGTCCGGCCTGATCTGCTTGATCGCTGCATCTAAAAAGTCTTGATCAACGGCTGTCACACACTTGTTGTAGGAAATCGTGGATGGCAGGTCTTTAAAATCTGTCTCAATAAAGTTTAGGTAGGGATTGTAATGGGAATAAAGAGACTTTCGATCTGCATGAATCTCATAAACCGTTCCCTCACTGATCGCATCCAGCGGAAGGCCGAGACGGGCTGTTTCATCATGAATGATTGAGACATCTTCTGGTGCCAAGACCACTTTTGAGAGAATCTCTCCATTATTTCGCTGCACTAGACCACCGTTGAAGGTAATCGTATACTCTTCTTTGAGGCCTGCTGTCCCCAATTCTTCCAAAAGAAAATCCATGGCTTTCAAGGGGCGACCAGTGGTTAGAACCACCTTGACACCTTGGGCCTGTGCAGCAGCGAGAGCTGCTCTATTGCGAGGGGAGATCTCTTTTTCAGAATTGAGAAGGGTCCCATCTAAATCCAGCGCAATCAAAGAAATCTTACTCATACAATTTCCTCCATGTAGTGGAGGACAGAACCCGTCGCATGGTGGCCGATGACTGTTTTAGCAATCGCTAAGATTTCAGGACGTGCATTTTCTGGCGCTACAGGATGGCCCACGACTTGCATCATATGGAGGTCATTTAGGTTATCCCCAAAAGCCATCACCTGATCCATCGAAATCCCTAGTTTATCCGCTAAGGCAGTAATCGCTACTCCCTTATCGACATAATCGAGGACAATATCAATCGATTCGAAACCTGTCGTCATTGCTTTGACGCCTGGGATATTCTCAGTGACCCATTGCTCTCCTTCAAGAACAAGAGCTGCATCGAAGTTGGTGGTCAATTTGAAGATTTCATCTTGAATATCCACTAGGCTTTTCACTTTTTGAATGTTTTCATTGTAGTGCTGACTCAAGGCCAGATAGTCGGGATCTACTGTTTCTAAGACATAGCTCCCTTTTTTCCCTGTCAAAAGCAATTTATTCGGGTCTGCATAAGGGGAAGATTTCAAGGCTTCAAAAACACCCAAATAAAAGTCTTTGGACATGGTCGCTTCGTAGAGATCTTCTCCATGAAATTCAACCACGCTGCCATTTTCAGCAATGAAAATCATCTGGTCTTCAAACCCTTTAAAGAGGGATTTGAGCGAAAGGAGGGCACGGCCACTCGCAGCAGCAAAATAAATGCCTTTCTCTTTACAGCTTGCTAGCACCTTGCGTAAAAGGTCTTGATCGTACTGATGTTGGTCATTTAAAAAAGTTCCATCCATATCCGTAGCGATCAATTTGATATCATTATTCTTCATTTTCTAAGTCTTTCAATTTTACTGAGACGATTTTAGAAACCCCAGATTCCTGCATGGTCACTCCATAGATGGAATCTGCAGCTGACATGGTTCCTTTTCGGTGCGTCACGACAATAAATTGGCTTTCCTTATCAAAGCGGTTGAGGTAATCCCCAAAGCGCTTGACATTGGCCTCATCTAGGGCAGCCTCTACCTCATCCAGAATGACAAATGGAATGGTCTTGACACGAATAATCGAGAACAAGAGGGCCAAGGCTGATAAGGCTTTTTCTCCACCACTCATGAGGTTTAAGGATTGGATCTTTTTACCAGGTGGCTGCACAGAAATCTCAACACCAGCTGTCAGCAGATCCGGCTCTGTCAGAATCAAATCAGCAGAACCCCCACCAAACATTTGACGGAAAGTGACTTTAAAGGATTCACGAATGGCTTCGAAGGTCGATTTAAAGCGTTCCTTGACTTCGTCATTCATGTCGTTGATGGTAGACAGAAGCATGTTTTTCGCGGCCAAGACATCCTCCCGCTGGCTAGAAAGGAAATCAAAGCGTCCCTTCACCTCATCGTATTGCTCGATCGCATCCACATTGACTGGACCAAGTGCCTTAATGTCTTTTTCGATGCTCTTGAGCTGACTTTCAGCGGCTACAAGATTTTCAACCGGTTTAGCCTGTTCTTTGGCTTGGTCAAAGCTTTGCATGAATTCATCGGTAATTTGCGTTAAGAGCTTATTCAAGCGATCCGCATGCTTTTCACGTGTTGCTTCAGCCTTGGCTTGTTGGCGAATCCACTCTTCGTTTTTCTTGCGCGCTTGTTCCATCTGTTCTGCCACATCTTCGGCCTGGCCTTCCAAATCATCCAGCTCAAAACGTTTCCGAATGACTCCTTGTTCCAAATCTGTCTTCTTGACTTGCGCTTGTGTCAATTGATTGGATAGCTGCTCCACATCCACTGTCTGAACTTGGGCATCGCCTTGTTCAATCAGTAATTGCAACTGATGCTCTTCTACTCCCAACTGGGAGATCGTTTCTTCCAAGCGACGAGCATCTGTTTGTTCGTAGCTTTGTTGGCTCTTATATTCCGTCTGTTGGAGTCGCAACTCTGCCAATTGCTCTTGCAGGTTTTGTACCTTTTGTTGCAGAACATCTTTGTCCGACTTCATGGTTTCAATGTCGCGGTTCAAGTTTTCTTTATGAAGCTCAATTTCTGCCAATTGCTCAGTAAGGGACTCCAGCTCTTCTTGGAGAGTTTGGGTCACATCTGTTGCCAATTCTGACTTCAATGCTTCCAAGAGTTCCTGAATTTCTTGCAGTTGTTCTTGGCTTTGTTGGTAAGCCAATTGGGCCCTCTGTTGCTCCAGACGCGCTTGCTCACCCTGGCTTTGAATAGAGGCCAAGTATTCTTGCGCCTGCTTGAGCAGATTGTCCTTGGTCTCTACCTCCTGCTCTGCTTCTCTTAAACGAGCATCCAGAGCTTGCATTTCCTGCTTTAAACTATCTAATTCTGGTTTGACAAAAACTGTATTTTGGGAACGATTGGCACCACCGGCGTAAGATCCACCCGTCCGCAATTCAGTCCCATCTAGGGTCACGATCCGAACTTGATAGTTGACTTTACGAGCCGCCTCACGCGCATGCTCCGTCGTGTCAAAGATGGCTGTTACTCCAAGCAAGTTTTGGAAAATCTGTTCAAAACGATTCTCATAGGTCACCAAGTCACTCGCAATTCCTAAAAATCCTACACTGGTTTGAATCAACTCCAGATTACGAGGAGAGAGTTGACGGGATTTGATCGTCGTTAGCGGGAGGAAAGTTGCCCGGCCTAAGCGATTTCGTTTCAAGAAGTCAATTGCTCGCGTTGCCGCCTTTTCATCCTCGACAATGATCTGTTGGCTGCTAGCTCCCAGAGCAATTTCAAGCGCTGTCTGGTAGTCTTTTGAAAAACTCAAATTCTCACTAACAGCCCCACAAATGCCTCCTAGACGGTCCGCTTCTTGCAAGACACTCTTGACGCCTGCATAGAAGTTACTATGGTTCTTCTGAATGGCTTCCAAACTATTGATCCGCGCCCGTTTGTTTTTGCTCTCATCCATCAAGTCAAACATAGCCGTTTGAGCATCTTGGTAGGCAGCTTTGGCCTGCTCCACTTTTACCAATTGATTTTGGTATTCTGCTAATAGGTCTTTGACCGTCGCTTGTGCCTGATCCAACTCCTCCAATTGTCGAACTTCTTTTTCCTTGGCAGCTTCAAAATTGGATTGCGCCTTGATCAAGTCCTCTTGACGATGACTAGATTCTTGTAGGAGCGCTTGAATTCGGCTCTCAATCGCTGTCCGCTCATTAGATTTTTCAGCTTCTGTCTGTAAGAGCTCCACATACCGCTCACGTAGATGCTCAATGACTTGTTCCGGATCTTCTTCATAGTTGGCTAATTCTTTTTCCAACTCTTCTTGTTGCTGACGGTTCTCTGTCAGCTTTTGTTGAAGCGTTGCTAGCGTCTCTTGTTTTTGAGCCAGCTCTTTTTTCGCTTCTTCCAGACGGGCCAAAACAGCATCTAGTCGCTCTAGATTTTCCTTGCGACTATGGGCTGCCTGGCTTGATTGCAGCTTAGCGACTTCGATTTGCTTTTCCAAATCACTGATCAGACGAGTAACCTCAAGCAAACTGGCCTGATCTTCAGCCAAGCTCGCATCCAACTGATGGCGGGCTTTCTTGATGCGTACATTGTCTTCTTCTAAAATCTGACGACGTTGGTAATAAGAGGCCAACTGTTCTTGAATGGCTTTTTCTTCTTGATCAGCCTTTTCATAGAGATCCTTTGTCAGATCTACTTGAGCGACCAAAACGTCCAGTAAGAGAACCTGGCGTTCTTGGTCTAATTCCAAGAAACGACGAGCAACCGTCGCTTGCTTTTCAAGAGGCTGGATCTGTCCTTCTAATTCATAGAGGATGTCCTCTAGACGGTCCAAATTCTCCTGGGTTTGGTTGAGTTTGGTCTCCGTTTCCTTGCGCCTCGTCTTAAATTTCAAGACACCAGCAGCTTCCTCAAAGATAGCCCGGCGTTCTTCCGGTTTGGAGTTAAAGATTTCCTCTACACGACCTTGGGAGATAATCGAGAAAGAATCCCGTCCCAATCCCGTATCCATGAACAAATCATGCACATCTCTGAGACGTACTTTCTTACCATCGATCTTGTACTCGCTGTCTCCCGAACGATAAATATGGCGTTCGACCCGAATTTCTTTCCCCGCTTGTTGGATAAAACCATCCTGATTATCTAAGACAACTGTAACACAAGCATAATTCAGCGGTTTACGCGATTCTGTCCCTGCAAAGATGACATCGGGCATCTTGCCCCCACGTAGACTCTTGACACTGGATTCACCCAAGGCCCACCGTAGGCTCTCTGTGATATTTGATTTTCCCGATCCATTAGGCCCTACAACGGCAGTAACCCCTTTGTCAAATACGACCTTGGTCTTATCCGCAAAGGATTTGAAGCCTTGGATTTCAATCTCTTTTAGATACATGAGCCATCATTCCTCGTTTCAACTGCATTGCGGGCTGCTTCCTGTTCCGCTAATTTCTTGGAGCGACCATGACCGTGTCCTAGGGTTTTGCCGTTCACGAACACTTCCACTTCAAACTCCTTTGCATGAGCGGGACCAGACTCATTTACCACTTGGTACTGAATTTCCACATCCCCGTGAACCTGCAACAGTTCTTGCAAACGGGTCTTGTAGTCAATAACTTGGGAAAATTGACCCGTTTCCACCTTGGGAATCATGACCTGATAGACAAAGCGCTTGACCGCTTCCACACCTTGATCTAAGAGCAAGGCACCTAAAAAGGCTTCAAACAAATCGCCAAGAATCGTATCGCGGTCCCGACCGCCTGATTTTTCTTCGCCTTTGCCTAGTTTGATATAACGGTCAAATTGGCAATCCCGAGAAAAACCAGCCAAACTTTCTTCACGGACAATCATGGAACGGAATTTGGACAAATCTCCCTCCGGTCTGTTTGGGTGTTCCTTATACAAATATTCGGAAATAACTAATTGAAGAACAGCGTCTCCTAAAAATTCCAAACGTTCGTTATGTGAAATTTTTAAGAGGCGGTGCTCATTGGCATAAGAGGTGTGTGTAAAAGCTGTATCTAATAAACTGCTATCTGAAAAAACGATCTGAAACCGTTCCGATAACAGGACTTGTAATTTCTCCATAGGAAGCCTACTTTCTAATAAATTCATACCTTTAAGTATACCAAAAAAGAAGCACGAACGCACTTCTTTTCCTAGTTCTAGGGCCTGAATTCTCTATTTTTACTCAGAATGTTCTTCTGTTGGTTTTTCAGGCTTATTGGGAATCACTTTTAAGAGATAAAAGGTGATAAAAATCGTCAAAGCTCCTAAAGCAAGCTTCACCCAAATAATCGGGGCCAGATAGATGGAAATGCCCATCAGAATGTAGATCTGAAGAAGGATCCATTTCTTCCGTTCTTTGGCAATCGATTTGGTCTCTCGGTAATCCGCTACATAGGTTTGATAAAGCTTGGTTTGGTAAAGCCAAGTTTCAAAGCGTTTGGAACTTTTAGCAAAGCAAGCCATGGACAGCAATAAAAAGGGGGTTGTCGGTAAAATTGGCAATGGAATCCCAATAATTCCTAGTCCCAATGATATAAAACCAATCGTAAGATAAACAAGGCGCATTTACTTCTCCTTTGTATGTTTCTTGTTTCATAATCACTCTACAGTGTTCACATCTGACATTAGAAGCTTCATCTTAGATGGATCTGACATTCCATCCACAATATTCTGTTGTTCCTCATTTAATGGCAATAATATTATAGTTGCTGTATGAGAAGGTAATTCCCCACTATCCTTGATAAAATAGCTAACCTTTTGATTCTCAAAAATAGCCTTTCCATCATAAGACCAGGTAATTGAAAAGTTCAAATCTTTCTTGATATCTACATCTGTCTTATTGACCAGCATGAGTGCCGCCCTGCCATCTGAAACAGCCCCGGTAAAATAGATCGCCATATTCCCCTCGCTACCAACTTCAGGATGTTCTTTAACCAATTTCTTCCCTAACTCAATAAGATCAGACGTCTTTCCTTCATTTTGAGGAGCCACCACAAATTTCAATTCTTTTTCTTTTTTAGAAGACTCTGATACTTTTGTTTCCTTCGCCGTTTGAGTGGAGGTTGACTCTTTCGTATCTTGCTTAGACTGACTACAAGCTGTTAAAGCAACTAAACTTGCCAGTAATAACATCATCTTTTTCATTTTTCATTTCTCCTCTTCTTTGATTGTACAAAACGTGACTCTCATTCAGAATTCGCTCTTTCTTATCATACACGAATTTAAGGTAAAGAGCAAATTCATCACTAAATGAAGGGATTTTAATCAGAAATCAAAAAACCACCCACAGGTGGTTCTCCATCTTATATCTTCGTCAAAGGGGTAGCGGTGTCTGGTGATGTATCCAGCACCTCAAAATCATGACCGACAGCTAGATCTGCTCGAGCCAGTTGATTCTCCATGGTCATATGGGCCAATTCTTTGATATTATTCTCTTTTGACAAATGCCCCAGATAAATCTTCTTGGTGCGATTTCCCAAGGTTCGGATCATGGCATCTGCCCCATCTTCATTAGAAAGATGGCCCAGATCAGATAAGATCCGTTGCTTCAAACGCCAAGCATACGAACCTGCTCGAAGAATCTCTACATCATGGTTGGACTCAATCAGATAGCCATCCGCATCCGCGACGATTCCTGCTAAGCGATCACTCACATAGCCCGTATCCGTCAGCATGACAAAGCTTTTGCCATCCTTCATAAAGCGATAAAATTGAGGGGCTGCAGCATCGTGACTGACCCCAAAACTTTCGATATCGATATCGCCAAATGTCTTGGTCTTGCCCATTTCAAAGATATGCTTTTGAGCATCATCGACCTTTCCTAGATACTTGGTAGTTTCCATAGCCTTCCAAGTGGCTTCATTAGCATATAGATCCATGCCATATTTCCGCGCTAAAACACCCACACCATGGATATGGTCTGAGTGTTCATGCGTAATCAAAATGGCATCTAAGTCTTCTGGTTTGCGATCGATTTCGGCCAATAGCCCAGTAATCTTTTTCCCTGAGAGCCCTGCATCAATGAGCAGTTTTTTCTTTGGTGTCTCAAGGTAGAAAGAATTTCCACTAGAGCCTGAAGCTAAAATACTATACTTAAATCCCTCTTCTGTCATTGACTCCTTATTCTTCCTCTTCTGTGTCCCAGTCGTCTTTAATAGCGTCCTTGTCGTACGGCAAGACAATGGTAAAGGTAGATCCCTTACCATATTCACTCTTGGCCCAAATAAAGCCTTTATGTTGCTTAATGATCTCCTTAGCAATGGCTAAGCCCAGACCAGTCCCACCTTGGGCCCGGCTACGCGCCTTATCCACTCGGTAAAAGCGATCAAAAATGCGTGGCAAGTCTTTCTTGGGAATTCCCAAGCCCTCATCTGAGATGGAAATGATTAATTGGGCATCTGTTGTTTTCATCCCTACCTTGATTTTCCCACCATCAGGTGAGTATTTGATGGCATTGTTCAAGATATTATCAATCACCTGGGTCATTTTATCCGTATCAATTTCCACCCAGATCGGCGAGATCGGATATTCACGGATCAGTTCATACTTCTTGGAATCTTCTTGCGATTGGCTCTTGATCTTATCAAACCGGTTTAAAATAAAGGTAATAAAAGCTGTAAAGTTGGTCAACTCAATGTCCAACTGACTAGTTTCATTATCGATTCGTGACAAACTCAACAGATCTGTGACCATGCGCATCATCCGGTTGGTTTCATTGAGCGAAACCTTGACAAAGTCTGGTGCTACCGGCTCTGACAAAGCGCCATCGTCCAAGGCCTCCAGATAGGATTTTACACTGGTCAAGGGTGTCCGCAATTCATGACTCACATTGGAGACAAAGAGACGGCGTTCCCGCTCTTCCTTTTCCTGCTCTGTCGTATCGTGCAAGACAGCTACCAATCCAGAGATAAAGCCAGATTCGCGACGGATCAAGGCAAAGCGCACTCGAAGACTAATGTATTCCCCATTTTCATCCTGAGAGTCAATCGTCAACTCTGGGACTTCCGTAATCAACTTCCGCAGATCATAGTCGTCTCCGATCGAAAGCAAATCAAGAATACTGGTGTTGAGAACCTCGTCCGGATTGACATTCAATTGCTTGGCTGCCATTTCATTGACCATGATGATCTGACCCCGTCTATTGGTCGCAAGCACTCCATCTGTCATATAGGCTAGAATACTAGTCAGCCGCTTGGTTTCCTGCTCCAGGTTTTCATGCGTCAGACGAATAACCTCGGACAGATCATTGATACTATTGGTCATATCGGTCAGCTCGGGGCTTCCTTGCATGTCGACCACTTCAGAGTAATCCCCAGCAATCAGATCCTTAATTTTCGTGTTTAGTTGTCTGAGCTTGATATTGTCCCTACGGTTCTCTAGAAGAAGCAAGGCCACCACAATGATAAACCCAACCGTAATCAGAACAAAGACAAAGTTCGACGACATGACAAAATGTTTTATTAGATCAATCATTGTTTCTCATATAATATCCGACACCACGGCGGGTTAAGATATATTCCGGACGTCCCGGTGTGTCTTCAATTTTTTCACGCAAACGACGAACCGTCACATCCACTGTCCGAACATCTCCAAAGTAATCATAGCCCCATACTGTTTCCAGAAGGTGCTCACGAGTCATAACCTGACCCACATGGGTCGCAAGGTGATAGAGCAACTCAAACTCACGATGGGTCAAATCTAATTCTTTATTGCCTTTTTGAACCAAGAAAGCATCTGGGAGAATGTGGAGATCTCCAATTACAATCTCTGTATCGGCCTCATTTTCAAGCTGAGGATCCGCTGCAAACTCGGAACGACGCAACAAGGCCTTGACACGTGCTTGCAATTCTCGATTAGAGAAGGGTTTGGTCACATAGTCATCCGCACCAATTTCAAGACCGATGACCTTATCAAATTCCGTATCTTTAGCAGATAGGACAATAATCGGCACATTACTGGTCTTCCGAATGGTACGCGCTACTTCCAAACCATCAATCTCTGGCAACATCAAATCTAGAATAATAATATCCGGATTTTCAGCCGCAAAAACTTCTAAAGCTTCCCGACCATCAAAGGCCGTTAAAACCTCATAGCCTTCTTTGGCCATATTAAATTTGATAATATCTGAGATCGGCTTTTCATCATCAACGACTAATATTTTTTTCATCTTACATACCTGTTTCTAATGCTTCTTTTCCTAATCAATCTCTATCTTCTTATTATATCAAACTTATGAAGAAATGTGGAGCCTCAATTGCTGAACTTTCCAATAAGAAAGGGTAAAAAAGACCGAGATGTTAAAATCTCAGTCTCAGAAAAAACGAATGATATGTAGAAGATAAAATCACTTGAGTGATTCTAAAAAAAGTTAATTTCCTACTTGCTAGAAGGAATGAATCATTTATTAAAAACTTTCCGTCGTGAGAAAAGTGAGAGTGGGACAGAAATCATAGCCTCTTAATTGTTTTTGGATTATCGAGCAAGACGCAGTGGTTGAGTGGGCTCTACTACGCTGATTTCATCAGCTTTTACAGCCCTACTCAACTGTGCGGAGGTGGGACGACGAAATCGAAT
>JAGZVW010000014.1:0-42120 GCA_018379295.1 Streptococcus parasanguinis | reverse complement strand
TGAAAGATAGATGGAAATCTAACTTTTGGGGTGTTGTCAATTTTAAGAGCGTTGAATATGTCTTTATTTTGTGAGTGAGACACGGAAATCATTGTATTTGCTGTAATCAAACTCTTCATTAAGACCTGTTACAAATACAATTGGTGTATAATGTCCCTCTTCCAAAATGAAACCGGCTTTTACCTTGGCGTTGGCTCCCCCAAGTCCAGCAATAGCTGGAAGAAGGGCATCAAAAGCTCCAGGTTTGTCTGTTTCCCAGTAGTAGATATTACCAGATTTATCTATAATTTGTATCTTTTTTATTATTGATTTGAATTTTAGATTTAATCATGTTACAATTGACATTGAAATCGAATAGAAAAGGAAGATTCAAACGTGGGCACATTATTAGCAACTAGATTAAAAAATAGACGAAAGGAATTAAAAATGTCTCAGCGAGAATTAGCTGAGGGTATCTGTAAACAAGGGCAAATCAGTCGATTAGAGAGTGGAGAGTTTACCCCTGGAGCGGATTTTTTACATGCTCTTGCTAAGAAATTAAAAGTCAGTATGGACTACTTTTTTGATGAACAAATCGTAGAAGAGATTGATGAGTTATCAGAGTTTAAAAAATTATCACAGACATTTATAACAAACCGAAATTATGAATCATTGAAGTATATATATGAACTAGAAAATGTAAAAGCTCATCGCTTATCTTTAGCAGATAAGTTTTACATGGAGTGGATAAAGTCTCTTATAGATTTTTATTTTTACGGACAGAAAGATGATGCGATTACACGATTAGAGAAGATGCTATCTCAGTTAAGTGTATCTGATTTGAACTACTTTCAAGTTTCAAATACTCTATTCAATTTTTATTATGATACAGAAGATTTAGAACGTTTTAATGAAATTCGTGAGAAACTAGAGTATCAAGTAAATCAGCTTAATTTAAACACAATTGCAGAGATAGAACTATCTATTAAGTTTAATTATAACGTTTGTCGTTATCTATGGTTACAGAACAATATTGAAGAAGCTATTACTAAAATTACAGCTACGATAAAGCAGTGTAAGGATTACAGAACAACTTATCTATTAGCTGATTTGTACTTATTGATGGGAAATGTAAGTGAAAATTTTTCTTCTAAAAGTTCAGTGAAAGAATATTTTGAGATAGCTCATTTCCTATACAAACTTGAGGAAAACATACCAATGACTTTGAAAGTTGAGCATTATATTGCAGATATAACAGAATAATGGATACGATGTTCAAGTGAGCATCGTTTTTTTAATCTATCATAAAATACAAAAAAGTATCAAATGAAAAAAAATAAAAAAAGGTTATAAAAGTTCTTGACAAGCCAATTTTGAAGTGATAAAATAAATGCAAGAAAACAAAAGGAGAGGTATATGAGAAGTTTGTTTAAGAAAATAGTTGCTGTATTAGCTATTGGCTTAATTCTGTTAGGAATTACGAGAACACCTCAAGTTCATAAGATGGATAGAGGTATTGATCCTGGTCCTGCGAATGGAAAAGCTCTCTAACTGTTCAGACTAATCTATAACGACATTATGAGGTTTGATAAGATTTCTCCTCACCGGATAAAAATCTTAAATCTATTTATGGAAGGATAAACATGCTATGGAAAATACAGAGCTTACTTTAAAACAAGAAAATATTTCTATTGATGTTGACGACATTGATGTAGCTTCTATCTTGATGGGAAGAAATCAGCCAAGTCAGCACAAATGCTAAAGTACATTATGTTGAGTCAGGGGTGGTGATTATTATCGCTCCTGATTTTTATTAGGTTAATTTAATTAAAGAAGTTATAAAAGAATCTCAAATGAAAAAATATTTTTATCAAAATCCTTTTTTACTAGGTCAATTTTTAATAGTAAATATCATTGGAGCCATTTCTGTACTGAGCTTGGCTTTTGTTCTAGAAGGTATTATTGATTCTATTTCAAACGTTAATTCAAAAACATTCATCTTATATGTAGTGTTGTTGCTAGTCTACATAGTTTTTGATTCTGCAATGGAGTACTGTGTTGAAGTTTCAAATCAGAAATTAATTCAAAAAATTTTACATGATATACGAAGTGATTTGACTGATAGTAATGGAAGAAAACCATTGATTGATGTTTATCGTAGTAATCCTGAAATGAATATTTCAACCTATACTAATGAATTAGAAGTTTTAGAAAAACAATATTTAGAGCAAATTATTAGTATAACTAATGATATTTTAGTTTTTATTTTTGCCTCAGTCATATCTTTGTTTATACAACCGTCATATACTATCATAATGGTCGTTTTGAGTTTACTTCCTCTTTTTTATCCTTTGTTAACTCAAAATTCTTTACAAAATGCAAGAGATGTAAGTGTAAAGTCAAAAGAAAGTTATTTTAGTGTAGTATCAGATTTTTACTTTGGTTTAAAGACAGTTAAATTATTTAATGCAGTACCCCCTTTCACTGATATTGTGAATTCAAAAAGTAAGCAGTTAGGACAATCTAATGTAGCATATTACAAAAAGGCAAACTCAATAGAGGCAATATCATACGCAATTACAATGGTTGTAAATCAGGGAGCTTGGGTAGTAGGAGGTTTTTTTGTACTCAAGGGAAGACTTTCTCTAGGAGAATTTATTGGCCTTCGTCAATTAGTTATGTATATTACTTATCCAATTACTAATATGAAACATAGCTATACTGATATATTATCTTCAAAAAAATTGGTTAATAATCTGGTTGCAACTATAAATCGAGTACCAGCGGATACCGCTAATATGGAAAATGTAAAAATTAATACAATTGAGCTTGTTGATTTTGGAATATCTGGTGGGGAGCAAAATATATTACAAAATATAAATTTAACATTTAAGGTAGATAAAAAATATCTCATTATTGGAAAAAGTGGTAGTGGGAAAAGTACGCTTTTGAATTCATTAATAGGTTTGATACCAGATGGTTTTAATATTAATGGGAACATCTTAGTTAATGGACAGGATTTAACTAGCATTAAGTTAGATTACTCATCAGTTGCTTACGTGGAGCAGAAAACCTTTATTTTTGATAAACCAGCTATTGATAATTTGACAATGTGTAAAGATTATGATAAAAGTCTAGTTCATCAAGTGTTACAGAAGGTAAGCTTAGAAAATATTAATTTAGAGGATCCCATCAAAAATAAGTTATCTGGAGGACAAGAGAGGAGACTAGATTTCGCTAGATCTCTACTTGCGAATAAGGAAATTTTACTTTTGGATGAGGTTACATCGTCTCTAGATAAAGAAAATAGATTGCGTATTGAAGAATTAGTGGCCTCATTGCAGGGGAAAATGGTTATTTGTATTGCTCACGAACCATCAGATAATTTCATCTCAATGTTTGATGAAGTGATAACTCTTGAAGAAGGAATGATTACTTAGCTGTAAAAATATCATAATAGACTTAGGAAAAATTTATGAAAAAAGAAATACTACCTCAATATGTTTATAGAGATAAAATGGGTAATAGTGCAGCTTTAAAGGAATATTACTCGTTAAAATTTGATAATATAGATAGCTGCTATGAGTATATTTGGAAAAACATTTTACTTCAAGAAGCAATTTTACTTTGTAATCGAACTCTTTTTATGGAGTTATCAAATTTTTATAAAAAATCAGAGAAAAATAAGAGAAGACTATTACGAACTTTAGAAAATTATTTTATTAGATTTTGTACACGTCCCTCAACATTCTTCACGTTTGGATATGTAGGAGTAGGAGAATTTTCTCATGGTGCGATAGAAGAAAATCTGAAATGTGATTCAAAGAGTGTAGAAAAGATAACAGATATTTCTACAGAGTGGGCTTTTGATTTTTTAAAATTGATTTTGAGAGAACGAGATGTATTAAAAGAACTATTCGTATTTTTAAATCCCAATTTAATAGGAGTCGGAACAAAGCTGTTAAATCAGAAGCTGTATTTTTGCCAATCAGATATACAAAAAATTTTCTTGACGGATTTAAACATTGTTCTTTCAGACATTATCGAGACTTGTAAAACACCTTTAAAAATAAGTTCCCTAGTTAATTTGTTATTAGAGAAGGGATTTGAATTAAATACTATCTATGACTATATACAGCAATTGATAGATTGTGAGATATTATTTTTTGAATGTTTTGAGATATTAACCAGAGACAATAAAATAAATTTGATAGATGATTTTATTAATAGAATAGAATTAATACCTGCAAAATTCAAAAGGCAAATTGCTTGTATAAAATCAAAAATAGAATTATATAATAGTATTCCTCTAGGAGAGGGGAGTCGAATTCTGATGGATTTATATAGTATTATGGACGATATATGCAAGGTAAATACTCCGCTTAATATTTTATGTATTAGTCATCAGAGATTTCAGATGGATTATCAGATAAAGAATGAAATAGAAGAGTTTCTTAATATACTATTAACTATTAATTTAAAATATAAGCAAGAGCGCAGTCTGAAAGAATATACAAGAAAATTTTATAATTTGTATGGTAGTAACAATTTAGTGCCTTTAACGGAATTGCTTTCAGTTAAAGGGTTAGGTTCTCCTTCAAACTATTCAAACCCAATTTTGAGTACTTATTTGGGAGAAACTTTAAATATTAATGATGGAACAGATAAATTCCAACATGACTTAGTGAATCAGATTTTGAACACTACCAGTGGTGAAGAGATAAAATTAGAGAATTTAATTGAACAAGGACGGGTAGTCAAGGATAGTTTTCCTACTGCTGAAGTAGTTTTTTCAATTTATGAAGTTGATAATAGGATTAAATTAAGATGGAATGGGAATCAATACTCAGATAATTTTTTTTCGATTTCTGGGAAATATGTGTCTTACTTTAAGGAAAATCTCAATATACACAATATGCTAGAGATAGAGAGAAAATTTTATAACGAACTTCTAATTGGAGTTGATGAATTTTATAATAATTTAGTATTAAATGACATCAAGAGAGAGAATGCATTAGATAACTTGATATTAGATTTTCCATTTTTTAAAAATATTGATATTTCAGATGTATATGTATATTTAGATAACAAGAATAATTTTCAAGTTTTTTCTAAGAAAATAGGTACTAATATGCGTGTTGTAAAAAGAAATAGAATTTCTCCAGATCTATTAAATAATCAAACCCGATTTTTATATAGTATTTTTTGCAACCAATTATCGTATTATGATTTCTATAAGGTTTTTTCAATTGAGTATTTACATTATCAAAATAGAATAGTCTATAAAGATATAATTGTATATCCTGAAACATGGAGGTTATCTAAAAATTCTAATTTTGATAAGTTTATAAAAAACTATAATGTTCCGAAATTTGTAAATTTAGTAGAGGGAGACATGGAGTTACTGATAAATTTAGATAAAAAAGGAGATATAGAGAAGGTAAAACAAAAATTAAAGACAGATAAAGTAGTTTTAACAGAGTACTTAGGGGAGTTAAAAAGCTCTAATGAAATAATAGCATTTTCAAAAAATATAGATAATAGTACACAGTGTTTAGAAAAAAACTGTAGCTTGGAGGAAGTACATCTGGTATCTAAAGACTGGTTTAGTTTTCATTTGTATTGTAAAGAGGAATTAACATCGATTTGTGTAGAAGATATTTTAAAGAGGTTCTTAAATTTGATTGATGACGATATTCAATATAGTATAAATTTTGTTCAATATTACTACGATGAATATCATATTCGATTTAGAATTAAAATTTTGGGAACAAATGATACGGATAAAATTAAAGTCTTAATGTTAATGATAAAACTTTTTTCATCTAGTATAGACGACGGACTTCTAACACGGTATGAGATGCTACCGTATCGAATAGATTTTTCACTACTTGGTGGTTCAGATAGTGCTTGGAATATCGAGAAGATATTAACACTAGATTCTCTTTATGTTATTTCTAATTATTCCATTTTGAGAACACTTCCGATACAATATTATGTACTTATACTACAAAGTATTTTTGAATCATTTGGAATAGACACTGAGGAATTAATCAAACATTTTAAGGACATTGAAGTATCAAAAAATTACTCGTTATATAGAAATGTAAAAAAAGAAATTAAAAATATAGATTTAGATGTTTTTCCATTTAGTAAGGAACTTTTCAAAAAATGTAAATATCTAGTCGGACTATCAAATGAAATCGAGAGTAAACGAAAAGTTAATACATCTGAAAAAATAGAAATTGCTAAGAGATATATACATCTATTTTTAAATAAAATTTTTTTCAATAAATTTTATGAGGAGAAAATTTATCAACTGTTCTATCTATATTTAATGGATAAAAAATTTACCCAGAAGTCTAAAATGTAAGTTTGATTATAAATGATTAAGGAGGAGTAAATGTTTATAAATTTACCTTATAAAGGACGAACGAAAGTACCAGGATCCGAATGTGGATTTAATAATTTTATTAGAAATAACTATTTAGAGAGAAAGTATTATTTACAAAATAACTTTATAAATGCTTCTGATTACGAAAATAGTGACTTAATATCAGAATTGAAATCAAAAATATCTTCTCGGTATGGTGAAGAGGACATATTTATTTTTGGTGGCGATCATTGTACTACCAGTTTTGTTTTTGATCATATTCTTGATACTGAGAAAAGTATCGGAATTATAATATTTGATGCTCATTTAGATAAAGGAGATATATCGGATGGATATTATAATTGGAATGTTCTTAGTTGGATAGAGGATAGTATTGAGAGTGGTATGATAATAGGAACTAGACACGATTATTATAAGGTTCTTACCCCTAGAAAATATAAAGTTTATGATGATATCGCAGTATATGAAAATAAAGAAATTATTCTAGAAAATATAAGTGAATACTTTGAAAAATTTGATACTATTTACATTAGTCTTGATGTCGATGTGCTAAATGTATCGGACTTTCCAGGTGTTAGCTTTCCAATGCCTGGGGGGTTAAGTTTAGTAAATCTTGTATACTTTATCAGACAAATAAAAGAAATCAAAAGAATACACGGAAAAAATATAATTTGGGACTTGGTTGAATATAATCCTCTTGTAGAGTCTACAATTTCTAACATCACCTTACAGCGTATACTAACGGAAATTAATACAGATAATTATACCAAATATGATTGAAAGAATACTGAACAAAATTGAGCAGGATTTTCTGCAATTAGATTTTAAAGAACTATCGAATAATGAAAATTATCCAGAAATATTGTATAATATATTACTTTTTTTGTCTTGTTTATCAGATTCAGAATATATAGATTACATTGATGAACAGTTCTATGAATTTATTTTAAAAGAAATATATCTTAATAAATCAAGATTTAAATTGTCATTTTATAATGGTATGACTGGGATTGTTTTCTTGTTAGAATATAGTAAGTTGAATAGTGAGTATTCTGATTTATTGAGTCAATATTTCAATAAAACTATAAGTGATACTATGTTGGTATTACTTCCTTTTTTTAAGGACTCAAAGAAAGAGTATGAATTTTTTGGAGGTTTGTTAGGAATTGTATATTATTATTTACAGAGAAAAACACCAATAAATCATAAGGAATCGTACATTTTAGAAGAAAGTTTAAATAAATTATTAGGGGTTATAAAAAAAGAAATAGATATAGAAAGTTTTGATATTTCGCTTATACATGGAATGGTACCGTTTTTGAAAATATTTCGTAGTTATTTGGAAAAAGAAGAATCTAAAGAAATAAAGGAAATATATAATAAAATGATGGATTGTTACTTGAAGCTAGTTATAGACAAAGAAAAATTTGAGGAAATTTTTGGTAAAAAAATGGGATGGTGTAACAGTAGACTTTCTATACTTTTATTACTATATTCACTACCAGTTGAACAAGAGATAAGTAGCTACTTGTACAATGAATTATTAGAGATATTTGATAGCAGTGGAAGTTGGAAATATGATGATTCATATCTTTGCCATGGTTATGCTGGGATGAGTATCATGATGTGTGCATTCAATTATACAGGAAAAAAAAGAATACTTGTAAGAGAGAAGCTTTATGAAGAATTACAAAATAAAAAAAATTTACTTGGTAATCTAAATGAATCACCAAATATCATGGAAAATTGCTTAGGAGTTATATTGGCTCTTATTAACGATTATTCTAATAAATTGGAAATCCTTAACAAAATTATGTTAATGATATGAGATGGCGAGACAGAAATCATTTACAACGGTAAGGGTGAAAAAGGTAGTTCTAAATACCAAATCAAGGGTGTTGGTCGTCGTGTCGCTCCTGATTATGTCCCTCGTAATTCACACCTATTTTCCCGAATAGGTGTTTTTTTGTGCTAAATAGATTCCTTCAAAAAACTTTTAAGCTTATTATTAACCGAATAGTTTATATTTCATGTAAATTAGTTTAATCAAAGAGATTGGATTATATTTTATTATACAATGGATTCATGAATAATTTAAAAGAAACAAATATCAAAAAAGCCATTTGGCATATTAGACGTCACATAAACGAACTATTAAACTCACAGGATGAAAAATATAGGAAACATGAAATGTTTTACCTAAGATCTAGTATTGAATGTTTAGAACGTGTGATGAACAACGAAAAACCCTATCCACCTATGGATAGGGAAGAAGTGTTTTAAAAGTCATTGTATCTATTATATTATAAAATTTAGTATTAAAAAAAGTATGTTTTTTAAATGATAAAAATAGATACGACCATCCCAGATAGGTTTTCTATCCCTTTTAGAAATTTCTCTGAAATAGTGTAGGAGAGATTTTCCTCCTACAACCGTTTCATAAGTATTAATCTATACGCTTACATATATCTTTTGGTCTCTATCCCTTTAGGTAAAAATACCGATTTTATGGTATAATAAAGATAACGTTATACAAGGAAGTGTGCTATGACTCTTGATGTAAATAAAGAAGAATTAACAATTTTAGGGATTCCCTTTGATAACTTTTCAGATTTCGATACCGTCTGGTATGCTATTGGGTCATCAATGATTGAAAATTATGAACCTACTGTTCAAGATGTGATTGATTTAAAAACTTATGTTATCAACAAACGAAAGGAATTGAATATTGGTTAAAAATCAATACGAAGGCTATGAGTACATTGACCCCAATCACCAATATACCTATCCAAATTCTACAGTCTTAATCAACAAACAAAATATTACAAATATTGAAGAAGCCTACCGGAATGAGCATTTATTCGTTACTAGAAGGCTTGCAGACTTGCGCTTGAAAACCATAGAAGTCTACTCCATTAGTGATATTTTAGCCATTCATAAATATTTATTTCAAGATGTCTATGCTTGGGCGGGACAATTTCGCAAGGTGAATATCTCAAAAAATGGGAATCCTTTTATGTCAATACAATCTTTCAGTACTGCCCAAGCATATATAGACCGCCTTATTCATACCTATTATCAAACTGCTAATTCAAAAGATGAGATTATTAAACAATTAGCAAAAATTCTAGATAATCTTAATTATTTCCATCCCTTTCGAGAAGGGAATGGACGAACTCAACGAGAAGTCATTCGTTCCTTAGCATTATCAAAAGGATACTCTGCACAAATACGCGTGGAACAAGATGATGAAGTTTACAATCTTTATATGGATGGGACAGTCTATGGGGACTTAGGAAAGTTAGAAGAACTACTTGGTAAAATACTGGAAAAATTGTAAATTAATCTACAAAAACACTTGTATTTTTTTAAATAACCTAAATATCACAGAAAATTATAACTTACTCAAAACTTAAAGACAAAAAGCTTCTGAAATCTAACGTTTCAGAAGCTTTCTTATTATCATAAAACGACTGCAACTATTAATCGATACCACATTATCTATATTTATTAAAATAATTAATGTTTAAGTAGTGGTCCGCTAAGATGAAATTCAAAATTTGTAACATCAACTAAACCAACAACTTTGTCACTTTGATATAATTCCATCAAAAATTGTGCCATCTCTTCACTTGTGTGATATTTAGCAAAATGCTCATCATAATTATATTCTTTAGAATCTGTAGCAACTTGACCGAATTCCGTTTTTGTGGCAGCTGGAGCTAAAACCTTAGCTTTTAATTGATGTTGATTTGCCTCTAGTTCCAATGCCAAGCCTTCTGTAAAAGCACTGACATAAAATTTACTTGCACAGTATGTAACTGCATTTGGAACCATCATGTATCCGCCTCTAGATGATAAGTTAATCAATTGAGCGCCTTTACAATCTTTATAATCTCTCACATATAGAGTTGATAAAATTGTTAAAGCTTCAATGTTTAGATGGATTAATGTTATTATCTTTTCTAAATCTTGAGATTCAACCTTATCATAATTTCCAAAACCAGCATTATTTATTAGAGTAGTAATGTGATATTTTTTCAAGCTTTCATAAAGAGCAAAAACATTACTGGACTTCGATAAATCAACAACTTTAATAACAACATCTAAATCCGGATAATGGTTCAAAATCTCTTGCTTCAATTTTTCTAGTCGTTCTTGACGCCGAGCAATTAAAATAAGATTCGTTCCTAATTTTGCAAATTGTCTTGCTGTCTCCGCTCCTATACCAGCACTGGCTCCAGTAATACAAGTATAATTCTTCGTTTGTTCCATACTATTTTCTCCTTTACAGATTGCTATTTGCATTTTTTATAAGAGTCGCTGCTCCCATTCCGCCACCTACACAGAGAAGCGATTCCATAATTTCCTTTATTTTCAATCAACTCATAAATTAGAGTACTTTATATCAAATTCCTTTGATGCTATGTATTTTACATAGTAGAGTGCACTTTATGTCAAGAGAAAACTGAAAATTTTTCGATTTTTTTAAAATTATGCTAAAATATTAAAAAAAAGGGGGAAATATTATGGCTCACTATTCTATTGGAGAATTTGCTAAAAAAACTGGACTTTCTATTCCCACACTTCGATACTATGAGCAAGAAAAATTGATTTACTCACATAGAGAAGAAAATAATCGTAGATACTATGATGACTCTGATATAGCGTGGGCTCAATTCATTATTAGATTAAAAAAGACGGGAATGTCTATTAAAAATATGCAAGAATACGCTGACCTAAGATATAAAGGAGACTCCACAATTCCTCAACGACTTAGACTACTATTTTTTCAACTTGATGAACTTCATAAGCAACAAACTGAAATTAACCAACATATTGATTTTCTTGAAAAGAAAATTAAAACTTATTTAGGTATTAATCCTAATTAGCACCATTATTATTTTCTTTATCCAAAAAAGGAATTGAAAATAAAATTTCAATCCCTCAGATTGAAGACAAAGTCCTTGGAACCCAAGTTTCTATGGACTTTTCTTTGTGTAAAGTCATATAATAGAGATAACGTTGGCCTTACTTTAGCATGCTTAAATATCAATAAAATTGGTGAAATGGATAGCAAATATCCCTTTTATTACTATAATTTAAAGGAAAATAATTCTTCTAATTGACAACTATTGTAGAAAGAATTTCTTTAAATCAAAAAACTATGGTTCAACTATTTTAATTAAATAATACTTTTATATATTTTAACTTTATGTTTAAAAGATTCTATTCCACCTTCAAGATAATCAACAATATTACGGTTCAACAGGTAAGAAATTCCCAACAATAATCCCTACAATTCTAGGATCTTCATCATACGAAAGAAAAATATCTTTATAGTTTGGATTGATAGAAACCAGCCTTAAGCCATGCTCCTCTCGATAAACTCGTTTAATATAAGTCTGGCTATTGCAGACTACTGCATAAACTGCTCCATCATAATCAAATCCTGTCTCACGAATGAGAGCCACAGAGCCATTTTGATATTTGGGCTCCATTGAGTCACCAGAAATCCATGAGGCGAAATCGTGGGCTAGTTCTTCATTAAAATAGACGGTATCATAGTTTTGATCGTTATAAACTGATGAACCGATACCAGCAGACAGGCTTTCATAGACACGATAAGAGAAGGTAGGCATATTAATAATATTAGATTGCTTATCTACTAAGTCTTTAACATAGTTCATAGCCTTGGTTTGATTAGTAGGATTCAGTTGCTTATAAAGCATAGCAATTTCTTCCTCATAGAAGAACTCTTCTGTCACACCTAAAATATCAGAAATTTTTTTCAAGTTGGATTTGTTGGGGACTGCTCTGCCATTTTCCCAAGAGAAATAAGAAGAGCGATTAATATCAAGAAGCCGTGCAATTTCGCTTTGTTTCATCCCAAACTCTTCACGTTTTTGTTTTAATTTTGTACCATTGAACATCTCATGCCCTTTCTAACAATAACTGTATTTTGGCGTTACTAACAGCTTGTCTCTCTGTTAACCTATCCTTTTTCCAGGCAAAGTAAATGACTTTACCATAATCAAAAAGTTGACCACAAGAAATATCTGATTTTTCAGCTTCCAAAGTCTGTCTAAACTCTTTATCCTTCAATTCATAGATTTGTCTGTCTGACAGATAGCTGTCTCTGGTCAACAAATGATAGATCTTAGCCAGCATATCTATCATGACTTGCTGATACTCTGCGATAATAGAGGATTTTAACAAGCTAAACATATCTACAATTTTATCTAACTGACCGTTTTTATAGTCTTGAATAGCATGGTTAACTTCATCTAATGAATGAGTCGTTTCGTGACTGAATAAGTCTCTCAAGCGATAGACCAAGGCTTCAGCAGAAACCTTTAAGTCCTTCATTACTCGTGAGAAACTATCATGCCTATAAAATATCTTTGACAGCAAAACAATGCTTGGCATTAGCACAAATGCTGAAAAGAGATTTGCTTCGTTCTCAAAGACAGAGTCAGATTCATCCTTTAACTCCGTAAAGAAAGAACCAGTATGCTTTAGCAGAAAATGTCCCAACTCATGGCACTTGGTAAAGTTCTGTTTTACTTGTGGATTTTCCTTTTCATAAGAAAATGAAACACCGCTCTCATCAATCAAGGTCAACCCTTCAATCTTGCGACTGGAAAAATGATGCTCCATTACCTTGATATTGTGACTCTCAACAATATGGTTGAAAAATCCTTCAAAGTCATACCCCAAAAGAGAAGAGTCATTCTCCTTGATATACTTGTAAATATAACGATTTGCAACTTCCTTAATTTGGCTGTATCGTGTATCCATAATACCTCCTTAAAGTTTTGTTGTTTTATAAACTAACAATGATTATATAGAAAAAGTGGACGATTGTCCACTAGAAAATTTCTTCAGGAATGTCACTATTTTCATTTCGTCTTTGTTCTACTAAATAATAAAAAACATTGTACACATCATCCGTCATAGTACTCAATTCGTCTGCAAGTATATATCTCAAAAACTCGTCTGAAAGTTGACCCCTATTTTGTAGTTCTCTTACATCAATCCCATCCTTTAAATCACTAAAGTAATCCCTAACCACTTGAATAGAAAGATTTTTATAATTTAATAAATTTTCAATAAAATTCGGAAGAATTCTTGTCCTGACTGCAATTCCTTTACGCTTATTTAGTTCATAGCAGTCATTGTAAAAGAACTTAATCCTAGAGTGTTGATTAGGTCTTAAATCAGGTAATTCATTATTATCTTTTAATTTTACAAGAATATCAAAATCAGTGCTATTAGAATTAACTTTTACCTCGCACTTAACGTATTTTGCTAATTTAATAAAATTAAAATAAGGATTGATGATGCCACTACTATCTGTGTCCCCTATTTTATCAAGCTTCGTATTGTTGCAATCTTTACAAATACATACTAAGTTGATTGGAGTAATAGCGTACTGTGGAAAAATTGCTTTTGGAAGAACATGATCTAATTCATCTACTAACTCACCCCAAGGCGTTTCACAGATCGGACAAGCATTTTTTGTCAAATCTCTCAATCGCTTTCTTAATCCGTAACCAAGGAAATCAGTTTTACTCTTAGTATAGAAGTCGTTATACAATTTTTCCATATCCTTAACAGAAATACCAAGAACATTGTCCAAACGTTCATTGGTACCCACTATATCATACAATACACTGCTATGAGCGTTATATAGTCTTTCATATTCTGTCAGATATTGACTTAAATTACGATTTTGGTAAGCTTCTATTACTAATGTAGATAGATGTGGAGAGGATTGCCTTTTTCCGTATCTAGTATGGGTATTTAGATGATGTAATATAATATCCAGCACATCTTGAACATTAAAATTAGGAGGGCTAATCTGATACATTTCCTGACTCTCTTATCCTTTTCAAAAGTAATGCTTCACTACCCAAGAAATATTTCAAATCATCTAGTGAAGTTTCAGTAGAATTCTCAACAAATTTATAAAATCCTGTATTCCTTAAATGAGTTCCAAAAATAGCATCATTTATATAACTTACACTCTCTCCAAATGTTTTAATTTTCACCGGTAGAAATACACTTCTTTTTCTATTAAAATCGTATTTTATTTCTTTTACATTTGTATGAGGTATTTCTTGTAACACAATTGACGAATGAGTAGCAAATAAACATACACCATTTCCTTCTCTGATTATTTCTTCAATCGCAAGAATATATCCTTTTAAGAGTGGTGGATGCAAAAACAATTCAGGTTCATCAATGATTACTAACGTTCGCTCAGATACTTTGAGCATCAGATTCAGTAAATTCAATAATATAATTTTTTGTCCCGAACTAAATTTATTAATATCCTCAAGATCAAGTTCCATATCTTCAATACGTTCCTCTAACATATTAAACCATGGATCGAACCTTAGTTTCTGTATGATTTGTTTAAATTTGTCTTTATGTAATTTTGCCACTCCTTCAAACATATCTTTTATATTCGAGGATATTTCGTTGCTTAAATCATCTCTTTCCTTGAAATTTATAGTCACAAAACTATAAAACTCATTATTGTCTTCATTCACTTTAGGAAAGTTATTATCAAAAGGACTATATGAAATTAAAACCAAACTATTGAATTCATTTAAACCCGTACCAATTATATAATCAGTTTCATCTTTATAATTATCTTTATTTGTTTTCTGAAATAATAGAGAATTTACAATCTTAGTTAGTAATTTTGTTTTTCCAGCACCATTATTTCCAATTATTGCATACAGCGAAGTTGGTTTCAGAGAGCTCAAATCAACATCAAATGAAATTATCTCACTTCCATTACTTTCATTAATTATTACGTTATATGGCTCTTGATATGTTCCTTCTCCCTTAGCTATTCTGCTATATTGAGTTAAAACTTCATAGTATTTTCGAGTTCTAAAGAAAGAATCCTTTATAACATCTCCGTCCTCAAAGTTTGACGGACCGTATTTTTTGTGTAATTTCTCAGGCTTCTTGTAGATACGTATTAACGTTTCAGTATCATATGCTAAATCTCCCATTAGATTGAAATACTTTACTCTGTCTTCTTGATTAAAAAGTTTATTAAAAAACTCATAGTAGCTTTTCCCGCCTAATGAGTATATTCGCTTTTGAATTAGTCCGGCTTTTAAATCTCTAAAATCTATTAAATTAAACTCTTCATCGTATGGATAAAATGTCGCATTAAAGTAGCCTAAATCATATTCCGCTCCATCAAATACAGCATATACATTATATAGGGTTTTAAATCCGTAATCATTCCAATCTTCTCTTACAAAATAAAGCCCCTCATCTTTATTCATTCTATATTTATAGTCACTATATCCTAACGAATAAAAGGCGACATCTTCAAATCTTTTTTTATTTACATCTATTATTTTTCCTATCATGACACTGTCCCTATTTAAATATATCCATACTAATATCATAGAACTCAGCCAACTTAACAGCTGTACACAGATACATATCCGTCTCCCCATTTTCCCAACGAACTACTGTACGTTATGGTACACCTAATAGTTTGGAAAGTTCGCTTCTGGATAGTCATTTTGATTTTCTAAGTTCTTTTAAAAATTTTATTTTTCATCAAAAAGTTTCTTCCGCTCCATCATAAACTGAAGCAACTCCTGTTTGAAGACTTCTTTTTCTTCATTGCTCATACCATCTGATGTGGTTCTGAAGAGCAATTCTACCTCTGACAAATCAATACCATCAGTTTTATCATTTAATACCAAGGTATCGATAGATGCATTAAAGAGTTTAGCAATCTTCACGAGATTTTCTTGTGTTGGCTTTTTGACTCCACGTTCCCATGAAGCATAGGCTGGTTGCGAAATTCCTAGTTTTTCAGCTACATCGACTTGTGTAAGATGTGCTTGTTTTCTAAGGTTTTTTAATCGTTCCGAAAATTCCATTTTAAACCTCTAAAATTTTTTTGTATTATTTTAAATAATCTCTTGACAAATATAACCAACGGTTATATAATATAAATATAGCTGATGGTTATATAAATTTTAAAAATAATAACACCTAACTATCGGCATTATGATCATTGACAATTAAATAAAAAGTGCGTCTGACAACCAGAGGACTGACTATCAAACTACACTAAACTTCGTACCTTTATTGTAATTTATTTGATACTAAAAGTCAAGTCCGTTTTATGGTTGAAGTGAAGATAAAAAACAAGAATCAATTCTTGTGGGCTTCCACGCATTTCGGACTTTCGCACTTTTCCGAATAGTAAAGTGAACTGGCTTCGCCAAAGGGCGTAAGAGAATCCCTTGGGTATGATCATGACTACCTGAAGAGATTGGCTGGGAAAGCGATGGTAATTGACGCAAAGCACCTTGCTAAACGTTGCCACCGTGGAAAGAGGGATCTTTCCAACCAAATAACTTTTCTTTACTGCTGTCTATCTAATAAGATAGACCTACTCTCAAGCTACTAAGTTCTTTCCTTTTTTCACTTAGTAGCTTTTTACTTTTACAATAAAGGAGAATGATATGACAAACTTTTTTCGCATTACAATGTAAACGACTCTATGATAATTACGAATTTACCTATGGTATGTTTAGCGAATCTGATAAACTACAGGCTAAACTCTATGCTCAAGCTCAAATTGATTTAGACCATCTCGCAGATGCTGCTCGTAGAAATGGCTATGCTCATGGGGATATTCAATTTTATAGTCGTATGTTTAAACGCAAATTATTTACCCACTATTACTCAAGAGTAAAGCAACTAGCTTAACTCTTTTTATTTTACACTCAGAAAGGAAAATCTTATGATCTCAGAAACACTTAAAATGAAACCAGAATTTATTGGCCCAGCTTACTACGAACGTTTAGGAAATGCTCCCAAATTTATTTTTGGAAAAGAAGGCAAATACCAACGTCACATTCTAAACAGCGCAGAGCACGGTGCCTTTCATGTCATCACACCAGCTTCTACAACAGTCTTTCCAGAAGATTCTCTAGTAGAAGCAGTTAACCCAATCTTTTTCCCAGACACTGCATTAAATGGCAATACTGTTGCACCTTATCTTAATGTCTTTGCGGAAAAATTGGTTCTTAAAAAATAAGAAATTAAAGGAGAAAATCACATGGCTAAAATTGGATTAAACTACGGAGAAAAACTACAAATTGCTGACAAGACTTATCGTGTCATTACAGACGGGCTAGATGTCCCAGCTGTCCTTGGAAAACTGACTTTCCGAGGAATTGAAGGCCCTGATATCATCTTTGAAGTGGATCGCTCGCAACGAAATCCTGATGGATCATTTGTTCAAGTCAATACAGGTGAGATCCGTGGTATTGTTGTAGGAATTCATTCTTCTGTTCAGCACGAAACACTCTTTTTCACTATTGCAGATATGTCAGAGTCTGAAATTGAAGACTTGGGCATTAAATACCGAGAAGAGGTTGAATTGGAAGATATCGTTATCACGCATACCCACGTCAATCGTAATGATATCTATAAGCTCTTTGCTTCTAAAATCAAGAAAAAAGCTGGAGGTGCACCAACTAAAGAAAACAAACCGGTAGAAAATAAGAAGGAAAACTAGGAGGTGATGCAGGATGAAACTCTTTACCTATCGTGGAAAAAGAGTTCGAGTTTTTCATCGTAAACTAAAGGGAATCACATGGTTTATCTGGTGGTTTCCTTTTTTGTTGGCTATTAGTTACTACAGCTACATACATTTAGAAGAATTAAAAGTCCATCCCTTACCTCAAGGCTATTTTCTAGGAGCTGGGCTTCTCTTTTCTTTAATTCTTGCTTGCTTTATCAATCGAGTTTGCTACAGGAAGATGCTCTTTTTTCAAAAACTCAATAGTCTTCGAATTCTCTCTCGCTTTTTGCTAGAAAATAACCTCTATCTAGTTAAAAAGGTCAGACGTGAAAACAAGATCATTGAAAAAATCACCTTACCTCAAGTGTATATCAAACAGTCTCGCTACAAGATTGAAGTGAGTTTCATTCTAGAAGGTAATAAATTTCAAGATCGCTTCCTCAACCTTGGAGCTACGCTTGAAGTCATGTTTAATGGAGATTTTCGAAATAAAACCTTTGATAACCGCTTTATCAAATATGAAATTGCTATTAACCGAATTGATAGCCGAATCACCATTGATGAAGTAAAAGTTAAAGGCTCAAAACTCCAGCTTATGAAAGATGTATCTTGGGATTATATTGAAGAACCTCATCTTCTTATTGGTGGTGGAACTGGTGGAGGTAAAACCGTTGTTCTCATGACCATAATCTATGCACTAGCTAAAGTCGGCTTTGTCGATATCTGTGATCCAAAGAATTCGGACCTTGCTGGATTAAAGAAAATTCCAGTCTTTCATGGTCGGGTTTACACTAGTAAGGAAGATATCATCAACTGTTTTAAAGAGAATGTACAGTTCATGGAAAAACGCTATGAACGGATGTCTACTTCGCCAAAATTCCAAGCTGGGAAGAACTTTACTCATTATGACATGAAACCCAAATTCATTCTAGTGGATGAGTGGGCAGCTCTCATGGCCAAGATTGACCGTGACTATAGCCAACAGTCTGAACTCATGGAATATCTCTCACAGTTAGTTCTAGAAGGCCGTCAAGCTGGAGTCTTTATCATCTTTGCTATGCAACGGCCCGATGGTGAATTTATCAAAACTGCTCTTCGGGATAATTTTATGAAGCGTCTCTCCGTCGGTCATTTAGAATCAACAGGATATGACATGATGTTTGGAGATGCTAATAAAACAAAAGAGTTCAAAAAGCTAGATGAAATTAATGGAGTCAAGGTCAAAGGACGGGGCTATATCGCAAATAACGGTGAACTGGCTGGTGAGTTTTTCTCTCCTTATGTACCGCTTGATCAAGGCTTTTCCTTCTACGATGCCTACTCTAAAATTCCTATTATGGAGTTTGAAGGAGAAGAATTCTCGGTCTTTGAAGAATACAAACCACTAGTTGAAGTAGTCGATCCCGTAGAGGAAGAGGAGACTATAGAAAACGAACCAAACAAACGACCACTCAAGGAATTTGCGGACGAACAAAATCTCAAAATGCCAACCTTACGCAAGATTATCTATCTCTTAACAGAACAAGGGATCATCTTTGAACGGACTGTATCCGCTATTCTAGTGGATCCTTTTCAAGAAAAACTTCTTCTTGAAATCCTCGCTCAATTTGAAGAGGGAGGACGCAGATCTTATCCAAAAGCAGTTGAAGCGACGATTGTTCATCATGGGCTAGGACAAGGGCAAGGGCAAGCCTGACCGCAGGTCAGGCGCAGACCGTAGCCCGAAGTTTCTAGGCCATGATGAAACTTCAACCCCCGTTTTCTAATAGGGGGGTTACATTTGGCAAATACGCCAAGTCCACCCCTCCTCATTCCTTATGGGAGTTGGGTTTTCAATTTTTATGAAGTGTGTCACTTTCGTCAAAAAAGTGTGTCACTTTGTTAGAAAGAGGTGTTGCGATGAATGGACAAAATTAGTCCTTTTCATATTAAGAATTTCAGAAAACAAACAGGACTTAGTCAAAAAGCATTTGCACAAGCTGTTGATCTCCCTACAAGAACCTATCGCTCTTATGAAACAGGCGAAAGAGGACTGACGATTGATAAGTTTAGAGAACTTAAAGAAAGACTTGGTTACTATCAAAATTGCGATAAAAACAGTCTTCGGGCTCAAATCGACTATCTACGATTGACCTTTCCTCGATTAAAAGATTTAGATGCTTTCTGTGAAAACTTTCTTCACTGCCACCTTAGCGAATTTACAGACCAAGAAACCCGTCTTATGAACTATACCCACTTGTGGCAACGAGGAAACATCTGGATTTTTGATTTCTTTGATAAGTCTGTGACCAATGACTACCAAACTTGTCTTCAACTATCTGGTCAAGGATGCCGTGAGCTGGAATTGCTTCTAGAAGACAAGGGGATCACTTGGCAGATCTTTCTTCAAAACATTCTTTATTCCTATGAAGACGTTCGGGTGAAGCGACTCGATATCGCTCTAGATGAACTATATAAGGGTTATGGTCACGAGAACGAACAAATTCAAATTCCCAAATTGATTGATAAACTCTATTCCAAAGAGATTGTCCTAGACACGATCAAGAAATGGAATATTACGGGTGGTGGATCCTTCACTGACAACGAAGACATGGAAGCGAATCACGGCTTGTCCATTTACTTTGGGAGCCGTCAAAGTCAACTCTACTTCAACTTTTATGAAAAGCGCTATGAAATTGCTCGAATGGAAAACATCTCCTTGGACGAATCCTTGGAGATTTTTGGTATCTGGAATCGCTATGAACTCCGCTTTTCAGATCAGAAAGCCCAAGGCATTGTAGAGGAATATATTGCTGGTGTCGATCTTGCCGAAATCGCTAGAGGCATCATCAATAAAGAGATTCAAGTCTATGACGGCATCAATCAATTTGGAGCCTATAAACCCGATGAAAAATGGCAACGGCTCTTTGGAGGAGTCGAACCCTTAAAGCTCTCAACCAACCCACAACCATACAGTATTGAGCGAACGATTCGCTGGCTTACCTATCAAGTTGCTAACTCCCTTGCACTAGTCACTGAAGCAGACAAGATCCTCCAAACAGAATACATGAAAATGATTCAGAATAGCGGAGAGATCACTGATCGAGGAAAAGCCATGTTACGACTTCTCAAAGCCAATAAACACTATGAATACTAGAAAGGAAAAACTATATGGAATACAAAGTTCAAATCAATTCACTAGAAAACTTTAAAGCTTGGTCTGGTGGACTAACTACCTTGAACACCGTCCGTGAACGTGGTGGAGTGGATACTCTAACTATCATTTGTGAAGATATCTTCTCTGGTGATACACCAACTGAAGGACAAATCAATGACTGGCTCTGGTTTGATTCAGATTTTATCTACCAAGCTCTAGGCTACGATGATCTGCTTGAGGCTTCTTGAGATGCTGAAGAAGATCTATCAAGCAGATTTTCTGCTTCTTCCAGAACATGAATTCTGGAATATGTATATCCTCTTACGAAAAGGAAAGGACTTCTACTACGAATGTGCAGGCAGATGTACAGAAGATCTTCCAGATAGTAGAGGGTTCTATAACTATGAACACGCCTGTTTTACCCTAGATGGTCAAGTGTTGAGCGTAAATAAGAAAATGCGCCCCTCACTCATTACTTATATCCAAAAGACCATCAAAGACAATCAAGAAACATTTAGAAAGGAAATTGAAATGGCTACTAAAACTATTTTTGAAAAGAAAGTCTCTCAAGTCACGAATGAACTGGGTGAGTTACTTAAAAAGAAAGATCACAGAGAGGCTTGGACCAAGGCTGGAGAATTAAATAGTCTCCTTAAAAAAGAAGAGGCCAAAGACCTAAAACCTGAATTGATCGAACAACTCCAAACTGAGTTGCGAGGCTACTATTACATTAATGGCGAGATCGAAAAAGCTAATAAGCGTCTCTATGCAAAAGGCTCAAAGCTTATTGAACTCGCTGGTCTCTAAAAGGAGGAACTATGGATAAAGCCAAACGCTACTTGCTTCAAGCAAAAGAATATCTCTCTCACTTTAAAAAGGTGGAGAAAAAAGGAGGCCCTCCAAAACTAAAAGTCACCAATAAAAAGACCGTCAATATTGCAGTCATAGGAGGAATTGCTTTCCTCCTTTTTGTTGGTCTCTTGGGATCTGTCCGTGCTATCACACTCTCAAGTAAGGTAGGTACACTACAAGCTCAAGTCGAGGCAACAAAAAATCAAAAAGCACAGCCAATGGAGTCTAGTAGGAAATACGACTACAAACTCCAATATTACCTGAATGATTATGTCTATGCTTACTTCACCCTCCCGCAAGAAGGGGATAAACAACAAGCTCAAGTGGAATACTTAAATAGCTTTTACAACTTCATTCCTGATGTGAAAGCTCAAGGTCAAGTTCGAAATCCAAGTGAGCTTCTCTATTCTCAGTTAGTGACTGTAGAAGGAAAGGTTGCGACCTATAAGATCAAATACAAGGAAATCATCCGTCGGGACAATAACACGGAAGAAAAAGAAATCGTGACAGGTTTCAATATCCCATTTGATGAAAAAGATGGGAAATACTATATCTCTGGCCTTCCTTGGTTCTCTGCTATTGAATCCTCACAAGCTGGATACTTTAGTGAAGACGATCAGCTCCAACTAACCGCTAATGACCACTTTTCAGATGGTCAGCGTAAGAAAGTTGAAAAGTTTCTCAAGGTCTTCTTTACCAACTATACTACTAACCAAGATAACCTTAATCTGATTGCTAAGGACGTGGATATTATAGCCAATACCACATTCAAAACGATTGATTATACCTATCTTAAAAAAGATGGTCAGAATCTAATCGCTTATGTCCAAGCAACCTTTGAGGTCGGAGGGACCACTCACTCGGAAAACTTCACCTTTACCCTCTCAGAAAAAGAAAAGACCTACTATGTCATAAAACTAGAACACACCATTCCACTGAATTATGCAAATGATAAAGAATAGGAGAATTCTATGAATACAGACAATCTACGAACCTTCCTCCAGGGCGATGGAATTTGGATCCTGACAGCCATTGCCGTACTCTTAGCGATCAAGGCTTGGCGGAACAGCTCCTGGCTTCAACTCTTCTCTGTCGTTGGTTTCTATGCTGTTATTGTTTCTATTGCCAAAGGACAAGATATCCTAAAAGCAGTCGGCTGGTTCCTGCGACTCTTCGGTATTGAATCAGGACTTTAAGTATGAATGAAGAAAGACTTTATGATTACAGTAAGGGCCTAAACGCTCCTTATTGGATCCAAGAAATTAAGACAAAAAAGGGCACTCGGCTATGGTACTTTGCGACACCGATGCAGTTGTCCTTTTTCATTGTCTTTATCATCGTCTTTGTGGCCATGTTACTCTTTGGAGGATTTATCTTTGTGCCACTCGCAAAAATTACTCACTCAATTTCTCTCTTGCTCTATTGGTATCTCCCTTACAAATTGGCTAAATTCTATACTGAATACGAACCACACGGTAAAAAGATGCATGTCTTTATCGGAGATTACCTGATTTACTTCTGGGACTTTAAGCTAAACAAAAAAGCTATCTACCATGAAGATCGAATAGAGCCTGTAGAAGAAATTGTCTTTGAAAAAACAAATCTATAGAAAAGGAGGACCTATGAGTGTTACTTTAACCTATCCTATAAGGGAAACACATGAAAATCTAGCTCTCAAAAAAGATCAAACAGTCGTTGCTTATTATCGTATTCCTAACACTCCCATCACCATTACAGATGATGAAAAAAAGGGCAAACATAAAATCACTGTTGCTCAAATGATGAAGAAGCTCCAGAAAAACAAGTTCTTTGAAATATCTCTGATCCCTAAAGATTATCTCTTAGAAGAGAAAATGCGGGACTTTTCAGATGCTCTTGCAGATGATAGTCGTGAACTAGGAGAAGAACTTCTTCTCTACACGGTGGATCGTCTAACAGACGAAATGGAGATTCCTTATCAGTTTGATTGGGTCGTGGGAGTAACCTTACGCAAACAAAATCATGGAGCTACCGTCAAAGACTTGGCCTACGAAAGCTTTAATGAGTTCACAGAAAAGATCGCAAAGGGTCTTGGCTATGAATATGAATTAAGTCCCACTTGGTATGAAGACTATAAAAGTGATGAATTCACTATTTTCCAAGCCTTCTCTGTCCTTCGGGCAAAACGTTTATCCAACGAAGAACTCTTTTATTACCAGCGGATGCAGTACCTTCGCTATATCCCTCACTACAAGAAAGAGGTGCTCGCCAATCGTGCTCAATTCAATATCACAGATACTCTAATCAAAGTCCTAAAAGGTGGTTTCCTCAAGCTAGAAAGCCCTTATGGATCTTCCTTTGTGACTATTCTTCCTGTAGGTAAATTTCCTGTTCAATTCAACGGTTTTCATCTGGGCGAATTTATCCAACGTTTGAACTTTCCCGTTGAGCTACGAATCAAAGCGGAATTCATTGATACTGGTAAAATTAAGGGGCGAATGGGACGTTCAAATACGCGTTATCGAAACATCATGGAGGAGGCAGAAAATACCGACACTGTCCAACAAGATGAGATCATCATGGGGTCCATCTCCCTAAAAGACTTAATGAAGAAAGTCGGAAACAAGGAAGATATCATCGAATATGGAGCCTATCTTATCGTCTCTGCCTCTAGTGTGAACCAACTCCGTCAAAGACGACAAGTGGTTTTGAACTACTTTGATGATATGGGAGTCGAAATTAGTGAAGCTTCTCAAGACGGACCTTATCTCTTTCAAGCGCTGCTCTATGGAGAAAACCTCCAAAAGAAAACTCGTACCTGGACACATATGGTCACAGCTCGTGGATTTTCAGAACTCATGCCCTTTACTAATACCTCTTCTGGAAACCGTATCGGTTGGTATATTGGCCGAGTAGATAACTGGACAGGCCGTTGGGACAATATCGCTAAAGCCATTGATTCCTCAAAGAACATTGTCCTCTACAATGCGACAGTCGGAAATAAAGAAGATATCGCTGGGAAGATCACTAAGAACCCACACATCATTATTACGGGGGCAACAGGTCAAGGAAAATCCTTCCTTGCTCAGATCATCTTTTTAAGTGTGGCTTTACAGAATGTCAAAACACTTTATATTGACCCTAAACGTGAACTTAGAAACCACTACCAAGAGGTGATTAACTCACCTGAATTTGCACATCTCTATCCTGAACGAAAGAGACAGATTGAGAACTTTAACTTTGTGACACTGGATAGCTCGCTTCCATCAAACCACGGAGTCTTAGATCCTATTGTCGTTCTAGATAAAGAACAAGCTGTAGAGGTCGCAAAAAACATGCTTGAGTTTCTACTACAAGCTGTAGATGATGTCACAATGGACCAAAAAACAGCGATCACAGAAGCTATTAATGCGATTGTAGAAAAACGAGTCGCTGGTGAGAAGGTCGGCTTTAAACACGTCTTAAAAGTGCTGAGAGACTCTTCTTCCTCTGAAATTGCTTCAGTTGGTCGTTATCTGACTTCAATTGTGACAAATTCTATCTTGGAACTAGCCTTTTCAGATGGGACCACTCAAGGGCTTAACTACGAATCACGAGTGACTATTCTAGAGGTCAATAACCTCAAGCTACCAAAGGATGATTCCACAAAAATTTCAGATCATGAACGGAACTCTATTGCCCTCATGTTTGCGCTTGGTGCCTTCTGTACCCACTTTGGAGAACGAAATGAAAATGAAGATACCATTGAGTTCTTTGATGAAGCATGGATTCTTATGAAGTCCGCAGAAGGAAAAGCCGTTATCAAAAATATGCGTCGGATTGGACGCTCCAAAAATAATACCTTGGCACTGATCACTCAGTCTGTACATGATGCAGAAAATGACGATGATACAACTGGATTTGGGACTATCTTTGCTTTCTATGAAAAGTCTGAACGAGAAGATATCTTAAAACATGTCAATCTAGAAGTCACTGAAAGCAATCTCGAATGGATTGACAATATGATCTCTGGCCAATGCCTGTACTATGACGTGTATGGCAATCTCAATATGATTTCCGTACACAACATCTTTGAAGATATTGATATGCTTCTAAAACCAATGAAAGCTACGGTATCATCAAGCCTTGAAAATAAATACGCTAGTTAGGAGGTGAACCCATGCAAGAAGCTTTTGACAAACTAAGAGGAGTCGATATCTTCTCTCTCAAGTCCTATATGGAGCCTACTGGGTTCGCTTCCTTTAACGGGGCTTGGGTTCTGATTAATGAGCTTTTCGTCAACTTCTTCTTTTTCATTCTAAACGCAGTGGTAGGCTTCTTTTCTTTGCTGATACGAATTCTTGAAAAGATTGATCTCTACTCCAACTACAAGAACTATGTATTTAATGGAGCGCTGAATATCTGGAAAGGATTCATCGGTTCAAGTTCTGGCGGAGTCGCAAAACAATCACTCGTTTCAATGTTGCTTCTAATCCTAGCTTTCTATCTCTTTTACCAGTTTTTCTTTTCGAAAGGAGCTTTTTCAAGGACTCTCCTTCATGTCTTTCTAGTTCTCATCCTCGGCTTTGGTTATTTTGGAACAATCGCTGGAACATCAGGTGGTCTGTATCTACTAGATACCATTAACCATGTCTCTCAAGATGTCACTAAAAATATCACGAATATCAAGGTGGAGTATGGAAATAATAAATCCATTAAAATTGGCGACTCCATGGCAGATAGCTATATTGCAGAAACCTCTTATAAAGCTTACGTCTTCGTCAATACAGGTCAAGAAAATGGGAAATATAAGAATAGCCAAGATGGGAAACAAGAAACTTTTGATGATAGTAAGGTACTAGGAACAGGCGATAAGAATGGAAACTTTAAAGCAGTTAAATCGAAAGATCGCAATAAATATCTAGATGAACTAGGAAATGGAGCCAATGATGATGGTGAAAAGAACCGTTGGGTTTCTGCTATGCCAGATTTCATCTTTACTCGTATGTTTTATGTTATCTTCAAAATTTGTGAAGCCTTTGTATTAGCGATACCAGTTATTTTGATTCAAATGTTAAACGTTATTGCTCAGACACTCGTCCTGATGATGATCTTGCTTTTTCCAATTGTACTATTAATGTCCTTCGTACCAAGAATGCAAGATTTGATTTTTGGAGTTCTGAAAGTTATGTTTGGTGGGTTACTTTTCCCAGCTATCACGAGTCTATTGACTCTTTTGGTCTTCTACATTGAAAAAATGATAGAAAACATTGTCATTACAGGTTTTGATGGCATCCTTAAAACACTTCCATCCTTGATCATATTTGGCCTCGTCTTTAAACTACTCATCTCAGTTGTCTCAAAAGGACTCGTATATTTCCTTCTATGGAAATACAAAGCTGAACTGATCCAATTCATTCTTGGATCTAAAGCACGTATGGTTGCGAGTGATATTGGAAACAAAGTTGAAAAAGGGGTCACAAAGACCAGAGAGGTGGCTTCACAAGTACCGTCGAGAAGCCTTTCATCTGCTCAACACCTTGGAAACTTTGCCTTAGCAGGTGCTGGTTTTGGAGCTGGGATGATGATGAATGCCAAGAGTCACTTCCAAAATGTTGGTTCTTTCTTTACCAATAAGGAATCAGAGCACCAACCCGATGAAGTGCTCCCAACAGAAACACTTGAGACGCCAACAAGTCCGGATGCTCCAGAACCAAACATTCCGAAAACAAAGGCAACGCTAGAAGGGGTTAAACCAGTTGAGGAAAAAACACCAACTCCTTCAATGGAATCCCCAATCACAGTGGAGTCAACACCAAGTTCAAGCGAGGAATTCCAAACTCTTAAAGAAGAATGGATTTCTCCATTTAAACAACTCCGCATTAATAGTATTGAGCGCAAATTAGAGGAATATAAAGCTCCTCAATCCATGTACAAAGCCCAAGGATCGAATGCTTTCACTCGTGCTTACAGAAAGACAATGACACGAGATGATAAATTAAGAGCCAATATTGAACGAAGAGACCGATTAACAGAACGCTTAAAACAACTCAGAGGAGAATGATATGAATACCAAAATACGCTCAAGAACTTCTTTTCCAAGAGTTCTTGAAGAAACTGTTTATCAGGCCTACCAAGAAGGAAAACGCTCAGTCGATTTCCTTCTTTTATTTCCAGTCACAGAACAAGAGCGGGACCAAATCATCTTACAGGCCAAGTCCTATTCAGTCGTTTTAGATGCTAAATGGCGTTTTGGGACTGTCTTGTTCACTGCTTATATAAGACATTAACTAGAAAGGAGATTCGATGAAAAAACTAAAATGGTTTCTATTAGCTGGTCTCATTCCTCTTTTTCTACCGGTCCTCATTATCATTATCCTTATGGGAGCTGTCGGAGGTGGCGGAACAAATGGCTCTCCCCAATCTCAAAATGGAGTGACTTATGCAGATCACTGGTCAGATGGAGATCCCTATACTCATAACTTACTTGTTCATCGCTTCGGTATCACGGCAGAGCAATTAGACGGCTTTTTAGATACGTTAGGAATCTCCTATGACAAGAACCGAATTAATGGTAAAAAGCTCCTCGAATGGGAAGCTAAATCAAATCTTGATGTCCGTGGAATTGTTGCAATCGCACTGAATGAAAGTTCTCTTGGAACTGCTGGTGTGGCCACCAATCCTGGAGCGAATATGTTTGGTTTTGGAGCCTATGACTCCAATCCAGAATATGCCAGTAATTTTAATGATGAGATTGCTGTTGTCGGACTAACCCAACAAACTATCATTGGAAATAAAAACCAAACCTTCAAAATTCAAGATGATAAGGCTAAAAAGTTTGCGAATGGAACACTCAATCCAGCAACTGATGGTGGGGTCTATTTCACAGATACCACCGGATCAGGAAAAAGACGTGCAGAAACCATGCAAAAACTGGATACTTTCATTGATGAACATGGAGGAACACCAAAAGCTCCTGAACAAACTACAGGAAAAACTAGAGATGGTGGAGGAGTAACTTCAAATGATATACCTGTAGGTTATAGTTTGACAACAGCTATTGATACCACAGGATATATCACTAGTACCTATCCTTGGGGACAATGTACCTGGTATGTCTTCAACCGTGGGAAACAAGTCGGAGTTAACTTTGATCCATTTATGGGAAATGGTGGACAATGGATGAATAAGCCAGGTTTCACAACAACCCATACACCAACAGAACACTCTGCTCTATCATTTAGCCCTGGCCAAGCTGGAGCTGATCCAATATACGGACATGTTTCATTTGTGGAACAGGTCAAATCAGATGGTTCAATTCTCGTCTCAGAGTGTAATGTTAAAGGATTAGGGATCATTAGTTACCGTACTTTTGACGCAGAAACTGCCAAACAATTTACCTATGTAATAGGACATTAGAAAGGAATAGATATAGATGATTCAAGTTGTAGATAAAAATGATTTAATGGAATTGATTGGATATTCTGAAACACAAGCTAGTAAATTAATACGAAAGGCTAAAAGCCAGCTTGTACAAGAAGGATTTGAATGGTATAAGAATAAACGTATTGGACGTGTACCGATTATTACAGTTGAATCCATTCTTGGTTTTCAAATACAATTAAAAAATGATATAATTGAGGGGAACCTTCAAAGCGCTGTCATGACTGAAGGAGAAAAATAGCATGGCGGTAATAAAACAGGACGATGGACTGTGGCTAGTTGATATTAGTGATGGTAAAAGTTCCTTAACTGGCAAACGTATACGACACCGCAAATCTAATTTTTTAACGAAAAAAGAAGCAGAGGAATATGAGGCTTATTACCGTATCCATAAGTTAAATCAGATACAAAATACAAAAAAACTCGCCATTTCCTCTCTTTATGTAATGTTAAAAGAAGAAGATGAGCTTCGTGGAAATAAAAGAGGTACAATAGATACTCAGAACTCATACTATACCCAATATGTATCGCGATTCTTTGAAAATGCTGATATGTCTTCAGTTACCATTCAAGATGTAAAAAAATATCGAGATTGGTTAATTGAACAGCCTAGTGTAAAAGGTGGGACGCTTACACCAACGCATATTAACCAACAAATGATTTTTGTTCATAAGTTGTTTGATATTGCTATTTCGAAAGGATTCAGACAGGATAATCCATGTGATGCTATTCGGAAACTTCCAGAAAAGCATAAAGAAATGTCCTACTATACTCCTGAACAATTCAAGGAGTTTGAGTCCTATTTCGAAGAAAGTGAATATCCTTTTAAACTTTTATATCGTGTACTTATGTTTACGGGAATTCGTATTGGGGAGGCACTTGCCTTAACTTGGAGAGATATTTTTCTTGATGAGGGATATATTAAGATCCGTAAGTCGGCCTATTATCGTAATGGGAAAACACATATTGGATCTGTAAAGACAACTCAATCAAATAGAGAAATCTACATCCATAAAGCTTTTGTGGGTGAGTTGAGAACTTGGAAATCAATTCAAAGTCAGAAGCTGGCTAAGCTAACTGATTCAACAGATGATTTACAGATTTTCCAATTTTCAGGGGAGCCTATGACTGCTCCGAATGTTTCTAACTTTAGAGCATCATTCAAGAAACGATTGCCAGAAGACTTCAAATTGATTCGAAACCATGATTTTAGGCATTCGCATGTTGCCTTTTTAATTAATCAGGGATTGAGGAGAGGAGAAGGAAAGGATTATATCTTTTTCACTCTAATGAAACGACTAGGACATAGTTCTATCAATACAACAATAAATATCTACTCACATTTGTTCCCATCACAACAAAAAGAAGTCGCTAACGCATTTGACGATTTTTAAAAAAATGGGCAGAAGTGGGCAGTAAAAATAGAACAATAGGGTATAAACCCTTGATACGAAAGGAATCTAGAAAACATTATGATGAATATGCAAAATATGATGAAGCAAGCTCAAAAATTGCAAAAGCAAATGGAGCAAAGCCAAGCGGAGCTAGCTGCAACTCAATTTGTCGGAAAATCTGCTCAAGATTTGGTTGTCGCGACTCTTACAGGTGATAAGAAGGTCGTCTCCATTGATTTCAATGTTGCAGTGGTCGATCCTGAAGATACAGAAACTCTTTCTGATATGACGGTTCAAGCCATCAATGCTGCCATTGAAGAAATTGATGCTGCAACCAAGAAAAAACTCGGTGCTTTCGCAGGGAAATTACCATTTTAAGCTAAAGAAGTTTTCATTAATTCAAAAGAGGCTGGGACAAAAGTCCTAGCCTCTTAATTGTTTTTGGATTGTTGAGCCAGACGCAGTGGTTGAGTGGGCTCTACTACGCTGATTTCTTCAGCTTTTACAGCCCTACTCAACTGTGCGGAGGTGGGACGACGAAATCGAATTCTAACGAATTACCGATTTCTGTCCCACTCTCTCTTTTTATTCATCAAAAAATCCGGATAAGTCCAAGCCTCCGAAGGGGTTGGTGGAGAAGTTCTCTTGTTCTTCAAGGAGGGTGCGGCCTTGATCAAATTCGAGGAATTGTTCGTAGACAAGAGCTGTCATGCGGGCGTCTTCTAAGCTATCGTGTGATTTTCCTGCTACCCCCAAAAATTCTGCAACGGTGTGGAGTTGGAGATTTTTAATGCCGTGGAGGTCAGATGGACGACGTTCGAAAGCCTCGTCAAAGACATCGACAGCGTACAGGTCTTCTAGATCCAAGCCATTTTCAAGTAGGATGGGTAGGTCGCTCTTTTTGGCATTGTATCCGATCAAGGGCCGGTCTCCTACAAAGGCCTTGAATTCACTGAGGACCTGCTCGAGTTGAGGGGCATTTTGGATCTTGTCCTGGGTAATGCCAGTCAAGCCGTTAATAAAGCTTTTTAGGGGCTTATCGGTGTAGACGTAGGAGTCGTAGTGATCGACTTCTTTACCGTCCGTAAAACGCACGGCAGACACCTGGATAATCTGATAGGCCCCTTCGTATTGGTTAAATTCGAGATCGAAGGCGATATAATCTTCTAATGCTTTCATGGGAAATCTCCTGTGGTAGAAAAGAAAAGGGACTGGTAGGATCCAGCCCCGGATTATCGACGGAAAACGCGTGCCCAGAAACCTTTGCTTTCTTGCTCTTGAACTTTTTCGTTGGCTTGTTCGAGTTCAAGTTTCAAGGTATCGCGGTCGTTCATTGCTTGTAAAGTCAATTGTTGTTGTTGGTCCAATTGCTTGTCTTTTTCAGCAATTTGAACGTCTTTCACGCGCAACTGTTCATCTTTCTTAGCGAGTTGCTCGTCTTTGGCTTTGAGTTGCTCGTAGAGACGGACGATTTCAGCATTTTTTTCATCTACCAAAATTTCCATCAATTCGCGTTGCTTTACATCATCGCTGACTGGCTCATCTTCAAAAATAGTTTTTTTGTAGATTTCTTCGAGCTTGATCAAGCCACTACGGGTTACAACGGTAACCCCTTTTTCATTTTTTTGGGTATCTTCTGGAGCCAGCGCCTTGACACGGTTATTGACCGCCTGGCGGCTGACTCCTAAAATTTCAGCAATTTCGCTGACAGTTTTTTCAATCGCCATAACTTCCTCTAATATCTTTTTCTATGAAATACTCTATTAGATAGTAACATAAGTAGGCTAAGCTGTCAAATGAAGCAAAGAAAGGCTAAGCCTTGATACCACAATTAGTGGGCCTCTGTCATTTCAGGAAGATGGAGGCTTGATTGTGCTAAGTCAATGGTGAGTTGGTAATCGGTTTGATCACGCACAGTGATTTCAAAGTCCGTCGTGTAAAGGACCAAGCGAAGAGTTGCCCCTTTTTCGAGCTTGTAGATGGTTGGTTGGAGATCAAAGTCAAATTCCATCCACTCGCCTGGTGTTACGGCTTCAACCTCTAAGAGATCATGACGATTTTGGAGGTTGAGATAACCTTTAGAAATGACTCGTTGGCCAGCTTCCTTGAAAGGCAACTCAGTCAAATTGTCTAGCATATGGTAGCGACCGTTATCCATCGTACGGACCGACAAGACAGCGGGATAGGGTTGGAGGTATTTCTTGCTTCCAAGCTCTAAGAGTTGTGCTGAAAGCAGGCCTTTATTGGTGCTGGAGTGAAGTCGCAGGTGAAGGCGAGCTTTCCCATTGAGGTGTAGGTCTTCTTCGATTGGAAGATCAATGGTCACTTGTTGCGCCTTATCCTGGTAGAGGTCCGTTAAGAAGGTTGGATAAGCCTTGCCATAGCGCTCGTAATCTTTCGTCTCGTAGCGGTTTTGGATGACTTTTTCGTCGTCTCCTAGGGAGAAGGTTCGCTGATTTGTTTGGTTGCCAAAATCATCCAAGGAAGTCCAACTTTGTTCTCCTGTATTGTCCTGCCAGATGACAGTAGGCAATTCATAGCTTGAATCGTAGCCCAGCAATCTTTTAGAGAGGAGGGCGTTCATGCTTTCGCGGAAGTCAATGGATTGCCAGTTGTTGAGGTAAACATGGGCACCATTGTGGTAGAAGAGGTGCTTCTTGATGCTTGCTGGAAGGGCCTGGAACATATTAAAGACGTGAAGGGGTTTGACGTTCCAGTCTTGGGAACCGTGGGTGAAGACCACCTCTGCCTTGACTTTGTCCGCCTGTAGGAGGTAGTTGCGGTCGTGCCAGAACTGGTTGTAGTCTCCAGAAGCGCGGTCCAGCTCTTTTTTCACGATGTCTAGATCGGCTTGGTGGGCCGCATTATGGTGCAAATAGTCTCCACCTAGAAGGTTGCGCGAGTAGGTCAATTCGGCAAGGGAATCAAAGTCTTCACCTGGATAGCCTCCAGGACTTGTGACGAGGCCGTTTTCGCGGTAGTAGTTGTACCAAGAAGAGATTCCAGCCTCCGCAATGATGACTTCTAGGCCGTCCACACCTGTGGTCGCAAGGCCGTTAGACATGGTTCCAAGGTAAGAGATCCCGGTGGTTGCGACCTTTCCATTAGACCAGTCAGCCTTGACCTGGCGCTTGCGTGTATGATCTGTAAAGGCCCGGCAACGGCCATTGAGCCAGTCGATGACGTTCTTGTAAGCTTCGATTTGTTGGTAATTTCCATTGGTCATCAGCCCTTGCGAATCTTTTGTCCCCACTCCAGATACGTAGAGATTGGCGTATCCGCGTGGAAGCAGGTAGTCGTTGAGGGTATAGCTAGAGTTGATATGGGTTAGGAGCTCTTCAGCCTCGTCGACTAGTTGGGCTGAACCGACAGGTTCCACCAATTCTAATTGAGGTTCTTCTAGTTGGATAGAATGAGGTTCTTTGATCTCGAGGTCGACATTCATATTGTAGAGGGCCTTGTCGCTGGCCTTATCGTTGGTCCCTTGGTGATAAGGACTTGCGGTCATAACAGCTGGAATCTTGCCTTCATAGCGAGGACGGATAATGCTGACCTTGACCAAGTCTGGCAGACCATCTTTGTCGGTATCGACCCGACTTTCCACATAGACGACCTCGCGGATGGCATCATGGCTCGTAAAGGTTGCGAGGCTCTTGCCGTTAAAATAGTGATACTGGTTATCTTCAGGAATCAAGCCATCGCTGACCAACTGATCGATGAGTAAATTTCCTTTTACTGTTCGAGTATTGAGAAGGTGATAGAGGTTTTCTACCAAGTTTCCATACTCAATCGGAAATTGGACTTCTTTCAAGAAGCTATCCGTATCTTCAAAATCAATAAAATAGCGGAAACCGAGTAATTGGAGGGCTACTGTGTAAAAAATGTTCGGAGACCATTCGCAGTCAGATTGGATATACGTTAAAAAGTCTGTTTTAGAATCCACCACTAGGTTAGAGAGGGGATAATCTGTATCTTTATAGGTGAAGTAAACCTTGCGGACAAACCATTCAAACAGTTCTTTTTCTGGGAGGTGGGTGGGAAGGTCAAACCCAATTTCTTTTAGTTCCTTAAGAATGTCTTTTTGGTCAACAGATAGATAGCTATATTGATTGTATTTCATAGACTGCTCCTTTTATCAGTTTCTTTTTTCTTTACTTCTTATATTATACTTGATAAAATAGTATTTGTCTAAAGACCTTTCGTCTATAAGGAGAAGGAATATTGAAAAAAATATCTTTTGAACAAGTTGCAAGAAGACGGACCTTATTGTTTGGGGTTCTTGCCGTCATTTTTGGGATTCTCATTTTTCGAAACGGCGTTGGTTTCACCAAATTTTCCTTGGATCTATTAGCCATTTACTTTTTAGTTGATGGACTAGGAAGCTTTCTTCTTCGCTTTTTGTTACGTAGCAAGTCTATTTCCTATAGCCACTCTATTTGGTTTATTTTTCTTTCACTTGCGTTGATCTGGTTGAATCGACTGAGTAGTCTGCCCGTAAACTTAGTTGTGATTTGTTTAGGGGCATATCAGTTGGGGAGTGCCATTGTCTATGGGATCACATTTTGGCTTTATAAGGCCAATCGGGTAAAAGGAGGCTGGCTCTATTTATGGGATGCGCTTTTAAACGGTGGGCTTGGTCTAGCAACTGTCTTGGAACCTGGTTCAGATGGGCACTTCCAATTTATCCTCTTGGGGGCTTATCTGGTCTTGTTGGGGATTTCTAATATTCGAGATGGTATTTTATTTGACAAAGACCAACAAGGCCAAGAGTTAAAACGTCGCTTTCGTATTAGCCTACCGGTTATCTTTGCAGCCTTTATCCCTGCTAAGGAGTTAAAACGGTTTAACCAGTTTCTTCAAAAAGGGAGCTCGGCGGGACACACAGGCCCTTATCGATTGGTGAAAAAAGAAGAAGAGGCAAGGGAATTAGAAATTTTGGTTCATACTTCTGACAGCAACTTATTTGGAGCGATTGGGCATGTAGATATTTGTTATCAGGGGAAGGTCATTTCTTACGGAAGTTACGATCCCTTTTCAGAGCGTCTATTTGGGACGATTGGGGATGGCGTACTGTTTAAAGTGGATAAGGAACCATACATCGAACTATGTAAAAAAGAGAGTCAAAAGACGCTGTTTGGCTACAGCCTATCCCTTACCGAAGAAGAGAATCAGGCAGTAGAGAAGCGTCTAGCTGAAATTGATCAGTTGTTAGAACCTTGGGATCCACCTAGGAGGTTACTGGAAGACGGTCAGCCGACCTACGCTTACAAATTGAAATATGATTTAGGGGCTGAGCTATATAAATTTACTTCTTCGCGTTTTAAATCTTACTTTGTTCTGTCTACTAATTGCTGCCTGTTAGCAGATTCCATTGTGGGACAGGCAGGAACGGCTGTATTAGATGTGCGTGGAGTGATTGCACCAGGGACCTATCAGGATTACTTAGAATACGAATTTGAAGCTCCAAACGGGCGGGTCCATACACGAACAGTATACTAAAAAAAGAAAGACAGATTTTTATTTTTGAAAAATCTGTCTTTTTTGCACAAGATTTCTTGTAAAAAGCCAGAAAATCTTTTACAATAAAAAGTGCTTGGAGGAAAGTATGACAGCAAATCAGATCGTAAGAGTGATCCCAGTCTTGAAAGTGAATAACCGAAATGTCAATCAACGCTTTTATGAAGAGACATTGGGAATGAAAGTATTAGTGGAAGAAGGAGCTCTCCTGTCTTTAGGAGATGCCTCAAAAGTAGAAAAAATCGTCTTAGAAGAGTCACCGAGTATGCGTTCGCGTAAGGTCGAAGGTCCAAAGAAATTGGGTCGCATCGTGGTGAAAGTGGCACAAGCTCAAGAAATTGATTATTTGTTGGCCCGCCAGCCAGAGACAAGCGCCCTTTACCAAGGAGCTAATGGTCGCGCCTTTGAAGTTGTGTCTCCTCAAGGAGATACCATTTTCGTGCATGCGGAAGAAAATCTTGAAAGCCTAGAACCTTTGGAGAAAGCGCCTCTTGTTGAGCTTCCAGAAGATTTCAAAGGTTTGACCAGCTTTGATGTGGACTTTCTTGAGGTCAATGTGGCCGATCTTGCTGAGGCTGAGGAGTTCTATAGCAACTTGCCAGCTTTGGCCCACTTTATCCATTTACAAGAAGCCCAAGGAAAAGATCTCCAAGTTGAGAACAAGGTTACTTGGGATTTGAGCATGATCAAGGTCGAATTGGCATCTTTTGATGTGGAAGACTTGAAAGAAAGCTTAGGAGAAACTGTCGATTTTGTGCACCGTAAGGGAACTTTCTTGATTGCCAAGGATCCAAGCCAGATCGAACTCTGGTTTGAAGCCAATCAAGATCAGGTCCATATTTCTTATGAAGAATAAGAATGGAGTGATGAGCGTGAATGCAATCATCGAAAAAATTACCGAACAAATCCAAGAAGGCATCTATCCAGGTGCCTCTCTTGCGCTTTACCGCGATGGTCAGTGGAGTGAGCACTATCTGGGACTAGCGGATCCTGAAAAAGGAGAGCCAGTAGTGGCTGACCTGGTCTATGATTTGGCTAGTGTCAGTAAGGTCGTTGGAGTTGCTACCATCTGTGCCTTTTTGTATGCGAAAGGGGAGCTTGCGCTTGATCGCCCCTTTAAAGAGCTTTACCCGCGTTTTGCTCATGAGAAGACGACCATCCGGGAACTCTTGACCCATACTTCTGGGCTCGATCCTTTTATCCCCAACCGGGATCAATTGGATGCGAGACAGTTGAAAACAGCTCTTGAAAATTTGCAGTTAAAAGAAGACAAGAGTTTTCATTACACCGACGTCAATTTTCTTCTGCTGGGCTTTTGGTTAGAAGACAGGTTTCGCCAGCCCTTGGATCGCTTATTTGAAGAGCTGATTTTTACACCTTGGAAGATGACGGAGACACGGTTTGGACCGGTCGAAAAGGCGGTGCCAACGGTCCGTGGAGTGGCTTCTGGAAGTGTTCATGATCCCAAAGCGAGAGTATTGGGTCGTCATGCGGGAAGTGCTGGACTTTTTTCAACTGTTGCTGATCTAGAGCGCTTCTTAGAGCGTTATCTGAAGGAGGATTTTGCGCGTGACTTGTCTCAGAATTTTGCGCGTGAAGAGGGCAAGACCCGCGCTCTCGGATGGAATCTAGAGGGGGACTGGTTAGATCATACGGGCTATACTGGAACCTTCATCATGTACAATCGAAAGAGGCAGGAAGCGGTGATCTTTTTGTCCAACCGGACCTATGAGAAGGACGAACGGGCCCAATGGATCCTCGACCGCAACTCTTTGATGGACTTGATCAAACAAGAATTTGAAAAATAGAAATGGAAGGCTAGGATGATGGATCCTGGCCTTTTACGGTCTGTCAGATAGAACTCAACTCCGTCTTAGGTTGGATTTCCTTCAAAAGCATCGCTTTTTTGGCTGATTTATATTAAAATAGTAATGACCTTAATAGAGCGAGATGAATATGAACAAAGAGATAGGCGTCGGAAGGGCGCATAGTAAAATTATCTTAATTGGAGAGCATGCGGTGGTCTATGGTTATCCGGCTATTGCGCTGCCACTCCATCATATCGAAGTGATCTGCCAGATCATCCCGGCAGACAGTCCATGGGTTTTGTTTGAAGACGACACCTTGTCCATGGCGGTTTTTGCGTCTCTTGAGCACCTCGGGATTAAAGAGGCCCGGATTCGCTGCCGGATTCAGTCCATGGTACCGGAAAAACGAGGGATGGGATCGTCTGCGGCGGTGAGTATCGCAGCTATTCGAGCAGTTTTTGACTATTATCAAGAGGAGCTGGATGATGAGACCTTAGAAATCCTGGTCAATCGAGCAGAAACCATTGCCCATATGAATCCAAGTGGGCTCGATGCCAAGACTTGTTTGAGCGATCAAGCCATTAAATTCATACGGAATGTCGGCTTTTACCCGCTGGAGCTAGGTATAAAAGCGAGCTTGGTGATTGCGGATACGGGAATTCACGGCAATACCCGTGAGGCGATTCAAAAGGTTGAATCCAAAGGGAAGGAAGTTTTGTCCCATTTCCATGAGATTGGTCAGTTGACCCAGCAGGTGGAAGAGGCTCTGAAAATGAATGATCTAACGAACCTAGGACAGGCTCTGACTACTTGCCATGAGCACTTGAGAGCCGTAGGTGTCAGCTGTGAAAAAGCAGACCACCTGGTCGCCGTTGCCCTTGAAAATGGGGCCTTAGGCGCTAAAATGAGCGGAGGCGGTCTTGGAGGTTGTGTGATTGCCCTCGTCAAGGATTCTCGTGAAGCAGCAACCATTGCCCATGCATTAGAAAAAGAAGGAGCGCACCATACATGGATCGAAAACCTGTAAAGGCTAAGTCCTATGCCAATATCGCGATTATCAAATACTGGGGAAAAGAAGATGCCAAACAGATGGTCCCTTCGACCAGTTCGATTTCGTTGACCTTAGAGAATATGTATACAGAGACCCGTCTATCTCCCTTGCCAGCAGATGCGACTGCGCATGAATTTTACATCGATGGGGAATTCCAAAATCCAGCTGAGCAAGCCAAAATTGGAGCTGTGATTGATGGCTTGAAGCCAGCAGATGAAGTAGGATTTGTTCGGGTGGATACCAGCAACAACATGCCAACCGCAGCAGGCTTGTCCTCTAGCTCGAGCGGGCTCTCTGCTCTCGTTAAGGCTTGCAATCGGTATTATGATTTGGGCTTGAGCCAGGAGGAATTAGCTCAAAAAGCCAAGTTTGCTTCGGGTTCTTCTTCACGGTCTTTCTTTGGTCCCTTAGCAGCCTGGGACAAAGAAAGTGGAGAGATTTATAAGGTCAAAACAGACCTAAAACTCGCGATGATCATGCTGGTCCTCAATGACAAGCAAAAGCCCGTTTCCAGCCGGGAAGGGATGAAACGCTGCATGGAGACTTCGACTAATTTCAAAGAATGGATTGAAGAGTCTCGACAAGATTACAAGGACATGCTGGACTATCTAGCTGGCAATGATTTTGAACGGGTCGGTCAGCTGACAGAGCGCAATGCCCTTGCTATGCATGCGACGACTAGAACAGCCACTCCAGCCTTTAGCTACTTGACAGAAGAAAGCCACAAAGCTATGGACTTTGTCCGTGAGCTTCGCGCAGCAGGCCATGCTTGTTACTTTACCATGGATGCAGGGCCAAATGTTAAAGTCCTCTGTTTAGAAGAAGACTTGGATCAGCTGGTGCCTTTATTTGATGCCCGCTATCGGACCATCGTATCTAAGACAAAGGACCCTCAAGATGAAGACTAAGTATCAGGTACAGACTGGAGGCAAGCTCTATCTAGCTGGAGAATACGCGGTGCTAACACCTGGTTATGGAGCTGTGATTCAGTTTATTCCTATTTATCTATCAGCTACCATCCAAGAATCTAGAAGCTATCAGCTAGCCTCAGATCTCTTTGGTTACCAGGTGGATTTGACCCCAAATAAGGACTACGCCTTGATTCAAGAGACCATTCAGCTCATGGAAGAGTGGCTGAAAGATCAGGGAATAGCCCCTAAACCGTTTGATCTTCACCTTAGAGGAACACTGGGCGAAGAGGGGAAAAAGTATGGGATTGGTTCCAGCGGAAGTGTGGTCTTGCTCGTGATCAAGGCCATGGCTGCTCTGTATGAACTAGACCTAAATCCGGACCTGCTCTTTCGACTAGCAGCAGTGGTCTTGGTGCAAAGAGGGGACAATGGTTCCATGGGCGATTTGGCTTGTATTGCCTTCGAGGACTTGATTTATTACCAATCCTTTGATCGGACTTGGTTGCATGAAGTCTTGAATTCTCAGCCCCTGTCACAAGTTTTAGACCTGGATTGGGACTACCAGATCTGCTCGATCCAGCCAGCCATCTCTTATGATTTTCTGGTTGGTTGGACCAAGGAACCAGCGATTTCAAGTGATTTGATTCGTCAGGTCAAGGGAGCGATCAAGGAAGAATTTCTTCAGGAGAGCCAGAGCGCAGTGAAGAATCTTGAAAAAGGCCTCCGTGAAGGGAAACAAAGGGAAATTGAGGCCAGTATCAAACGTGCCGATAAGAACCTAAAGTCTTTGAACCCTTTGATCTATACCCCAGCTCTAAAAGAGCTGCAAGAAGCGACAGAGGGCCTTTCTGTCTGTGCCAAATCCAGTGGTGCTGGAGGAGGCGACTGTGGAATCGCCCTTAGTTTTGACCCAGTTGAGACTCAGACCTTGATAGAGCGCTGGAAGGAAAAGAATATTGAAGTCATTTACCAAGAAAGGATGGGAGATTCGTGAGCGAAAATCGAAAAGACCAGCATATTCGCTATGCCTTGGAGCAAAGCTCCTCCTATAATAGCTTTGATGAGATCGAGCTGATTCACCGATCCCTCCCCCTTGTGGATCTAGCGGAGATTGATTTGACAACCCATTTCGCAGGGCGTGATTGGGAGGTTCCTTTTTATATCAATGCCATGACAGGCGGGAGTAAACGGGCCAAAGAGATCAATCAAAAGTTGGCAGCAGTAGCCGAAGCCTGTGGGATTCTCTTTGTGACTGGCTCTTACAGCGCAGCACTGAAGGATCCGAACGATCAATCGTATGCGGTCAAAAAAGACCATCCTCATCTTCTTTTAGCAACCAACATTGGCATCGATAAAGAGCCAGATTTGGGCTTGCGGACAGTGGAAGAGCTACACCCCCTCTTTCTTCAAGTCCATGTGAATCTGATGCAAGAGTTGCTCATGCCCGAAGGGGAGCGGATTTTCCACACTTGGAAAGACCATCTCAAGAGCTATGGGCAGGGCTTTCCTGTACCTGTAGTCCTGAAGGAAATTGGCTTTGGTATGGATCCCAAAACAGTTCAGGTAGCGCTAGAGGCTGGGATTAAAACCGTTGATATTTCTGGACGTGGTGGTACTAGTTTTGCCTATATTGAGAATCGTCGTGGTGGCAATCGCGCTTATCTGGATGATTGGGGACAGTCAACTGCGCAGAGTCTCTTACAGTTACAGGATCAGATAGATCAGGTTGAGGTCCTAGCAAGTGGGGGCATCCGTCATCCCCTTGATATGGTCAAGGCCTTGGTCCTTGGAGCACGTGGCGTAGGACTTTCCCGCGTTTTTCTTGAGATGGTAGAGACTAAGAGCATTGAAGAAGTGATCGTCCTTGTCCAAGGATGGAAAGAAGACCTCAGATTGCTCCTTTGTGCGCTCGGTTGTCAGAACCTGAAAGAGCTCCGTGAAGTCGACTATCTCCTCTATGGAAAATTGTGGCAAGCAAATCAACAGAGAAAATGAAAGAGAGTGGGACAGAAATCGGTAATTCGTTAGAATTCGATTTCGTCGTCCCACCTCCGCACAGTTGAGTAGGGCTGTAAAAGCTGATGAAATCAGCG
>JAGZVW010000013.1:0-42658 GCA_018379295.1 Streptococcus parasanguinis | reverse complement strand
CAAAACACTTACTTTGAAAATGCTGGTGCCTTCACTGGTGAAACTAGCCCACAAGTTTTGAAAGAAATCGGTACTGACTACGTTGTTATCGGTCACTCAGAACGTCGTGACTACTTCCATGAAACTGATGAAGATATCAACAAAAAAGCAAAAGCAATCTTTGCGAACGGTATGCTTCCAATCATCTGTTGTGGTGAAAGCCTTGAAACTTACGAAGCTGGTAAAGCAGCAGAATTCGTAGGAGCTCAAGTTTCAGCTGCTCTTGCAGGATTGAATGCAGAACAAGTCGCTTCAACAGTTATCGCATACGAACCAATCTGGGCGATCGGTACTGGTAAATCAGCTTCACAAGACGACGCACAAAAAATGTGTAAAGTTGTTCGTGACGTTGTAGCTGCTGACTTTGGTCAAGAAGTGGCTGACAAAGTACGTGTTCAATACGGTGGTTCAGTGAAACCTGAAAACGTTGCTGAATACATGGCTTGTCCAGACGTTGACGGAGCTCTTGTGGGTGGTGCATCACTTGATCCAGAAAGCTTCTTGGCATTGCTTGACTTCGTTAAATAATAACATCTAAAAGGCGAGAGATTTCTCGTCTTTTTTATAGTAAAAAAGACCAGCTTCAAAGCTGGTCTTTTGAGTTATGAACGACGCAAAAGTTTCTTGATGAGAGAAATCAATTTGTATTTAAGAGGACGTGGATAATAACGGAAGGTCCCCATCTTACGAACGATGTAACCATTGAAGTTTTGTTTGAAACGAAGAACACCGTCTGAGCCGTCAAAGATTCCTTGAATACCAAGGAAGTTATATCTTGGGATGCCACGTTTGATGGTTTCAAGCATCATATATTCCTGGAGAACGGCAGGAGCATAGAACTTATTAAATTCTGTATAAGAGCCACTGAATAAATAGGTGGATTCTTGTGGCATATAGACGAAGAGGCTTCCTGCAAGAATGACGTCTTGATCTCCATATTTTTCAATATATTCTTTTGCGTCCTTCTTTCTCACCTCAAAGGTATCAAACTGGCTAGAGAATTCACGAAGTTGATTTTGTTTTTTCTCTGAATTGGGGTTGACTTCAAGATCCTTCTGTAATTTCTCAATCTTCTGAGCTAGTTTTCCTTGGTCTTTTTCAAGATTCGTGTAGTAATGGTGGAAGTTCAGTGTTGCGATCATGAAATCTGCTTTGTCGCCAAAACTGTCATAGAAAGTTTGGTAATAATCCAAGGTCTTATCCTGATAGTCGCGACGGTCACTGGTAGAGGAAGTAATATCCTTAAAGAGTTGTAGTTCATCCCGGTTTAATCGTTTCAGTTCAATACCGAAAGATTTAGCTTTCTTGACAAGTGGCTTTCCTTTTTTACTGAAGCTCTTGAGAAGATTTTTTTCGGTGATGCCCTCCATATCTTTCACATAGTGCCAATCACCTTCTCCACCTGGATAACCTGTTGTTAAACCATCATGCTGATAGCCCAGTTTTTTTAGGGTATCCATAAAATGAGTTTGCTCTTCACTGGTTGGATTGCCGTCACTGTCAAAGGTTTGATAGGTATCATAGGGCTTGATAACTAGTTCAATAGCCCCATTTTCTTTCGCATAGTCTTTTAAAGCTGCATAGAAGGGTTCTAGCATGGCTTCCTCTTGGTAAAGGGGTCCAGAATTGATTTCCATATGGAGACCACCTGTCATAGGAAGACTGTACAAGATCGCTGCCACTTGGACTTTATCTTCTTGTTTCCAAGCGATAAATTGGACCTTGTTTCCTCGCTTTTCAAGCAGATCTGCCATTTCAGCAGACTGGATAAAAGAGCGATGGGAGACAGTATTTGCAAATGAGGTAAATTCTTCTTTTGAAATTGTCGTAAGAGTCATGTAACTTATTTACTCCTTAATTTTTTCCGGATCTTGTAGACTTTGTTTACAAGTGGATAGAGTGGACTGGTTGGGAGGTTGAATTCCCCAACAAATTCTTCAATGACAGGATTAAATTTTGATTTGAAATGATAGAGACCACCATCGAGTGAATTTTCAATGCCCCCCATATTTTGCCAAGAAGCACCACGGTCGAAAGCGTGTTGGGCAGTTTCATACCAAGTGAGGATAGCAGGTTGGTAACGGCGGAATTCTTCATCCATCCCTGCATAAACATTTTCAGACGTCCCACCGAATTCAAGGGTTAAGGTCCCGGATAAAGGAACGACCTGTCTACCTTCTTGGAGATGCTGCTCAAGAAATTGCAGTTCTTCCTCTATACGCTCTTTTTCTTTTTGGTTGTTCTCAACCTTGCCAGGCTTTGTTTTTTCTGTGAATTTTTCAGCCTCTGCCTTGTTTTTTTCAAGATCTTTTATAAGGGAGCTTTTCCGTTTCTCGAGATCTAGAGTAGACAAAGTAATGTAGGATTGTCCTTGGTAGGTTGTGAGTAGTTTTTCGTAGTAGTCTTTTCCACGTAAATGAATGCTTTTACGAGCCTCAGTCTTTTTCATGAGAGAAGCAAAGTCCTCTAACAATTCAGTCCCGCCAAATTGGACTTGGATCCCTTTGTTTCGAGCAGTTCGGATGGCTTGTCGAGTAGATTTTGAAAGATCTTGCTCGGTGAAAAACTCTTTGTGGATATTTGCTTGAAAGCGTGGTTGGATATTTTCTGCCATATCACTGGTTCGGCCAGTCCATTCAATCCCTTCTGTCGTTAGGGTATCGATCACCGCTTGCACAGCAGGAGCTTCCGTCTTTTCTTGTCCAATCAAGTGTTTACTCAAGAAAAGACTTGGATCAAATTTCACAAACAAGGCCTTGTATTGTTTGGCAATTTTTTTAAGGGACTGGATCACATATGAAACCAGCTCTTTGTTTTGGTAATCCATGATTGGGCCTCGAGGAATGTAAAGCATGGAAAAGCCAAGTGGCAGGGGTTGAATCAAGATGCTTGCAACAGCGACTAATTGGTCTTCTTGATAAAAACCAACCCGTTCATTTCCCCAATTATCTTTGATTTTTGCCCATGAGCTGCTTTGTAAGAGATTGGTTTGGTCACTCTGAATAACAAAGTCATCATGCTCACTAGCAGAAATTCCTAGCTGGTAATGGTACATTTCTTATAATACCCACTTTCTAATGGCGTATGCAACGCCAGATTCATCATTTGATTTGGTAATAGTTGTAGCAATTTTTTTAAGAGCTGGATTGCCATTCTCCATAACGACGGCATGTCCCACGACTTCTAGCATGGAACGGTCATTTTCCTCATCTCCTATGGCCATGGTTTCTTCTTGCTGAATTCCAAGTCGTTCAGCTAGATGAAGAACGGCTGATCCCTTATTGGTTGTTTTCCCTAAAATTTCTAAATAAAAAGGGGCTGATTTGACCATAGTGAAGCGATCCTTGAATTCTTTAGGGATTTTTGCAATCGCAGCATCTAGAATATCTGGTTCATCGATATACATGGCCTTGACAAATTCTTTCTCACGAACTTCCTCAGGCGTCCGGTAATAAAGGGGCATATTGACCAGTTGAGATTCATGAATGGTGTAGCGTCCGATATCTCGATTGCTGGTATAGATGCCGTCTTTAGTAATAGCATGAGAGTGGATTTTGAGTTTGTTAGCAAGAGACTCGATATCGAGATAGTCCTCATAATGTAAAAGGTCCTTGATGAGTTCTTTTCCAGTAGCGGTTTCTTGAACCAGACCACCATTAAAGGTAATGACATAGTCTCCAGGATCCATCAAATGGAGTTCTTTTAAAAGTTTTGAGACCCCTGCGATAGGGCGACCGGTTGTGATAACGATTTTAACGCCTGCGGCTTTAGCATCTTGAATGGCTTCAAATACAGAAGGTGTGATCTCTTTTTTTGAATTGAGAAGTGTACCGTCGATATCGATCGCAACTAATTTAATGGACATCCGTCTCTCCTGTAAAATAATCATTGGTAATATAGGAAGTGAATTCCTCTACCTGCTTACTGAAAAGTCCATTAACCTCCAGCATTTCTTTGGGGAAATAGAAGCGGTTGTCCCCATAGCGGGTTCCTGCAAGAGCAGCGACGAGTGGTGACAATTGAGACAATTCTGCGAGACTCCCATCTTTTCGAATCATCTCGATCTGGGTCCGCGGTTTTTCAAGCTCTGGTCGATAAATATCGTAGGGAAGGTCGAAATTTTGATGAATAGCGGTGTAGTAGGTTGGATTAAACCCAACCTCTTTAATCAAATTTTCAAGGATTGCTAAGTCTTTTCGCTTATCTTCTGTAAATAGAATCGATTTGAAGACTTTCCGATTAATATAGCGCTGAGCAAGATCAGACAAGATGGTATCCGGACTATCCATCCAGACTTGGAAATAGGTATTCATCACACCGTCATCTAGATTTAGGTAGTCTTGAATGGTGACCTCTTCTTCAAAAAATGGAATCAAGCGAGGTGAAGTCAGTTGAAAATACTCTTTCTGATCTGGATAAATGGTTCTAGCGCGTTTGAGAAGATTTTGAAGGAGGACTTCCATGGCACGAGTAGCCGGGTGGAAGTAGACCTGCATATACATTTGGTAACGGCTGACCACGTAATCCTCGACAGCGTGCATGCCATTTTGTTGGAAGGCAATACCATTTTCAATCGGTCGAATGACGCGCAAAATACGGGTCAAGTCAAATTTTCCATAGGAAGCACCCGTAAAATAGGCATCCCGCAGTAAATAATCCATTCGGTCCACATCAATTTGACTAGAAATCAATTGCACCACTTGTTTATTGGGATAGGTATGATCAATGACGCTGGCTACACGATTTGGGAAATCAGGTGCTACCTGTAAGAGGATTTGATTGACCTCCGTCTCTGGGCTGGTGATGATCAGCTGGGTCATTTTTTCATGATCGGTCCCAAAGAGTCCTTCGAAGGTATGGGAATAGGCACCATGTCCAATGTCATGAAGAAGGGCGGCTGTCATGGTCAGTAAGTTTTCATCAGAATTCCATTGCTCTGCATACTTTTCCTCAAAAATAGACAGAATCCGTCTTGAAATTTCATAGGCACCAAGACAGTGAGAAAAACGACTATGCTCCCCACCGTGGAAGGTAAAACCAGATGTCCCCAGTTGTTTGATGCGGCGTAGTCGTTGAAATTCTTTACTATTAATTAATTGATAAATGATCGGATGATCCACATGTACGTAATCATGTACGGGATCGCGAAAGACTTTTTCATTCATGGGTCTATTATAGCAAAAAAAAGCCTATTTTGCGATCTAGAGGCTAATAGGGGCAGTCAAAATGCGTAAAATTTGATAGAATAGTAAGGCAAGAAAAGAAGAGAAGGAGACAAAGATGCAGATTCGCATTCAAAATACCATTCGATTTGGAGAAGAAATGGAAATCGTTGATCAGTACTATCAAGGTGAATGGAAGGAAAAAGCAGGTTTTCAATATCTCTTGTATACCAATGAAGAAGATGAAAAGGTTGCTTTGAAATTTTCCAATGATGAATTGGTCATGACACGATTCTCAAGTCCTAAATCCATCATGCGTTTCTACAAAAATGAAGATGGTGGGGCAATCATCCCAACTCCGATGGGCATTCAGCAGTTTTTGATTACAACAGACCTCTTTCAATTAGAAGCAGGTCATTTGCAAGTCTCTTATCGCTTGTTAACTCTCGATGGAGAACAGGAATTTGCTAATTATCAATTACTGGTGGAATGGGAAGAATAGACCTCATTAAATTATTAGAGATCCCGCTTGCTTTATTCTATAAAAATGGTATAATAAAACCACTCAAGGGAGTAGCTGGCGGTTTTCCGCGATAGTGTCGTCATTACGAATTATTTCCGGCACTATATTAAACAGCGAGACTTGTTTTTTTAAAAAACAGGTCTCTTTTTTTGTAAAAAGAGGCCAAAAAGGAGGAGACTGTTTTGTCAAAAGAACAAAATAAAGATTTGTTTTACACGCAATCTTCTGAGGAAGTCCTAAAGAACTTGGACTCATCTGTCGAAGGTTTGTCAACCGCCCAGGCTCAAGAACGCTTAGCGAATTATGGTCGTAATGAGTTGGAAGAGGGCGAGAAACGTAGCCTACTAGCTAAATTCCTTGATCAATTTAAGGATTTGATGATTATCATCTTGCTTGCGGCAGCGGCACTTTCTGTCATTACAGAAGGAATGGATGGTTTAACAGACGCCTTGATCATCTTGGCCGTAGTTGTCTTGAATGCTGCCTTTGGTGTTTACCAAGAAGGGCAAGCCGAAGCAGCCATTGAGGCGTTGAAAAATATGTCTAGCCCCATGGCTCGTGTTCGTCGTGATGGTCATGTCATTGAGATCGACTCAAAAGAATTGGTGCCTGGGGATATCGTCTTACTAGAAGCAGGAGATGTCGTGCCCGCTGATATGCGCTTGTTTGAAGCAGCTTCTCTTAAAATTGAAGAAGCAGCTCTTACAGGGGAGTCTGTGCCAGTTGAAAAAGATGTGACAGGACTTGTTGAAGCAGATGCTGGAATTGGGGACCGCGTTAATATGGGTTACCAAAACTCAAATGTAACTTATGGTCGTGGTATTGGTGTCGTAACAAACACTGGTATGTATACAGAAGTTGGTAAGATTGCAGATATGTTGGCCAATGCCGATGAGACTGAAACACCATTGAAGCAAAGCTTGGAACAATTATCTAAAGCCTTGACTTACTTAATTGTTGTGATTGCGGTCATTACTTTCTTAGTTGGTGTCTTCGTTCGTGGAGAGCATCCATTGGAAGGCTTGATGGTTGCGGTAGCCCTTGCGGTTGCGGCCATTCCAGAAGGACTTCCTGCCATTGTAACCATCGTTCTTTCTTTGGGAACAACAACCCTTGCCAAACGCAATTCGATTGTTCGTAAATTGCCAGCCGTTGAAACACTTGGTTCAACAGAAATCATCGCATCTGATAAAACAGGTACTTTGACCATGAACCAAATGACGGTTGAAAAAGTCTATACCAACGGTCAATTACAAAGTGCAGCAACCGAAATTGGAGCAAACAACAATACGCTTCGCATCATGAACTTTGCCAATGATACCAAGGTGGATCCATCTGGCAAGTTGATTGGGGATCCAACAGAGACTGCTTTGGTACAGTTTGGTTTGGACCACAACTTTGATGTTCGTGAAGTCTTGAAGGATGAGCCACGTGTGGCAGAATTGCCATTTGACTCAGAACGTAAACTTATGTCTACGATCCATAAGGAAGCAGACAGTACTTACTTTATCGCTGTTAAGGGGGCGCCTGACCAATTGCTTAAACGTGTGACGCGTATTGAAGTCAATGGAGAAGTTCGTCCTATCACAGATGAAGATAAGAAAGCTATCCTTGCTACCAACAAAGACTTGGCTAAACAAGCCCTTCGTGTCTTGATGATGGCTTATAAGACAAGCAACGAAATCCCTACCTTGGAATCTGAAATTGTTGAGTCTGACCTGATCTTCTCTGGTTTGGTCGGCATGATTGACCCTGAGCGTCCAGAAGCAGCAGAAGCTGTTCGTGTCGCTAAGGAAGCAGGTATCCGTCCAATCATGATCACGGGTGACCACCAAGATACAGCTGAAGCCATTGCCAAACGTCTCGGTATCATCGATCCAAATGACACAGAAGATCACGTCTTTACAGGAGCTGAGTTGAATGAACTCTCTGATGAAGAATTCCAAAAGGTCTTCAAACAATACTCTGTTTATGCTCGTGTATCACCTGAACACAAGGTTCGGATCGTAAAAGCATGGCAAAAAGAAGGTAAAGTTGTTGCCATGACAGGTGACGGAGTCAACGATGCGCCATCACTTAAGACAGCTGATATCGGGATCGGTATGGGGATTACAGGTACAGAGGTTTCTAAGGGAGCTTCAGACATGGTCCTTGCAGATGATAACTTTGCAACCATTATCGTAGCGGTAGAAGAAGGACGTAAGGTCTTCTCAAATATCCAAAAATCTATCCAATACCTCTTGTCTGCTAATATGGCCGAAGTCTTCACCATCTTCTTTGCAACCCTCTTTGGATGGGATGTGCTTCAACCAGTACACCTTCTCTGGATTAACTTGGTAACCGATACGCTTCCAGCCATCGCTCTTGGTGTGGAACCTGCTGAGCCAGGTGTTATGACCCACAAACCTCGTGGACGTAAATCTAACTTCTTTGACGGTGGGGTCTTTGGAGCTATTCTTTATCAAGGAATCTTCCAAACCATGCTAGTTCTTGGTGTTTATGGCTGGGCCTTGCTCTCTCCAGAACATGCGACTCGTGCCGAAATCCATGCAGATGCTTTGACCATGGCCTTTGCAACTCTTGGTTTGATCCAATTGCTCCATGCCTTTAACGTCAAATCGGTTTACCAATCGATCTTTAAAGTGGGACTCTTCAAGAACAAGACCTTTAACTGGTCGATCCCAGTTGCCTTTGTTCTCTTGATGGCAACCATCATAGTCCCTGGATTTAACAAACTCTTCCATGTGTCTCATTTGAGTTTGACACAATGGTTGGCCGTTTTGATTGGTTCGCTCTTGATTGTTGTTCTCGTTGAGATTGTCAAAGCCGTTCAACGTGCACTTGGAAAAGATAAAAACGCTATATAAACATAAAAAAAGTCATCTTCGGATGGCTTTTTTTGCGGGCAAAATGGACCGGGCATATTTCTTGAGGTACGTGTGGATTTTTGATAAACTAGTCAACAGTTTGAAGAAAGGAAACTTAATTATGAAAAAGTTTTTTGCTGAAGTAATCGGCACATTTATGCTTGTCTTTATCGGGACTGGCGCAGTTGTTTTTGGAAATGGGACAGAAGGTCTTGGACATTTAGGAATTGCCTTGGCATTCGGTTTGTCCATTGTTGCAGCAGCTTACTCAATTGGAACTGTTTCTGGCGCCCACTTAAACCCAGCTGTTTCGATTGCCATGTTTGTGAACAAACGCTTGTCATCTAAAGACTTGATCAATTATATTGCAGCGCAAGTAGTGGGAGCGGTTCTCGCATCTGCAACAGTACTCTTCCTCTTGTCAAATTCAGGCATGTCAACAGCCAGTCTTGGGGAAAATGCCCTGGCAAAGGGAGTGACTCCATTTGGCGGATTCTTGTTTGAAGTGATTGCCTCCTTTATCTTTATTTTGGTCATTATGACCGTCACATCTGCTTCTAAAGGAAATGGCAAAATTGCTGGTCTTGTGATCGGTTTGAGCTTGACTTTGATTATTCTTGTTGGTTTGAACATTACAGGACTTTCTGTTAACCCAGCTCGTAGCTTGGCACCTGCCCTCTTTGTTGGTGGTGCAGCACTTCAACAAATTTGGATCTTTATCTTGGCTCCAATTGTGGGAGGAATTCTCGCAGCAATCGTTGCAAAAAATCTCTTAGATACAGAAGAGTAAAAAATGATTCCAGAGGAACAATTTTGAGAACGTAGATAAAATGTTCTTCTTTGCAAATCTTATAAATTTTATAAAGACAAAAAAATATCTGTTAGCATTATTCAATCATCAACTAAAACTTTCCTTTGTGAGAAAAGTGCTAGAAACACTCTTGTTTCTAGCACTCGGGAGTTTTGGAACCTTAGGTCCAAAACTAAGTCATGGAACTTCTTCGAAGTTCGCTGACGTCCGTACTCACCTAAGGAAAGTTTTTAGATGACTTTGTCTTCAGTCTGAAATTGGTTCCAGAGGGACTATTTTTTATTATAGTTCAAGGATAGTCATGGCTTGAGAAAATTCATGAGCAAGCTGTTTTTTCTTGTAGGCTTTAAATTCAGGAAGGTCTTTAATTCTGCGATAGCGTTTGTAGGGGTCGTACCTTTTTGGAAAATCATATTCAGGAAAAACCTCAAAGAATTGTTTGCAGAGCTCCCATTCTCTGACATAGCCTAAAGGTCTGGCATGATAGGTGATCGAGTCAATCGTTGTTGCTGGCATTCGGTGGTGGCTATGACCAAAAATCACCTCTCTGACAGGAAATTGTCTAAAAAGCTCATGAAAGGTTTGGCTCCCTAAAAAAGCATTGAAACGTTCAAAATAAGGGTGGCGTAGGAGAAACTGGCTATGAGGAACAAAGTGCATAGCGATGATCAGGGGTTGATCCACTTGCATGAGTTCTGTTTCGAGCTCTCGCAACAAACGTTGGGTAATGGCTGGATCAGATTCCATTCGTTGGAGGCGTCTGTCAAACCAAAACAGATTCTTGGTTTGGAGATGTTTTTGGGGAGAGAGATTAGGAACAAAGCTGTAGTCATACCAGCCAGAAAAGGCAAGGAGTGTATGCTTTGAAAAAGGAATCTTTTGAAATTCAAAAGGTCTCATGGTTTCTTCTGATAGGCCCAACATATCATGATTTCCCAAGCTAAAGGTCACAGGAAGCTGACATTGGAGTTGGGCTAAAAATTCTTGTGAGGTCTTTTCAAAGCCGTTGGCAATATCTCCTGCAATATGGAGATGTTGAATTTTTTTGTCCTTGAAAAGAGTGATAAGGGTCTCTAATTCATCTTTTCCAAAGTTGTTTGAATCAATATGTAAATCGGACATAAAAGCTACTGTTGTCATGCTACCAGTCTAGCATAAGAGGATCTTTTTTTCTAACAATTAGGTGACAAATGAATGGAAAAATTTTGAAAATTAGCTGGATTGGCAATGGTCAACCAGCAGATCCAATACTGGAAGGTGGGCAAATAGTGAAGGTTATGATATAATAGACTAGATACATAGAAAGAGGTACTTATGGACATTTCAGAAATTCGTCAAAAAATTGACGCAAATCGTGAAAAATTAGCTTCTTTCAGGGGGTCTCTTTGACTTAGAGGCATTGGAAGAAGAAATTGCCATTTTAGAAAATAAAATGACAGAACCTGATTTTTGGGATGATAATATTGCTGCGCAAAAGACATCTCAAGAATTAAATGAACTCAAGCAGACCTATGAAAATTTCCATCAAATGGTGGATCTCTTTGATGAGTCAGAAATCTTACTGGACTTTTTGGCAGAAGACGATTCGGTCAAGGAAGAATTGATCGAAAAGTTAGAGGAGCTGGATAAACGCATGACCAGCTATGAGATGACTTTGCTATTGTCTGAACCCTATGACAATAATAATGCCATCTTAGAAATCCACCCAGGTTCAGGAGGGACAGAAGCTCAGGACTGGGGTGACATGCTTCTTCGGATGTATACTCGTTTTGGAAATGCCCATGACTTCAAAGTTGAAGTCTTGGACTATCAGGCTGGAGATGAAGCTGGAATTAAGTCTGTGACCCTATCCTTTGAAGGGCCACATGCATACGGTCTTCTGAAATCTGAAATGGGGGTACATCGTTTGGTTCGAATTTCTCCATTTGATTCTGCTAAACGTCGGCATACGTCCTTTACATCAGTTGAGGTTATGCCTGAACTCGATGATACCATCGAAGTTGAAGTTCGTGATGATGATATCAAGATGGATACCTTCCGCTCTGGTGGAGCTGGTGGACAAAACGTCAACAAGGTTTCTACAGGTGTGCGCTTGACCCATATTCCGACAGGAATTGTAGTGGCATCCACCGTGGATCGGACCCAATACGGGAACCGTGATCGTGCGATGAAGATGTTGCAAGCTAAACTCTACCAATTAGAGCAAGAGAAAAAAGCAGCAGAAGTGGATTCTCTAAAAGGGGATAAAAAAGAAATCACCTGGGGAAGTCAAATCCGCTCTTATGTCTTTACCCCTTATACCATGGTTAAGGATCACCGGACCAACTATGAAGTTGCTCAAGTAGATAAGGTGATGGATGGAGATATCGATGGCTTTATTGATGCCTATCTCAAGTGGCGTCTCCAATAACCTAGAGGAAATCAACCAGAAAAGAATGAAAGGAATTTCATTACATGTCAATGATTGAAATGAAAGATGTTGTCAAAAAGTATGACAACGGGACGACGGCCCTTCGCGGGGTCTCTGTCCAAATTGAACCAGGAGAATTTGCCTACATTGTAGGACCTTCTGGTGCAGGGAAGTCGACCTTTATTCGACTTTTATACCGTGAAGTCAAACACGATAAAGGAAGCTTAAAAGTAGCTAATTTTGATTTGGATAAAATCAAAAAACGCGATATTCCTATGTTGCGACGCAATGTGGGAGTGGTCTTCCAAGATTATAAATTGCTTCCAAAGAAAACCGTTTATGAAAATATTGCCTACGCAATGCAAGTTATCGGTGAGCGCCGTCGCAATATTAAAAAGCGTGTTATGGAAGTTTTGGATCTTGTCGGATTGAAACACAAGGTCCGCTCATTCCCGAATGAATTGTCCGGTGGAGAGCAACAACGGATTGCGATTGCTCGTGCGATCGTCAATAATCCGAAAGTCTTGATTGCGGATGAGCCAACGGGGAACTTGGACCCAGATAATTCATGGGAAATCATGAATCTTTTGGAGCGGATTAATCTGCAAGGGACCACAGTATTGATGGCGACCCACAATAGCCAGATTGTAAATACTTTACGTCACCGTGTCATCGCGATTGAAAATGGTCGTGTAGTGCGTGATGAAGCGGAAGGAGAGTACGGATACGATGATTAGAAGATTTTTCCGACACTTAATCGAATCGCTTAAAAGCTTGAAACGAAATGGTTGGATGACGATTGCAGCGGTCAGCTCGGTTATGATTACTCTTAGCTTGGTTGCTATTTTCGCCTCAGTTATTGCCAATACCATCAAGCTTTCAGATGATATTCAAAACAGTGTGCGGGTTGTAGTATACATGCGCAAAGATATTCAAGATCAGAGCGAGCAGATTGAAAAAGACGGTCAAACCGTGACCAATGAAAACTACCATAAGGTTTACGATGCTCTGACAGCCATGAAGCATGTCGACAAGGTTGATTTTTCTAGCAAGGAAGAACAGTATGATAAACTGATCAAAACGGCTGGGAACAACTGGAAGATTTTTGATGGAGATGCCAATCCTCTCTATGATGCTTATTATGTAGAGACGACTGCTCCAAAATATGTAAAGCAAGTTTCGGCTGATGCCAAAAAAATTGAAGGAGTTTCTGAGGTTAAAGATGGTGGGGTCGATACCCAACGCTTGTTTGCTCTTGGAACCTTCATCCGAAACTGGGGCTTGATTGGTGTAGCTTTATTGATCTTCATCGCAGTCTTCTTGATTTCAAATACCATTCGGATTACCATCATTTCACGTAGTCGTGAGATTAAGATTATGCGACTGGTAGGAGCAAAAAATGGCTATATTCGTGCACCATTCCTTTTAGAAGGTGCTTGGATCGGTCTTTTGGGAGCCTTGGTTCCTTCAGCTTTAGTCTTCTATGTTTATAATGTTGTCTATACATCTATGAACAATAACTTGGCAGATCAAAACTTGTATCTCTATAGTCCTCATCTCTTGGTACCGATCATGGTCGGTGGCCTCTTTGGATTAGGAATTTTGATTGGAGCGATTGGTTCTTCAATCTCCATGAGACGTTTTCTTAAGATATAATAAAAAAGCAAGTTTGCACTTGCTTTTTTTGTCTACTGTTATGAGGACAGGAAGGATGATAAGGACTCTTTAGGATTGTCTAAAGAAGGGATTGAACATCTTCTCGTGACCAATAGAAGTCTCAGGGCCATGCCCGGGATAGACAGTGTAGGAAGATGGAAGGGTAAAGAGTTCTTCTCTGATACTGCTAAGTAACTGTGCCGCGTTCCCTGTTGGAAGATCGGTCCGTCCAATGGTTTCGCGAAAAAGGGCGTCACCGGATAGAACCAGGTGATCCTCAGGAAAGACGATAGAGACTCCTCCTGCAGAGTGGCCTGGTGTCTCCAGAACATAAAAGTGGAAATCGGCTATTTGGTAATCGGAGCGAATGTCATAAAGGAAGTCGGCCTCCTTGCATACCACATCTTCTAAATCCGCATGACGATCCAAACCAGATAAATTATCGACAGGAGAAGACAACCAACTGGCTTCTGCTGAATGGACATAAACAGGTGGGAAATGATAGGTCTGACGAACCTTTTCAAGACTCATAATGTGATCGTAATGCGTATGGGTTAAAAGAATCGCTACGATTGGTTTTCCGATGCGATCTATTTGTTTTTGAATAGTCGCCCAGTCGCTACCTGGATCGACAAGAATGAGGGAGTGGTCATTTTCAAGGTAGTAGGTGTTTTCATAAGCTACAGGATTAACGGTACGATAGATTTTCATAAGGACTCCTTTCTAGAATAGTGTATCAAATTGCAAGGAAAATAACAGGATTGAAGTCAGCCTGAAAGGAGAAAAAAATCTGCAGAGCTTGCTCAAACGTGATATAATTTTAAGTATTATGACAAGACAGAAACGGAAATATGCCATTGTGGATCTGGAAGCGACCAGTGCTGGAAGCAATGCTAAGATCATTCAGGTTGGGATTGTCATCATCGAAGATGGGAGGATTACGCAATCCTATGAGACGGATGTGAATCCCCATGAACGATTGGATGAGCATATCAAACAACTGACTGGCCTGACAGATGCTCGCTTACGGAAAGCACCAGAGTTTTCACAAGTGGCAAAAGAAATTTTTGAATTAATAGAAGATGCCGTCTTTGTGGCCCATAATGTCAAATTTGATGCGAATTTATTGGCAGAAGCTCTCTTTTGGGAAGGATTCGAACTAACGACTCCTCGAATTGATACGGTTGAATTGTCTCAAATTTTCTATCCGACTTTAGAACGCTACAATTTAGGAGCGCTTGCGACTGAACTGGAAATTGAGTTACACCATGCTCACTCCGCTCTAGCGGATGCTATGGCAACAGCCCAGCTGCTGTTGAAATTGAGAGAGAAAATTGCGAGCTTACCAAGAGGATTGATCGAAAAACTTCTTTCGATGGCAGATTGTTTGATTTATGAATCGCGACTCTTAATAGAAGATGCGCTTGAAGATAGTAGTCTTTTTTTACCAGCTCATTTAGTAGAAGTTCATGGACTCTACCTGCGAAAGCCACAGCAGTTCTTAGAAAGTCACTATTTATCTGAACAGTTTGAACTCAATATGCAGTTGTTGGGAATGGAAGCTTATCCGGAGCAGAGAGAATTTGTTGCCTATATCGAGGACAGTTTGCACCAGCCGCTTCCAAGTTTTATTGAGGCGCCAACGGGAATTGGGAAGACCTACGCTTATCTGTTAACGCTTTTGGCTAAAACCTCCAAGCGCATTCTTGTGAGTGTTCCAACTAAAATTCTTCAGGATCAAATTATGAAGAAAGAAGGAAAGACTATCCAGGATCTTTTCCAAATTCCCTTTCATAGCCTGAAAAGTCCCAAGGATTATATCCAACTCGATAAATTTTATGAGACCTTACAGAGTGAGTCAGATAATGGGATGATTCGACGCTTTAAAATGCAACTGTTGGTTTGGCTGACCATGACTGAAACAGGAGAGTTCAGTGAAATTGGCCAACTCTATCGTCATGTCCATTTTGTAGCTGACATTTGCCACGATGGTCAATTGTCGAAACGTTCACTATTTTATCAGGAAGATTTTTGGCGTCTTGGTCAGGAAAAAGTGAAAACCAGCCGGGTGATTTTGACCAATCATGCTTATCTGCTAACCCGTCTAGAAGATGATAAGAGTCTACTTCAAGAGTCTGTTCTGGTCGTGGATGAAGCGCAAAAACTCTTCTTTGCTTTAGAGCAATTTTCACAGAGAGAAGAAACCTTGCAATCTCTTCTTTTAAACTTGCAACATGCTATTGAAGAGGAAAAAGATCTTCTACAACGACGTTTGCTGGAGAGTATTCAATTTGAGTTAAATGCCTGCTCCAAAGAAGTCGTGCAAGGAAAAACTGCAGTCTTATCAGATCAAACGGTGGGAAAAATTCGGCAGGATGTATCGGAATTGAAAACCGAATCCCTAGAGAATCTAAAGGAATTGTTTGATGAGCGCTACCAAATCTTTTGGATAGACAAAGAAGTGGTTGAAAGCCACCAGATTCTTCGTCTTCATGGAGGAGTGGAGGACTTGCTATCCTTTAAGGAATTTGTACCTGAAGAAGTGACCGTGCTCTTTGTATCAGCGACGATTGCTATCAGTAAAAAAGTGCATTTACCTGCTCTTTTAGGATACCAAGAGCAGCAAATCTACCGGGTGCCAATAACAATCAAACAACACCAGGAATTGTTGGTGCCGATAGATTTCCCAGATGTTGTTTCTTTATCTGCAGTGGAGTACGCAGGGGAAATTTGTCAGCTCGTCGGTGAACTCCTTCCTTTACGAAAACCAATTTTTCTTTTGTTTACTTCAAAAGAATTGTTACTGGAGACGTCAAACGCATTGAAGTTTCCTCACTTGGCCCAGTATCGAAATGGGGATGCAGCCAATATTAAGCGGCGATTTGACCGAGGAGAAAGCTCCATTTTATTGGGAACAGGAAGCTTCTGGGAGGGAGTCGATTTCTCCCAACAAAAAGAAGTGATTCAAATCATCACGCGCCTTCCTTTTGACAATCCTAAAGATTATATGGTTCAAAAGCTGAATACCCAACTCAGAGAACAGGGGAAAAATCCCTTTTACGACTATAGTCTTCCAGTCGCGATTTTAAGGCTAAAACAGGCTATTGGGAGAACCAGCCGTTTTCAAGATCAGGAATCTCTGGTCCTCTTATTGGATCAGCGGGTGGTAACCAAGCGATATGGAAAACAAATTTTGGACGGGTTGCAACAGGTGTTGCCTCTTCATACGACCTTGAGAGAGCGGCTTATTGAGCAAGCAGCTGACTTTTTTGAAAGGAATTGAGAGAATGAAAAATAAAGGATTTGGACTTGCAATTGCATTTGTACTGGCTCTTTGTGCCATGTTTTTGGGAAATTTCTTTCCCATTATTGGCTCCAGTGTTTTTGCCTTGATCTTAGGAATTTTACTTAATGAATTGATTGACTTACCTGAGAATTCTCGCCCAGGATTGAATTGGTCCGGTAAGAAATTGTTGCAGTATTCGATTATTTTTATGGGATTTAGCTTGCCGATTGCGACGGTTGCCTCTACAGGCTTGTCTTCTTTAAAGATTAGTCTGCCAACGATAACAGTTGCCTTTCTTGCAGCTATTATTTTTGGGAGAGTCTTCCACCTGAAATCTCATCTACGGACCTTAATTGGGTTTGGTACAGCTATTTGTGGTGGATCTGCTATTGCAGCAGCAGCGCCGATCATTGAAGCTGACGAAGAGGAAATTGCCCTATCTATGTCAACTATCTTCTTCTTCAACATTTTGGCCGTCTTTATCTTTCCAGTATTAGGGCATTTATGGCATATGTCTAATTTCCAATTTGGCCTCTGGTCAGGAACAGCCATTAACGATACGTCATCTGTTGTAGCAGCAGCATTTTCTTACAGTAAAGCAGCGGGGGAAATGGCTACAATTGTTAAGTTAACACGCGCCCTGATGATTGTACCAGTTTGTTTGGGCTTGATCGGTTTAAAATGGTATCGGAGTAAACAACAAGAAAGAAACAAAGGAATGTTAAAGAAAATTATTCCTTGGTTTATTATCTGGTTTATTGTGGCTTCCATTCTTTCTTCTATTGGCCTGGTACCTAAAGTGGTCCTACCTTACCTAAAGGACCTTTCTCACCTCTTTATGGCCATGGCCTTGGTTGGAATCGGAAGCAAGGTTTCTTGGAAACAGTTCCGTGCTGCAGGAGCAGCCCCCCTTCTGGTAGGTTTGATTGTTTGGTTTTGTGTGGCAGGATCTAGCTTGATTCTACAGATGTTGTTCTATTAATTAATTTGATGATTCTCACAGAAAGGAACGTGAATGAAGAAAAATCATTTTTGGACGATCCACCTGGATTATTCGATCATTGGAATTGTCTTCACCCTACTTATGATTGGGATCTTATCCGTTTATGTGGCAGTTTCTCATGATTATCCCCAAATGATGTGGCCTTTTTTGGGGCAGCAATTGGCCTGGATTGGTGTGGGATGTATCATTTGCCTGATTGTGACGATTTTTAGTACGAAATTTCTTTGGAAAATCACTCCCTTTCTTTACCTACTAGGCTTGGCCTTGATGGTTCTTCCTCTTGTTTTTTATAATCCAAACTTGGTGGCTTCAACAGGAGCAAAAAACTGGGTAGCTTATGGAAACATCACCTTATTTCAGCCTTCAGAATTTATGAAGATTCCCTTCATCCTGATGCTGTCACGCTCTATTGTTCGATTTTTACAAAGAAATAAGGGGCGTGAGCGATTGTTACGACAAGATTGGTTTTTAATTCTAGAGTTGACCATCTATACAATTCCGGTCTTTGCCTTATTGGCCCTCCAGCAGGACTTGGGAACGGCCTTAGTATTCTTGGCCATCTTTGCGGGCTTAGTGCTCGTTTCAGGAGTTTCCTGGAAAATTATCTTGCCGGTCATCTTGCTTCTGGCAGGTGGGTTAGCAGGCTTTCTCTTTCTCTTTCTATCAGAAGGGGGTCGGGCTTTTCTGCACCAGCAAGTAGGGATGCCAACCTACCAAATGAACCGTATTTTAGCCTGGTTAAATCCTTTTGACTATGCACAAACAACCACCTACCAGCAGGCGCAAGGACAGCTAGCCATTGCCAGTGGTGGCCTCTTTGGTCAAGGATTTAATGTATCTAATTTATTGGTTCCCGTAAGAGAAAGTGATATGATTTTTACAGTAGTAGCAGAAGACTTTGGCTTTGTTGGAGCTCTTGTACTGTTGATTTTATATGTGACCCTGATTTACCGTATTTTAAAAATCACCCTCCAGTCCAACAACCAATTTTATACCTATATTTCCATCGGATTTATTATGATGCTGGTCTTTCATATTTTTGAAAATGTCGGAGCGGTAACGGGCCTTCTCCCCTTGACGGGGATTCCTCTCCCCTTTATCTCACAAGGAGGTTCCTCTATTATTAGTAATCTGATTGGTATTGGTCTAGTACTCTCAATATATAATCATAGTAGTAAAAAGAAAGGGCTAGAAGAAGAGGTTCCAATCCGTAAAAAAGTAGTCCTTAAAAAGGCGCAATAATTAGAAAGAAGGAAAGAAAATGAAAAAAGTAGCAACGATTTTAGCAAACGGTTTTGAAGAAATTGAAGCCTTGACCATTGTCGATGTTTTGAGACGTGCTGGGATTGAATGCGACCTCATTGGCATGGAAGAAACAGTCACGGGTTCTCACCAAATTACAGTGGAAGTAGATCGCCTTTGGAATGGAGATCTTTCAGATTATGATGGAATCTTCTTACCAGGTGGGATGCCAGGAGCAGCGAATTTGAGGGACAATGCAGAATTGATCACAGCCCTTCAGGAAGAAAGTGGCAAAGGAAAAACCATCTCTGCAATTTGTGCTGCTCCCATTGTTTTGGCGCGTGCAGGTCTCTTAAAAGATAAACACTATACGTGTTACGATGGCTTTGAAGAAGAGATTCAAGATGGCTATTATCAGAAAGAAACAGTGGTGAAAGACGGTAATCTTCTCACCAGTCGTGGTCCTTCAACAGCCCTAGCCTTAGCTTATGCCTTGGTGGATCATTTTGGAGGAGATGCCCAAAGCCTTCGGCAAGGAATGCTCTATCAGGATGTCTTTGGAGGTGCATAAAAGGGCTCTTTTGGACACAACGGTTTCTGGTGATAGATCACTTTTTATAGTGTGAAATGAGTTTTATTTGATTTAAGATGAAATGACCGTAAAAAATGGCTAAAATCCCCCCTAAATGAGGGTTTTAGCTTATTTTTTTTGTCCATTTGTGGTATAATATTGACTATGAATTATCATGATTTTATATGGGATCTTGGTGGGACGCTATTGGATAATTACGAAACGTCCACAAATGCCTTTGTAGCGACATTGAAGGACTTTCATATCCAAGCCGATCATGATTCTGTTTATGCAGCGTTAAAAATCTCAACACAGGATGCAATCCATACCTTTGCGCCTCATATTCCTAATTTTCGTACGGAATACAAGAAAAAAGAAGCCTTGGGTTTGCAAGATCCGGTTTTATTTGATGGAGCAAAAGAGTTGCTAGAAGAGATTCAAGCACATGGAGGACGTCATTTTTTGGTATCTCATCGAGATCGCCAAGTTTTGACCCTTATTGATCAGACGGGCATTGCTCCCTTCTTTACTGAGATTGTAACAGCAGACGAGGGCTTTCCTCGCAAGCCAGATCCAACCTCGATGCTCTATTTGAAAGAAAAATATGGCATTCAAGACGGTCTGGTCATTGGAGATCGTCCGATCGATATAGAAGCTGGGAAGGCGGCAGGGCTGACAACTTATTTATTTGATACCATGCCCCACTTACACCGGTTTATATTTGAATAGAAAAGGGAAATTATGACAGAGGATAAACAGCAAGAAATTCAAGCGCAAGAATATGATGCCAGTCAGATTCAGGTCTTGGAAGGACTAGAAGCCGTTCGCATGCGTCCGGGGATGTATATTGGATCTACCTCAAAAGAAGGTCTTCATCATCTGGTCTGGGAAATTGTAGATAACTCGATTGACGAAGCCTTAGCCGGTTTTGCTAGCCATATTGAAGTTTTCATTGAAAAAGACAATTCTATCACGGTTGTCGATGATGGTCGGGGAATCCCAGTGGATATCCAAGAAAAGACAGGTCGACCTGCCGTTGAAACTGTCTTTACTGTGCTTCACGCGGGAGGAAAATTTGGCGGAGGCGGCTACAAGGTTTCTGGTGGTCTTCACGGGGTAGGGTCATCCGTCGTCAACGCCCTCTCCACATCCCTCGATGTTCGCGTCTATAAAAATGGCAGTATCCATTACCAAGAGTATCGACGTGGACACGTTGTGGATGATTTGAAAGTCATCGGGGAGACAGATCGGACAGGGACAACCGTCCACTTTATTCCAGACCCAGAAATCTTCACGGAAACCACCGAGTATGATTTTGAAAAATTAAATAAACGGATTCAAGAATTAGCCTTTTTGAATCGTGGTTTGCGTATTTCCTTGACGGACAAGCGCGAAGGCTTGGAGCAAGAAAAGCATTACCACTACGAAGGTGGGATCTCTAGTTACGTTGAATATATCAATGAAAATAAAGATGTCATCTTTGAAACCCCCATCTATACAGATGGCGAAATGGATGATATTACCGTTGAAGTTGCGATGCAATATACTACGGGCTACCATGAAACGGTCATGAGTTTTGCTAATAACATCCATACCCATGAAGGTGGTACCCACGAGCAAGGTTTCCGTACAGCCCTCACTCGTGTCATCAATGATTACGCTAAGAAAAATAAACTCTTAAAAGAAAATGAAGACAATTTAACAGGTGAGGATGTTCGGGAAGGTTTAACAGCAGTTATCTCAGTTAAACATCCAAACCCACAGTTTGAAGGACAAACCAAGACAAAGCTTGGAAATTCAGAAGTTGTAAAAATTACCAATCGACTCTTTAGTGATGCCTTTTCTGATTTCCTTTTGGAAAATCCACAAATCGCTAAGAAAATCGTTGAAAAAGGGATTTTAGCAGCGAAAGCTCGGGTAGCTGCTAAGCGGGCTCGGGAAGTGACCCGCAAGAAATCTGGTTTAGAAATCTCAAACCTTCCTGGTAAATTGGCAGATTGTTCTTCAAACAACCCAGCAGAAACAGAACTCTTTATCGTCGAAGGGGATTCAGCCGGAGGATCTGCTAAATCAGGTCGGAATCGTGAATTTCAGGCAATTCTTCCCATCCGTGGTAAAATTTTGAACGTTGAAAAAGCAAGTATGGACAAGATTCTTGCCAATGAAGAGATCCGTAGTTTATTTACTGCTATGGGAACTGGATTTGGTGCTGAATTTGATGTCACAAAAGCGCGTTATCAAAAATTAGTCATCATGACTGATGCCGATGTCGATGGCGCACATATTCGAACCCTTCTGTTGACCTTGATCTATCGCTATATGAAACCAGTCTTGGAAGCGGGATATGTTTATATTGCGCAACCACCAATCTATGGGGTCAAAGTCGGTAGCGAGATCAAAGAATATATCCAACCTGGTGCGAACCAAGAAGCAGAATTAGCTGCAGCCTTGGAACGCTATTCAGAAGGTCGCTCAAAACCAACCATCCAACGCTACAAAGGTCTTGGGGAAATGGATGATCACCAATTATGGGAAACAACTATGAACCCCGAACACCGCTTGATGGCACGGGTATCAGTAGACGATGCTGCGGAAGCAGATAAGATATTTGATATGTTGATGGGGGACCGCGTGGAACCACGTCGGGAATTTATCGAAGAAAACGCTGAATATAGTACACTCGATGTATAAAATTCAACGAACGCTTCCCATTAATGGATATTTTATGGTATAATTACTAGGATTACGTTCAAGTAATACGATGAAGGAGTTTTTATATGTCTAGTGGACTAATTGTTCTCATCTTTATTGTCGCCCTTATCTTGATTGTAGGATATGTGGTTGCAGTCATTTTGAGAAAACGAAACGAGGCCTTACTGGCAGCACTGGAAGAACGAAAAGAAAAGTTATATAACCTTCCGGTCAACGATGAAGTTGAGGCCGTAAAAAACATGCATTTGATTGGTCAAAGTCAAGTTGCATTTCGTGAATGGAATCAAAAATGGGTAGATTTATCCTTAAATTCATTTGCTGATATTGAAAACAATCTGTTTGAGGCGGAAGGCTACAATAATTCTTTCCGTTTCATGAAGGCTAAACAAGCCATTGACAATATCGAAAGTCAGATCCAATTGATCGACGAAGATATCAAGGCGATTCGCCAAGCCCTTTCAGATCTTGAAGAGCAAGAACAAAAAAATAGCGGACGCGTGGTTCATGCCTTAGATATGTTTGAAGAGCTTCAAAAAGAAGTCACTTCAGATCCAGATCGTTATGGCAGTGCACTTCCTGAAATTGAAAAGCAAATTGGAAATATTCAATCTGAGTTTTCACAATTTGTCACCTTGAATTCTTCAGGTGACCCTGTTGAAGCAGCTGAAATCCTTGATACAGCTGAGAACCATATTGTGGCCTTAAAACAAATTGTTGAGCGAGTGCCAGAAATTGTCACTGCTCTTCAGTCAAAACTTCCAGACCAATTAGAGGATTTGGAAAGTGGCTACCGCAAGCTTTTGGAATCTGGCTACCACTTCACTGAAACAGATATTGAATCTCGTTTCCAACAGTTGCATGCTTCCTTGAAGAACAATATGGCAAATGTATCCGCCCTTGAATTGGACAATGCCATTTACGAAAATGAACAAATTCAAGAAGAAATCGATGCATTGTATCACATCTTTACTCGTGAAATTGAATCACAAAAAGTTGTGAAGAAGTTAGTGAAACAGCTGCCTGGCTATTTGAAACACGCAAAAGATAACAATAGCAACCTTGCAGCAGAAGTGGAACGCCTTGGTAAAACATTCGTCTTGAATGAAGCTTTCAGCCAACAGTTAAAAGAGTTGGAAGCTGAGCTATCTTCACAAGAAAATGTGGTAGAAGATGCCTTGAAAGATTCATCTGAAACACAAAAGGCCTATTCTATCGTAGAAGAAGAATTAGAAGCCATTGAAGCTCGCTTGAAAGAAATCGAAGATGAGCAAATTGGCTTAAGTGATTCCCTTTCAAAAATTGAAAAAGACGATGCCAATGCTCGCCAAAAAGTTAATATCTATGCCAACCGTTTGCATGCCATTAAACGCTATATGGACAAACGAAACTTGCCAGGAATCCCTCAAGAATTCTTGGAATTATTCTTCACAGCAAGCAACAATACAGAGGCTTTGATGGATGAGTTGGAAGGGGATAAAATCAACATCGAATCAACCAATCGTTTGTTAGATATTTTGACCAATGATATGAATGAATTGGAAGAAGCGACTTATCGAATTGTACAAAATGCTACTTTAACGGAGCAGTTGTTGCAATATTCAAATCGCTATCGTTCATTTGATGATCATGTTCAAGCTGCCTTTGATGAGTCCCTTTATATTTTCGAAAGAGAATATGACTATGCGGCTTCCTTCAAAGTCATCTCAGATGCTTTGGAGATGGTAGAAGCTGGAGTGACCGATCGCTTTGTTACTTCGTATGAAAAAACTCGGGAGCAAATTCGCTTCTAATAACAAAAAAACGACTTTTTAGGAGGTCGTTTTTTTTATCTTCAAATGATCATTGAAACTTGAAATTTAAACCCTATTTTTGTATAGTAAGGGAGAAATAAGAAGGGAAAGCGATGAAAGAAATAACAGGTCTCCTCGTTATGGATGTAGATGGAACTTTGATCCAACAAGAAGGAATTGATTTACTAGCTCAAGAAGCTGGCGTGGGACAAAAAGTAGCAGAGATTACGGCACAAGCAATGAATGGAGAGTTGGATTTTAAAGCATCTTTACAGGCGCGTGTCGCTTTATTGAAGGGATTAGAGGCCTCTATTTTTCCGAAAATTGTAGAGCAGATGGACGTCACACCGGGAGCTAAGATCTTAATCACGGAACTTCATCAAAGAGGTTACAAGGTTGGTCTTGTTTCAGGGGGATTTCATGAAGTCATCGATCCTATCGCGAAGTCTTTAGGAATTGATCTGGTTCGTGCTAATCGTTTGCAGACTTTTGATGGCCGTCTGACAGGGAAAGTGCTCGGAGAGATTGTGACCCCTGAAAGAAAAAAAGACTCCCTCCTGACATGGGCGAGAGAAAATCATATTCCACGAAGTCAGACGATTGCTATGGGAGATGGTGCCAATGATCTTCCCATGATTGAAACAGCCGGAATCGGGATTGCCTTTATGGCAAAGCCGATCGTTGCCGAACGAGCTCCATACCGTATTGAGACGAGGGATCTAAGCCTTGTTCTTGAAATTCTAGACCAGCATAGAAAGGAAACAGCATGCATATCCTACTAGCACCGGATTCATTTAAAGAATCCTTATCCGCCAAACAAGTAGCAGAAGCCTTAAAAAAAGGGTTTCAAGAGGCTCTACCAGATGCAACTTTTGACCTCCTTCCCATAGGGGATGGTGGCGAAGGAACCATGGATACACTCGCTGGCGTTCTGAATTTAACCAAGAAGCATACTCAGGTAACAGGACCATTTGGGAAGCCTGTTTCAATGGCTTACTACCAAAAAGATGAGATGGCATTTTTTGAGATGGCCTCTCTTGTTGGCTTAGGCTCTATCCCAGCTGAAAAACGCAATCCACTAGAACTAGAGACACGAGGAATTGGTGAACTGATTTTGCAATTGGTTGACCAAGGGGTTAAAACGATCTGTGTGGGAATTGGTGGTTCAGCGACCAATGATGGTGGGATTGGGATGGCAGCCGGACTAGGGGTAGCCTTCTATGATGACCAAGGTCATCTGCTTCGTCCTGTAGGTGCTTCGATCGGTCGTGTGGATAGAATAGATACCAGTGCGGTTCCAAATGCTTTACAAGACATCGAGCTCCTGGTCTTAACGGATGTCACCAATCCTCTCTGTGGCAGTCAAGGAGCAACCTATATCTTTGGCGGGCAAAAGGGTTTGAATCCCCTTCTGTTTCCAGCAGTTGATCAAGCTATGGAGGATTTTTATCAGCTAGTTGATCCCCGAATCTTGTCTATGGTTGGCGCCGGAGCTGGAGGTGGCATGGCAGCTGGCTTGGTCGCTTTTGCGGGAGGTCAGATTTCCTCAGGAATTGAGAAAAGTTTGGATCTAATCGACTTCGATCGTAAGGTTCAAAAAGCGGATCTGGTCGTCGTGGGAGAAGGTAGGATGGACCTCCAATCTTTGTCTGGAAAAGCTCCTGTTGGGGTAGCTAAACGAACACCAGAGAAGATCCCAGTGCTTGCTATTTGTGGTAGCTTAGCGGACGATTTGCCAGCATTCCCAAGTCATCATATTGAGGCTGCCTTCTCTATTGTAGCAGGTCCTTGTGAGGTGGCAGATGCACTCACTCATGCTGAAAAAAATCTGATTTCCTGTGCCCGAAATATTGGTAACCTCTTAAAAATGAAAGCAAACAAAAAAACCAATTGAAAAGGAAATTCCTTTTCAATTGGTTCTTTCTTTAGCTAAAGAGGCGTTTCCAAAATGATTTTTTTTCAGGTGCTGTGCTCTCTTCTTTCTTTTCAAACAAATTTGGATACTGGAGGCTGATATCGGTTGGAGAAATTCCAGATGGATGATCAGTATGGATGATGAGACCAAAGGGAGAGTGGCGACAGTCATCTGAAACAATGCTTGCCACAAGACCAAGATCCTTTGTCTTTTTCAAATATTGAAGTTGGCTGCTTTCATCCAAGGCAGGCGAAATCTTGACCAATACAGGTTCAAAGCGTTCTGAAATGTTCGTAAGAATTGAAGAATAGTGCTCCAAATAGAGATTGTCCCTTGCCTCCTCCAAGGTGCATGAAGCAATCACCCGTTCCTCATATGTCTCCAAAAATCGACGCTGTTCATCAGGATTGAACCGAGTAGGACCAGCAGCTTTTTCTAAAATCGTTTTATTAATATCTGTCATAAGTTTAGTATAGCATAAAGCGTAGCAGAAGAGTAGAGGAATGCTAAAAAATTAAATAAGGAAGGGAAATGGAAGAAAATAAGATAGTGCAACCGTTTTCTTGTTAAAAACTTCTCAATTTTCGTAGATTTCCTTGTTTTTTCTTGAAAAAATAGCCTAATTACGATATGATAGAGGAGTAAAAAATATAACTCAATAAGGAGAGTAAGAAATGTCAATTATTACTGATGTTTACGCTCGCGAAGTCCTAGACTCACGCGGTAACCCAACACTTGAAGTAGAAGTTTATACTGAATCAGGTGCTCATGGACGTGGTATGGTTCCATCAGGAGCTTCTACTGGTGAACACGAAGCAGTTGAACTTCGTGACGGTGACAAATCTCGTTACGGTGGTCTTGGTACTCAAAAAGCTGTTGACAATGTAAACAACATTATTGCTGAAGCTATCATCGGCTATGATGTACGTGATCAACAAGCTATCGACCGTGCTATGATCGCTCTTGACGGTACTCCTAACAAAGGTAAATTGGGAGCAAACGCAATCCTTGGTGTGTCTATCGCTGTAGCTCGTGCTGCTGCTGACTACCTTGAAATCCCACTTTACAGCTACCTTGGTGGTTTCAACACTAAAGTTCTTCCAACTCCAATGATGAACATCATCAACGGTGGTTCTCACTCAGATGCTCCAATCGCTTTCCAAGAATTCATGATCGTACCTGCTGGTGCACCAACATTCAAAGAAGCTCTTCGTTGGGGTGCTGAAATCTTCCACGCACTTAAGAAAATCCTTAAAGGTCGTGGTCTTGAAACAGCCGTTGGTGACGAAGGTGGATTCGCTCCTCGTTTCGACGGAACTGAAGATGGTGTAGAAACTATCATCGCTGCTATCGAAGCTGCTGGTTATGTTCCAGGTAAAGACGTATTTATCGGATTTGACTGTGCATCATCAGAATTCTACGATAAAGAACGCAAAGTTTACGATTACACTAAATTCGAAGGTGAAGGAGCTGCTGTTCGTACTGCTGAAGAACAAATCGCTTACCTTGAAGGATTGGTTGATAAATACCCTATCATCACTATCGAAGATGGTATGGATGAAAACGACTGGGACGGTTGGAAAGCTCTTACTGAACGTCTTGGTGGTAAAGTTCAATTGGTTGGTGACGACTTCTTCGTAACAAACACTGACTATCTTTCACGTGGTATCGAAGAAGGTGCTGCTAACTCAATCCTTATCAAAGTTAACCAAATCGGTACTCTTACTGAAACATTCGACGCTATCGAAATGGCGAAAGAAGCTGGTTACACTGCCGTTGTATCACACCGTTCAGGTGAAACTGAAGATTCAACAATCGCTGATATCGCAGTTGCAACAAACGCAGGACAAATCAAGACTGGTTCACTTTCACGTACAGACCGTATCGCTAAATACAACCAATTGCTTCGCATCGAAGATCAACTTGGTGAAGTAGCTGAATACCGTGGATTGAAATCATTCTACAACTTGAAAAAATAAGCTAGTTTACTAGACTAAAAAGATCCTTGAGTTTTCTCAAGGATCTTTTTTGCGATCAGCTCAAACAAAAACTCCTCAACTAAAGCGTTGAGGAGTCGTGTTATTAGAACAAGCCTTTGATTTTGTCCAAGGCACCGCTGACCATTTCATTTCCAGAAACAAGCCCTTTTGCTTGTTCAAGGTAGTCACCGAGGTTGTCTTTGTTGTCTTCAACAAATTTTTTTGCAGCATCGAAATCTTTCTTTTCGATCATTTCTTTTACTTGGTTAAATAAGTCCATTGGATTCATGCTTGGATCTCCTAAAATATAAGTTATGAAATCAGGCTCGTGCCTTTTTCTCATTTATTTAATCATTTTTTTAGAGCTTTGACAACTAAAACGACTTAATGAAAAACGGTACAAACGGCTTCTGGAACATAGAAGTCGTGGGATAGGAGAGTCAATTTTCCATTGGCTAGATCCCGCTTGAAAACAGTAGCATTTGGTGAATCTTGATGGGCTACAATCAGATGATTTTGATCCGGACTTAGAGTGAAATCGCGTGGATTGAGTCCATGTGTTGGAACAATTTCAATCAGTTCGATGCTGCCATCTGCTACAACTTTAAATACAGCGATAGAATTGTGAGCACGGTTAGATGCATAAAGGAATTTTCCATCGGCTGAGAGCTTGATAGCAGAAGCCCATTTTTGACCATCGTAGTCTGATGGAAGTGTGGAAACGGTTTGGAAGTGTTCGAATTCACCCATACCGTCATAAAAGAGGACGTCGATTGTAGCATTTAATTCATTGATGAGATAAGCAATCTTGTAGTGGGGATGAAAGACAAGGTGACGAGGTCCTGCACCTGGAGCTGTTTTGTACTGATTGATTAGGGTAAGTTTTCCTTCCTCACTGACATCATAGACATGCAAACTGTCTGTTCCTAGGTCACACGTGATCAGGTACTGATCTGGCGTAAGGTCTGCATAGTGGGCATGCGGACTTGCTTGATTGGCGTGGGGACCACTTCCTTGGTGAGTGTCCTCATCAACAAAGGACAAACGCCCATCTGCCTCTATCTTGTATACAAGAACTTGCCCTTTGTGATAGTTGGCTCCATAGACTAGTTGACGGTTATCATCGACAGAGACATAGCAGAGTGGAGCCCCTTCTTCGACAACATGATTGAGCGGCTGAAAATCGGCTGCAAAACTAGCGATTCCCCCTTTTCCATCTTCAGCTCCGACACTATAAAGATTTCCTTTTTTAGAAAAAGCGATGTAGGTTGGATTGGGCTCAGCTGCCACTAGTTCAAGTTGGCTCAATGCCCCTATTTCAGGGTCAAATTGTGCCTTGTAAATTCCTTTGGATTCTTTTTTGGTATAGGTACCGAAATAAATGGTTTGAGACATAGGTCACCTCGTAAGATTTGTTAGGTTTATTATATCAAAGGTCCTATTGGAAGGCAATTGCTAGTTGAAGAAGGGAGTGGTCTTTCTGATTTTACTAGTTTTTTCGTAACTTCACGCTAAAAAAATGCTAAAATAGATACATGTTGAAATGAAAAGGAGTTTTCCGTGGATAATAAAGAAAAACAGTTTAGTATGTCCTGGTTTTTTAGATGGTTTTTAGACAACAAGGCTATTACCGTATTTTTAGTTACCTTGCTCTTGGGTCTGAACCTCTTGGTCTTGAGTAAGATTACCTTTATTTTTATTCCGATTTTTGAGTTTGCAGGAGCTGTCATGCTGCCAGTCATTATTTCTGGTTTGCTCTATTACTTGCTCAATCCTATTGTCGACTTTCTTGAAAGAAAAGGTCTTAAGCGGATTTTTGCGATTTCCTTCGTCTTTTTCTTGATTGCAGTCCTCTTGGTATGGGGGCTGGCCGTCGTGATTCCAGCTGTTCAACGACAAGTGGTGAGTTTCTTTCATAACCTGCCAACTTATTTGGAGAAGGCCAATGCAACCATCGACGATTTTCTAGACAATCGCGTCTCTTCTGATATCAAACCCCAGTTGGATGAGATCACCAAGGAATTGTCTGCAAACATTACTTCTTGGGCTAGTTCGATCTCTGGACGAGCTGTCAATTGGGTCAGCAACTTGATCGGAGTTGCTTCACAAGTCATTGTTGCCTTGATCATCATGCCTTTTATTGTCTTTTATCTTCTTCGAGATGGGAAAAATTTAAAGGGTCACATTGTTCGCTTCTTACCGACTAAGATTCGTAAATCGGCTGAACAAGTTCTCTCAGATGTCAATACCCAGCTCTCCAATTATGTTCGAGGGCAAATTACGGTAGCCATTGTCGTCGCTATTATGTTTATCCTCTTCTTTAAAATCATTGGCTTACGTTATGCGGTGACACTGGGGATCTCTGCGGGGATTTTGAATTTGATCCCTTACTTGGGTAGTTTTTTGGCTATGTTGCCTGCTATGGTCTTAGGTTTGGTGGCAGGACCGGAGATGTTTATCAAGGTCTTAATTGTATTTGCAGTGGAGCAAACCATTGAAGGACGTTTCGTATCTCCTTTGGTTTTGGGAAGCCAGTTAAATATCCATCCGATTACCATTTTATTTGTGCTCTTAACGTCAGGATCTATGTTTGGAATCTGGGGAGTTTTCCTTGGTATTCCGGTCTATGCGTCTGCTAAGGTCGTTATTGGAGCTATCTTTGAATGGTATAAGGTCGTCAGTGGCTTGTATGAAGAACATAATGAAATAGAAGAGGAAACACAGAGTGAGTCATAGTCAACAAATGGTAGAGGCTCTTGATCAGCAAGAGCTAGAAGAAGCAGAAGTTCAATTTCAAAAGGCCTTGTTAGAAGATAGTGAAGCGCAACTATTGGATTTGGGTCAATATCTTGAAAGTATTGGTTTTTACCCTCAGGCAAAAGAGGTTTACGAACAGATTGCAGAAACCTATCCAGAAGTATATCTGAGTTTGGCAACCATCCTTGCAGAGGAAGGGCAAACGGAAGAGGCCTTTGCATATTTAGAAGAAATTGGCCCTGAGTCTAACTGGTATGTAGCCAGTCTCTTGGTCAAGGCTGATCTCTATCAGCTGGAAGGTCTCGCAGATGTGGCGCGTGAAAAATTAGTTGAAGCAGCCAGTCTGTCTGATGATCCGATCATTCAATTAGGGCTTGCAGAAATCGATCTGGAATTGGAACGCTACCAAGAGGCTATCCAAGAGTATGCCCAGTTGGACAATCGGGAGATTTTGGAAGCGACAGGGATTTCTACCTATCAACGGATTGGTTTTGCCTATGCCAATCTTGGTAAGTTCGAAGCAGCTGTGCCCTTCTTAGAGAAAGCTCTGGAGATTGAGTTTGATGACCAGATTGCTTATGAATTGGCGACCTTATTGTCAGACCAAGAAGAATACCAAAAAGCCCTGATCTACTACAAACAACTTGACACTTTGTCGCCTGATTTTGAAGGGTATGAGTACGGGTATGCCTTGGCCTTACAGGCAGAAAATGACCGTGAAAAAGCGCTTGAAATCGCCAAACAAGGGATTGAGAAGAATCCATTTGACGCACAGTTGAAGCTCCTTGCCTCTCAGCTTTCTTATGAACTCCACCAGCCTGAACAGGCAGAAACTTATCTGTTGGAAGCTAAAGAAGTGGCAGATGATCTCGAAGAGATTGCTCTTCGCCTCACTACCCTTTATTTAGAACAGGAGCGTTTTGACCAAGTCTTAGATTGGCAAAATGAAGATGTCGAAACAGTTGTCACCCGTTGGAACATTGCTCGTGCTTTGGCTGCCTTAGAGAAAACAGAAGAAGCCGTATCAGCCTACCAAGAGCTCTATGAGGACTTGAAGGAAAATCCAGAATTCCTCGAAGCCTATGTTTATCTGTTGCGTGAAGCTGGCGATGTGACAAGGGCGCGTGAAGTGGCCAACCAGTATTTGGCGATCGTACCAGACGATGTGCAGATGCAAACCATCTATGATAGCCTCTAATAAAACCATATCGTGAAGTTTCGGAACAGTTTGTGGTATACTGGTAGAAGATAGAATGAGGAGAGAAAAACATGGAACCAGTGAAACTTTTTCAATACAATACCTTGGGTGCCCTAATGGCGGGTCTGTACGGGGGTTCCTTTACGATTGGAGAACTCTTGGAACATGGGGATCTAGGAGTTGGAACGCTTGATTCTATTGATGGAGAGTTGATCGTATTAGATGGAAAGGCTTATCAGGCTAAGGGATCAGGCGACCATCCTGAAATTGTCGAAGTTTCTCCTGATGCCAAGGTTCCTTATGCAGCAGTTGTTCCTCACCAAGCAGAAGTGATTTTCCGTCAACGCTTTGAAATGACGGACGAGGAATTGGAAGCTCGTATTGAGTCTTATTACGATGGCGAAAATCTTTTTCGCTCCATTAAGATTCGTGGTGACTTTGTCAAGATGCATGTCCGTATGATTCCAAAATCAACACCGGAGATGAAGTTTGCAGAGGTTGCAACCCATCAGCCAGAGTATACACGGGAAAATGTCACAGGGACCATCGTCGGCTTTTGGACACCAGAAATTTTCCATGGCGTGAGTGTGGCAGGATACCATTTGCACTTTATTTCAGATGACCACACCTTTGGTGGCCATGTTATGGATTTTGTCATCTCAGAAGGGATTGTAGAGGTGGGGGCTATCGATCAGCTGGATCAACGTTTCCCAGTCCAAGACCGTCAGTACCTCTTTGCCAAATTCAATGTCGATGAGGTCAAAGAAGACATCAATAAAGCAGAATAAAAGGTTGAGCGTCGCTCAACCTTTCGTATTGAAGATAATGTTATTTAAGAAACTTTCCTTAGGTGAGAACGGACGTCAGCGAACTTCAAAGAAGTTCCAAAACTCCCGAGTGCTAGAAACAAGATTGTTTCTAGCACTTTTCTCACAGCGGAAAGTTTCAATATATATTGAATGAGCCTAAAAGTATACCACATTTTGTTTTTTCAACATACTTAGAATGTGACTTTCAGTCCGTCTCGCTCCGTTAGGTGCGAGACAAAAAAACCACCCGTTTGACGGGTGGTCATGATTTTTGAAATCAGTCTGTTAGTTTCATGGCTTTGATTTTTTCTTCTTCTGGGGTAACCCGCAGAGTCTTCTGGCCGGTATAGGTCACAAAGCCTGGTTTTCCGCCGGTTGGTTTATTGAGTTTCTTGGCTTCGATCATATCGACTTGGACCAGATTTGAGAGACGAGCCTTGGAATAGTAGGCGGCCAACTCTGCGGCATCAGTCTTCACTTCATCCGTCGGATCGAGATTTCCGGTAATGACGACATGGCTGCCTGGGATATCCTTGGCATGGAACCAGAGCTCGTCTTTTTTAGCGATCTTAAAGGTCAGTTCATCGTTTTGCAGATTATTGCGACCTACTAAAATGATGGTTTTGCCATCACTAGCCAGGTATTTTTCTGGTTTTTTCCGTTTATGAATTTTTTCTCGGTTGCGCCGTTTGATAAAGCCGGTCTGGATTAACTCTTCACGAATCTCTGCCACCTCAGCCAGGCTCGCTTGAGAAAGGGCCGTTTCAACCGTTTCAAGATAAGAAATGGTTTCCTTGGTTTCTTGAATGAGGATGGTCAAATGTTTGACGGCTTCTTTTAACTTCTGGTAGCGTTTGAAGTAGCGTTGCGCATTTTGGTTGGGTGTCAGAGCCTTATTGAGTTGGATGGTGATGGGTTCGTTGGTATAGTAATTGTCCAGGACAACCTGGTCTTGGTCGTTTGGTACCTGATGGAGGAAAGTTGTCAGCAATTCTCCTTTTTGGCGGAACTCTTCTGCATTGTCGGTTGCTGCTAACTCGGCTTCTTGTTTGGCTAATTTTTTCCGGTTCTTTTCAAGATCGTTTTCGACCTTGCGGATCAATTCACTGGCCTGTTGTTGCACCCGATCGCGCTCAGCCTTATCTCGGTAATAGTCATCTAGCAGATCTGAAAGTGTCTCAAACGTTTGACTGGTCGCATCTGCAAAGGGGATAGCCGAGAAGGATTTGGTTGTTAGGCGAGGCTCAGAAGGTGTCATGAAAAAGGTACGGAAGGTCTTTAATTTTTCATCTGTCTCAAGTCGCTTGGCTAATTCTTGAGCCGTATCTCGCCCCAAACCTTGGAAACATTTTTGAAGGTTTTTGGGGCTTAACTCTTCCTTGTGAAGAAGGGCGAAGAGGGCTTCATCTCCAATTGTAAAAGGATTGACCGCGTCGGTTTTCGGAGGGGCTACATAGGTTGATCCAGGAAGAATGGTCCGGTAGCTATTTTGTGAGAAGCCGACGTGTTTGATAGCTTCGATGATTTTATTGCTGGTGCGGTCCAGGAGAATAATATTACTGTGCTTGCCCATGATTTCGATCATGAGGCTGACAGAAATAGCATCTCCAATTTCATTTTTATTGGAGACACGGATTTCGAGAATCCGGTCGTTCTCCATTTGTTCAATCCCTTCGATGACAGCGCCTTGAAGATATTTGCGCATAACCATAATAAAGGTATTGGGAAAGGCAGGATTTTCAAAGTTGGTCTGGGTCCGTTGAATCCGTCCAAAGACAGAATGGGCTGAGAGTAAGAGTTTTTGGTTTTTCCGATTGCCTCGGATTTGGAGCACTAATTCTTGCTCGAAGGGTTGGTTAATTTTTTGAATGCGGCCACTCAAGAGTTCGGCCTTCAATTCTTGCACCATATGGTGTAAAAAAAATCCATCAAAAGACATGGGATTCCTCATCATTCTAGCGTTTATTCTAGTAAATTATAACAAAATTAGTGCGGAAATCCCAGAGAGAAGCAAGAGGATGTTGAATAGAAAATGCGAACGTTTCCAAAAAAATGCAGAAAAAGTATTGACATTTTTGAAAGAAAACTTTAAAATGTAAGAAATTAGAAAAGTAGTAAATGAAAGTTTCAAGAGAGCCTACGGTTGCTGAGAGTAGGTAGCGGCAGTTTATGAAATTGGACTAATGATGAGATGAATTTGAAACAATAAAAATTCGGTTGGCACACCTTATCGTGCAACTTGTTGCTAGACAAGACAGAGATATGGGGGAGACTATCCTTTTCCCATAAGTGAGGTGGTACCGCGATGACACGTCCTCACATAGCTTTTGCTATGTGTGGGCGTGTTTTTTGTTTTAGATGAGAAGGGAGAAAAGATATGAAGAAACGATGGCGTCTCATTCTTTAGAGGATGAAAAATAGAAGAAAATGAAAAAATAGAAGAGGTATTAAAGATGAAAAATAAACGGTTAATGGGAATTATTGGTTTGATTGCAGCAGCAGTCATTGGGACAGCGATCTATTCAGCTACAGCTGGTAAGGACAACAAGGCAGCAACTAGCAATGAAAAGGCAAAAGTTGGGGTCTTGCAGTTGGTCAGCCACCCTTCGCTTGATTTGATCTACAAGGGAATTCAAGATGGTTTGGCTGAAGAAGGTTATGACAAGGACAAAGTGGACATTGATTTCCTCAATGCAGAAGGGGACCAAAACAAAGTTGCGACCATGAGTAAACAATTGGTAGACAAGGATAACCAAGTCTTGATTGGGATTGCAACTCCATCTGCTCAAGGTTTGGCTAGTGCAACCAAAGACAAACCAATTGTCATGGGTGCTATCACCGATCCGGTCGGTGCTAAATTGGTCAAAGATTTAAAAAAACCAGGTGGCAATATCACTGGGGTATCTGACCACAATCCAACTGAGCAACAGTTGAAATTGATCAAAGAGTTGACTCCAAACGTGAAAACAATCGGGATCCTTTACTCAACCAGTGAGGATAATTCTAAAACGCAAGTAGAAGAATTTACAAAATTAGCTGAAAAAGCAGGTTACAAGGTGGTTCCTTATTCAGTCCCTTCTACAAATGAAATTGCTTCTACCGTGTCTGTAATGTCAGGCAAAGTCGATGCCATCTGGGTTCCAATCGACAATACTATCGCATCAGCCTTCTCAACTGTTGTCGAAGCTAACAAAACAGCTAAAAAACCAATCTTCCCAAGTGCGACAGCTATGGTAGAAGCTGGTGGTCTTGGTTCAGTCGTTGTCGACCAACATGATCTTGGAGTAGCAACTGGTAAAATGGCTGCGAAGATCTTGAAAGGTCAAAAACCTGCGGATACACCTGTTGAAATCTTTAGCCAAGGAAAATCTGTCATCAATAAAAAAGTCGCAGATGAATTGGGCATTACTATTCCAGAATCTGTCTTGAAAGATGCTGGACAAGTCATTAAATAAAAAGGAAACGAATCACAAGAATGGCAGGGGAATTTGGCTTTGGCAGGTCTTTAAATCGTGACCTTTAAAAATGTCTACCAGTGCTCATGACCAACTATGTTACTCATGGTAGAGGAGAAAGATATGGAAGTTAAGATAACAGATCTTCATCCGACCCAACTATATTTATCAGAAAAGAAGTTACAAGCTATCCAGATGCTGGATCAGTCGGTAGACATCATCAATGTGGATCCAATTAGTGTTCTTGCATTTGGAAATCGCTTCTTGATTACAGACGGGCATCACAGGGCTTATCAGGCTTTATTGGCAGGTCGGGATACGATTTCTGTTGAGTTTGATAGAGACGGTGGTGATGAACTCTATCATCTCTATGCGCAAGTTTGCGAGGAAAGAAAGATATCCTCTGTTTTGGATTTAAAACATCGTATCTTACCTCAAGATGAGTATGAAGCAAAATGGTATAACTGGTGTGATGGTTTTAACCAAGCAGCAACTCTTCTATTGAGAAGGAAAGCAGATGAAACCGACCAGGCAAATAGATAATGCATTATGTCCTGTTCCTTCTTCTATTGAAATTAGTCTCATCTAACTTGTTTTTTACCTAAAAATCTGATAAACTAGATAGTAATTGAATAGAAATCTGCAAGACTAGTACCTCAAGGGAAGTGCGACAGGGAGAAGAGCCGTGACTGAAAGCTCTTTGCATGAAAGCTGGGTGAATTCACTTGCGCAAGGATTTAGAAATTAAGGTCTGGTTTACAGATAAAAAACGGATGGTACCGCGTGTCAACGCTCCGATTAGGAGAAGGCACGCGGTTTTTTTCTATGTCTGTAGATGGACCATGATGGAGGAAATATGTCAACGATTGAAGAACAACTAAAAGCGCTTCGAGAAGAAACGCTGGCAGCCTTGAAGCAGATCTCTGCTGAAAATGAAAAAGAGATGCAAGAACTACGGGTCTCTGTTCTTGGGAAAAAAGGATCTCTGACGGAAATTCTTAAAGGGATGAAGGATGTCTCTGCTGAAATGCGTCCGGTTATCGGAAAACACGTCAATGAAGCCCGTGATGTCTTGACGGCTGCCTTTGAAGAAACCGCCAAACTCTTGGAAGAAAAGAAAGTCCAAGCTAAACTAGCTAGCGAAAGCATCGATGTGACCCTTCCAGGTCGTCCAGTTGCTAGTGGTTACCGTCATATTTTGACCCAAACTAGTGAAGAAATCGAAGATATCTTTATCGGGATGGGGTATCAAGTCGTAGACGGCTTTGAAGTGGAGCAAGACTATTATAACTTTGAACGGATGAATCTGCCTAAAGATCACCCAGCGCGGGATATGCAGGATACCTTCTATATCACAGAAGAAATCTTGCTTCGGACCCATACCTCACCTGTACAGGCCCGGGCGATGGATGCGCATGACTTTAGCAAGGGGCCTTTGAAGATGATCTCGCCAGGGCGGGTTTTCCGTCGGGATACGGATGATGCGACCCACAGCCACCAATTTCATCAAATCGAAGGCTTGGTCGTTGGGAAAAGCATTTCTATGGCCGACCTTCAAGGAACGCTTCAATTGATCGTGCAAAAGATGTTTGGTGCAGAACGTCAAATTCGTTTGCGTCCTTCTTACTTCCCATTCACTGAGCCATCGGTTGAAGTGGACGTTTCTTGCTTCAAGTGTGGTGGAGCTGGATGTAACGTATGTAAGAAAACTGGTTGGATTGAAATCATGGGAGCAGGTATGGTTCACCCACGCGTCCTTGAGATGAGTGGGATTGATCCAACAATCTATTCAGGATTTGCCTTTGGACTTGGTCAAGAGCGTGTGGCCATGCTTCGTTACGGAATCAATGATATCCGTGGCTTCTATCAAGGGGATATCCGTTTTTCAGAACAATTTAAATAATTATGTTAGTAAAAGTTAAGGCGAAAGAATTTCATATTTTAAGGGAATTAGAGGTGGAAACCTATGGGGATACCTTTGGTCCCTACAACTCTGATGCCGATATGGAAGATTACTACCAGACGGTTTTATCGCTAGAGCAAATTCAAAAGGACCTAGCAGACCCGGAATCAGAGACCTATTTTGTCCTTGATCACCATCAGGAAATTTGTGGTTTCCTCAAGTTTAACTGGGGAAAGGCACAAACGGAGCCAGTAGAGATGGATAAGTCCTTTGAGATCCAACGGATCTATGTCAAGAAGAAATGTCAAGGGGCTGGTTTCGGCAAGGAAATGTTTACCTTTGCGCTGGATCAAGCCAAGAGTCGTGGCTTTGAGTGGGCTTGGCTAGGTGTATGGGAACGCAACTTTAAGGCGCAAGATTTTTACTACCGCTTTGGATTTGAACGATTTAGTGAACACCAGTATATCACCGGAGATACCGTGGATACAGACTGGTTGTTGCGCAAGCATTTGAAGGAGAATCCGCAAGCTTAATTGTGGGTCCAAATTGAGAGAAAGGAATTGAGAAGATCTCACCTAGTGGGATCTTACGATCAGAATAATGTTAGTATCATATAAATGGTTAAAACAATTGGTGGACGTGGATGTGCCATCAGAAGAGTTGGCTGAAAAAATGTCAACTACAGGGATCGAAGTAGAAGGTGTGGAATCGCCTGCTGATGGTCTCTCAAAAATTGTCGTCGGAGAAGTCTTGTCTTGTGAAGATGTGCCAGAGACACACCTTCATGTCTGCCAAGTTAATGTGGGTGAAGAAGAAGCGCGTCAAATCGTCTGTGGAGCACCAAATGTGCGAGCAGGCATCAAGGTGATGGTGGCTCTTCCAGGTGCTCGCATCGCGGACAACTACAAGATCAAAAAAGGGAAAATCCGTGGTTTGGAATCCCTTGGGATGATCTGTTCACTTGGTGAGTTGGGCATTTCTGACTCCGTTGTACCGAAAGAATTTGCAGATGGGATCCAAATCTTGCCAGAGGATGCTGTTCCAGGAGAAGAAGTCTTCTCTTACCTAGACTTGGATGATGAAATTATCGAACTTTCCATCACTCCAAACCGTGCAGACGCTCTTTCGATGCGTGGGGTAGCTTACGAAGTAGCAGCTATCTATGACAAGGCAGTCAACTTCAAAGAATTTACCTTGACCGAAACAGACCAAGCTGCAGCAGATGCTCTTTCTGTCAGCATTGACACAGACAAGGCTCCTTATTATGCAGCTCGTATCTTGGACAATGTGACCATCGCACCAAGTCCACAATGGTTGCAAAACCTCCTCATGAATGAAGGCATCCGTCCCATCAATAATGTGGTTGACGTGACCAACTATATCTTGCTTTACTTTGGTCAGCCCATGCATGCCTTTGACTTGGATACCTTTGAAGGAAATGATATCCGAGTACGTGAAGCACGTGCTGGTGAGAAATTAGTGACCTTGGATGGGGAAGAGCGTGAGTTGGAAACAACTGATTTAGTGATTACTGTTGCTGACAAACCAGTAGCCCTTGCAGGTGTCATGGGTGGAGAGGCTACAGAAATCTCTGAAAACTCTACTCGTGTCGTCCTTGAAGCTGCTGTCTTCAATGGCAAATCTATCCGTAAGACAAGTGGTCGTCTCAACCTTCGTTCTGAATCATCTTCACGCTTTGAAAAAGGCATCAATGTGGCAACTGTCAATGAAGCCCTTGATGCAGCAGCAAGCATGATTGCAGAGCTTGCTGGTGCGACCGTGCGTAAGGGCATTGTTTCAGCAGGTCAGTTGGATACTTCAGATGTGGAAGTTTCTTCCACTCTTGCAGACGTGAACCGTGTCCTTGGAACAGAGCTTTCCTACGCGGATGTCGAAGATGTCTTCCGTCGTCTTGGTTTTGGCCTTTCTGGAAATGCAGAAAGCTTCACAGTCAGCGTTCCACGTCGCCGTTGGGACATCACCATCGAAGCGGACCTCTTTGAAGAAATCGCTCGGATTTATGGTTATGACAAATTACCAGCAACCCTTCCAAAAGATGACGGGACAGCAGGTGAATTGACAGCGACTCAAAAATTGCGTCGTCAAGTTCGGACTATTGCAGAAGGAGCAGGCTTGACTGAAATCATTACTTACGCTCTTACAACTCCTGAAAAAGCAGTGGAGTTCGCTACATCGCCAAGCAACTTAACAGAGCTTATGTGGCCAATGACTGTGGATCGTTCAGTACTCCGTCAAAATATGATCTCAGGGATCATAGATACCGTAGCTTATAACGTCGCTCGTAAGAACAAAGATTTGGCCCTCTACGAGATCGGGAAAGTCTTTGAACAGACAGGAAATCCAAAAGAAGACTTGCCAAACGAAATCAACAGCTTTGCCTTTGCTTTAACTGGCCTTGTCGCTGAAAAAGACTTCCAAACTGCAGCTGTTCCAGTTGACTTCTTCTATGCAAAAGGAATCCTTGAAGCCCTCTTTGCTCGCTTGGGTCTTGATGTGACTTATACAGCAACACAAGAAATCAAGAGTCTCCACCCAGGTCGGACAGCCTTGATCTCACTGGGTGACCAAGTGATTGGGGTCTTGGGACAAGTCCATCCTGTAACAGCTAAAGCTTATGATATCCCAGAAACCTATGTGGCAGAATTGAACTTATCTGCTATTGAAGCAGCTCTTCAACCAGCCGCAGCCTTTGTGGAAATCACTAAATTCCCAGCTGTGAGCCGTGATATCGCCCTTCTCCTCAAAGCAGAAGTGACTCACCAAGAGGTGGTCGATGCCATCCAAGCAGCTGGCGTGAAACGTTTGACAGATATCAAACTCTTTGACGTCTTCTCAGGCGAAAAACTAGGACTTGGTATGAAGTCAATGGCTTATAGCTTGACCTTCCAAAATCCAGAAGATAGCTTGACAGATGAAGAAGTTGCACGCTACATGGAAAAAATCCAAGCTTCTCTCGAAGAAAAAGTAGACGCAGAAGTACGTTAAAATGTGTATAGAAAAAACCGTTGATGACTCATCAACGGTTTTTAAAATTCATTTTACAAGATGGTTTCCATGACCGTTTCTTGAGGTTTCATGCCCTGTCTTTGATAGAAGCGAAGGGCTCCTTCATTGTCATTCCAGACATTAAGAGTCAGGTTGTAGCAGCCGATTTCCTTGGCATAGCTGACAGCGAATTGATAAAGTTGATCACCGATCTTTTGTCCACGCGCTGCTTGATCGACACACAAGTCTTCGATGAAGAGGGTTTTTATCGGATGAAGCACAGGATTGTCAGAGACTTCTTTAATGGTGATGAAGAGATGTCCTAGGATCTGGTCATCCGCATTTTCGTAGACGAAAATCGGTGTCTGCTCTTGCGTCATTAACTTTTTCAATTCTTCTTCACTATATTTTCCGCCACTTTCTTTGAAAATATCGGGACGGGCTTGGTGGTGAACGGAAAGAATTTGTTCTAAGAGACCAAGCAAAGCAGGAATATCTTTTGGTTGAGCTGAACGAATCGTCATGTAGATCCTCCTTAGTAGTATTTTCTTCATTATAAAAATTTCTTACAGAGCTTGTCAATGGAAAAAGGAACGCTAAAAGGTGCGCAAATGCGGGCCTTTTATTTCTTACCTCAAATGATCTTGTCAACCATATTTTTATTTTTGACAAATATTTTTATTTTTTTGACAAATATGCTTGTCAAAAAGAAAAAGAAGTGTTACAATGTTTTTAGTTGAAAGAAGGGGAGGTTTCTTATGGGAGCCATATGGATTCTATTTATCCCTTTTCTGGTTATCGTTTATGCAAGCTCAGAAAAGAAGATAAAAGGATTGAACAGACGCATCAGACGATTAGAAAAACAAGTGAAAGGAAATCAAGACATGTCTAGACTTTTAGAAGAATTGAAAGGCCAAACGGCCACTGTTACAGTAGATGGTGTTGGATTTGAGTATGAAATTATAGATATCGATGAAGATTGGGTCAAACTGACCCGTGTGATTCATAAACAACAGAGGGAAACCAAGTTAGTCCGTATCGAAGATATTCAAGGTATTCAACTATAAGGGGGCTGATGCCATGATTTTAAAAAATCGATTGAAAGAGCTGAGGGCGCGTGATGGACTCAACCAATCCGAGCTAGCCAAGCTAGCAGGGGTCTCGCGCCAGTCCATCAGTCTCTTGGAACGTGGTGAGTATACACCTTCTGTCATTATCGCCATGACCATTGCCCAGATCTTCAATGAACCAGTGGAGAATGTCTTTAGTCTAGTAGAGGGAGAAGAATAATATGAAAAAGCAACAACAAGAACGATCCGCTCGTTACCGGTTTTGGAGAAATGTCGGAATCATTACAGTTTCCGGCTTGATTGGAGGAGTCATTGGTTTTTTGACAGGCATGTTCGGATCCGAAAAACCCCTTGAAATCCAATCCTTCTTTAGTAAAGAAGGACTCCTTTGGGGTTCAATACTTTTGTTTCTTATCGTGTTTATGGTCACGATAGCCTTACTAATAAGCGCGAGAAAAGTCCATCAAAAAATGCTCCAGATAGAAGACGAAGAG
>JAGZVW010000012.1:0-45074 GCA_018379295.1 Streptococcus parasanguinis | reverse complement strand
TCCTAGCCTCTCAATTGTCTTTGGATTGTCGAGCAAGACGCAGTGGTTGAGTGGGCTCTACTACGCTGATTTCATCAGCTTTTACAGCCCTACTCAACTTTGCGGAGGTGGGACGACGAAATCGAATTCTAACGAATTACCGATTTCTATCCCACTCTCTTTTTTTCGAAAGACCTTCCTTCATTCGGATAAAAATAGTAGAATAGAACAAGTGAATCAACAAGAAAATGGGAGTTGTTATGAATTGGTCTCAATCGCAATCCGTGGTCTTGCAGGCCTTAATCGCAGGATTATTTACATGGGGCTGTACCATTGTCGGGTCAGCCATCGTCTTTTTCTTCAAGCATATTAGTCGCAAATTACTGGACATCATGATGGGATTTGCGGCAGGGGTCATGATTGCGGCTTCGTTTTGGTCGCTCTTGTAACCCTCGATTGAGTATGCGGAAAAATCATATGGGAGCCTGGCTTGGTTTCCGGCTGCTATCGGTTTTCTAGCTGGAGGTTTTTTCCTCCGCCTGATCGATGCTATCGTTCCTCACCTTCATATGACGAAGGAGATTGAGGAGGCTGAGAGCATCCATACGCCGCGGGAGAAGAAGTTGTCTAAAACAACCCTCCTCTTTCTCGCCATTACCATCCACAATTTCCCAGAAGGCTTAGCAGTCGGGGTGGCCTTTGGGGCTCTGGCGAGCAATCCAAGTCCAGAAGCCTTTATTGGTGCGGTTGGCCTAGCTATTGGGATCGGCTTGCAAAATATCCCTGAAGGGGCTGCCCTTTCGATTCCGATTCGAACGGATGGGAAATCCCGTCTCAACGCCTTTTATTGGGGATCTATGTCCGCCATCGTTGAGCCAGTAGGAGCCCTGCTAGGAGCTGTGGCAGTCCTGTCCATGACGGCTATCCTGCCTTACGCCCTCTCTTTTGCGGCAGGTGCGATGATCTTCGTGGTGGTCGAAGAGTTGATCCCAGACTCCCAGACCAATGGCAACACAGATGTTGCGACCCTCGGTCTTATGGTTGGCTTTGTCATTATGATGATCCTCGACGTCGCTTTGGGATAAGGAACTGAAAAGGAGAGCGTCATGACAAGCTCTCTTTTTGATTGCTGTTATTGTCTTTGAGAAAAAAGATAGTCAGATACAGCTCAAAGGAATTTTCATTAGTAAGGAGTATCGTCTTATGGTAAAAATCAAGTTTAAAAAGAAAAGCAAAAGGATGATGAGTGTCATCGCCTTGGCTCTCCTTATGGTAGTTGGGATATTTTTGTTTCATATGAACAAAAAAATGGAGGAGAAGAGACGCAATAGAGAGTATGAAGTCAGCCTTGTAAAGACCTTGAAGCATTCTTACAAGGGAATTGAGGAAATTGAGATTCTAAATCCTTCGTATAGCTCCATTCCGTCAGATGCATGGGGAGCAGATGTAAAATTCACATTTTCTGATGGGAGTTCCAAGGAACATGTGCTAGCTTATGATAAAGATGCGAAAAAAATTAAGATAGGGGTCTATCATAATGAAGATGAAGAATTTCAGAGCTTTATGGATTCTAGGAGAGGCACGACCAAATCGGGAGTAAAGGTAAGGTTTTCAGACGGCTCAGTCAAGGAGCAGTAATCTATTTGAATCATGAGTAAAACCAATGCTAAAAATTCTACAACACTCATCTTCTGTCATCACCTTGTAACACAAATGCAAGGTGACTTTTTTATATAAACATGATAAAATAAGGGTAATGACTACGTAGAAAGGCCTACCATTATGAAAGGTATTATTTTAGCAGGGGGCTCAGGAACTCGCTTGTATCCATTGACACGTGCGGCTTCTAAACAATTGATGCCCATTTATGACAAACCAATGATCTACTATCCGCTGTCAACCCTTATGTTGGCTGGGATCAAAGATATCCTGATCATCTCGACTCCTCAAGACCTTCCTCGTTTTGAAGAGCTTCTTGGAGATGGCTCTGAGCTAGGAATTTCTCTCTCTTATGCAGAGCAACCAAGTCCAGATGGTTTGGCGCAAGCCTTCATCATCGGGGAAGAATTTATCGGTGACGATCATGTTGCCCTCATCCTTGGGGACAATATCTTCCACGGAAACGGCTTAACCAAGATGTTGCAACGGGCAGAAGCGAAAGAAAAAGGAGCGACTGTCTTTGGTTACCAAGTCAAAGATCCAGAACGCTTTGGTGTGGTAGAGTTTGACGCGGATATGAATGCTATCTCTATCGAAGAAAAACCAGAACATCCAAAATCGAACTTTGCAGTGACAGGACTTTACTTCTATGACAATGATGTGGTAGAAATTGCCAAAAACATCAAACCAAGTCCTCGTGGGGAGCTTGAAATCACAGATGTTAACAAGGCCTATTTGGAGCGTGGAGATCTCTCTGTTGAGCTCATGGGTCGTGGTTTTGCCTGGTTGGATACTGGAACTCACGAAAGCCTCTTGCAAGCTTCTCAATATATCGAAACTGTTCAACGCTTGCAAAATGTCCAAGTGGCTAACCTTGAGGAAATCGCCTATCGCATGGGTTATATCACCAAAGAACAAGTCCATGAATTAGCGCAATCACTGAAGAAAAACGAATACGGACAATACTTGCTCCGTTTGATTGGAGAAGCTTAATGACAGAACAATTTTTCGAAAAAGAATTAGCAGCTCGCAAAATTGAAGCCATCCCAGGCTTGATGGAGTTTGATATTCCAGTGCGCGGGGACAACCGTGGTTGGTTTAAAGAAAACTTCCAAAAAGAAAAAATGCTTCCTCTTGGCTTCCCTGAAAGCTTCTTTGCGGAAGGCAAGTTGCAAAACAATATTTCATTCTCTCGTAAAAATGTTTTGCGTGGCTTGCATGCAGAGCCTTGGGACAAGTACATCTCTGTAGCAGATGAAGGCAAGGTTCTTGGAACTTGGGTAGACCTTCGTGAAGGCGATAGCTTTGGGAACACCTACCAAACTGTGATCGATGCTTCAAAAGGCATCTTCGTCCCTCGTGGTGTAGCCAATGGGTTCCAAGTTTTGACAGATAAAGTTGCTTATACATACTTAGTCAATGATTACTGGGCATTGGAACTCAAACCAAAATATGCTTTTGTCAACTACGCAGACCCAAGCCTAGACATCCAATGGGAAAACTTGGCAGAAGCAGAAGTCTCAGAAGCAGACAAGAACCACCCACTGCTCAAAGACGTCAAACCCCTAAAAGCAGAAGATTTGTAAGAATAGCTCTTTAAACAATCAAAGAAAGCATTCTATAGTTTTTAGCTTTGCTATAAACGAGCGAAGCGAGTTATATACTTAGCTTTCCGCCGTGAGAAAAGCACCTGAACTATTTTTGTTTCAGGTGCTCGGAAGTTTTGAGACATTAGGCTCAAAACTAATTGAACACGGGCTACGGATTGTGTCAAAAAGATAAGTTTTCCTAGAATCGAAAAATTCTGCGTCAAACTTCCTATTTTGACTTTATCCGCAAACGCCCTTTGTATCTTAATTTAGTCATGGAACTTCCTGGATTGCTGAAATCATCCACTGGATAATTTCACCTAACTTCCGTACTCACCTAAGGAAAGCTAAAAAAAGATTGACTTAAGGAACGATTAAGAAAAAACAATTATTTGGAGAAAAAATGTCAGAATATAAACATATCATCGTAACCGGTGGAGCTGGTTTCATCGGTTCAAACTTCGTCCACTATGTCTACAACAACCATCCAGACGTGCATGTGACTGTCCTTGACAAACTCACTTACGCTGGTAACCGTGCCAATATCGAAGAAATTCTTGGAGATCGTGTCGAGTTGGTGGTGGGAGACATCGCTGATGCTGAATTAGTTGACAAATTGGCTGCCAAGGCTGATGCGATTGTTCACTATGCGGCTGAAAGCCACAATGATAACTCCCTCAAAGATCCATCTCCATTTATCTACACAAACTTTGTTGGAACTTATACACTCTTGGAAGCGGCTCGTAAATACGACATTCGTTTCCACCACGTGTCAACAGACGAAGTGTATGGAGACCTTCCATTGCGCGAAGATCTTCCTGGACATGGGGAAGGTCCTGGTGAAAAATTCACTGCTGAAACCAAATACAACCCATCATCACCTTATTCATCAACTAAGGCTGCTTCAGACTTGATTGTGAAAGCTTGGGTACGTTCATTTGGTGTCAAAGCAACGATTTCAAACTGCTCAAACAACTATGGACCATACCAACACATCGAAAAATTCATCCCACGTCAAATCACCAATATCTTGTCTGGTATCAAACCAAAACTTTATGGTGAAGGGAAGAACGTCCGTGACTGGATCCACACCAACGACCACTCAACTGGTGTTTGGGCCATTCTTACCAAGGGCCGTATCGGTGAAACTTACTTGATCGGTGCTGATGGTGAAAAGAACAACAAGGAAGTGCTTGAACTGATCCTTGAAAAAATGGGTCAACCAAAAGATGCCTACGACCGTGTAACAGACCGTGCTGGTCATGATTTGCGTTACGCCATCGATTCAACAAAATTACGTGAAGAACTTGGTTGGGAACCACAATTCACAAACTTCGAAGCAGGTTTGGAAGACACTATCAAGTGGTATACAGACCACCAAGACTGGTGGAAGGCTGAAAAAGACGCTGTTGAAGCTAACTACGCTAAGACACAAAAAGTTTTGAAATAAGGAAGAAAGTCCAAGTAGAAAATTGCTTGGACTTTTTCTTTTATTTTCTGAAAATGAGTGAGGGATCTGCCATGTATGGTATAATAGGATCAGTTTGAAAACAGTTATCGATTAGGAGGAATAGATGAATCAAAAAGATTGGGTTGACTATTTTGAAGCACTCCATAACCGGAAGCCGAGTTTACAAGAGTTTCAAGATGCGCGAGCAAATGGTGAGTTTGTAGTGGAACGAAAAGAGACCGTTCCTGAAGCACCAGTTCCATCAGCAGGAGCCTCACCAGAGAAAAATGAGAAGGTTCAAATGTCGTTACAAGTTGAGTCAAGGCCTGAGGCTCCAGCTTTCAAACGCCTTAATGTGAAATGGAATAAGCAAACAAAATGGGCTTTATCAGGTGTAGGAATACTAGCCTTTATTGTACTGGCTTACTTCTTTTTCTTCCAACCGACTCCAAGTTTGGAAGGAATCTGGATTGGACCTGCTGATTCAACAGCAGTCGTTTATGAATTAAATCAAGAAGAGCCACGATCGAATGGTAAGTATAAGATTGAAAAAGTTTATAAGGGGAAGGAAGCGAGTCAAGAGTTTCAGAAAGCTTTAAACCAGTTAAACTACTCCAAGCTGAAGACCTTAGCTGATGTTGATAGAAAATTTGACCTCCACACGAGGGAAGTTGTCATCATTAAAGACGAGCATGGGCTTGTTTATAATCTACTCCAAAGCAATGGGACCAATGTGATTTTAGCCAATGACTTGATGGATTTGGTTACCTATAGTGATCATTCAGAGAGCTTTAAGAAGAATGCTGTTTTTCATAAGACTGAAATTCCAAAAGTGCTCCTTGGAAAATGGAAAATTGAGCGTTCTTACGATGACGAAACCAATTATCTTGAATTAAATGATCGTGGTATTCTGACTTATAGTGAATTTGATAGTAGCGAAGGTACGGCTTTTTATACCCTAGAAGAGCTTCAAAAAATGCCTTCCAGTAAGTTTGATCAAGAAAAGTCAGCTGACAAAGTGAATGAGGTCTTTGAGGATCTTCAAGATGCGGTGGATTCCCAAGATTACCAGCTAACTAGTATGAAAGACGTGTACAAGCAACTAGGATCTGATTTTTATTATGTCCCTGTAAATGGAGGGAAGACAGTCCTTGTTTTCACAGAGGGCTATCATCTATTCGAAAAATTGGAAAAAGTGAAATAAATCAGATGGACCAAAAGGTCCTTTTCTTTTATTTTCTGAAAATCACGAAATGGACCATGAATTTGTGGTATAATATGGTTAGTTTTTATGATGAATCAATAAGGGGGATATGATGAATCAAAATGATTGGGTTGAATACTTTGAAGCGATCAATGGTCGTAAGCCAAGTATGCAAGAATTTCAAGAAGCGCGTGAAAAAGGGGAGTTTGTCGTAGAGCGAAAAGAAACACCGACACCAATAACTGAAGCGCAGGTTCCTGCTCAAGAAGCACCTGTTGCACCTAGTGCACCTCTTTCACAAGAGCAGACGGGTTTTGTCCAACCACAACCATCTGCGAAAACCTTGCAACCTGTGCCAAGACCGAAAAAATTGACATATACTTTCAATAAACAAGCCCAAATTGGGGCCGCATTTGCGGGACTTGTCGCAGTAATTGCTCTTGCTTGGTTCTTTTTCTTTTCAGGTGGACCAAGTCTAGATGGTGTTTGGTTGAGAAATACGGATTCTAGTCCGGTCACTTATGAACTAAGTGGAAAGAAACAAAGAGTTAATGGTGGTGAGACCATCAAAAAGGTTCTCAAGGGCAATGAAGCGAAAAAAGAATTTAATACAGCACTTTCTTTGTTAAATGCAACAGACTTGCATTCACTTGCGGATGTCGATAAGAAATTTAACCTGAAGACGACAGAAATAGTTGTGATTAAGTCTGGTGGGAACACACGCTATAACTTGCTCCAAAAAGATGGAAGCAATATTATTTTAAGAAATGATTTATTCGACTTGAAAACTTATAAATCATACGAAGGAAACTTTGAAGATAATTTGGTCTATCACAAGGTTGAAACACCAAAGGCCATGGTTGGAAAATGGAAGAATGTGACAGAAGGAGATAATACAACTGTTCAGATTTCAGATCACGGAATTATTAGTGATAAGTATTCCGATAGCAAGGCTTACGCATTCTATTCTCTAGCTGATTCAGAAAAGTATGATGGAGATACGACTTCTAAAGAAGAGATCGAACACACATTTGACGTAATTCAAGAAGCGGTGAAATCACAAGGCTATCAAGTGAAGAGTGCTAAGGAAGTCTATATACAAGCTAATTCAAATTATTGTTTCGTACCTGTCAACGGTGGAAAAAATATACTCGTCTTACGTGGTGGTAATGAATTTGCTGCTAAATTAGAAAAAGTGAAATAATGAAAGGACCGCAAGGTCCTTTTAGATTGAAGACAAAGTCATCTTAGAAACTTTCCTTAGGTGAGGACGGACGTCAGCGAACTTCGAAGAAGTTCCATGACTTAGTTTTGAACCTAAGGTTTCAAAACTCCCGAGTGCTAGAAACATCACTGTTTCTAGCACTTTTCTCACGGCGGAAAGTTTCAGTATATTCTTGATTCATTTAAAAAATTAGAACTCATTTTTATTTCTATGCAAGATCACTTGGCTTTTTTTCTAAAGAACTAGTTTATCTAAATAATCAAAGGACCGGAAGGTCCTTTTTGTTTCCAAACTTCTTATTGAAAAACTATTCATGTCTAGGCAAAAATATGGTAAAATGGATAAGATGTGTCTGAGATGTCTATTTCTTCTCAGACGACTACAGGTAATGGAGTAGAAAATGCAAAATAGACCTATTATTATTGGTGTTACTGGTGGTTCTGGTGGTGGAAAGACCAGTGTGTCTCGTGCCATTTTGGCTAATTTCCCGAATGAAAAGATTGCCATGATTGAGCATGATTCTTATTACAAGGACCAGAGTCATTTGACCTTTGAGGAGCGGATCAAGACCAACTATGACCATCCTTTTGCCTTTGATACGGACTTGATGATTGCGCAGATCAATGAACTCTTGGCAGGTCGTCCAGTGGATATCCCAACCTATGACTATGCGGAACATACGCGCAGCAGCAAGACCTATCGTCAGGAACCACAGGATGTCTTCATCGTGGAAGGGATCTTAGTTCTTGAAGACAAGCGCCTTCGGGACCTGATGGACATCAAGATTTTCGTTGATACGGATGATGATGTGCGGATCATTCGCCGGATCAAGCGCGATATGGAGGAGCGTGGCCGGAGTCTGGATAGTGTCATTGAGCAATACCTTGGTGTAGTAAAACCGATGTACCACCAGTTCATCGAGCCAACCAAGCGTTATGCGGACGTGATCATTCCTGAGGGCGTGACCAACACAGTTGCGATTGACTTGATCACAACCAAGATTGAAAAAATCCTCAACGAAGCGCGTGAAGGAAAATAAAGATAGGGAGCAAGAGGGCAATCGCTCTCCAATCCTATAACAATAGTTGGAATTACGGAATGTCTCAGTAGTTGGTGAGACTCTTCATTCGCTAAAAGACTCAGAAGAGTTCTCGATCAACTTTGTGGGGGTGGTATGGGAAATGTTTATTTAAATATTTTCTACCACTCCCTCTTTTTCCTAAGGAGAATGAAAATGAAAAGGGAGTTTCATTCGCGGACTAAGGCGTTCGCTTGTTTATTGACCATGTGTGCTGGTTTTTCAGATGCTTATACCTTTATTTGTCGGGGTGGGACCTTGGCGGCAGGCCAGACGGGAAATGTGGTCTTTCTATCGGTTGGTTTGATCGGCCAGCAGATCTCAGATGTAGAAGTGAAGTTAGCCACGATGCTGGCCTTTATGCTGGGGATCTTTTTAATGACGGTCTTGCGTCGCTTGATTGATAATTCAGTCTGGCGCTTGAGTACCCTAGTGCCCTATATCCTCACAACTTTGGTGACGGGATTTTTGCCAGCATCGGTAAAAAATGTCTTCATCGTGCCTTTTTTTGGACTGAGTTTGGGAATCGTAGCGACCTCATTTGGAGAAGTAGGTAGCTATGCCTACAACCACTCTTTTATGACCGGAAATCTCAAGAAAACCATGGTAGCTTATGGAAATTTTGTTAGAGACAGGGAGATGAAATTCCTCTGGGAAGCCATCTTTATGACCTGCCTGATCGGGAGTTTCATCTGTGGGGCCATCTTTTCGACCTACTTGATCCAGTTTTATGGACTAAAGACGATTTGGCTGGTGGCCATCATCTTGACCATCTTTTTAATCTATCGGGCCATTCAATATTTTGAAGTCTTTCACTTCAATCGGCGGCATGAATAGATAATGGAGGCTGGGACAAAAGTCCTAGCCTCTCAATTATTTTTGGATTGTCGAGCAAGACGCAGTGGTTGAGTGGGCTCTACTACGCTGAATTCATCAGCTTTTACAGCCCTACTCAATTGTGCGGAGGTGGGACAACGAAATCGAATTCTAACGAATTACCGATTTCTGTCCCACTCTCTTTTCTTTCGCTGTTTGAAGCTTAATTTTTGGGCAAAGATTTGGTATAATGGAAGGTATGAAACATTCGGAAAAAGAATCACAATACCAGCTCTTGCTGGCTCAATTAGATGCTCTCTTAATGGGAGAAACCAATGCCTTGGCTAATCTGTCCAATGCCAGTGCTCTCTTAAATCAAGCCCTGCCTCGTTCGGTCTTTGCGGGTTTTTATTTGTATGACCAAACGGAATTGATCTTGGGACCTTTTCAGGGAGGTGTTTCTTGTGTCCATATCGCTCTCGGAAAGGGTGTCTGTGGAGAAGCAGCTCAAGAGCAGAAAACCATGATTGTCGATGATGTCCGCCAACATGCCAACTATATTTCCTGTGATAGTCGAGCCATGAGTGAGATTGTGGTGCCTATGGTTAAGGACGGTCAGCTCCTTGGGGTTTTAGATCTGGACTCAGAATGTGTCTCTGACTACGATCAGCTGGATCAAGAGTATTTGGAAAAGTTTGTCACCATATTGATCGAAAAGACAAACTGGGACTTTAAGATGTTTGGAGTTAAGAACTAATGTATCAAGCTTTATATCGGAAATACCGTAGCCAGACTTTTGGCCAATTGGTCGGCCAGCAAGTGGTGGCACGGACATTGAGACAGGCCGTCGAGCAGGACAAGATCAGCCATGCCTATCTCTTTTCGGGTCCTCGTGGTACTGGGAAAACCAGTGTGGCCAAGATCTTTGCTAAGGCTATGAACTGTCCTAATCAAGTCAATGGGGAGCCGTGTAACGACTGCTATATCTGTGAATCCATTACCAATGGGAGCCTGGAAGATGTTATCGAGATCGATGCAGCCTCTAACAATGGGGTCGATGAAATTCGCGATATTCGCGACAAGTCGACCTATGCTCCAAGTCTAGCCAAGCACAAAGTCTACATTATCGATGAGGTCCATATGCTCTCAACAGGGGCCTTTAATGCCTTGTTGAAGACCTTAGAAGAGCCAACGGAAAACGTGGTCTTTATCCTCGCTACAACCGAGTTACACAAGATTCCAGCCACCATCCTGTCACGGGTGCAACGCTTTGAATTCAAATCCATCAAACTGCCAGATATTGTCCAACACTTGGAAAATATCCTAGCTACTGAAGGGATTGCCTATGAAGCAGATGCTGTGCAGATCATCGCCCGGCGCGCTGAAGGGGGGATGCGGGATGCCTTGTCCATTTTGGACCAAGCCCTGAGTCTGACTGCGGGTAGTGAGTTAACGACAGCAATAGCTGAAGAGATTACGGGCTCCATCAGTCTAGCTGCGCTCGATCAGTACGTGGCTGCCATCCTGGCTCATGATGCGACAGCGGCGCTGGATCAGCTGGCGATTATCTTTGATAATGGGAAGAATATGGCCCGCTTTGTCACGGACTTACTTCAATACCTGAGAGATCTCTTGATTGTCCAGACAGGTGGAGAAAATACCCACAATAGTGACTTGTTTGCGGCGAATCTCGAAGCCGATCAAGCCCGTCTTTTTGCCCTGATTGACCAGGCGACGACCAGTCTAGCGGATATCAAAAATAGTCTGCAACCGCGCATTTACACTGAAATGATGACCATTAAATTGGCTGAAAGCACGGGCCAAGTTTCTAACTCAGCAGCTGTGGAGGTTCCTTCCAATGTGCTAGCTCAGCTGGAAGACTTGAAGAAGGAAGTCGCTCAACTCAAGCAACAGTTAGCGCAATCAGGTAGCAGTCTTCCTGCTTCAAAACCGGCAGTAACTCGTCCAACCAAGTCGAGCAAGGGCTACCGTGCAGATCGAAACAAGGTCAACACGATTTTACAAGAGGCGGTCGAAAACCCAGAGTTGGCACGGACCAACTTGATCCGTCTTCAGAACGCTTGGGGGGAAATCATCGAGAGCTTGGCAGGTGCGGATAAGGCCCTCTTAATCGGATCTCAGCCGGTCGCTGCCAATGAAAATCACGCTATTTTAGCCTTTGAGTCTGCCTTTAATGCTGAACAGACCATGAAGCGGGACAACCTCAATACCATGTTTGGAAATATCCTCAGCAATGCTGCTGGCTTCTCGCCAGAGATTTTAGCGGTTTCGATGGAAGAATGGACCCAAATACGGGCAGAGTTTTCGGCTAAGGCGCGTGGTCAAAAAGCGGAAGTGGTAGAAGAAGAGGAAAGTGTCATCCCTGAGGAATTTCACTTTTTATCCGATAAAATCACCCTGCAAGACGATTAATACATGAATTTTTTACTGAATCATGGTAAAATAATTTTATGAATAGAAAACAATTTGCAGTGATAGCAGTCTTTACTGCTATGGAGACTTATTTTTTCAATGAAGCGACCATGGCGGGTCAGATGTTCTTTGCATTCTTTTGGGCCCTCTTGATCTTGCGCAAACTCCAAACAGCCTATATGGTGGAGAAGATTGCTAGTGCGATTGAAAAAGAAATCAGAAAGAAAAGAAAATAAAACCTTTGAAAAGAAATTCTTTTTCAAAGGTTTTTTTCTTGTTTTAAAAGGCTTCTTGGCATTGTTTGCGGTAATCTCCTGGGGAGAGGCCGACCTTTTGTTTAAAAGCCTTTGTAAAGTAGGAGTAGTTGTCATAGCCTACTTGGAGGGCGACTTGGTAAATGGGGGTATCACTTTGCGATAGCATTTCTTTTGCGGCAGCCATCCGTTTATCAGTGATGTATTTCACCAGGGTTTCGCCGGTATCGCGCTTAAACATCCGTGCTAGATGATCTGGACTAAGAAAAACCATTTCGGCCAACTTGGTGCGACTGATATCCTCCTTGTAATGGTGATCGATGTAGTCAGTGATCCGCTGGATGAGATTGGATTGGTGTTCTAGATCGATCACATAATGGCGAGCAGAGCTCCAGTAATCCCCAATATAGGCTTCAAAAGCTTCGATGGCATGAAACCGCCGTTCGAATAGAAATTGATGGTGTTTGTTTTGAAATAACTTGTGGGCGAGAATGCCGTTCTTATCCAGATAAATCCCAATTTGCTGGGTCCAGTCTAGCTGGAGTTCACTCAGAGCTGAGAACGGGATGCGATCTTGAGTCTCTAAGCTATGGATAATTTGGAGGAGCTGTTCTGTCTCTAGTTGATTTGTAAAAGTGAGCGATGTCCGATGAGCAGGCTTTTGAAGTGCTGGACCCAAAGAAGCATAGGAGTGGATACTGTCCCAATGGAAGACTTGTTCTTCACTGTATTGGCAGAGTTGCAGAGCCTTCATCAAGAGCGTCTCAAGGGAAATAGCATCTGAATAGAGAAGGATAGAGGATCGGTCTAAGTCTTGCTGGATCTTCTGCTGGATAGCCTTTAGGAAGTTTGCACACTCTGTAGTCTGATTCTTTTTGAAAAGGCAGAGGTAGCGATCGGTCTGGCTTTCGATTTTACTGAGGGCGCAGTAGTGGACAGGGAAATCTAGGGAGAGCTCCTTGATACAATGGCGGAGTTGCAAGCGCCAAGAAGGGACGCTGGGGTGAAAGTCTTCTTCAACTAAGTGGAGAGTGATGAGGACTAAGAGGTAGTCTTCATGTGGTTTGGGGCTATAGCCCCGTTTTGTCCCTTCTTGAAAAAGCTGTTCTGCTTGAGATGGACGCGGTTTTCGCAAGTAGTCATGCCAAAATTCAGCTTCTTTTTGTCCTTGCTGGGCTAATTGGGCCGCATTATTGTGGCGCTTGATCTTATTGAGGGCTTTTTGAATGATAAATTCTAAGCGGTCGGGGTCAATCGGTTTGAGGTAGTATTCAAAACTTTGGAGTTCAATGGCTTTTTGGGCATAATTGAAATCAGCATAATTGGTAAGGAAGATCGTTTGAATGTCATATTTTTCTGACCGGACCCAGGCTAGGAGATCTAGCCCACTGCCTTGTGGCATCTCGATATCACTGATCATGAGGGCAATCGGGTGGCTTTGAATGATGGCTTGGGCTTGGCTCAGACTGGAGGCGGTATATACCTGCTCAATGCCCAAGGCTTCCCAATGGATGGTTTCCTGTAGGGCTTTAATGATAAAACGATCATCGTCAACGAGTAGGATATTCATGTGTGTCTCCTTTGTAGGGTTCATAAGGAAGGCTCAGTTGGATGCGGGCCCCTCCTTGGGATCCATTTGAAAATTGAAGGGTGTAGTGATCTGGATAGAGGAGATCTAGTCGCTCCCGTGCATTGGTCAAACCAATGTGGTGGCCATCTTCAGTGACTAAGGATTTTTTCTCTGCTAGATCTTGTAAAATAACGGAGCTAAAACCAGGACCATTATCCTGGAGGGAAATGGCAAGCTGTTGGTTTGCTTCTTTATGAATGGAAAGCTGGATGTGGAAGGAATCTTGGAAAGAAAAGCCGTGTTTGATGGCATTTTCCACAAAGGTTTGTAGAAGCAGGGGTGGAATGGCCGCATCTTTCAGACCAGGATCCCAGTCCAGGTCAAAGTGGATGCTGTCCCCATAGCGGATTTTCTGGATTTCTAGGTAATTTCGGATATGTTGGATTTCATCTGCTAAGCGATTGAAATCTTGATTGGCTTGAAAGAGGTGGCGCAAGTAGTTGGAAGTCACCTTGGTCAACTCCTCGATTTCCTTATAGTCCTTGGTTTGGAGCATGCTGTGAATCATGGAAAGCATGTTGAGGTAAAAATGGGGTCGAACTTGATTTTTGAGGTAATTGAGTTCGACTTTTTTGAGATTGAGTTGCGCGTGGTAGGCTCGAATTTGGAGGTCTTTCATATGGATCAGAACCTGATTGAGCTTGTGATTGGCCTGATCGATCTCTAAGATCCCTTGGTCTTCGATTACATCTAGCTTGGTAGAAGCAGCATCTAGCTGAGAAAGGCGTTGGGTGAGTCGTTTCATCGGTTGGATCATCCGTTGACGAATATAAAGGATCAGAATGGTGGAGAGAACGGCGATGATCAAAGGGACCAAGGAGAGAAGGGTTTCCAGTACGATATTTGTACGGAAAACGTCCCCGTAATCGACCGTCACATACAGATCAAAAGGCAGGTGGGTTTGATTGCTATCGGCTTGAATGACGGAATCTGTAGCATGGATCTGGTTGGGGCGATCGATGGATAAGCGCCCTTTTTTCCCAATATTGAGCTTTTGCAAGGGTTTTAAAATATCCTGGGTAGAAATGATGGCATAGATAGCCTTGCCCTTGTAATGGAGAGATTTCAAGAGATAATCATGCTGGTTCAGGCTGATTCGTTGCCATTTTTGATTAGTCTTGTCTGTTTCTTTGTCATAGGTTTTAAGATGATCTTTCAATTGTACGTAGTCCAGGTAGGGCAGTTGAAGACTGGAGGCATTGAAAAAATGGGGGATATCTCTTGTCTCTATGAAAAAGGTAATGGGGCTATCCATCTGGTACTGAAACTCCGTAAAATCGATCCGCAATTTTTTTAGATTTTCATGAAAATCCGTGAAATCAAGTGGGCTATTGAGCTCTGTCAAATAGTCATTGTGACTAATAGTACTGTACATAAAACGCTCAACGGAGTGAAGCTCTGTATTTAAGGAATCCGCATAGATATGAATCGAGTCCTCTAAATGGAGCATATTTTGGTGTTTAATAAAATTTCGGCTAATCCCACCTATCAAAAGGTTGATCAAGGTATTGACGACTAAGAGGAGAAAGAGTAGGCGCGAGAAAAATTGAATCGAGTGATCTCGTGTACTTCTGTGAATAGCTTTCATAATGAGCACCTCACATATATTATAGCACTATTTGAAAACGGATTCATGAACAAAACCGATATTAAAGTAAAAAAAATCGGGAAAGTGCATGTTTTTGTGTGGAGAAAACGGAAAAGTGAATGAAGATGCACGAAAAAGTTCTATAAAGATGGAAAGGATTCCTATAAAATAGAGGAGAAAGAAAAGGAGGGCCTTATGAAAAGCGAAGTAAATGCGAAGCAGAGCAAATTTAAGAAAAATATTCCTTTATATGTGCTGCTCCTGCCATCGATTATTTTATTGATTTTATTTGCCTATATCCCTATGGCGGGTCTAGTCATCGCTTTTAAAGATTACTCTCCCGCTACTGGGATATATGGAAGTCCTTGGGCTGGTCTTAAGTATTTTAACCAGTTCTTCTCATCCTTCCAATTTGCGACAACCATGAAGAATACCTTGAAAATTTCTATTTACAGTATTCTGGTTGGTTTTCCCTTGCCGATTGTTCTAGCCATCATTTGCAACCAGATTCGTGTGGGCAAGTTCAAAAAAATATTTCAAGTAACGACTTATTTGCCTCATTTTATTTCGACTATGGTTATGTGTGGGATGATTATTCTTTTTCTCTCTCCAAGTAGTGGATTGTTAGCCAATGTCCTCAAACTTGTCGGCTTAAAGATGCCCGCTCTCTTATCCAAACCGGGTAGCTTTGCGGGTGTCTATGTCTGGAGTGATGTCTGGCAACATATCGGTTGGGATAGTATCATCTATCTAGCCGCGCTATCGGCCATTGATCCGACCTTTTATGAAGCAGCGACCATGGACGGGGCGAGTCGATTGCAAAAGATCCGTCATATTGACTTACCCTTACTTTTACCAACGGCCATGATTCTCCTGATTCTCAGAGCAGGAAGCCTACTCAGTGTTGGTTTTGAAAAGGTCTTGCTCTTGCAAAATCCACTCAATCTAGCAGGAAGTGAAATCATTTCGACCTATGTGTATAAAGTGGGGATGATTAATTTCCAATATAGTTACTCGACAGCGATCGGTCTCTTTAATACCTTGGTCAACTTGATCATCTTACTGTCGGTTAACTGGTTTGCGAAACGCTATACCAAGACGGGATTGTTCTAGAAAGGAGGAGAAATTGTGAAATTGTTTCAACATGCGAGAAAGACCAAGTCAGAAATTCTCTTTGATATTTTTATCTATGGTCTAGCGATTTGCTTGATTCTGTTGATTGTCTACCCTTTGTGGTTTGTCATTATTGCCTCCTTCAGTAATCCGTCTGATGTGGCAACTGGTAAGGTTTGGTTTATCCCGAGGGAATGGCGACTAGATGGCTATCAACGCTTGATTGAGCAGCCTTTGTTTCTAAAGAGCTATCTCAATACCATCCTCTACACGGTTGTAGGAACCATCGTTGCTCTGGTCATTAATATCCCGGCCGGTTACGCCTTGTCGCGAAAGGACCTCTTTGCTAAGAAATGGGTCAGTGTCTTCTTTATCGTTCCCATGTTTGTCTCTGGGGGCTTGATTCCCATTTATTTGACAGTGAAACAAATGGGATTGGTCGACACCTTCTGGGTAATGGTTGTACCGTTTGCAGTATCTCCTTACAATATCGTTGTAGCTCGGACTTTCTTTAACAATAGTATTCCAGAAGGGATGTGGGAAGCCGCCCAGATCGATGGGTGCGGAACCATTTATTACTTTAGAAAGATCGTGCTCCCCTTGTCCAAGGCTATTATTGCCGTTATTGGACTTTGGACAGCAGTAGGGATCTGGAATTCTTGGTTCAATGCCTTGATTTATTTGACCAATGAAAATCTTCAACCCCTGCAATTGATCCTGCGCCGTCTCTTAATTAGTAATCAAATGTTGCAATCGCAAGCAACAGGGGAGGTAGCTTCTGACCTCCGTATTAAGGCTGATATGATGAAATATGCAGCCATCGTTATCTCAACAGCACCGATTATGATGCTGTATCCATTCGTCCAAAAATACTTTAATCAAGGTGTCATGATAGGGGCCTTGAAAGAATAGGAGAAGATCATGAAAAACAGGAAATTTGCCTATTTGCTCCTTGGAGCAGCTGCTTTAGCTGGCTTGACGGCTTGTGGAGCTTCCACAAATAAATCAAGCACTGACAAGAATGATGGAAATACCTTCAAGATCACGACCGTCCGTTGGTCGGATTGGGGGGAAGACTATCACAAAGGTTTTCTAGATGATTCAGCCAAGGAATCGGGTATCAAGATCAAATGGGATACCATGGTGGCTGCAGACTGGTCTGATAAGAAATCTGTTCTTGTTGCCAGTGGAGATTTACCAGACGCTTTCTTGGGATCCAATGCCTTCACGGATTCTGAAATTGCTCAGAACCAAAACATGTTCATTCCATTGGAAGACTTGATCAAGGATAATATGCCAAACTTGAACAAGGCCTTTGAAAAAGAACCGAAATTAAAAGCCATGGTGACCAACCCTGATGGTCATATTTACAGTCTGCCTAAGAAATTGCCAATGCGGCCAATCGTCGGTAACCAACTCTTTATTAATAAGAAATGGTTGGACAACCTTGGCTTGAAGATGCCGGAAACCTATGATGAATTGGTGACTGTTTTACAAGCCTTCAAGGACAAGGATGCCAATGGTAATGGCGATGTCAATGATGAAATTCCATTTGGCTCTGGTAACTTTGATCCGACCTTCTCTTATATCTTGCCATTCAACAACCGTCTGGGTGGAGATAATACCTATGAAATGTCCGTCAAAGATGGCAAACCGGTCTACCTCCGGACGGAAGAAAGTTATAAACAAGGGATAGCGGCGATGCATGAAGCCTACAAGAAAGGCTTGATCGACCCTGAACTCTTTACAGAAGATACCTCCATGTCTGTTGCCAAACGGATGGATAAGGGTGTAGCGCGTGTCGGTGTGTCAAGTGGTTGGACAGCAGATGCAACCTTTGGCCAACATGCCAGCGAATATGCTCCTCTCCCAGCATTGAAAGGCCCAGATGGCAAACAATATGTCATTTCTGACCCAGATCATTTGAACTATGGACGAAATGAAATCCTGATCACGAATAAGTGCAAGGACCCTGCAAAATTGCTCAAATGGTTGGATAAATTCTACAAGGATGATGCCAGCATCCAAAACTTCTATGGATCCTTTGGTATTGCGACTGAAAAAGATGGCGATAAGTACAAGGTCTTGGCTCCAAAAGATGGTAAATCAGCCGATGAATGGGCTTGGATCAATTCCCTTCGTGACTTTGGACCAAAATATGTGTCAGATGATATCAATAGTCATGTCGACATCGACCAAACACAAGGTGATGGCCTCAAATTGAAGATGGACAAAGAATTGAAACAATACGCTTTGCCAGCATATCCAAATGTCATCTACTCTCAAGAAGAATTGAACAAATTGTCCTCTATTTATGTCGATATCAACTCCTATGTTACCCAACAAGCTTCTAAATGGGTAGTCGAAGGGGGCGTCGAAAAGGATTGGGACGATTACAAAGCAACATTGAAGAAGATGGGCATTGATGACTTTATGAAGATTCAACAGGATGCCTATGATCGTTACCAAAAAGAAGTGAAGTAACAGGAGTCTAAATGGATTCAAGTAAGTTACTCAGGGGCCTAAAGCCCCTGAGTGCTTCCTTGGAGGAAGTGGAAGAAAATAGAGATGAAGAACAAGGAGAAGAAGATGCAAAAATTATTTTCATTGGATGGACGCTTGGTCAAGACCTTGACCCGGTTGACAGACATCATTATCTTGAACACCTTGTTTATCGTTTGCTGCCTTCCGATTCTCACGATCGGTGCATCGCTTACGGCTTTAGCAACCATGTGGCACCGCTTGTTGAAAGGGGAAGATTCGGATCTCGTCTTTCATTTTTTCCGTCTCTTTCGCGCTAATTTCAAGCAAGCGACGGTGATTTGGCTGACTTGCCTAGGACTATCAGCCCTTCTTTATCTGGATTACTGTCTTTTTTCAAATACGGCCTTTTTAAGTGAGAATGGGATTTGGATCTTGCTTCCCTTTATCGTCCTTCTATGTGGAGGGATGACCTTGATCTTCCCTTATATTGGCCTCTTTGAAGACCCTACAAGAAAGGTCTGTCTGAATAGTTTCCTCATTGCTCTCTTAAATCCTGTTCAAACCATCTTTCTTGTCTTCTTCAATTTGGCAGTAGTTTATATCAGTCTTAGTAGTCCGGAACGGTTACTGACAGCTATTTATCTCTTTACCTTTGGTTGTTTTGCTCTTTGGAGCTTCTTGAATGTTCGACTGACCGATCAGATCTTTTCAAGGATCCAAAAAGGAGGAGTCTTTGAAAAATAAAGTCAAGCAAGTGGGGCGTATGTTTTACGGAATATTATTTAAATCGAATAAAGTTTCCTAGAAAATCTAGGAAACTTTTTCTATTTCATAAACATTTCACATTTCTCCTCTATAATGAAAGCAATAAATGATGAAAGCGTCCACATTTGATTTCTGTGGACCTTTAAATGGAGGGTGAGATCATGCTCTTACAACAGGCAATCGCCTATATTTCTCGAAAAAGAACGAGGAATCTGGTTCTCTTTCTGATTCTCCTCCTGATCCTTTCATGCTTGTATTTCTGTTTTTCACTGATGCAAGTGGGAGAAAGGTTGGAGGACCATATCAAACAGTCGGCTGGGACCAGCTTTGCCCTGACCAGTAAGCAGGGGGCTACTCCCTTTGCACTGAAGGAGGCTAAAAAGGTGCAGCAGCTAGCTGGGGTGGGAGCCATGGTTCCTCAATATGAAAGTCCCGTTCGTATTCTTGGTAAAGAAGCGGTGACTGGGCAGCAGTCGGTAGAGCGGGATGATTTGGGTCAGGAAGCTAAGCAAGCGCTAGGCGCTGTTTTTACCCAGAAGACAGACCAGCACCTAGATTTCCGCAGTGGCAGTTTTCAACTGGTGCAAGGCAAGCACTTATCCGATAAGGCTCGCGGGCAGATCTTGATTCACCAAGAGTTGGCTAAGAAGAATAAGCTAAAGGTCGGAGATTCCTTGACCTTATCCAGCTTTCAGATGGGAGAGACTCCTGCCAAAGAGCAAACCTTTAAAATCGTTGGGATCTTTTCGGGTAAGAAACAGGAAAAATTCACAGGAATGACCTCTGATTTGAGTGAGAATCAAGTCTACCTTTCTTATGAGGATGCGACCAAGCTTCTTGGTCACAGTCAGCAAGAAGTGACCCAGGTCACCTTTGGCGTCAAAGATCCTGAGAAAATCGATGCGCTCTTGAAGCAAGTCAAAAGCTTGAATCTAGATTGGCAATCGCTACGCGTGGTCGAAGATCGCAAGGCCTTTGACCAGATGAAGGAATCCTCTCAGACCCTAGAAGGCCTGGTGCGGATCATGATGATCTTCCTCCTAGTGACAGGAGCCGGTGCTCTATCGCTCTTACTCAGTCTCTGGACACGGGAGCGGATCCATGAAATCGGGGTGCTCTTATCCATTGGGAAGAGCAAGGGCCGGATTTTTAGACAGTTCCTCTTGGAAGTGGTGCTGGTATCCTTACTAGCAGTGATCCCAGCCTTTCTCATCGGGCGGATGGTCAGCCATCGTTTCTTAGAGCAGTTTGTCGGACAGACCGGTCAACAGCAGACCCTAGACTTGCTCAACCAAGTCCCTCAAGGCCTTTCCTTAGGAATCGCCTATGCTAGCCTCTTGTGCTTGATCCTTCTGTCGCTCGGTGTAACGACCAGCATGATCTGGCGCAAGACCCCAAAAGAAATATTAACAAAAATGAGTTAAGGAGAAATGACATATATGCTAGAACTCAAACATGTATCCTATAGTTACCAAAGCTACCAAGAAGAGATCTTCTCAGACGTGAACTATCAGTTCAAAAATGGGACTTTTTACAGCATTATCGGTCAGTCTGGAGCAGGGAAATCAACCCTCCTATCCCTCTTGGCTGGTCTGGACAATCCAAAGAAGGGGCAGGTTCTCTTTGATGGGGAGGATATCCAGACCAAAGGGTCTAGCTATCACCGCAAGCACCATGTCTCCCTGGTCTTTCAGAATTACAATCTGATTGACTATTTGACGCCACTGGAAAATGTCCGCCTGGTCAACAAACAAGCTGGGAAAGACATTCTCTTGGAATTGGGATTGGACGAAACGCAAATCAAACGCAATGTCCTGCAACTATCCGGAGGGCAGCAACAGCGGGTGGCTATTGCGCGTGCGCTCGTTTCAGAAGCACCTGTCATCTTGGCAGATGAGCCGACAGGAAACCTTGACGAACAGACAGCAGGTGACATTATTGCCATTTTGAAGAAGTTGGCCAAGGAACGCCAAAAATGTGTCATTGTCGTCACCCACAGTAAGGAAGTGGCAGAGGCCTCTGATGTGGTCTTGGAATTGAGTCGCCGTAGCCTCGTTGAGAAGAGCAAGTAAGGAGGGAATGCTATGTTGCGCAATGCTTTTGCTTATATCACACGGAAATGGCCCAAGTCTCTCTTGCTCTTTGCCATCATTCTCCTCATGGGGACCTTGAGCTTGATCGGACTCTCTATGAAGGGAGCGACCCAACAAGCTTCATCGGAAAGCCTGGGCTCCATCACCAATAGCTTCTCCATGCAGATCAACAGACGGACGAATCCGGGAACCCCTCGGGGAGCTGGGAATCTCAGAGGAGAAGATATCGAGAAAATCAGCCAGGTAGAGGGAATCACCTCCTCTATCAAGCGGATCAATGCCATCGCAGATATCCTAGACCACGAGATCATTGAGACCGAAGAAACCCTGCAAAATCAATCTCCAGAGCGGGCCAAGCACTTCAAGAATACCTTGATGGTGACGGGGGTCAATGACTCTTCAAAAGAAGATAAATTTGTCTCTGGAGCCTACAAGCTGGTCCAAGGGGAGCATCTGACAGACAAGGATAAAAACCAAATCCTCATGCACGAAGATTTGGCGAAAAAGAATGGCCTCAAGGTAGGCGATAAGGTGCGTCTCAAGTCTAATCTCTACGATGCTGACAATGAAAAAGGAGCCAATGAAACCGTCGAAGTGACCATTAAGGGTCTGTTCTCAGGGAAGAACCAAGCTCCTCTAACCTACGCCCAAGAATTGTATGAAGATACCCTCATCTCTGACCTAGATACAGCTGCCAAACTCTATGGCAATACCGTCCAAACAGCTACCTATGAGGATGCGACCTTCTTTGCCAAAGGGGATCAGGACTTCGATCAATTGATCGAAAAAATCAAAGCCTTGGATATCCCATGGAATTACTTTGACTTGGTTAAGAGCTCTTCCAACTATCCAGCCTTGCAAAAATCGATCAGCAGCATGTTCCAAGTGGCGGACTACTTGTTTATCGGTAGCCTCATCTTTGCTAGCTTGCTTCTCACCCTTCTCCTCGTCTTGTGGCTCAATGCTCGTCGCAGAGAAGTGGGTATCTTGCTAGCTCTGGGACTCTCCAAGGTGCAGATTGCAGGGCAATTCGTGGCAGAATTAGTCATGATTTCCATCCCAGCCTTCCTCCTCTCCTATGGAGTTGCAGGACTTCTTGCCAAAACAGTCGGAGATACGGTACTCAAGAACGTAACCAGTGGCATTGCCAAACAAATGGCTCAAGAATCCTCTGCAGCCAACCTTGGTGGTGGAGCTGAGGCAGAAAGCTTCAGTAAGACCCTGACAGACCTCCATATGGACATCCAACCGAGCCAATTGCTGGTGATTGTCTTGGTTGGCGGCCTCCTCTTGATTCTCGTATCCATCCTTTCTTCTCAATGGCTCTTGCATAAGAAACCAAAAGATCTCTTGGTGGATGTCGAATAAGAAATTGTTTTCTAAAATAGAAATAGGGTATAATAGGAGGTAGAAGAAGTTTCTTAGATAAAAGGAAAGTGTATGAAGATACTAATCGTAGAAGATGAAGTCCTGATTCGCGAAGGGATGAGCGACTATCTCATGGAATGTGGTTATGAAGTCTTTGAAGCAGGTGATGGGCAGGAGGCCCTGGACCTCTTTCACAGAGAGGCGCCAGATCTGGTCTTGCTGGATATCCAGCTCCCTATCCTCAATGGTTTGGAGGTCCTCAAGACCATCCGGAAGACCAGCTCAGTCCCTGTCCTCATGTTGACGGCCTTCCATGACGAGGACTATAAGTTGACAGCCTTTGGAGAGTTGGCGGACGGCTACCTGGAAAAACCCTTCTCCTTGTCCCTCTTGAAGGTCCGTATCGAAGCTATTTTTAAAAAGCTTCAGCCTTCCCGGGTCTTCACCTATGGAGAGGCACGGGTGGATTTTGAGAGCTACACAGCCAGCTTGGCTGGGCAAGCCATCTCCATGAATGCCAAGGAGTTGGAAATCTTGGAATACTTGCTCCAGCATGAGGGTAAGGCCCGGACCCGCTCTCAGATCCTCGATGCCGTCTGGAAGGAGACAGAGGAGATTCCTTTTGACCGGGTGATCGATGTCTATATCAAGGAACTACGAAAAAAACTAGAGCTGGACTGTATCGTAACGGTACGCAATGTCGGCTATAAATTGGAGAGACCATGACCAAACGGAGTATCTTTGCCAAGATCTTTCTGATCACCTTTGCCCTTTTCAGTGGCTTAGTCATCCTTCTACATGCTTCGGTTTACTTTATTTTCCCCTCGACCTATATCGAGTCTCAGCGCCAGACGATTTTGAAGAAATCCCAGGCTCTGGCCAAGAGTTTCCAGGGTCAGGAAGAAGGAACCATTGAGTCGGTCATCGACCTTTATTCCAAGACCAATGATATCAAGGTCTCAATTAAGGGCAAGGAAAAACAAAATGCCCTAGAGGTCAAGGATGACTTGCTCCTGAACCCTAACAGCCAGAACAATTCCTTGGTCATTGAAGAGCGAAAGATTGAGACCAAAGAGGGGAAGGACTTGACCTTGCAATTCTTAGCAACTGTCGATTCGCAAAAGGAAGCGCGGGACATCAGTTTGGGCTTCCTTCCCTATAGTCTTCTGGCTTCCTTTGTCCTGTCACTGCTTGCCTCTTATCTCTATGCCCGCCTGATTTCTGCTCCGATCCTTGAGATCAAGCAGATGACCAAGCGGATGAAGCGCTTGGATCGGACAGCTAGTCTTCCCATTCATTCGCAGGATGAGATCGGCGTCCTCAAGCAACAGATCAACGACCTCTATCACCATCTCCTAGAAGTGATCGACAATCTAGAGCAGCAAAAACAAGAAAATCTGAAGTTGGAGCAGATGAAGGTCGAATTCCTGCGAGGTGCCTCGCATGAGCTCAAGACGCCTCTAGCCAGCTTGAAGATTATCCTAGAAAATATGCGGGATAAGATCGGCCGCTACAAGGACCGGGACCGCTATCTGTCGGTCTCCCTCGATATCGTCGATGAGATGAACCAGATCGTCCTAGAAATCCTGTCTCTCTCCTCTGTCCAAGAATTGGCCGGAGATAAGGAGTGGATCCAGTTGGATCAGGTCGTAGAGCAGATCCTCGACCAGTACAAGGTCTTGGCTCAATCCCGCGCTCTCACGATTGATAATCAGATCCCTGACAAAGCAGTCTATATGGACCCAGCGATTCTGAAATTGGTCCTCTCAAATGTCATCAGTAATGCTGTTAAGCATTCAGATGCAGGTGGAAAGATCCAGCTCCGCCTCGAAGAGGAGGGGACGCACTTAGCGGTTGAAAATACCAGTCAAGAAATGGTAGAGACCGCTGAGATGCCAATGACTGCTAGCCGCCAGAAGAAGGAAGGTGGCTTGGGGCTCTTTGTGGTCCAACACTTGCTGGACCATGAAGAACTGGCCTACCAATTTGATAAAACGGCTATGGGCTTACGCTTCCGTATGGAACTGCCTAAAGATCCTCAAGAATAAAAAAATGGCGAACAAGAGAAACTCTTGTTCGCTAGTTTGTATTTAATCAACCTTTTCGACCTTTAGCAATTGGCCATGTTTTAATTCATAAATGGTATCTACATAGGTCAGGATGGAGCGGTCATGGGTCACCATGATGGCACTCTTGTTTTTGGATTTGACTTCTTTTCGGATCAATTGGGCGATTTCTTGCCCTCGATCCGGGTCTAGGCTAGCCGTTGGTTCATCGGCTAAGATGACCTGCGGATTTCCGATGAAGGCGCGAGCGATGGCTGCCCGTTGTTTTTGCCCACCGGACATCTGATTAGGATATTGGTGGTAACAAGCTTCGATGCCCAGATCTGCCAACAAGGCTTTGACTTCCTCTTGGCGTTTTTTCTTGTCCTTTTCCCCCTTCAATTTGGCCACCAGCTCTAACTGGTCACCGATTTTCATATAGGAGAGGAGCTGGTGATCTTGAAAGATGAAGCCGAGCAATTCCAGACGTTTTTGCGTCCACTGGCCTTGGTTGAGGCCAGTCAAGTCTTGGCCAGCGATAGAAATCCGCCCCTCGTCCGCTGATAAGAGTAAACCAGCGATAGCTAAGAGGGTGGATTTACCAGATCCTGAAGGGCCCAAGATCGCGACAAATTCGTTGGGTTCGACGCTTAAATTAAGCTGGTTGAGGACATGGTGCATCTGGCTGCCATCGGCGTAGGATTTTCTGATATTTTCTAATGCAATAATGGCCATCTTATTCTCCATTTCCACCAATGACTTCGATTGGATCTACTTTTTTGATTTTGACAAGGGACAAGGCACCACACAAGATAGAGGTCAGGATAAAGCTAACCGAGATGGTGAGGTTGTCTTTCAGGGTCATAAAGGAAGGGACGCTATTGGGTAAAAATGGCGCCATCATGGTTGCCAAGCCAAGACCCAGCAGTACTCCGATGAGGGAGATGATGGTGAGCTGGGACAGTTGGACATAGGTGATCTGGCTCATGGACATGCCAATGGCCTTCAAGACACCATACTGTTTCAACTTTTGCAGGGTGAGGATATAGAAGAAGACTCCAAGGATAGCAGAAGAAGCGAGTAAGAGCACCCACGTGATCATCCGTAGCGTCAGGTTTTGAGCCTTATAGCCAGGGATTTTATCGATGACTTGCTTCTTATCCGCCACCATTAAGTTGCTGGCTAGATCGCTAGAAGTAATGCTTTTCTTGGTCACAAGGGTTTGGGCTTGCCATTGATAGCTTGGATCTGTTTTTTGCCGCATGCCTGTGTAGGTATCCGAGCTGATAAAACCAATCTCGCTGTAGCCGTATTTGGCATTTTTCGCGAAGGCCACGACCTTGAGTTTTTGCTTAGAAGTTTTGTCGGTCACTTGATCGCCGATTTGGATTCCTTCATCCTCTTTGAAAGAATGGTCCAAAATGACCTCGTTTTTCTGTAAGTCGGAGATTTTGAGGTCTGTATCTTCCATGATTGGATTGAGGATTTCTTCTTCGTTGTGGTCGGTCGCGAAGTAGGTAATGTCCAGAGTGTTGGAATCCTCTGATTTTGAGACGGTTGCCCGTTGGATCGACAAGCCAGAATAGTCTATCCCCTCTATCTTTTGCACCTCATCTACATCTTTTGCCGTAATGGTTGAAAAGGGGATAATCCCTTCTGAATCCGTCGAAAGGATGTAGTGCAGGGCCCCATAGTTATCGATTTGGGCGGATACCGAACGGCCCAGTCCATTTGTCAGACCGGATAAAAACACCACCATAAACATGAGAATGGTAATGAGGAGTTCAATCAGGATAAACTTCTTGGGTTGGTATTTAATTTCATTCCATGCGATTTTCATATTGGTTCTCCTTTTAGCACGGAGGTGCTCAAGTAGCTTGGCACCTAAACATACTCTATCATCATACCATAAGTGGGGGGATAATAGGGGGCTGGTGTTTGGTAGAGTATGAAAGGATCGGATTTGTTTACTGTGTTCAATTTGATTCTCAATTATTAATTGTTAATGAATACAAAAATAAATCTGCTATAGACAAGAAAAAGCCTTGATTTCAAGGCTTTTTCCTGTTGATTTAGATGCCCCCTGCATGGATTTGGAAAGGACTTTCATATTGAGAGTAATTAATAATGTTGAAATTTAATTGAATTTCTGAAGGCGCTTTTAGGTATTTTCAATATCATGATTAAAAAGTAGGGCAAAAGACATACTGAAGTGAACTGTTTAGTAGCTTAAATATATCATGGCGCTATCTAAAAAGTTAATTTTATAGAGTTTGTTGGAGTAGTTACTGAGTTTTTTGTTTAACATTCAAACTTTATTATTATATCATAAAAATAATTAGAAAAACAGACTTGTATTATTTTGAAATTTGTATATGATGAAGGTGTAAGAACTATAAAATAGCCTGTTAGAAAGAGGAGGAAAAGAATGAATCAGGCTATATAAAATTGGTGATTGGTATTTAATGTTGTAAAACAAGAAAGGGTAGGGTAAAAAATGCAAATACATAAAAAAATTTTTATAGTGGCGTTGGTTTTATCTATTTGAATCTCACTATATTTTCTTATCAGTCCGTCTAATATCTTCACCTTTCCGATCCGTGTGCATGAATTTGATGACACATTTAAATATTACATGTTTGTGAAGATTGGAATTGTATTATTATTTATCAAATTCCTACTAGATATATGCTTAGAATTTATCAAGAATTGGTTTAAAAATTTTTGATATTTCTTCACACAAAAGAGTCTGAGACAGCGTTTTGTCCCAGACTCTTTTGTGAGTTGTGAGCTCTGTTTTATAGATTCCACTGCTTGAGGGAGATTTCGCCGCTATTGAGCCAGATTTCTTCTTGATTGTCTAATTGGACCAAGAGTTGGCCGGTATCAGAGATATCTTTGGCGATGCCCTGATAGGTCTGTTGGTTCTGCTCAAAAGTGACAGTTCGTCCTAGGACCAGAGAGCGCTCTTTGTAGAGGTAGACCAGTTCATCGACATCTGTTTGGAAGAATTCCTTCCAGATCTCACTGATGAGGTCATTGCGAGTGATGGGACAAGGCCCTTCAAATAAAGACCCCGCCTTGCTTTGTAGCTCTTCTGGGAAAGTCGGGATGGCTAAATTGAGACCGACTCCGATAATGACATCTGTGACGAGACCAGTCTCGATGGATGTGATAGCTTCGGTTAAGATTCCCCCAATTTTTTTATGGCGGTAGTAAATATCATTGACCCACTTGATATCGATATCGATCAGGGTCAGGTTTTTAATGGCCTTGTAGATAGCTCCAGCGACCATGAGGGTATAAGGGGGGAGCTCCGCAGGGGGCAGTTGGGGCTTGAGATGAAGGGACATGTAGATGCCCCCTTGATCGGGGCAGTAGTAGTCACGACCAAAGCGGCCCTTTCCAGCAGATTGGGACTTGGCCAGGTAGAGCGCCTTGCCTTCTTGATGGGTTTCTATGCCTAATTTGGCATCCAATTGGGTGGAACCACAGTCTTCATTCAAGGACACGGTCAACTGGGTATTTTTTGCGATGACCTCAGGAAGCAGAATATCGCCTGAGACCAGTTTGTAGCCCTTCTTTTTGAGGGATTCGATGACGACCCCATCTTTTTCTAGCCGTTGGATGGCCTTCCAGATAGAGGTGCGGGAAACACCTAGTTCTTGCGCCAGCTGCTCCCCGTTGACATAATCATCTGCCTGAGAAAGGGTTTGAAAGAGGATTTCGTGTGTTTTCATAAGACCTCCTAACGACTGCTATCTCGAATCGTCAGTTTGGTAGCTAATTTGACCATATAGGGAACACTTGGTTGACTCCCTTGAAAGGTCTGCCGCAACATCTGAATGGCTTGCTTGCCCATTTCCTCTGTGTAGACGGTCACTGTAGAGAGGGCAGGAAAAACATACTTAGCAATCGATGTATCATTGAAGGAAATGAGACTGACGCGATCAGGAACTGAGATTTGGTGCTCCTGAAGGGACCGCAGAGCCCCGACAGCTATGGCATCACTGGCCATGAAAAAGGCAGTTGGTAAGTAGTCGCCCAATGCTTGAATCAGTTGCTCCATCATCTGATAACCCGACTCGGTCGAGAATTGCCCAACAGAGACAAAACGCTCCTCATAAAGCCCTTTTTCCGTGAGAAACTGTTGAAAGGCTCGTTGACGGGGATCCATTTGAAGCGGTGTCGCATCTGCCGTTTCTTCCTGCCCAACCAAGAGTCCGATCTCCTTATGGCCATGCTCAAGGAAATACTCGAGAGCCGTGATGACAGAGTCTTCTAGATCGGTCGTCACACAGGAATGCCCTATATAGAGGGTATTGCTATCGACAAAAATAAGGGGTTTGCCGTAGCTTTCTAGATCTCGAATGGTCTTGGGACTGAATTTCCCAAGAGCGATAATGCCGTCTGCCTCTTGAATCAAGGACCAATCGTCATTATTGAAGATACGAAAGATCTCATAGCCTAATTCCTGGGCTTGTTTTTCTAACCCCATCCGAATGGCATAGTAGTAGAGGTCATCTAATTCTTCTTCGCGCGTGTACCATTCAAAAATGACGATTTTATGAAAATCCTCAACTGGTTGAGGCGCTGTTTTGCGGCTTTTCTTTTGGTAATGCAGGTCCTCAGCGATGCGAAGAATCCGACTGCGCGTGTCTTCCCCAACCGATAAGGTCGCATCCTGGTTGAGGACGCGAGAGACCGTTGCCTGAGAAACGCCTGCTTTTTCCGCAATGTCTTTAATTGTTGCCATAGTTCATCCTTTATTGATTTCTACTTCCAGTATACTCTAAAAACTAGTAAAAAGAAATAAAATTTTACTAAATTTTATGTTTGCTACGATATTGGCTAGGAGTCAGTTGGCTATAGGCCTTAAAGGCTTTTGAAAAATAGAGGGGATCTGAAAAGCCCACCGAGTAAGCTACAATCTTAATGCTTTCGTCCGTATTGGTCAGTAACTGTTGGGCACGCTGCATGCGGACCGAGTGCAAGAATTCCTTGGGAGAGATCTGGTGAAATTCCTTAAAGACAGTTGTCAGATAGGAGCGATGGACATTGAGGTCATCAGCGATCTCTTGAATACTCAAGTGCTCTTTATTGTAATGCGTCTCAATCACATGCTTGCAGGTCAGGTAGAGTTGATAGGTCGGAGATGGATCGCTCTGGTGGCTATCAGGAGCCACTTCGCCAATCAGATAAAGCAGTTCATAGATCTGCGAGAGTAGGTGGAGTTGGTAGTGAGAAGTCATTTTCGAAGCCTCTGCCTTGTGGACGAGTCGCTCCATAAACTGGCCGATCTTTTCTGTTTCCACCTCTGTTTTCTTTAGAAAACCTTTTGCATGCAGGGTTGAAAAACGCATGAAATCACTCACCTTGGTGCCACTGATGCCAATCCAGTAGTAGGACCAAGGTTCTTCGGCATCGGCCTTGTAGTAGGTCACTTTATTTTTGGGGAGAAGAAAGAGATCCCCGGCCTCTAGGTGGATTTCTTTTTTATTGAAGTGGAAGACTCCCTTTCCCTTGGTAACAAAATGCAGTACAAAATTATCTCGGACGCTAGGACCAAATTCATAATTCTTCGGACAATCTTCGTAGCCATAAAAATCAAGGGCTAGGTCAATAGTGTCGGTTTGGTATTCAGAAAAGACTGACATGGTTGAACCTCCTACCTAACATTTTACCATATATGTGCAACAAAATTCTATTTTCGGAAGCGTTTACAGCGAGTAAAATAAAGACATGCTAAAAAAGAAAGTTATTGGAACCGAATTTAAAAATACATAGTGATATTATTTCGGGCCCAATGGAGGAAGATATGGCAATTCGTATTGAACAGAATTTGTTCTATGTAGAAAGTAAGGGACTGAGCCTGATCCTTGAAAATCGAGATGGCTACCTGATGCTTAAGCATCTGGGGCGTCCGATCCCGTCTTATCATTTTTCCAATACCGTACATGAGAAGGATCATGCTTTCTCTGGAAATCCAACACCTGACAATCGAACCTTCAGCTTGGATACTCAGCGTCAGGTTTTGGGACAGCATGGACTTGGAGATTTTCGAAAGCCGTCTATTCAAATCCAGCACGGCGCTACAGAGGTGACGGATTTCCTCTATGTTGGAGCCAATATCTACTCTGGCAGTGTCGAGGCAACTGGTCTTCCCAATCCACATACAGTAGATCAGGCTGAAACCTTGGCCTTGGTCTTTGAAGATGATCAAGCGGCCCTGCGTTTGACCCTCTATTACACAGCCTACGAAGATCGGGCAACCATCACTAGCTTTTCAAAGATTGAAAACTGCAGTGATGAAACCGTCGTGATCCACAAGGCTCTCAGTGTGTTGGCCGATGTCCCAGCGGGTGACTATGATGTCATCACCCTTCAAGGGGCCTATGCGAGAGAAAAAACAGTCCGCCGTCAGCAAGTGGAGCAAGGAATCTTCTCCATCAGCTCCAACCGTGGTGCTTCTGGACACGCCCAGACCCCAGCCCTGATCCTTGCTGATCATGAAGTGACCGAAGATGCCGGTTCAGCTCTTGCCTTCCAACTGCTCTACAGTGGGAATTTTGAAGGATTTGTTCAAAAGAATCAACTCAATGAAGTCCGGGTTGGATTGGGAATCAATCCAGAAAACTTCTCCTGGGAGTTGGCGCCGAATCAGAGCTTTGATACCCCAGTGGCCATGATCAGCTACTCACATAAGGGATTGACCGGACTCAGTCAAGAGAGCCAAGCATTTGTCCAAAACCATATCATTCCAACCCAGTTTGCCCATAAAGAACGTCCAATTCTGATCAACAACTGGGAAGCAACCTACTTTGATTTTAAGAAAGAAAAATTATTGGAGCTAGCAGATGAGGCTCAAAAAGTGGGAATCGAACTCTTTGTTCTTGATGATGGCTGGTTTGGCAATCGCTATGATGATAATCGGGCTCTCGGTGACTGGACTGTCAATGAAGAAAAATTAGGGGGAAGCCTAGCAGAACTGATCCAAGGCATCCACGACAAGGGACTTCAATTTGGCCTTTGGGTGGAGCCAGAAATGATTTCTGTTGATAGCGACCTCTATCGGGCTCATCCGGAATGGGCTATTCAAGTCCCAGGCTATGAACACACCTATTCACGGAATCAACTAGTACTCGATTTCGCAAATAAAGAAGTGGTTTCTTATATCAAGCAGGTCTTGGATGACTTACTTGGAAACCATAAGATCGACTATATCAAATGGGATATGAACCGCAATATCACCAAACTTGGAAATGGTAAAACCTACCTTGAAACCAAGATGCAATCCCATGCGTATATCTTGGGCCTCTATGAAGTGGTTTCTTACTTAACAGAGAAGTATGAGAACATTCTCTTTGAGTCTTGCTCTGGAGGCGGTGGCCGCAATGACCTCGGTATGATGCGGTACTTCCCTCAGGTCTGGGCGAGTGACAATACGGATGCCATTGCCAGACTTCCGATCCAGTACGGTTCTAGCTACCTCTATCCTACCATTTCTATGGGGGCTCACGTATCAGCTGTTCCAAATCACCAGATGGGACGGATGACACCACTTGAAACGCGAGGTCATGTAGCTATGATGGGAAATCTGGGCTATGAATTGGATCTAACCAGTCTTCCGCAAGAAGAGTTGGATAGGATTGCAGCTCAAGTCGCTCATTATAAAACGATTCGACCAGTTGTTCAGTTCGGAAAACACTACCGCTTGATCCATCCAAGACAAGGTAGCAATCAAGCAGCCGTCCAGTTCACTTATCAAGATCGCACGGTTGTAACTTATGTACGGGTCTTATCAACGGTTGAGGAGATCGAGCCGACCCTGAAACTCAAAGGATTGGAAGAAGATGCGCTCTATCGCTTAGAAGGGACGGACCAAGTCTATTCAGGAGCTGAGCTCATGTACGCCGGCTTAACCGTCGTTCTTCCTCAGGGAGATTTCCTCACTAAACAATATGTTTTTGTCAAAAAATAAAAGGAGACAGCCAAATGAAATGGTATAAAAAAATCGGACTTCTTGCGACTACAGGCCTAGCCTTGTTTGGGCTCGGTGCTTGCTCCAACGATGGAAAATCTGCGGATGGCACAGTGACCATCGAGTATTTCAACCAGAAAAAAGAAATGACCAAAACCTTGGAAGAAATCGCGCGTGATTTTGAAAAGGAAAATCCAAAGGTTAAGGTCAAAGTTGTCAATGTACCAAACGCTGGTGAGGTGTTGAAGACACGTGTCCTCGCAGGGGATGTGCCAGATGTAGTCAATATTTACCCACAGTCCATTGAATTGCAAGAATGGGCAAAAGCGGGTGTCTTCGAAGATTTGAGCAATAAAGATTATCTCAAACGCGTAAAAAACGGCTACGCTGAAAAATATGCTGTAAACGGAAAAGTCTACAACGTTCCTTTCACAGCCAATGCTTACGGAATCTACTACAACAAAGATAAATTCGAAGAATTGGGCTTGAAGGTTCCTGAAACCTGGGACGAATTTGAACAGTTAGTAAAAGACATCGTTGCCAAAGGACAAACTCCATTTGGGATTGCAGGAGCAGAAGCTTGGACCCTCAATGGTTACAATCAATTGGCCTTTGCGACAGCAGCAGGTGGGGGAAAAGAAGCCAACCAATACCTTCGTTATTCTCAGCCAAATTCCATTAAATTGTCTGATCCGATTATGAAGGATGACATCAAGGTCATGGATATCCTTCGCATTAAAGGTTCGAAGCAAAAGAATTGGGAAGGTGCAGGTTATACAGACGTTATCGGAGCCTTCGCGCGTGGAGATGTCCTCATGACACCAAATGGATCTTGGGCTATCACCGCGATCAATGAACAAAAACCGAAATTTAAGATTGGGACTTTCATGATTCCAGGGAAAGAAAAAGGACAAAGCTTAACCGTTGGTGCGGGAGACTTAGCATGGTCTATCTCAGCTACTACCAAACATCCAAAAGAAGCCAATGCCTTTGTGGAATACATGACCCGTCCAGAAGTCATGCAAAAGTACTATGATGTGGACGGATCTCCAACAGCGATCGAAGGGGTCAAACAAGCAGGAGAGGATTCACCGCTTGCTGGGATGACCAAATATGCCTTTACAGATCGTCACTTGGTCTGGTTGCAACAATACTGGACCAGTGAAGCAGACTTCCATACCTTGACGATGAACTATGTCTTGACAGGTGATAAACAAGGAATGGTCAATGATTTGAATGCCTTCTTTAACCCGATGAAAGCGGATGTGGATTAGGAGTAGAGAGACAATGAAAAAAGTATTACAAAAATATTGGGCATGGGCTTTTGTGGTCATTCCCCTCTTATTACAAGCAATTTTCTTCTATGTGCCAATGTTTCAAGGAGCCTTTTACAGTTTTACCAACTGGACAGGTTTGACCTATAACTACAAGTTTGTTGGCTTGAACAACTTTAAGCTCCTCTTTATGGATCCAAAATTCATGAATGCGATTGGCTTTACTGCGATCATCACGATTGCTATGGTAGTTGGTGAGATTGCCCTTGGGATCTTCATTGCGCGTGTCTTGAACTCTAAAATTAAAGGCCAAACCTTCTTCCGTGCTTGGTTCTTCTTCCCAGCTGTGTTGTCTGGTTTGACAGTGGCGTTGATCTTCAAACAAGTCTTCAACTACGGTCTACCAGCGATTGGGAATGCCCTTCATATTGAGTTTCTTCAAACTAGTCTTTTAGGGACTAAGTGGGGAGCTATCTTTGCGGCTGTCTTTGTCCTTCTTTGGCAAGGGGGGGCCATGCCCATCATTATCTTCCTAGCTGGTCTGCAATCTATCCCATCTGAAATTACAGAAGCAGCCAGAATCGATGGTGCGACGAGCAAGCAAGTCTTCTGGAATATTGAATTGCCTTACTTGTTGCCAAGTGTCTCTATGGTCTTTATCCTAGCCCTAAAAGGTGGGCTTACCGCCTTTGACCAAGTCTTTGCCATGACTGGTGGGGGTCCAAACAATGCCACAACCTCACTTGGACTCTTGGTTTATAACTACGCCTTTAAAAACAACCAATTCGGTTATGCCAATGCCATTGCCGTAATCCTGTTCTTCTTGATTGTAGTGATTTCGATCATCCAATTGAGAGTATCTAAGAAATTTGAAATTTAAGAGGAGAAGCACGATGAAACAAGATGAAAGAAAAGCCTTGATTGGCAAATACATTCTATTGATTCTAGGATCGGTTCTGATTTTAGTGCCACTCCTTGCCACCCTCTTTAGTTCCTTCAAACCCACCAAAGATATTGTAGATAATTTCTTTGGATTCCCGACGAATTTCACATGGGACAACTTTAGCCGTCTCTTGTCAGATGGAATCGGAGGCTATTATTGGAACTCTGTCGTCATCACTGTCTTGTCTTTACTTGCAGTAATGATCTTTATCCCCATGGCAGCATACTCCATCGCACGTAATATGAGTAAGAGAAAAGCCTTTACCATCATGTACACCCTCTTGATCCTTGGGATTTTCGTACCTTTCCAAGTCATCATGATTCCGATTACGGTTATGATGAGTAAACTCGGTTTGGCTAACACCTTTGGTTTGATCTTGCTCTACTTGACCTATGCGATTCCACAGACCCTCTTCCTCTATGTCGGCTATATCAAAATCTCTATCCCAGAAAGTCTGGATGAAGCAGCAGAGATCGATGGGGCTAATAAGTTTACAACCTATTTCCGCATCATCTTCCCAATGATGAAACCCATGCATGCGACAACCATGATCATCAATGCCCTTTGGTTCTGGAATGACTTCATGTTGCCACTCCTTGTCTTGAACCGGGATTCCAAAATGTGGACTCTGCCTTTGTTCCAATACAACTACGCAGGCCAATATTTCAACGACTACGGACCAAGCTTTGCCTCTTACGTGGTCGGCATTATCAGTATCACCATTGTCTATCTCTTCTTCCAACGCCATATCATCGCAGGAATGAGCAACGGCGCAGTGAAATAACAAGATACAAAGGGACGATTCAGCTTGCTGAAAATTTCTGTAGAAAAATAGGAAATCGACGTAGTGTGCTTGCACACAAGAAGATTTATCTTTTTTCCTAAGAAATTAGTCCCGTGTTCAATTCCGTATACAAAAGGACGATTCAGCTTGCTGATTTAAATCGTATCCTATGAAGCAATTCTTAAAATACATAAACTTATAAAAGCCAGGTCTCTTCAGACTTGGCTTTCAAATAAAGAAAAGGAAACCATTATGCCAATTCAAAACAAGACCATGTTAATTACTTACTCAGATAGCTTGGGAAATAACCTTAAGGATCTCTATGAAAATCTGGAGAAATATTTTGGAGATGCAGTCGGTGGGGTTCACCTCTTGCCATTTTTTCCATCAACCGGTGACCGTGGCTTTGCGCCTGTGGACTATGACCAAGTGGATCCAGCCTTTGGAGATTGGGAAGATGTCAAACGCCTGGGGGACAAGTACTATCTCATGTTTGATTTTATGATCAATCACATTTCCCGTCAGTCTAAATACTACAAAGATTATCAAGAGAAGCATGACCAAAGTGCTTACAAGGATCTCTTTCTCAACTGGGATAAGTTCTGGCCGGAGAATCGTCCTACTCAAGCAGACGTAGACTTGATTTATAAGCGCAAGGATCGAGCTCCCAAGCAAGAAATTACCTTTGCGGATGGGACAACTGAGCATCTCTGGAATACCTTCGGGGAAGAGCAGATCGACTTGGACGTGACCAAGGAAGTGACCATGGACTTTATCCGCAAGACCATCGAACATTTGGCGAGCAATGGTTGTGACCTCATTCGTTTAGATGCTTTTGCCTATGCAGTCAAGAAGTTGGATACCAATGATTTCTTCGTGGAGCCAGATATTTGGGACTTGCTGGATAAGGTGCGCGATATGGCAGCCAGCTACGGTGCTGAGCTCTTGCCAGAGATTCATGAACACTATTCTATCCAATTTAAGATTGCCGATCACGACTATTATGTCTATGACTTTGCCCTTCCAATGGTGACCCTCTATACCCTCTATAGCTCAAAAGTGGAGCGCCTTGCTAAGTGGTTGAAGATGAGTCCGATGAAGCAATTCACGACACTCGATACCCATGACGGGATTGGGGTGGTTGATGTCAAGGATATCTTGACAGATGAAGAAATTGACTATGCATCAAATGAGCTCTACAAGGTAGGAGCAAATGTGAAACGCAAATATTCAACAGCAGAGTATAACAACTTGGACATCTACCAAATCAATTCGACCTACTATTCAGCGCTTGGAGATGACGATAGCAAGTACTTCCTAGCCCGCTTGATTCAAGCATTTGCGCCAGGTATTCCACAAGTGTATTATGTTGGATTCCTAGCTGGGAAGAATGATTTGGAACTCTTAGAAAACACCAAAGAAGGCCGCAATATCAACCGTCATTACTACAGCAATGAAGAAATTGCTCAAGAAGTAGAGCGTCCAGTTGTGAAATCCCTTCTCAAGCTCTTTAGTTTCCGGAACAACTCGCAAGCTTTTGACCTAGAAGGAAGCATTGAAGTGGAAACACCAGATGAACATACCATTGTCATCACGCGCCAAAACAAAGACCAGACCGCCACAGCAGTAGCCCGAATCAATCTTGCTGACGGGACTTACCAAGTGACAGAAAATGGTCAAGACATTGAGTTTTAAAAAAATATGAATGAACGAAAGGATAAGTGAAAAATCGCTTATCCTATTTTTTATTTCAGATATTGCAACCGTTTACAAAACTATAAAACAATGGTACAATATCTATTGAAAGAAAGGAGGTCGCTTTATGAAAAAAATCATGTATCCATCTGCGGCCCTATTAGCGGCTTTTGCTCTATTGTCCGTCCAAACAGCAAAAGCAGACACAGCTCAAGCGTCGGATCAAGCCAATGAACCGGCAGCAACAGTAGAAGAGGTGGTGGCTTCTCCAACGCCAGAAACCACCACAGAAAATCAGGGAGAAGTGGCCGAAACGCCAACTTCAACAGACCGTGCAGTAACCCCTACAACCTCCCCAACGGAAACAACAACGGAGACGGCCTCTCCCCAAGTGGAAAAACTGCTTGAAGATATGCCTCTCAAGCAAAAGGTTACGCAAATGATCATGCCGGACTTCCGTAAGTGGCAGGAGGCAGGTCAGGAGTCGCCACAGGATCTCACCAAGGTCAATGCTGAAGTAGCAGATGCGATTGATAAATATGATTTTGGAGGCGTCATTCTTTTTGCTGAAAACGTCAAAGAAACCAAGCAGACCCTAGCTCTGACCCAAGATATGCAAAAGGCAGCGATTGAAAACAAGGCCAATAACGGGAAGATTCCTCTCTTGTTAGCCATCGACCAAGAAGGGGGCATTGTCTACCGCTTGGGCACAGGGACAGCCCTTCCGGGCAATATGGCCATCGGAGCGACCAATGATCCCAAGTTAGCGACCGAAGCTGGACAAATTATTGGTCGAGAACTTTCTGCTCTTGGTTTGAATGTTGATTTCGCACCTGTATTGGATACCAATAACAATCCACAAAACCCTGTCATTGGTCTACGTTCTTTCTCATCTGATCCAAACCGGGTTGCTTACTTAGGAATTCCAATGATGAAAGGGATTCAAGACTACAATGTCGCTGTAGCGGCCAAGCACTTCCCAGGCCACGGGGATACAGCGGTCGATTCCCATACAGGTCTCCCATTGGTGGATAAATCTCTTGCCGAACTTGAAAAATTGGAGCTCCTTCCATTCAAAAAAGCTATGGATGAAGGGGTAGACCTCTTGATGACAGCCCATATCCAATACCCACAGATTGAAAAAGATCAGGTTGTGTCAAAAGAAACGGGTGAGAAAATCTATGTTCCAGCGACTCTATCTGATGATATTTTAACGGGATTGGTAAGGAAGAAATACGGCTATAAGGGCGTGATTGTCTCCGATGCCATGGGAATGGATGCCATTGCCAAGAACTTCGGTGAGGTGGAAGCTGTGAAAATGGCCATCAAAGCAGGAGTTGACCTAGTCTTGATGCCAACGACCCTTCGCAGTAAAGCCGATTTGAGCAAGATTGATACCATTGTCGATGCAGTGGTAGATGCCGTGAAAACCGGTGACATTTCAGAAGAGCGCTTAAATGAGTCGGTTCGTCGGATCCTGACTCTCAAAGAAAAACGTGGGGTCCTAAATTTTGATCCAAGTGCTCGGACAGCTGAAAAAGCAGAAGAAGCAGTCGGATCTAGTCTCAACCGTGACTTGGAACGTAAGATTGCAGCAGCAGCGGTGACGGTTGTAAAAAATGAAGACAATACCTTGCCATTTAAGGTGCAAACAGGGGACCATGTCTTACTCTTAGGAGCTTTTGAAAACGAAGTTCCTGGACTCGATTTGGGTATGCGTCGCTTAATTGCTGACGGAGTGCTTCCAAAAGACACCTCCTTTGTGGCCAAGAACTTCACTAAAGAATCTACTCTGGATAGTCTAAAAGAAGATCTTGAAAAAGCGACTCACATCGTAGTCATTTCAGAGATCGGTTATGAAGGGCAACTGGATAAAGATTTCTGGCGGACCAAGATCCCAACAGAGATCGTCAATTATGCCAATACCAACCATAAGAAGGCAGCTGTCCTTTCTATCTCTAAACCTTATGATGTAGCCAACTATCCAGCAGCCAAAGCCATTTTGGCAGTCTATGGAAATAAGGGAATGGATCCAACGGAATCCCTCAAACCAGACAATGCATTTGGTCCTAATATTCCTGCAGGAGTGGAAGTCATCTTCAATGGCAAAGAACATCTAGGTACCTTACCGGTTGATATTCCAAAAATTGTAGACGGAAAAATGTCGGAAACAGAGTACGCCTACCGCATTGGTCATGGTCTCTTCTATTCAGCACCTGCTCCACTGCCAACACCAGAAACCCAAGATCCAACTTCACCAGTTTTAGATCCAACCCATCAGACACAACCAGTAGAGGTTGGTCACACAGGAACACAGGTCCTTGTTAGCAAGCAAGAAAAAGCTAGCCCTCTTGATGGTCCACAAGTTACTCCGATCGCTGTGAAACAAGCCACTGATCAGGCTCCTGTCAGCGTGTCAGCCAGTCCTGAATCATCGGTATTGCCAAAAACTGGTCAAACAGGGAACCTCCTCTCCCTCATGGGGATCAGCCTCTTAACCTTCCTTGGATCTTTTGTCTATCCAAGAAAGAAACACTAAGGGATTAAGAATCTCAATTGGGTCACTCCCAATTGAGATTTTTTGGTAAAATTTACTAAAATTTAACCGAAAAAGCAATGATAGAATAGAAGTTGTAATCGGAGGAAAACCCTTTGTTATAGCCTTTTTTGATACAAAATAAAAAATTAATAAAATTTTACTAAAAACACTTGAAGTTTTACTTCTGATCAGATATAATACAAGTATAAAAACGTTTACAAAACTAAAAGGAGTTTCTCATGACTACATCAATCACGTCTCAAGATCTACAAGAAAAGTTTCAGGCTGTCTTTGGCGAGAAGGCTGATCATACCTTCTTTTCACCAGGACGGATTAATTTGATCGGTGAACACACAGATTACAACGGCGGGCATGTCTTCCCGGCAGCCATTACGCTTGGTACCTACGGGGCAGCAAGAAAGCGTGAGGATAAGATCTTGCGTTTCTTCTCAGGAAATTTTGAAGACAAGGGGATTATTGAAGTCCCACTGGATCATCTTCGTTTTGAAAAAGAGCACAACTGGACCAACTATCCAAAAGGTGTGCTCCATTTCTTACAAGAAGCGGGACACGTCATTGATAGCGGCATGGACGTCTATGTCTACGGCAATATTCCTAATGGATCAGGCCTCTCCTCTTCAGCTTCCTTAGAGCTCTTGATTGGCGTCATCGCTGAGAAACTATATGATCTTCAGTTAGATCGTCTAGATCTGGTCAAGATCGGGAAACAAACTGAAAATAACTTCATCGGTGTCAACTCAGGCATCATGGACCAATTTGCCATCGGTATGGGGGCAGATCAACGGGCTATTTATCTCGATACCAACACCCTAGAGTATGATCTGGTGCCGCTGGACCTCAAAGACAATGTTGTGGTGATCATGAATACCAACAAACGTCGGGAATTAGCGGATTCCAAATACAATGAACGCCGTGCGGAATGTGAAACAGCCGTCTCTGAACTCCAAGAAAAACTAGACATCCAAACCTTAGGGGAATTGGATCTCTGGGCTTTTGATGCTTACAGCTACTTGATTAAGGATGAAAATCGCATCAAACGGGCTCGCCATGCTGTACTTGAGAACCAACGGACCCTCCAAGCTCGTAAGGCACTTGAAGCAGGTGATTTGGAAGGCTTTGGCCGTCTCATGAATGCTTCCCACGTATCTTTGGAGCATGACTACCAAGTGACTGGTCTAGAATTGGATACCTTAGTCCATACAGCCTGGGAACAAGAAGGCGTCTTGGGCGCTCGTATGACAGGAGCAGGCTTTGGTGGTTGCGCCATCGCCCTCGTAAACAAAGATAAAGTTGAAGCCTTTGAAGAAGCTGTCGGCAAACGCTATGAAGAAGTTGTTGGCTATGCGCCAAGCTTCTACATTGCAGAGATCGCGGCAGGGACACGGGTGCTTGATTAAAAAGGAGATAGGATGACAGAACAGGTATTAGATGCATTTGTCACAGCCGTCATAGCGGCGAGTGGCTACGAAGAGATGGATCGAATTTATCTAAAAAATCGCATCATGAGCCGCGTTGGAGAAGAAGGGCTAGACGCCCCAGCTCATCAGGCTGATCTGATTGGGCTCAAAGATCAGTTGGTGGAGATTGCGGTTGCGAATAATAAGATTCAAGATAGCATGGCTACCAAGGATAGCTTGGGGGCAGAGTTGATGGATTGGATCACCCCTAGCCCTAGTCAGGTCAACCATCATTTCTGGGAGACTTACCGTCAGTCCAAGGAAGACGCGATTGCTGATTTCTATGCCCTCTCTAAGCGCAATGATTACATCAAAGTCAAAGCGATTGCACAAAACATTGCCTTTGAGGCAGAAACTCCCTACGGTTCTCTTGAAATCACCATTAATCTGTCAAAACCTGAAAAAGATCCTAAAGACATTGCAGCGGCCAAACTTGCCAAAGCCAGTCATTATCCAGCCTGCCAATTGTGTTTTGAAAATGAAGGTTATCAAGGTCGCCTAGACCATCCAGCCCGGGCTAATCACAGGATTATTCGCTTTGATATGAACGGTCATGACTGGGGCTTTCAGTATTCCCCTTATGCCTACTTCAATGAACACTGCATTTTCCTTGATAGCCAGCATGTTCCCATGGCCATTAGTCGTAAGACCTTTGAGCGACTCTTGACCATTGTCGAGACTTTTCCAGGCTATTTTGCGGGCTCCAATGCAGACCTGCCCATTGTAGGGGGGTCCATCCTGACTCATGACCATTACCAAGGCGGACGGCACACCTTCCCTATGGAGCTAGCTCCTGTTGAGGAAATCTTTACCATTGAGGGCTTTGAGGCTGTATCGGTAGGAATTGTTAATTGGCCCATGTCAGTTCTTCGTTTGCAATCGGACGACAAGGCGCAATTGATTGCCCTGGCAGACCATATCCTCACAGCCTGGCGAGGCTACTCGGATCCAGCCGTTCAAGTTTTAGCGGTATCCGATGGTCAGCCCCACCATACCATTACCCCCATTGCACGGATTCGTGATGGGCATTATGAATTGGACTTAGTGCTCCGTGATAACCAAACCTCACCAGAGCATCCCGATGGCATTTATCACCCACATGCGGATGTGCAACACATCAAAAAAGAAAATATTGGCTTGATCGAAGTCATGGGCTTGGCCATATTGCCACCTCGACTCAAGGAAGAGCTCAAGCAGGTTCAAGACTATCTGCTTGGACGTGAAAGCACTGTGGCGACCTACCACCAGCCTTGGGCGGATGACTTGAAAGCCACTCACCCATCCATCACAGACGAAGCAGAGGCAGAAGCTATTGTTCGTGAATCAGTCGGTCAGATCTTTGCGCGCGTGCTCGAAGATGCCGGTGTCTACAAGAGAACAGCAGAAGGACAAGCTGCCTTTAGACGCTTTGTTGCGACACTTTAAGTGTGGAGAAGCGGCAGAAATTTGGTACAATAATAGAGAAGACAAGAAGCGAAAGGAAAACAAATGGCAATACTCGTACTCGGAGGAGCTGGCTATATCGGTTCCCACATGGTCGACCGCTTGGTCAATGAAGGACAGGAAAAAGTCGTCGTGGTCGATAGCCTGGTCACAGGCCACCGTGCAGCGGTGCATCCAGATGCCGTCTTTTACCAAGGAGACCTGGCGGATCAAGACTTTATGCGCACTGTGTTTAAAGAACACGCAGATATCGATGCGGTCATCCACTTTGCGGCCTACTCACTGGTCGCGGAGTCCATGGCAGATCCTTTGAAATATTTTGACAACAATACAGCTGGCATGGTCAAACTCTTGGAAGTCATGCATGAATGTGGGGTACACTACATCGTCTTTTCTTCAACGGCTGCCACCTACGGCATTCCAGAAGAAATTCCGATTCTTGAAACCACTCCACAAAAACCAATCAACCCTTATGGCGAAAGCAAGCTCATGATGGAAACCATTATGCGTTGGGCCGATCAAGCCTACGGGATCAAGTATGTGCCCCTTCGTTACTTTAATGTTGCTGGTGCCAAGCCAGATGGATCCATCGGAGAAGACCATGGACCAGAGACACATCTCTTGCCGATCGTCTTGCAAGTGGCCCAAGGCAAACGCGAGAAGATCTCTATTTTTGGAGATGACTACCAGACACCAGATGGCACCAATGTACGGGACTATGTCCATCCATTTGACTTGGCAGATGCCCATCTTTTAGCAGTGGAGTATCTCCGAAATGGGAATGAATCGACTGCCTTTAACCTGGGCTCATCGACTGGATTCTCCAATCTTCAAATCGTTGAAGCAGCTCGCAAGGTGACAGGACATCCGATCCCACTTGAGCTGGCCGATCGCAGACCAGGAGATCCAGATACCTTGATCGCATCCTCTGAGAAGGCGCGTGCCATCCTCGGTTGGCAACCAAAATTTGACAATATCGAAACCATTATCCAAACAGCCTGGGCTTGGCATTCCAGCCACCCAGATGGCTACAATGATCGATAAGGAGGGGCTGCGGACATCATTTTTGAGACTTTTTTAATAACATCTAAAACGACAGTTGATCTTGCCAAATGACTCGTTTCAGACGTCAGTCATTTCCCTAACCATCATAAAAAAGTGAGGTATTCAAAATGAATAAAACCACAAAAATGTTAGCCGTCTTCTTGACAGCGGGTCTTCTTTTAGCTGGTTGCACACAAAAAGAGAGTACAAAATCTACTAGTCCATCGTCTACTAAGGCGACAAGTAAAGCAACAAGCAAATCATCCGCTAAAGAGAAGACAAAAGAGTCATCAACTGATGAAAGCAAAAAAGAAGATGCACTAGCAGGTGCACAAAAAACCGTTCTTGAAACGAGTGATGAAGCAGGTAAGTCCACTGTAACCTTGTATTACAAGGGAGATACCTTGTTGTTACAAGAAAAAGTTGATGATTACGACGTCTCAAAAGTGCCTGGTGAGAACCCTCTTGAAACCATGAAAGAAGCCGTCGCTAAGAGCCAAGAAAAATTCAAAGATCTGATGGGCCATGGATTTGAACTAACATCAGAATACAAAGACGGAATCTTTTATATCCGCAATACCATTGATTACACAAAAATCGATTTTAATAAATTAAAAGAAATCGTCCCAGGCTTTAATCCCCTAGATGACAAAACAGTCAGTTATTCAGTAACGAAAGACAGTCTTATCAAGGGCGGAATGGTCGAAAAATAAACAAAATGGAGAGCAGCTCAGTTTGTTGCTCTCTTTTTGTTTTCGTATGAATTCATGGGCATATTTTGTAGAATAGGATTTAAGGAAAAGAGTATTTAAATGAGTGATATCTTTTTAGAGAGTGCAAATCATGATTTGCATTTGTATGAATAAAATCTTTAGTTGAGTGATTACAGTTAAGAAGTCCACTGACGAGTAGGAAGTATTGAGAAGATCAATCCAGTTTACTTATGCACTGATCAAACGATTCATCCCTTTTGAAATTAAAGATGTAATAGAAGGGGTTGGAAGAAATACAATTAAATATAAAAAAGAGGCTGGGACAAAAGTCCTAGCCTCTCAATTGTTTTTGGATTGTCGAGCAAGACGCAGTGGTTGAGTGGGCTCTACTACGCTGATTTCATCAG
>JAGZVW010000081.1:0-2958 GCA_018379295.1 Streptococcus parasanguinis | reverse complement strand
CCTATGGGTGTATTTGAAAACCCTGACTTCCAAGCTGGTACAATCGGTGTGATGGACGCTATCGTGAAACAACCAGGCGTTAAATCAATCATCGGTGGTGGTGACTCAGCTGCTGCTGCGATCAACCTTGGCCGTGCAGACAAATTCTCATGGATCTCTACTGGTGGTGGTGCTTCTATGGAACTCCTTGAAGGTAAAGAACTTCCAGGATTGGCTGCTCTTACAGACAAATAATCTAAATAGAATGAAAGAGGCTGGGACAAAAGTTCTAGCCTCTCAATTATTTTTGGATTGTCAAGCAAGACGCAGTGGTTGAGTGGGCTCTACTAGGCTGATTTCATCAGCTTATACAGCCCTACTCAACTGTGCGGAGGTGGGACGACGAAATCGAATTCTAACGAATTACCGATTTCTGTCCCACTCTCTTTTTTCTTTCTATTGATATCTGTTCTCTCCTTTCTGAAAATATGGTAGAATAATAGAAATAGAAAGATAGGTGACCATGGATTACTTTAAACGACACAAATTTGATTGGTCCAAATTCCGTTTGGGGATGAGAACCTTTAAAACAGGGATTGCCGTTTTTATTGTACTACTTATTTTTGGAATATTTGGCTGGCGAGGCCTTCAGATCGGGACGTTGACAGCTGTTTTTAGTTTGAGGGAAGACTTTGATAAGAGTGTCCACTTCGGGGCTTCGCGTGTCATGGGCAACAGTATCGGAGGTTTTTATGCCGTATTGTTCTTCCTTTTAAAAACGCTCTTTCATGGGGCGTATTGGGTGACTCTTATTTTTGTACCCATTGCGACCATGTTAACCATTATGACAAATGTCGCTATGAATAACAAAGCAGGAATTATCGGAGGAGTTTCGGCAATGCTGATCATTACGCTCTCGATTCCTAACGGAGAAACCTTCTTGTATGTTTTTGCCCGAATATTTGAGACCTTTATTGGCGTTTTTGTTGCGATTTTGGTCAATTCGGATGTGGATCGCATTCGCGATTTTCTCAAGAAACACAAAAAACCTATGTAAGATTATATAACATTTAATCTTGACATAGATTTTTTTTTCGATATAATAGAATAGAAAGAGGAATGGTATGAAGGAAAAGGAATTACGACGCTCGCTGGCAGTCTTTCCGATTGGAAGTGTTATGAAGCTGACCGACTTGACAGCTCGCCAGATTCGTTATTATGAAGATCAGGGATTGATTTCTCCTGATCGGACAGAAGGCAATCGCCGCATGTATTCGTTGGACGATATGGACCGCCTGCTTGAGATCAAAGATTATATCTCAGATGGCTTCAATATTGCGGATATTAAGAAGAAATATGCGGAAAAAGAGCAAGAGCAAACCAAGGTTGTCAGTCAAGAAGAGATCCGTAAGGCTCTTCATCGTGACATTCTTCAGCAAAGTCGCTTCACATCTTCCCCATCGCCATATGGTCAATTCCGTTGATCATTTCATAAGCTTGTAATCTATTTTAAGGAGACAAAAATGTCAATTACTGCTGCAGATATTCGCCGTGAAGTAAAAGAAAAAAATGTTACTTTTATTCGCTTGATGTTCTCTGATATTTTGGGAACTATGAAGAACGTCGAAATTCCAGCTACCGATGAGCAACTGGACAAGGTTCTTTCAAACAAAGCCATGTTTGATGGTTCTTCTATCGAAGGATTTGTCCGTATCAACGAGTCAGACATGTATCTTTACCCAGATTTAGATACATGGACAGTTTTCCCTTGGGGAGATGAAAATGGTAGCGTAGCTGGCTTGATCTGTGATGTCTATACGACTGAAGGGAAACCATTTGCAGGAGACCCACGTGGCAACTTGAAACGGGCCCTTCGTCATATGGAAGAACTTGGCTTCAAATCCTTTAACCTTGGACCAGAACCAGAATTCTTCCTCTTTAAGTTGGACGAAAATGGAGATCCAACTCTTGAAGTAAACGACAAAGGTGGCTATTTTGACTTGGCTCCAACAGATCTTGCGGATAACACTCGTCGTGAAATCGTCAATGTCTTGACCAAGATGGGCTTTGAAGTAGAAGCTAGTCACCACGAAGTAGCCGTTGGTCAGCATGAAATCGACTTTAAGTATGACGAAGTGCTTCGCGCTTGTGACAAGATCCAAATCTTTAAACTCGTTGTGAAGACCATCGCCCGTAAACACGGCTTGTATGCAACCTTTATGGCCAAACCAAAATTTGGAATTGCCGGATCAGGTATGCACTGTAATATGTCTCTCTTTGACCAAGATGGCAACAATGCTTTCTTTGATCCAGAAGATCCACGTGGCATGCAATTGTCAGAAACAGCTTATCACTTCTTGGGTGGCTTGATCAAGCATGCATATAACTTTACAGCGGTGACCAACCCAACCGTCAACTCTTATAAACGTTTGGTTCCTGGATATGAAGCACCTGTTTATATCGCTTGGGCAGGTCGCAACCGTTCCCCATTGGTACGTGTGCCAGCATCACGTGGTATGGGAACTCGTTTGGAATTACGCTCCGTAGACCCAATGGCCAATCCTTATGTAGCCTTGGCAGTCTTGCTTGAAGTCGGCCTTCACGGTATTGAAAATAAAATCGAAGCACCTGCTCCGATCGAAGAAAATATCTATGTGATGACACCAGAAGAACGTAGAGCAGCTGGAATCACAGATCTCCCTTCTACCCTTCACAATGCCTTGAAAGCCTTGACAGAAGACGAAGTGGTAAAAGCTGCCTTGGGTGAGCACATCTACACCAGCTTCCTTGAAGCCAAACGAATCGAATGGGCAAGCTATGCGACTTTCGTATCTCAATGGGAAGTAGACAACTATTTAGATCTTTATTAAGAAACAAGAGTAAAGAGAGTGGGACAGAAATCGGTAATTCGTTAGAATTCGATTTCGTCGTCCCACCTCCGCACAGTTGAGTAGGGCTGTAAAAGCTGATGAAATCAGC
>JAGZVW010000001.1:0-135317 GCA_018379295.1 Streptococcus parasanguinis | reverse complement strand
TACGCTGATTTCATCAGCTTTTACAGCCCTACTCAACTGTGCGGAGGTGGGACGACGAAATCGAATTCTAACGAATTACCGATTTCTGTCCCACTCTCACTCGGGAGTTTTGGAACTTCATAGAAGTTCGCTGACGTTCTTACTCACCTAAGGAAGGTTTTTTAGATTGTTTTATCCTCAATCTTTTTATTTTTTCATTATTTCTCAACACGTGATTTGTTGGCGATATCTGCTAGGATTGCTGCTACAAACTCATCATGTTTAAACATTAAAACGGTATCTACTCTCAGAGGAGATATCGTTTTTCTTCTTCAGATAAGGATACAAAAATTTCTTCCTTTCTCTATCTTTTAAATTAATTGATTTCTTCAGAGAAAGACTGTAAATTTTTTGATATAATATCAAGGATGGATTGATAGATATTTAAAAGATAATGTTCAAAAGAATTACAAATGAAAATTAAGAATATGTCAAATTGGACATACGTCTCTCTACCATCATCCATGCAGAAACAAGATTATATGAAATAAAAGGAGTAACCAATGTCCGGAAACTATTCAACACGTGAATTCCGCGAGAAACTATATGATGACCTTCATGTTCGATTAAGAGATACAGTGATTTTGATGTGTTCGATTTTTATTGCCTCTATAGGTCTAAATATGAATTCAACAGCTGTCATTATTGGAGCCATGCTGATTTCCCCTCTTATGACACCGATTATTGGACTGGGGTTTGGTTTAGCTATTTTTGATACGCGTTTAATCAAGCAATCTCTAGGGGTTTTATTTACTCAAGTATTGGTCAGTTTGCTTGTCTCGACTCTATATTTCTGGATTTCTCCCTTATCTTATGCAAGTAGCGAATTGATTGCACGAACCTCTCCAACCATTTGGGATGTTCTCATTGCTATTGCGGGTGGGATAGCAGGTGTCATTGGTTCAAGAAAAAAAGAAGCAAACAATATCGTGCCAGGAGTAGCCATTGCAACAGCTCTGATGCCACCTATCTGCACTGCAGGCTATGGTTTAGCTAATGGAAATGTACGATTTTTATTTGGGGCTCTCTATCTTTTCTTGATCAACTGTGTCTTTATCATGCTAATCAATATTGTTGGAACAAGAATTATGATGAGACAATCTCCCTTAAGTTCATTTAAAGAGCTAAACATGAAAATGAGAATTGGGTTGATCTCCTTGATTGTATTATTGGTTCTTCCAGCCAGCTATTCAGCAGTCACTCTGACGATGGATCAAGCACGAAAAGAAGGGATCAAACAGTTTGTAGGAAAAGAGTTCGCCAATCATACAATCATTAATCAAGTCTACAAGTCAAGTAGCAATGAATTGGTCTTGACGATTGTTGGAGATCCGATTTCAGAAGAAGAATTAGAAACCATTCGCCAAAAACAAGACTCTTACGGTATTCAATCTGTTCAATTGAAGGTCAATCAAGTCCATAATTCGACAAAATTAGATAGTGAGACGACCAAGGAATTTTACGAAAACATTGACAAGTATATCGATCAAAAACTCTCTGAAAAAGATTCACAAAACGATCTCGTAAAAGAAAATGAAGCAGACAAGGACTGAGGATAGTCAACTTATCTAACTCATGGAAGCAAATCTTGGGAGGATATCCTATATCCAAAAGTTAATGGATAGAAAGGATTGTTGATGAGGATACTATTTGTAGTGGTTTGACCAATCACTACTAGCTCAGGTGAAACAAAATAGAAAAGCAACAACTGAAATAGTTGTTGCTTTTTCTTACTGAAAAATGTTTCTCAGACTGTGATCGTTTTATTTCTCAACACGAGATTTATTTGCAATATTTGCAAGAATCAATTCTACAAATGCATCTACCGGCATGGTTTCTGTTTCTTTTTGACCATAACGGCGAACGTTTACAGCCTGCTCTTCCATTTCCTTGTCACCAACGATTAATTGGTAAGGAATTTTTTGAGTTTGAGAAGCACGAATCTTGAACTGCATTTTCTCATTGCGTTCATCCACATCAGCACGAACACCACGATCACGAAGTTTCTTAGCTACTTCCCAAGCGTAGTCCACGTGTTTTTCGTTCGATACTGGGATAAGGGTTACTTGGTGTGGCGCAAGCCAGGTTGGGAAAGCTCCCTTGTAGTTTTCAATCAAGATCGCAGTAAAGCGTTCCATGGTTGAGATTACCCCACGGTGGATCATGACTGGACGGTGTTCTTCCCCGTCTGCTCCAATGTAATGAAGATCAAAGCGTTCTGGAAGCAAGAAGTCCAATTGGATAGTTGAAAGAGTTTCTTCTTTACCAAGAGCTGTTTTCACTTGGATATCCAATTTTGGTCCGTAGAAGGCTGCTTCCCCTTCAGCTTCATAGTAGTCAACACCCATATCATCAACGGCTGCTTTCAACATGCGTTGAGCATTTTCCCACATTTCATCGTTATCAAAGTATTTGTGTTTGTCTTCAGGATCACGGTAAGACAAGCGGAAACGATAATCTGTCAAGTTAAAGTCTTCATACACATCGATGATCAATTGAAGGATCTTCTTGAATTCTTCCTCGATTTGTTCTGGAGCCACAAAGGTATGACCATCATTCAGAGACATTTCACGCACACGTTGAAGTCCTGTAAGGGCACCAGATTTTTCATAACGGTGCATCATACCGATTTCAGCGATACGGATTGGCAATTCGCGGTAAGAGTGCACATGGTGTTTGTAAACTTCGATGTGGTGAGGACAGTTCATTGGACGAAGAACAAACTCTTCTCCATCCCCCATATCCATTGGTGGGAACATGTCTTCACGGTAGTGATCCCAGTGACCTGAAGTCTTATAAAGTTCTACAGAAGCAATTGGTGGAGTGTAGACGTGTTGGTAGCCTGCTGCGACTTCTTTATCAACAATGTAGCGTTCCAACTCACGACGGATAGTTGCCCCATTTGGCAACCAGAATGGAAGACCTTGACCAACTTCTTGAGAAATCATGAACAAATCAAGCTCTTTCCCAAGTTTACGGTGGTCACGCTCTTTAGCTTCTTCACGCATTTGAAGGTAGTTCTTCAAGTCTTTCTTGTCAAACCAAGCGGTACCGTAAATCCGTTGCATCATAGCGTTATCGCTATTTCCACGCCAGTAAGCACCTGCCACATTCAAAAGGTGGAAGATTTGGATGCGGCCTGTTGATGGAACGTGTGGGCCACGGCAGAGATCCACGTATTCACCTTGACGGTAGATCGTCAAACCACCTTCGTCTTCAGAGTGTTCTTCGATCAATTCCAATTTGTATGGATCATTTTTGAAGATTTCACGCGCTTCATCTTTAGTCACTTCTTCACGAATAGATGGGAAGTTTTCTTTAACGATTTTCTTCATTTCTTCTTCGATACGAGGAAGGTCTTCGTTAGAGATTTGACCAGCTTGGTTGTCTGTATCGTAGTAGAAACCATCTTCGATGGCTGGACCGACACCCAAGTGGATATCTGGGAAGAGGCGACGAGCTGCTTGAGCGAACAAGTGAGCCGCTGAGTGACGCAAGATTGGAAGAGCATCTTCGTGATCAGGTGTCACGATTTCAATGCTTCCGTCTTCGGTAATCGCACGAGTTGTGTCAATCAATTTGCCGTTGAATTTACCAGCAAGAGCTTTTTTAGCTAGGGAATTGCTGATGGATTGTGCAATTTCAAAAGTTGTAACGCCAGATTCGAATTCACGAACAGCGCCATCTGGGAAAGTAATTTGAATCATGATTTTCTCCTTAAATTAATTTCGTAAGTAATGTTTGGGAAGAGGTGTCTTCAAGCAGAAGATGAACACAAAAAAGCGACATCCAAAAAGGACGTCGCAACGTGGTTCCACCTTCATTTATGTTCCTCAAAAAAGAGGGACACCTCTGATTGGCTCTAACGTGGCCACCGTTTTATGTTTGCATAAAAGTATATCGAGTAGTCCCAAATCTATCCTCTACGCGATTTCCAGCTCCACGCGCTCTCTATCAGATTTCCTAGATTTGATATGTCTCTGTCAGTAATTATAACACGATTGAAAAATATTGCAAGAGAAAGTTTCATTTTCAATCAAAGAAATGCGTGATTTTACGGATTTTCTTCACCTGTTTGACAGACGCCTTCATTATCTTCACAGATCCATTAACCGGAAGAGCAATGACCTTGGTTGGGATTTTCACAATGGTCTTGGACATCCGCTTAACCCGACTTTGCTCTGGGTTCAAGTCATTTGAGAAGTCTTTAGAGATGATTTTATCCAGGTAAAATTCATAGACTCGACGGCCGAAGGTTGCTGCAGAAATATCATCGATCTTTTCTGCCCACTTGGTCTCGTCGATTGCAGGCATCTCGTCGATCGCTTCAAGAATCGCTTGGGCCAGATCGCTCTCCTCATAAAAGAGTTTCCCAAACATAGGGTCATCAATCACATGATCGAGATAAGGATTGCCATGAGCGATGATCGGGGTACCACTCGCAATACTCTCTAAATAGGTCAAACCTTGCGTCTCACTCGTTGAAGCTGAAATAAAGAAGTCAGCCGCCTTATAATAGAGAGCTGTTTCATTGGGTGGGATCATTCCTGTAAAGACAACCGCATCTGAAACGCCAAGTTTCGCCGCTTGTTTTTTCAGATCATCCAAATAAGGTCCATCCCCAGCCACAATCAACTTGACTTTTTGATTGACCTGAAGGACATCAGGAAGAGCCGCAATAACAGCCTGAATATTTTTTTCATAAGAGACCCGCGACAAGCTCAATAAAAGCGTTTCATCTTCTGCGACTTCATATTTTTCACGAAGAGCCGCAGTCTCTGTCGGAGTAATTTCTGGCCGGTCAAACTTGGCCAAATCAATCCCTGTCGGAATAATGCGCTTTTCTGCCTTGACCTTGTACTTTTGGAGCAAGTCATAGACGATCTCGCTTGGGCAGATCACGCCGTCCAGATCATTCATGTAACTTCTCACAATGTATTTGACCATACTTGGGCGAATGACCATGCCTCTCGCAATATAGCGGACATAGTCCTCATACTGGGTATGGTAGGTATGAATGACTGGAATCCGCAATTCGCGTCCAATCCAAACTCCCAAAAGGCCTAATGAAAACTCAGTCTGGGTATGGATAATATCCAACTGGTATTGCTTGGCAATGGCAAGTGCCTTTGAAAAACCACGATAAGCAACGCGGCGGTCCTTAAAGGCGAAGAAAGGCACACTTGGAATCCGAATAATCTGCCAATCTTCATAGCGGTTCACATCTTTATCCGTTGTCGTAAAGATAAAGACCGTGTGACCCAATTTTTCTAATTCTGTTTTGAGCGTCCGAATGCTGGTCGCCACTCCCGAAACTTGCGGGAAATAGGTATCTGTAAATAATCCTACACGCATCTTACATCTCCAAAACTGTTTGATAGGCTTCGACCAATTGATGAGCCACTAAGTCGATCGAACGACTCTCAGCAACCTTGTAGCCAGCCTCCCGCTTATCTACTTGTCCGTTCAAGACCTTGTTCAAGGAATCCACAAATTCATCCACATTGTGGCAAAATTCAGATGAGTTCTCGTCGATCCAGCCATTGTATACGGGAATGTCCCGCAAGACCGTATGCTGATGACTAGCCAAAGCTTCTAAAACAACGATTCCTTCTGTTTCTTCATAAGATGGGAAGAAGAAAGCATCTGAACCCGTCATAGCTCCTTGGAAGACCGCTCCCTTGAAATAGCCAGGGAATTCCACATTACTAGGATGATCCTTTTCCACTATGCGACGAATCTTACGCGGAATGATCCATTTGTTAATCGATCCAAGCCAAATAAAGCGCACATCCGGCATGCGACGGGCCACTTCTACGAAATCTTCAATCCCTTTGCGTTTAAAATACAGCCCCGCACAGATAACAACTTTTTGGCCTTCTTGGATATTAAAATGCTTGCGAAAGACTTCTTCTTTTTTCGGATCCTTCTTGTATTTTTCCAAATCAATCCCATTGGAGACCGCAATAATCGGAGTTGTCACCCCATAAGACTGAATCAGGTGTTTGGAATACTCAGATGGCGTGATCACATAGTCTGCCTTTTGGTACATATGAGCCAGATACTTCCCAAACAAGGGCGCAAAAAAGTTAGACCCGATAAAGGAATTTTCAAAATCCTCACGGGTTGAATGACCATGCATGATAACTTTCTTTCCACGACGTTTTGCTGCATGGAGCAAAAGGAAACTCCGTGGGCCATAGGTATTGATATGCACCACATCATAATCTCCTAAAATATCTGTCGTATACGGAATCCCAGCCAAATCAAGCGCATGCATTTGGTGCTGCAAGGCTCGACCAATTCCTGATTTTTGTAATACGGATTTTCCTTCTAAATACAGTAAAACTTTCATACCTTCTATTATACCGAAATAAAGAGTGCCCAGCAAGTCTCTACCTGTTTCTAGTATAAAAAAGAGGCTAGAACAGTTTTGTTCTAACCTCTCAGACTAGTAGACACGTCTTCCCAAGTCGAGACTCTAGTCAACTAATCCTTATTTTTTCGTCGTACCACGTTGGTTGATCGTATGAGACAACAACACTTCGCGTTCTTCCAACTCTTCTTTGTGCATGATCTTGGTCAACATACGCATACTAATCGCACCTAGGTCATACAAGGGTTGGCCAATCGTTGATAGATTTGGACGCGTGTAACGTGTTACTTGTGAATCATCACTAGTAATGATTTCAAAGTCTTCTGGTACTTTGATACCGTGATCAGACAAGCCGTTCAAGAGACCTGCAGCCAATTCATCACCTGTCACAAAAGCAGCTGTTGCTTTTGACGCAATGATGCGTTCTGCCAAGTTGTAACCTTCATCATAACGGTATTTCGATTCAAAGACAAGTCCTTCGCTGTAACTCAATTTTTTCGTTTTCAAAGCTTCTTTATAGCCAGCCAAACGGATTTTTCCATTGATATCATCCACCAATGGGCCACTTACAAAAGCAATTTTCTTGTTGTGTTTTGCCAATTGTACAACAGCATCAACAGTCGCTTGCTTGTAGTCGATATTGACACTTGGTAATTGGTGTTCTACATCGACTGTCCCAGCAAGGACGACTGGCGTCCGAGAGCGTGAAAATTCTGAGCGAATCTTTTCAGTCAAGTGATAGCCCATGAAAATGATCCCATCCACTTGTTTTGAAAAGAGGTTGTTTACCACTGAAACTTCTTTGTCATCGTCTTCATCGCTATTTGCAAGGACGATGTTGTACTTGTACATTTCCGCAATGTCATCAATCCCTTTAGCCAAGGTAGAAAAATAGCTGTTGGTAATGTTTGGAATCACAACACCGACTGTTGTGGTTTTCTTGCTGGCAAGACCACGCGCAACAGCATTTGGACGGTAATCCAAGCGTTCGATCACTTCCAAAACTTTTTTACGTGTATTTTCTTTAACGTTCTTATTTCCATTCACTACACGACTAACGGTTGCCATTGAAACCCCTGCTTCACGGGCGACATCATAAATCGTTACTGTATCGTCTGTATTCATAAGATTTCCTTTCATTATTGAAAATTTCGTTTTCACTCTCTAATTAATCCTATTTTATCATGGATTGTAAACACTTTCAAGTATTTTGGTAAAATTTTGTAAACTCTTGCTTTTTTAGGGAAAATTTGACAAAATAGATCCATAGAAAGAAGGTAGCATTATGTCTAAATTAGATCAAATCGTCGATTTTCTTGAAACTGAAAAAACAGACGTCGCTGTTGTATCCGATCCTGTCACCATCAATTACCTGACTGGATTTTACAGTGATCCCCACGAACGCCAACTCTTCTTGTTCGTCTATACAGACCACGAACCCCTTCTCTTCGTTCCTGCACTTGAAGTGGAACGGGCGACTGTAGTTGTCGATTTCCAAGTAGTTGGCTATGTAGATTCTGAAAACCCTTGGGAAAAGATTAAAGGGGCTATCGCTAAACCAGATGCTAAAACTGTTGCACTTGAATATGATAACTTGATTCTGACCAAGTACAATGGTTTGCGCACTGTCTTTGAAAAAGCGGAATTTACTAACTTAACACCACGGATTAACCGCATGCGCTTGATCAAATCTGCTGATGAGATCCAAAAGATGTTGGTTGCCGGTCAATACGCAGATAAGGCTGTCAATATGGGATTTGATGCCATCTCACTGGATAAAACAGAAACTGATATCGTTGCAGAAATCGACTTTGGCATCAAACGCTTGGGCTATGAAATGAGCTTTGAAACGATGGTCCTGACGGGGAATAATGCAGCTAACCCCCACGGTATTCCTGGAAGCAATAAAGTCGAAAACAATGCTCTCTTGCTCTTTGACCTTGGCTGTATGGTGAATGGTTATGCGTCTGATATGACCCGTACCGTCGCGGTTGGAAAACCGGATGATTTCAAAAAAGAAATCTACCACTTGACGTTAGAAGCTCAACAAGCAGCCATCGATATGATCAAACCTGGTGTAACCGCACATGACGTTGACTGTGCTGCACGGAGCGTCATCGAAAAAGCTGGCTATGGTGAATACTTCAACCACCGCCTTGGACACGGTATCGGTATGGATGTGCATGAATTCCCTTCTATTATGGAAGGAAATGACCTGGTGCTTGAAGAAGGCATGTGCTTCTCAGTCGAACCAGGGATCTATATCCCAGGTAAAGTCGGAGTCCGTATCGAAGACTGCGGCTATGTCACAAAAGACGGCTTTGGACTCTTTACAGAAACCAGCAAAGACTTGCTTTACTTTGACTAATCCTTTTGTAGATCCAAGTCGCAGCAAACAGAATGTTTCGTCAATAAATATAAAAAATGAGGCTGGGACAAAAGTCCTAGCCTCTTAATTGTTTTTGGATTGTCGAACAAGACGCAGTGGTTGAGTAGTCTCTACTACGCTGATTTCATCAGCTTTTACAGCCTACTCAACTGTTCGGAGGTGGGACGACGAAATCGAATTCTAACGAATGACCGATTTCTGTCCCACTCTCTTTTTTCTTATGAAACCGATTCGAGGTCCATTCTTTTCTGCGCGTCTTCTACGACTTCTTTTAGGCTGGTTTGAGCCATCTCTTTTTCCATAGCAGTCTGAATGTCTTCGAGCTTCCCATCTAAGACATGATGGATATTGTGACCTATTGGGCAATTTGGATTGGGGTTTTCATGGAAACCAAATAATTGGCCTGTCGAACCTAAGCATTCGACCGCTTGATAGATATCCAGCAGACTGATCTCATCGGCTGCTTTAGCGAGTTCAGCTCCTCCTGTCCCACGCGCTACATGGATCAATCCCGCTTTCTTTAACTGAGACAAGGTCTTTCGAATAATGACCGGGTTCACCCCAACACTCTCAGCAATCATATCACTGGTCACCTTGGTACAGTCCCCTTTTAGGGCAATCATCACTAGTACATGGGTTCCAATGGTAAACCGACTCGAAATTTGCATGTCTTTTCTCCTTTCTGCCTGTTCTGAAAGTGACATCCATTGGACGATTGTCAACAGACGACTCTTACTACCCTTATTATACTAGTTTTTGTTGTAATGTCAACAGTTACACTTTTGAAAAAAGTCCTCTAACCAAGCATCGATTTCTCGATCATGACCTTCTCTCTGCTCAATCTCATGAAGTAGCTCATGATTGTGGGTATGATGAATGCCATTGACCAAACTTTCATAATACACTTGATAATAAGGAAGATGGAGATCTTTTGCGAGTTGTAGTTCTTTTTGGACATCATAGTCCACCCGTCTAAAATCAACATCTTTTAGGCCCATTTGATCAAATTCAAGAATAGCATACATGGCCCGAAGATCCTTGCGAAGATTCTTTTCCAAAAAGAAAGGTTGACCGATCGACCCAGGATTGATGATCAGTTCTCCTCCTGTCCCGTAGCGAAAAAACTGCTGGTGAATGTGTCCGTAGACTGCAATATCACAAGACGGATTTGTCACCAAGCGATCAAAATCCTTCTGCTCACCAATGTGGATCAATTCCCGACCCCAATTCTTATCGGGTAAGTGGTGGGTAATGCCGATCTTTAAACCGGCGATTTCTCTATGGACCTGCATGGGCATTTCCTGCATGGCTTCAATTTCCTGAGGCGTGATTTCTTCAAGAATATATTGACACTGGCGCATAAGGTAGCGATGACTTGGTCTAGTCTCATCCAACATCCCCCTCATGGCGCGCCAAAGACTATCTTCCCAGTTCCCAAGGACTTTCACCGTAATTGGAAGCTCCTCTAACAGCTCCAAAAGAGCGCGTCTGCCTGTTCCAGGCATCAAACTATCTCCCAAGAGCCAATATTCATTCACCTTGGCTTTTCGACTATCCTCTAGGACAGCTTCCAAAGCTGTCGTATTTCCATGAATATCTGAAAGTAAAGCAATTTTAGTCATGATCTTCTCCTACTATTCATTATAACATAACAAAGAGAAGAAAAACTTCCACCCTGAGGTGAAAGTTTTATGAGAATTCTATGCTGCTCGAAATGAAAAATAAGGTTAGAGGACTTATTTTGTCGCTATCAGCTACGGGCTTTGTATCTTATAAACGAACACGCCTACAACTCTTTGGAAAAAGATAAATCCAACTAGAAGCGGACGCTTCGTCGTGGGATTTCCTATTTTCCTTTGAGTTGCTTAACGGCTTTGTATCTTAGTCTACTGATTTGAGGGCTTCGAGCATGTCTACTTTTCGGAGATAATGGTCAACATAAATTCCTAACAGGACCAAAAGAAGGATCAGTCCTCCTACAGGGAAGAGGAAAACACCAAGTCCTACTTTGGGGTAAAAGAGAATGGCATCTGGTGCAATCATGGCAATAAGAAATTGATGAAGATAATAGCCCCCCACTAACCCCATGAGGATCCCTATGATAGACAATAAGATGGTTTCGCGGTAAATATAGAGTGTCACTTCCTTATTATGGAATCCCAAGACCTTGATGGTCGATAATTCACGGATCCGTTCTGCCACATTGATATTGGTTAAATTATACAAGATCACGATAGCTAACAAAACCGATACGACTACTAGAATCATCATGGTGGTGTCCAACGATTTGGCAACTGAGTTAAAGAGGGAAATCATCGAAGCATTTTGACTGACTGCCTTCACAGCTGCAAGAGCCATCATGTCCCGACTAACTGCTTGCACTTGTCGTGTGGAGGAATTTCGCAGCTGTACCAAATAGCTGTTTTCTGAAGTCCGCTCTCCGTAGTTTTTTTGGTAACTTGCCTGATCCATATAGATAAAATGGCCGACATAATTTTCAGTGATTCCTGCCACCTTAAAAGAGTGGCCATCTAGGGTCAGTCGATCCCCAACTGTAATCTGGGCTAGTTGTGCCAGTTTGCTACTGATGATAACCCCTTTCTTTAGAGACAAGGATTCCCCTTGCTTAAAAGAACGCAGGCTGACAAAGGGAGAAAAATCTGCACGATCCGTAACTAACATCGTAACGGTCTGCTTGCCGTGTCCATTTTTTAAAGAAGCTTCAATGACCTTACTATAGATAGCTCGATAATCCTTGATGTCTGATTTTGCCAGACGATTGGTTAGTTCTTTGCTTTCTTGGTAGGAGGCATTCGTTTTTTTGGCTACAATCAACTCATAAGATAGGATCTCTTGAAATTGGCGTTTGGAAACACTTCCTACAGAAGATTGAATCCCTAGCCCTGCAAAGAGAAGAGCAACAGAACCCGCCACTCCAAAAATGGTCATCAGCATCCGTAGTTTGTATCGAAAGAGATTGCGAGCAGTAACCTTATGCGTGAAATTCAGACGTTTCCATATAAAATGGATACGCTCCAGAAAAATTTTTGAACCGGATACCGGTGGCTTGGGCAGTAATAAAAGATTGGCTTCTTCTTTTAATTCCTTACGAGCAACCCAGTAAGCTGGAAGCACACTCGCGACGAAAGACAGTCCAAGAGCAATCAGAGTAATATCCCTATAAAAATACTCTCTGCTCTCTCCTATAACCATCCCTTGCGTAATAATGTTGGAGATGATTCCCGATAGGAAATAATGCCCCAACAAGCTTCCTAGAAGGGTTCCAATCGTACCAGTAAAGAATCCATAGAGGACAAATTTGAGAATGATGTCCTTGGTTCGATAGCCCAACGCCTTAAAAACGCCTGCATTGGTCCGCTCTTCATCGACAAAGCGCGTCATCGTGGTGAAGGTCACCATGGCTGCTACCAGATAAAGAACGACCGGAAAAATATTTCCGATAGCAGAGATACTGCTACTAGCATTGCTATACATCAGGTAACCTTGTCCGCCTGGCATGGCCTTGCGATCATAAACATGATAAGTTGGAATTTCCAGCTGATCTCGCTCGGTTTGGGCTTTTTTTAGCTCCTCCTCTTTTTTTGCAAGCTCCTTTTCACCTTCGGTCCAGTCCTTCTTTTTCTGATCCAGTTGTTCTTTAGCTTGATGGATTTTTTCTTGACTGGCTACTCGCTCTTTAGCTGGCAGAAATGGAGCTAGTTTACTGAGTTGCGTCTCCTGCAAGTCTAATTGCTTTTGAGCCTGATCGATCTGATTCTTGGCTGACTGTAATGTTTCCTTGGCACGACTGAGTTCTTTCTGGCCTTTTTGGATCTGCCCATCCGCCTCCTTCTTGAGTCTTTGATAGCGAGCCTTTCCATTGTCTTTCAGAAGTTTTTCTAACTCGTCTTGGTGATCCTCTAGCCGTTTTTTGTAGGCTTGCGAAAAAGAATCCAAAGATCGCAGATCATCAAACTGGATCCGCGCCATCACAGGGAGTTTAGTCGTAAAGACCTCTTTTGAAACCAGAGCATAGGCATCTAGATTCCCACTGCCACTCATGGCAGTGCCTAAATTCTTTTGAGACCACAGCTCAGAGGATTGAACAAAGCCAACAATGGTGAATTGCTTTTGTTTTAAACTAGACCTAGTTCCCACCTTTTCTTCAAGTGTGAGGGTATCCCCTATCTGATAGCGATCCTCCCAAAAACTCGCTAGGGCCAATTCCCCTTCTTTTTTGGGCAGACGCCCCTTGGTCACACGAAAAGAAGAGAGACTCTTTGGGGGAGAAAAAAGTCGGATTGCCTTTCCTGTTCCTTTCATCGTCAGATCCAGCAGTGAACCAAATTCGACACGCGTCCCTTTGAGTCCTAAAAGCTCTTCTTGATCTGCCTGGTCTAATCCCAAGTCCCCCATGATAGCAAGATCTAGCATCTTTTGTTGCTGAATAAACTGGTTAGCCGTTCGGTGCATATTTGGGGTGGTCACCTTTAAGCCAACCAAGGCCAAGCTTCCCAACAACATCAAGGTTAAGATGGAGAGAAAGCGTCCTTTTGAATGTGTAAAAGAACCAAATAGATCCTTCCAATAGACTTTTCGTTTCATGCTAGCACCTCTTCTAATACTCTAGTGTAGCAATATCTTGAGGAAGCTCATTGATTTCTACCGACTTGACCTTGGCATCATGCATGCGAATCACACGGTCTGCAATCGGAGCTAAAGCAGCATTATGGGTTACGATGATGACCGTCGCTCCTTTTTTTCGAGACATATCCTGTAAAATCCCCAATACTTGCTTACCCGTCTGGTAATCCAAGGCTCCCGTAGGCTCATCGCAAAGGAGAATTTTAGGGTTTTTCGCCACTGCCCGAGCAATCGCCACCCGTTGTTGCTCTCCACCTGACAATTGGGCAGGAAAATTATCAAGACGATTGCCAAGTCCTACTTCTCTTAAAACGGCTTCCGGATCCAAGGCATCAGAGACGATTTCTGAAGTCAATTCGACATTTTCCTTGGCTGTCAGATTGGCTACTAAATTATAAAATTGAAAGACAAAGCCAACGTCATCTCGTCGATAATTGGTTCGTTGATGAGAATTTAGCTTTGCAATATCCACCCCATCAATCAGAACCTGACCCTCGTCATTGGTGTCCATCCCTCCTAAGATATTGAGAACCGTTGATTTTCCAGCTCCTGAAGCCCCTAAAATAATGACCAACTCGCCTTTTTCAATCTCAAAGGAAACATCCCGGTTAGCGAAAATTTCTGTCTCTCCACTCGTATAGCGCTTGTAACAATGCTGCATTTCGATGTAGGGCATTTTCTCTTTCCTCCCTCTACTTCCTAACTATATTATAATCCTTTTTCGATAGATTACAATGGAATCGAGGTAGTAGAAAACAAGGTAATCCCAAATCATGAACTATTATAAATTTTATGCTATAATTAGAGACAAATTTGATTTATTCTTAGAAAGAAGGCTCATCGTGAGTTTACAACAGTTTGAAAGGAAATCACTTCAAGAAATCAACCAATCTATTGACGTACCAAAAGGCATCCCTTTTTGGAAGACCCTCCTGCTCTTTTCAGGACCAGGAAGTCTAGTAGCTGTCGGCTATATGGATCCGGGAAACTGGATTACTAGTGTCGTCGGAGGGGCCCAATACCGTTACCTCCTCTTATCAGTGGTTCTTCTCTCCTCTTTAATCGCCATGCAGTTGCAACAAATGGCTGGTAAACTAGGAATTGTCCATCGTAAGGACCTGGCCCAAACAACCGCCCATCACTTGCCAAAATGGCTTCGCTATACCCTTTGGATTGTGATCGAGCTTGCCCTGATGGCGACAGATTTAGCAGAAGTCATCGGATCAGGGATTGCCCTCCACCTTCTTTTTGGCTGGCCCTTGCTTTTTTCCATTCTGATCACCATCTTTGATGTCTTCCTCTTATTGGGGCTCATGCATCTAGGATTTCGAAAGATCGAGGCCATCGTTTCAACCTTGATCCTCACGATCCTTGCAATTTTCGGCTATCTGGTTTTCCTATCGAAACCAGATATCGGGGGAATCTTTGCTGGATTCCTGCCTCAAAAAGAAGTACTGGGAATTGGTCTTCCAAAAGGAAATGAAGCCTTGACCTTGGCACTTGGAATCATCGGGGCAACCGTAATGCCCCACAATCTCTATCTCCACTCTTCCATTTCGCAAACGCGAAAAGTTGATTACAAGGATCCAGCAGATATCAAACGGGCAGTGCGCTTTATGACCTGGGATTCAAATATTGAATTGAGTTTGGCTTTCGTCGTCAACTCTCTCCTCTTGATTCTTGGAGCGGCTCTCTTTTTTGGGCATGGAGATAAGATTGGTGCTTTTTCTAGTATGTACAATGCCCTCAAGGATAACCACATTGCCGGTGCTATTGCTAGTCCTTTCTTGTCTACGCTCTTTGCCATCGCTTTATTGGCAAGTGGCCAAAATTCAACCATTACTGGGACCCTAACCGGTCAAATCGTTATGGAAGGTTTCTTACGATTCCGCTTACCACAATGGGTCGTTCGTCTCATGACTCGGATTATTGCCCTTCTTCCTGTCATCGTCGTTGCAATTTTATTCGGTGACCAAGAACATGTCCTCGATGACCTTCTGGTTTATTCTCAAGTCTTCCTATCAGCGGCTCTTCCTTTTTCTATCTTCCCTCTGGTTTATTTCACCTCCAACAAAGAAATCATGGGAGAGCATGTCAATGCGAAATGGAATACTTTCTTAGGCTATCTCGTTGCGATTGTCTTAACCATCTTGAATTTCAATTTGATTGTGACGACTTTTATCAAATAAAGAAACCAGCACTTTAAATCGTGCTGGTTTTTTGTTCGTCACTCTATCTTGTTCCTCCTTTTCCTAAAAATTTCCTGACCATTTTTTTAGGAGGGAATTAATTTAAATCACTAATTATTGTGAGATTTTCACAAAATCTTGTCAGTGCCCGTCATTCATAAATTTGTAAAATTTTTGTACACTTTTCGTTATCTGTACAAAAATGAGAATTATTGTCTAATTTATATTTTTGGAGTATAATGCTATCTGTTAGTGTCGTGAAATTATTTAACCTATAAATTATTTCAATATCAAATAAATAGAAACAGATTTATACAACTATAGAAAGGAACATATGGTACGCCAAAGACAAACAACAACAAAGTCAGACTTACGAAATGCGCTCTCAAAACTCCTCCTGCAACAACCTTTTGACAGCATCACTATTCGACAATTAACCGAAACCGCTGGAATTAACCGCGGGACCTTCTATCTGCATTATGTCGATAAATACGACATGTTTGAGCAAATGAAAATGGACATGATGCAAGAATTGGATAGCCTCTTCGTTGAAGGAAGTCCTGTCAAGGTTAACTTTCTCAATGTGTTGACCGCTATTAAAGAGAATTATGATTTTATATATGCATTGTCACAATCCTGTTGCTCGGACTTTAGTAAATTGGTAAGAAGTTTTACCCTTCATGCACTGGACGATACTCCCCACGCTAAAGAACACATCATTTCGGACTTTCAAGTTCCATACAAGTATGGTCTAGAAATTTTCATCGCTACAATCGAATCTGTAATTGTTACCTGGTTAGAATCGGGTGCAAAAGAGGACCCCATTGAAATTGGAACGATCATTCTCAGTGTCTGCGACTTTGCTAGCTGGAACTAAATCCCCCAACCTTTTCCTACCCTTCTGGAGAAGGTTTTTCTTTTGGCAAATTAAAAAAGATCTGATCACCTTGTTCAACTTGTTTGTAAGAAAGCAAAAAGGCAGGATCATAACATCCTGCTTTTAGAATGTAGACAAACTACTTTAAAGTAAAATAAGTTAAGCGATTTTGCAAAAAAAAAATAAAAATGAGTTCCAATTTTTAAATCGATTCAAGAAAATACCGAAACTTTCCGCTGTGAGAAAAGTGCCTGAAACAATAACGTTTCAGGCACTCGGGAGTTTTGAGACCCTAGGCTCAAAACTAAGTCTTGGAACTTCGAAGAAGTTCGCTGACGTCCGTACTCACCTAAGGAAAGTTTTTTATATGACTTTGTCTTCAATCTGAAGGCAGGATCTTAACATCCTGCTTTTTCTTTATTTTTTCTTTGCCAACATGGTTGCAAATCGAAGTTGAATTCGATTTCCATTCTCATCTCGACGATGGAGGTGGCCAGGATTTTCATTGTATTTGACTAATTCCCAATCCTTGTAATACTCCGCCAATTCTCCTTCTTTAAAGGTAAACGAGAAGGGCATCTGACAAGGATAATCTTCTGTATCCATGGCACAGACAATGAGATTGTAGCCACCTGGGTTGGTATGCTCTTGCATATTGCGAATGATCGCTGGGATCCGCTCTGCCTCTAAAAACATAAGGACCACAGTTGACACGATGAAATCATAGTTTTGGGTGAGGGCAGCAGCATTGATATCATAAAGTCCTACTGGCATGTCCATATCTTCTTCAGCGACAATACTTTGTAAGATCTCAAGAGCCAATTCATTTTGATCTACTGCTGTCACATCAAAGCCATGTTGGGCCAAAAAGAGAGCATTGCGTCCTTGCCCACATCCTAGATCCAGCGCCTTTCCAGCTGGGACAATTCCCACTGCTTCTAGCACCTCTGAATGGACAGGGTTGGTATTGTACTTTTTAGGAAAATAGTCTTTTGGCTCACAGTAAAATTCTAAGTACCACTCCACATCATCAGTCGCCGCTTCGACTCGGTGCCAGGCCTGGGGCTCGGCCATGGGGTTCTCTGCTCCTGCTTCAAAAAGGTGGCTGGCGATTTCTTCTCCCTCTGCTGTCAGTTCAATAAATCTTAACTGACCTTTTAGAACCGTAATCTTCCCCCAGGTTCCTACCTTGGTATTGTGCTTTCTTTGAAGAGCTTCTGGCATGGTATCCTTGGTCCAGATAGGCATGCGCTTGTAAGGGATCAATTTTTGTGTCATGTGGCTTCTCCTTATTCTTTCAGTACTCTTATCATACAGGAAAAAGACCTTTTTTACAAGTTGGAAAAAGAGGCCCCTCTCCGATAAAAAAGGCATTTCTGAAACAAGTTTCAGAAATGCCTTCTTAGTTTAACGTGTATTGTATTGTTTCATGACCCGTGCGATATCCCGGTTTTGTTCCCGACGTTTGATGGATTCACGCTTGTCATAATCATGTTTCCCTTTAGCGAGTCCCAAAAGCAATTTGGCATAGCCATCCTTGAGATAGACCTTTAAAGGCACCAGGGTCATTCCTGTCCCTTTGGTTTCTTGGTCCAGCTTTTGGATTTGCTTTTTATGAAGAAGAAGCTTGCGACGACGGTCTGGATCTTGGTTCCAGATATTGCCTTCCTCATAAGGGGCAATATGGACGTTGCTGAGCCAAACTTCTCCATTTTTAACTTGTGCAAAACCATCTTTCAAGTTAATGCGTGCTGCACGGACACTTTTGATCTCTGTACCCGTCAGCACCATCCCTGCTTCTATTGTATCCACGATGGTGTAGTCATGTCTCGCCTTTTTATTTTGTGCGACTACCTTTCCTTCGCCCTTTGCCATGGTTGGCTCCTTTCTTTGCTACTTCCTTGTAAAATGGTTTCTTCCCTTTTTTCTTTTTGGATTTAGATGAAGAATCTTTCCTTTTGTCATCTCTTCTAACGGTTGATCCCTTAGAAACTTTTTTGTCTTTGCGTCTGCGATCCCTGCGATTGCCATCTCGGTCACGGCCTTTAGCCTTGAGGCCTTTTTCGACGATATCCCATTCACTTGGAATATAAGAGAAATCAATCTCTCCGGTCATCTTGTCAGCTCTTTCGACCTTGATCCGGATTTGCTGACCAACACGGAAAGTCACTCCCGATTTCTCCCCGCGGAGGGTTAGATCCCGTTCGTTAAAATGGTAGAATTCAGGAAGATTAGTAATATGGATCAACCCTTCGACCGTATTGGGCAACTCCACAAAGAGGCCAAATTTCACTACACTGGAAACCACAGCATCGTACTCTTCCCCAACATAGTCTTCCATGTATTCAGCCTTCTTCATAGCTTCTACTTCACGCTCGGCATCAATAGCCCGGCGCTCTCGACTAGAGGATTGGCTGGCAATGTCTGGAAGGACTTGTTCAAAGTGTTCTGCCACTTCTTGGGATTTACCGTATTCGCGCACCATTCGATGAACCATCAGGTCCGGATACCGGCGAATGGGACTAGTAAAGTGGGTATAATATTCCGCAGCAAGCCCATAGTGGCCATGGTTGTGCTCCGAATAACGGGCCTGTTGCATCGAGCGCAACAACATCATCGAAAGGACATCCTCATAAGGTTCTCCTTCAACCTTGCGCATAATTTCTTGCAGGGCTTCTTGGCTCATGTCACTAGCCGTTCCATAGATCTGGATCCCAAAGCTAGAAGCATAGTCAATAAACTTCTGTACTTTTTCTGCCTTTGGATCTTCGTGGATCCGGTAGATGAACGGCAGTTTCATTCGCGTAAAGTGTTCCGCTACCGTTTCATTGGCAATCAACATAAAGGACTCAATCATCCGTTCCGCAATTCCTCTTTGACGGAGGACAATGTCGACCGGTTTTCCTTCTTTATTGACTAGGATTTTAGCCTCATTGGTATCAAAATTGAGGGCTCCTCGGCGAATCCGCATGCTTTCTAGAATACCATGCAAGGTCGCCATTTGATGAATACTTGGGACAATTTTCTTAAATTCTTGAGCCTTATCTTCGTCTCCCGCTAAGATATCATTGACGTCGCTATAGGTCATTCGGAAGGTTGTATTGATCACTGTTTGGGTAATGGTATGCTTGACGACCTTTCCATGAGGATCAATCTCCATGATGGCAGACTGGGTCAGGCGGTCCACATTCGGATTTAAAGAACAGATCCCATTGGACAAGCGTTCTGGAAGCATGGGTACTACTCGGTCGGTCACATAGACAGAAGTTGCACGATTTAGAGCTTCCTTATCAAGTGCTGAGCCTTCTGTAACGTAATAAGAGACATCTGCGATGTGAACCCCCAGCTCAAAATTGCCGTTCTTGAGTGGCTTGATATGGACCGCATCGTCCAAGTCTTTGGCATCCGCTCCGTCGATCGTAAAGGTAATCTCCTCTCGCAGATCCAACCGCCCCTCTAAATTCTTTGCAGACGGTGCATCTGGAATCTGCTCAGCCTCTTTCAGCACTTCTTCTGGAAATTCTGAGACGATATCCATGGATTCTAGCACTTCCAAGACATCGATTCCAGGATCTGTCACATGACCGACCACATCCCGCACAGTTGCCACAAAATAATTGTGCTTGCGGCTCGGGTATTGATCAATTTCGACCTTGAGGATTTCGGTACCTTCCAATTGGATGGCTGGCTTCTTCACATAGATCAGCTGGCTGATTTTTTGATTTTTCGAACGGATGTAGCCGGCATATTTGGGCTTTTCCTCATCCAGAACAATTTGTCCAACAACCGTTTTGACGCTATGATCCAAGACATCAATAATCTTAGCTTCTGCTGCCGTTCCTTTGTTTCGGTCTGCTACCTTGGTAATGACGATCTCAACAGTATCCCCATCGATGGCGTGGTTGACATCATTTCGACCAACAAAGAGGTCCTCTTCTTCGCCTTCTAAACTGACAAAGCCAAAGCCATTTTTATGGGCATGAAAGATCCCCTTGAGGGTAATGGCTGGGGCCTTCTTTTGAGCCAAACGAAGAGAGCCATCATCCTCGAATTTCAACTCATGACGGCGTTCCATCAGAGAGATGGTTTTGACCAAGTCACGAAAATCCTTAGATCCTTCTTTTCCTAGAGCTGCTGCCAGATCATTGATCTGGGCTTTGTCATGCTCTTGTAAATATTCTTTAATACTTGTTTTCATGAATGTATTTGCTGGTTATCCAGCCTCCTTTTTTCTATCTAAATGTGTCTTTGTTTTGCAAAATAAAAATAGGCAAAGACATTGTCTGAGCCTATCTTATCTACTAGAAAGTACCATTAAGATCATCGCGATTAATAACCAAAAGAAGATCATAATAGCTGTTAAACGCTGCATCACGGCTTCAAACCCGCGCGCTTTTGAACGTTCAAACAAGTCATTTGAGCTTGCGTCAAAGACGTTGCTCGATTGGTTTTTTGTTGGTTGCATAAAAATTGCGATAATAATCAATACTGATAATACTAGTAAAATAGTTGTTAATGCTCCGCTCATATTCAAAACTCCTTAAAATCCTCACTATTATACCATGAAAATCATTTTGATTCAATATGTAAGGTTACTTTTCTTTCCTTGGGACAATACTTCAAAACCTCGATCTTTTCGGGATGGGTTTTGGTATTTTTACTGGTCAAATAATTCTGACTCCCACAGCTTGTGCAGGTCAATTGAACTTTAATTCGCACGTACGTCTCTCACTTTCAAATACTTTCTAAATAAGAATAAGAGGAAAATCAAATCGGTAAAGGCCAAGAGGGCTGTGCCGTAAAAAACCCAATGATAGCCAAAATGCATGAAAATACTCGATCCCATCATTGGCCCTAACACGCCACCTAAGTAGTAAAAGAGCTGGTTGTAGCTAAAGATCCGAGAGATCCCTTCAGGAGGGGTTAAGCGATTTAACAAAGCAGAAACTCCTGGTAAAAGGGCGCCAGTCCCAATCCCAAAAAGGAAGCGTAAGATTCCTAATTGCAGAGGCGTTTGCGCTTGGGCACAGAGAATATAAAGACAACCACTATAGAGAAGGGCGATTAATAAGAGCCGGTGATTCCCGATTCGGTCTCCGAGTTTTCCCATCCAACCTGAAAAGAGCATACTAGAGACTCCCATAGCCGAAACAATCATCCCCGATACAAAAATCAAGTTATCTCTTTGTCCTAAAGCTCGCACATAAAGAGGCAGGATTGGAGAAATAGATTGGGCGATCATTTGAATGGTCATACTGGTCAAAAAGAGGCCTAAGAGAATATCCTTTTGCTGAATGGACATGAGCAACTGCCAACTGGATTTTTGTTCTTCTTTTGGAATGGGCTCATAGTCTTCCTCGATGCCCCAAAAGGTTAAAAGGGACACTAGAAATAAGAAAAAGCCAACCAAAAGAAAGACATTGCGCATTCCCAGATTTTCAGCAATGAGTCCCCCAATCAAAGGCCCCATCAAGGTTCCAGCTACGACACCGGTCGACAAAGTCCCCAGGGCATAGCCCGATTGGTCCTTTGATACTTGACTGGCAATCAAGGCTGTACTATTAGGGACAAAGCCTGAAAAGACACCGTTGAGAAAGCGCAAAACCAGGAGCCAAAAGACGGATGGCACAAAGGCGATCCCTCCCATGGTCAGGGTCATAGCAATAGAAGCCCTGAGCATCATGGGTTTTCGACCATAGCGGTCGGCCAAGCTCCCCCAGATAGGAGACATGATCGCAGAGGTTACAGAAGAACTCGCGACGGCAATCCCTGCATAAAAAGGAACAGCCTTGCCCGTAACGCCCAACTCTTCTACAAATAGGGCCATAAAAGGCACAACTAACGAAAGGCTAGCTCCGATGAAAAAACACCCGATCCAGGCAATATATAGATTTTTACGCCAATTGATTTCTCTTGTGATAAAATCATCTTCTTTCTATTTGTTTTAGGGCTGTATCTAATTGGGCATAGAGGGCAGTTAGATCGCCATTATTGTCTAAGACCAGATCCGCATGGGCTCTTTTTTCATCTAGCAGCATTTGAGCAGCGATGCGTTCTTTAGCCTGCAGTTCTGATAAGTGGTTGCGTTTCATCAGGCGCTTGAGCTGGGTTTCTTTTGAGACAGCTACCAACCATACAGCCTCAAACCACTCTTCATAGTGCTGCTCGATCAAGAGGGGAATATCCATAAAAAAGAGACCGGATTGAGCAGCTTGCCTGTCTCTTGCATCTGCCAAAGCCTCACGAATGAGCTGGCCTTGGACGCGATTGGACCAGTCTCGTTCACTAGGATTTGAAAAAATCCGCTGGCCTAAAGCTACACGATCCAACTCTCCACTTGCGTCGAGAATCTCCCTACCAAAATGATCCACTAAGACACGGTAGAGGGCCCCTCCTGGAACTTGCAAGTCATGAACCACTCGATCAGCATCAATGACAGGATAACCTTTTTCTTTCAAATAGGAGGTGACAGTGGATTTTCCTGAAGCAATCCCTCCTGTTAATCCGATGATTCTCGCCATCTAGTTCTCCTTTTGACAGTGCGGGCAAAAATGGGTTCCGCGTCCCCCCAGCTGGATTTTCTCAATCGGTGTCCCGCAGCGCAAACAAGGTTGACCTGTTTTCCCATAGACCTGGTGCTCTTCCTGCATGGTGCCATCCTCTCCGAAGGCATTGCTATAAGAGCGAATGGTGGAGCCACCTTTTTCGACAGCCTGAGCTAATACAGCGATTGTTTCCTTTCGAATAGCTTTGGCTTCTCTAGCAGTCAAGCTTTGACCCAAACGGGCTGGATGAACCTTAGCTCGATAAAGGACCTCATCTACATAGATATTGCCCAGACCAGCCACTAATTTTTGGTCTAAAAGAGCTGATTTAATGGGTTTCTTTGATTGTTTAAGAGCTGCTTGGAAGGCTGGTTCTTTAAAATCTGCTTCTGTCGGCTCTGGACCAATCTTTTTCGCCAAAAAATAGCTGTCGACAAGCTCAGGTACTATGACTTCCATGGTCCCAAACTTGCGGACATCTTCATAGACCAGAGTGCTACCATCTGTAAAATGAAAGAAGACATGGGCGTGCTTGCGAAGAGGGACTTCATCTGGATAAAAGAAATACTTGCCTTCCATCCGTAAATGCGAGATCAAAACCAAATCCGTCAAATAAAACAAGAGGTATTTCCCGCGGCGCCCCATGGCCCGAATTTCTTGACCTGGAAGATCTTGACAAAAAGCATCTAGATCCGTATGAATCATCTTTTGATACTTTACTTCCACTGATTGGATGGTTTTCCCAAGAATTAATTTCTCAAGACCACGCCGAACGGTCTCAACTTCTGGTAATTCCGGCATAGAACTCCTTTCAAAAACAAGAAGCAGGCTTCTGCCCACCTCTTCTTAGTATTCTTTTTCGTTGTACCCGAAATCGGCAAGATCCAATTTCTTATCCCGCCAATTTTTTTTGACCTTGACCCAAGTTTCTAAGAAGACCTTGTCTCCTAGCATGAGCTCGATATCCTTACGCGCAAGGGTTCCGATCTTCTTGAGCATGGCGCCACCTTTTCCGATGACAATGCCTTTTTGGCTATCGCGTTCCACCATGATGGTTGCACGGATATGAACCTTATCTGTTTCTTCATCCCGCTTCATGGAATCCACTACTACTGCAACAGAGTGGGGAATTTCTTCTCGTGTCAAGTGCAAGACCTTTTCACGGATCATTTCAGAGACCAAGAAACGCTCTGGGTGGTCAGTAATCTGATCAGCAGGGAAATATTGGAAACCTTCTTCTAAATTTTCGCTCAAAATATCAATCAAACGCGAAACATTGTTTCCTTGAAGGGCTGAAATCGGCACGATTTCCTTGAAGTCCATCTGACTACGGAAGTCATCGATTTGCGCCAAGAGTTGGTCAGGGTGCACCTTGTCGATCTTATTGACCACCAGAATAACCGGCACCTTAGCAGCCTTGAGGCGTTCGATAATCATATCATCGCCCTTCCCACGTGGCTCGTCTGCTGGGACCATAAAGAGAACGGTATCCACTTCTCGAAGGGTACTATAGGCCGACTCCACCATGAAGTCTCCAAGGGCTGTCTTGGGTTTGTGAATCCCTGGGGTATCGATAAAGACGATCTGTTCCTTATCGGTCGTGTAGATTCCCATAATCTTATTGCGCGTTGTTTGCGCCTTGTCACTCATGATGGCAATCTTTTGCCCCATGACGTGGTTCAAAAATGTTGACTTCCCGACATTGGGACGTCCTAAAATGGCTACAAAGCCTGATTTAAATGTCATATTATCCTTTCACGAGGGCATGCTCCCTCTTATCCAAATACCAAGGCCCAGAATTTGGGCACAAAAATGATCAATCCTGTCACCAAGGCAAAAACTGATACAACGAGGACCGCTCCAGCCGCCATGTCTTTGGCATTCTTTGCCAACATAGAGAAATGGTAGTTACTGGCTAGATCCACCACATTTTCAATGGCTGAATTCATAATTTCAAAAGCAATCACCAAGGTAATGCTGAGCAATAAAAAGAGCCATTCTGTCGCAGAAATCCTAAATACCAAACCAGCAAGCATTGCTACAAGGGCTGATAAGGCGTGCTTGCGCATATTGCGCTCTTCTTTGATCGATGTGAAAATTCCTGTTATCGCAAACTCCAGGCTTGAAGTGAAGTCTCGATTTTTCCATTTTCGCTTATTGTCTTGTGAGTCCATAGGCTGTCAAAATCTCTTCCTGTAAGCCAAACATTTCCTTTTCTTCTTCTGGCGTATAGTGATCATAGCCATTGATGTGAAGAAAACCATGTACTGCCAAAAATCCCATTTCGCGCTCAAAGCTATGACCATATTCTTCCGCTTGCTCCCGCGCCTTGTCAATTGAAATAAAGAGCTCACCAATATAGGTATCGAATTCCGCCATCATCTCTGCCAATTCTGGATTTTCTGCAAGGTCTTCCTCATCAAAAGAAATCTCCATCTCAGGCTTGTATTCTAAACTGATGACATCTGTCGGACGATCCGTATCACGGTATTCAAGATTTAGTTCATGACTGCGTTCATTGGTCACAAAAGTCACAGCCATTTCCTTGTCTTCTTTCCCAATTTTTTGAGCAGCAAATTCTAAAATTTCTTGCGTTTGTTTTAAGATTTCGTCAGAGACTTGGCCCGTCTCATCTACCATTTCAATATACATCTGGATCACCTCACTATTATCACTTCATTATAGCATAAAACCAGCCTATATACTAGATACAGGCTGGTTTTCAAACTTTTTCTTTGCATGATAATCTTACACCACTGTTTGCTGGATGGCATTCATCTGGGCATAGATCCCGCCTAGTGCAACCAGGTCCTCATGTCTACCACGCTCTACAATGCGCCCTTCAGATAAGACTAAGATCTGATCTGCATCTTGGATAGTGGACAAACGATGGGCAATGATAAAAGTGGTCCGGCCCTTTTGGAGGACCGCCATAGCTTGTTGGATGACTTCTTCTGTTTCCGTATCGATGTGAGAGGTTGCCTCATCCAAAATCAGTATTTGCGGATTCATATAGAGCGTCCGCGCAAAGGAAATCAACTGGCGCTCGCCACTTGAAAAGGCAGCTCCTTTTTCTACGACTGGATGGTCGATTCCCTTTTCAAGACGCTCTACAAAGGGCCAAGCACCAACTTTTTTCAGCGCCTCTTTGACCGCATCCCGATCAATATGATCCTGGCTCATGGCCACATTGCTGGCAATGGTTCCTGTAAATAGATAAGGATCTTGCAGAACAATGCCCATGTGGCTTCGCAGGCTCTCTCGAGAGACTTGGCGAATATCTTGCCCATCGATCAAAATCGCTCCATCTTGAGGATCATAGAAACGATAGAGCAGATTCATAATAGAAGACTTACCCGATCTAGTATGGCCCACAAGAGCGATGGTTTCCCCGGGACTCGCCTGAAAGGCAATATCCTGTAAAACTGGCTTGCCTTCTTCATAAGCAAATTGAACATCATCAAACACGACTTGAGCCTTTTCTATCTTCAGTTCCGATACACCATCGGCCTCTAAGGGTTGATCCAAGAAGGCAAGGACGCGACTCCCCGTCTCTAGTGATCGCCGAATATTCGGAAATTGACGACTGAGATTGGCCATGAGATCAAACAGATTGATGACATAGTTAATATTGATAAATAAGAAACCAGCTGTCACACCGATATTGCCCTGTAGGAAAGAAATCCCAGCGATGGTCAATATACCTGCAATCACTAAAAACTTGAGCAATTCTGTCAAGGTCCAAGAAGCGATGGAATCAGCTAAGAGGATCCGATCATTGGCTCCTAACATCTTCTGGGTAGTGGCTTCAAACTCCTCTACCACACCAGGTTCTTGATGATAGAGTTGAATCATACTGGCACCATGCAAGAGTTCATTGACTTGGGTATTGACCTCGCTTCTCGCATCAAAGAAATCCTTCATAGGTTGGTCCGTCATGACCTTGTAGAGATACTGGATTCCATAGAAAATTGGAAAAACCAGACACAAGAGTAGCCCCATCATAGGACTCAGGTAAAAGAGAATCCCTAGGATAAAGAGAAATCGCACCAAATAGATGACTAGTATCATACAAGAGTTATAAAACTGGGTCCGCAAGGTCTCCGTATCATTGACAATTCTTGTTGCGATCTTTCCAGCCGGCTTGTCATCAAAATAAGAAATAGGCAGACCTTGCATGACTTGAAAGGCTTGGTCTCTCAGACTAGCGGTTACTTGATTACTTCCATGTAATAAGATCCGATTTCCTAGGTAGCTAATCAGCTGTCCTATGCTCAAGACCAAGAGATAAAATGCTCCCATCTGAAGCAAGTCCCCTTGTCCTCCACCGTGGGTCAGTGCAGTCAAAGGCCCATCAATCATCTTTTGGAGAAGAAAAGGAGACAATTCAGAAAAAATGGTGGCTAGTAAGAGACAAATAAAGCCGGAAAGAAAAACCATCGGATAAAGAGTGATCCGAGATAATAATCGTTTCAATACTTTCATCTTATTCTCCTTCCTGTTTTTGTTGCCGTTGGTATTGTTCATAATACCAGCCCTCTTGAGCCAGTAAATCACTAGCTCTACCTTCTTCCACAATCTGTCCTTGATCCAAGACAATGATCCAATCCGCCTGATGAACCGCAGACAAGCGATGGGAAACAATGAGGGTCGTCTTGCCTTTTCGCTCTGTTTGAATGGTGTCAATAATGGCCTGTTCGGTCTTGGCATCCACCGCTGAAAGGGAATCATCTAACAGCAAGAGATCCGCATCCCTTAAAAAAGCACGTGCCAACGAGATCCGCTGTTTTTGACCACCTGATACAGAGACCCCTTTCTCACCGATCATGGTGTCCATTCCCTGAGACATCCGCTCAAGATCATCCGCAAAAGCAGCTTGGGCAACAGCTTCCACTAATTCCTCTTCACTAGCACCATTTTTACCCAGAGCAATATTGTCGCGAATGGATTTTGAGAATAAAATATGTTCTTGGGAAACGTAGCCGATTTTAGCTTCAATGGAGTGTCGGTTGTAGTCCACGATCGGTTGCTGGTTGACCAAGAATTCTCCCTCACCAACTGGATACTGCCGCAAGAATTGTCGAACCAGACTAGTCTTTCCTGCTCCGGTACGACCAACAATTCCAACTGTCTGTCCTTTCTGAATGGTCCAATCAATGCCTGATAGACTCTTTCGCTCAGCACCAGGATAGCTGAAAGAATAATTCTTAAACTGCACCGAATCAATCTGCTCTAAATAGTTAGGACCATCTGGTTCGAGATCATCCGTTTCATCAATCACTTCTTTTAATTTTTTATAGGACATTTGCCCTGTCTGATAGACCAAGATCAGGTCCGCCATCATCCACATAGGCTCAATTAAAAAGACCAAATACAGCTGCAAAGCCAATAACTTGCCAAGGCTCAATTGCCCGCTTGCTAATGACTGACCTCCAAATACCAAGAGTAGGACCGTCGAAAAACCAATAAACAACAGGGCTAAGGGGCCAAAAGAATATTGGATAGAAGCAATTTTGTCCCCTGTTTTGGATAGACTGGCTGTTTTCTTCTGAAACTGTTTGGCCTGCTGGTCCCGTTTACTATAGGCCCTCATGACCCGAACCCCTTCGATAGACTCCAAGACTTCATCATTCAACTGAGCGACTGCTTCCCGGTTTTGCTCAACATAATCCTCCTGCTTTCTACTCAAAAAATAGGTCGAGACGATGAGGAAGATCATCGGAATAAAGGAAATCAAGGTTAATTGCCAAGAAATGAAAAACATGGTTGGAATAATAAAGGCAAACAAGCCACCGCCAAACAGGAGCACCATCATCCCGTAACCAGCCATGTCGGCCATGCCATCGACATCTGTCGTGAACCGCGTCAAGAGATCTCCTGAACGGAATTTCTCAAAAAAGGGACGCCGCATAGCTACTAGTTTACGAAAAGCTTGTCCCTGAAGGGTCGCCTTGAAATGAACTGACGACTGAAAGAGGCGCAACTGCCAATAAAAAGCCGTCAGGTAATTGAGGATGGCTGATCCTACCAAGAGGACCATATCCCATACAAAGTTGGATTGCGTCAGCGTCTGCTGACTCAGACGATCCACTAGACGCTGAATAACTTGCGTCGGGATCAATAAGGTGTAATCATAAAGAATCAGGATCATAGCGATCTTCACATATCGCCACTTGCGCTCCCTGATATACTCCCAAATAGCTCTGATCATATATTCTCCTTTTCAAAACGGCACAGAAAAAACCCAAGCAAGGAGCTGAGTAGGTGCTCAGTCCACACTTGGGCCTTCTGATGCCTGTCACCAATTCAGTTAAGGCAGGCAAAAATGCATACAAAAAACCCAAGACAGACTCCTCCATCTTGGGTTTCATTCATTGTTTACATAGAACTCAACTGAGATTGGAGAAGCTGTGTATTCAATTGTGTCATCAAAACATCTACTTTGTTCATGATGGTTTTCTCCTTTCTCTTTGTTGCTCTAACTTTACCACGGATTTCTGTGCTTGTCAACGTTTTTTTGAAAATTATTGAAAAAAGCTGGACTTTTAAAAATGGACTCGTAAAAAAAAGAAGCCTAGATCCTCTCTAAGCTTCTCTCTTCTGCTATGCTAGTTGCCGGGATTGAACCGGCGACCTCATCCTTACCATGGATGCGCTCTACCGACTGAGCTAAACCAGCAGTACCTATCTACTATATCATGGAGATAGGTCTTTTGTCAATATCCTGACTCATTTTTCTGTCAAATATTCTTCCTTTGTGAGGACATAATGAACTCTCGTCACCATTCGCCCCTCTTCATGCAAGTCTAGCATCGCGTAGGGCTCCTCGTGAGAATATTTCATCCCTGATTTAGCCATCACCCGGCCAGAAGCTGGATTGTCCTTATCATGAACAGCAATGAGCTTGTTCATTCCTAACTGTTCAAAAGCCAAGGCAATAACTGCCTTGGTAGCCTCTGTCGCAAGACCCTGGTTCCAATAGTCTTTATTCAGAACATAGCCGATACTCCCCTTCTTCAGACAAAGATCCAAATCCAGTAAATCAATCGTCCCTATAAATTTTTCATTTTCTTTGAGCTCGATCCCCCATTTTCCAAGTGGGCTCGCTAGGTAAAAGAGGGCAATATTATTACGCGTCTCTTCAAGACTATGATTGGTTGCAAAGGTATAGCGCGTAACTGTCTCATCAGAAGCATACTCAAACATAGCTGGTGCATCATCAAGAGTGACCGGACGCAAGTGCAAACGCTCTGTCTCCACTTCACGATAAGCCGCTAACTTCACATATAAATTTTCCATTTGACACTCCTTCTTTAGGTATTAGTTTAGCAAATAACCTAAAGGAAGGCAAGCTCAAATTTTTCTTGCTTTTTAACCCACTTTTCTATACAATTAAATCAATCAAAACAATCAGATAAGGAGTGAAAAGGTCATTGAGTCAAGAGAGCCATCTCACACCAATGGCCTTTTTACACCTAAATCTGAGCAAGGAGGCAAGAATGCTCATTGGAATTCCTAAAGAAATTAAAAACAACGAAAATCGGGTCGGTTTGACTCCTGCAGGCGTACAAAGCTTGGTCAAGAAAGGCCATCAAGTTTTTGTAGAAACAAATGCCGGACTTGGTTCTGGCTTTGCGGATGAAGATTACACGAAGCAAGGGGCAACCATCGTTGCGACTGCTGCAGAAGCTTGGGCCGCTGAGATGGTGGTCAAAGTCAAAGAACCCCTCGCTGAAGAATATGGTTTCCTTCGCGAAGACCTCTTGCTCTTCACTTACTTGCATATGGCTGCTGCTCCAGAATTAGCGGACGCTATGGTCGCAGCTAAAACAACAGGGGTGGCCTACGAAACGGTGCGTGACCTTGATGGACAATTGCCACTTTTGGTGCCAATGAGTGAGGTGGCTGGACGGATGGCCGTGCAAATCGGTGCTCACTTCCTGACCAAACAAGAAGGTGGATCAGGAGTCCTCCTAGGTGGGGTGCCAGGTGTTCCAAAAGGAAAAGTTACCATCATCGGAGGCGGGGTCGTTGGAACCCACGCGGCTCGTATCGCCCTTGGACTTGGTGCCCAAGTGACCATCTTAGATATCAGTGCTAAACGTTTGGCTGTTCTGGAAGATGTCTTTGGTCACCAAATCCAAACCCTTATGTCCAATCCATTTAACATTGAAGCCAGCGTCCGTGATGCCGATGTTGTCATCGGAGCTGTCTTGATCCCTGGAGCTAAAGCTCCTAAATTAGTGACAGACGATATGGTCAAACAAATGCGTCCCGGTTCAGTCATCGTCGATGTGGCCGTTGACCAAGGTGGTGTTATCGAAACAGCAGACCGTGTCACAACGCATACGGAACCAGTTTACGAAAAACATGGCGTGCTCCACTATGCCGTTGCCAATATCCCAGGGGCTGTCGCTCGTACCTCTACTATCGCCCTTACCAATGTGACCCTTCCTTATGTTGAATCCCTAGCTGACAATGGCTTCCACAAGGCCATCGCCCTCGATGAAGGCTTACGCCAAGGTGTCACTACTTACCAAGGCCATATCACAAGCCAACCTGTTGCTACTGGTTTAGAGCGCGACTTCACACCAATCGATGAATTGGTTTAAACTATCATATATTTAAAGAATTACCATCGAAAAAAATAAGCAACTTTTTTTCATATGAACTAATTAAAAATGTTTTGAGTTTCTAAATCATTTTCAAAGACTTTCCGCCGTGAGAAAAGTGCTTGAAACAATTTAGTTTCAAGCACTCGGAATAATTGAGACCTTAGGCTCAATTATTAGTCATGGAACTTCGTAGAAGTTCGCTGACGTCCGTTCTCACCAAAGGAAAGGCTAGGAGATGATTTCATCGTCAATTTAAGGCAAAGATCCGATGATCTTTGCCTTTTCTTTTATTCTTCTTCCACATCCAGTTTTTCTTTGACAACTGAATTTGGAATGGGCTCGTAGGCCCGGATAATCTCTGCTACTACTGGATGACGAACGACATCCTTGGCAGAGAAATGCACAAAGTCAATTTGAGAAATGTTCTTCAATTTCTCCTGAGCATCAATCAAGCCGGATTTAACATTTCGCGGAAGGTCAATCTGGCTGGTATCTCCATTGACAATCATCTTAGAGTTAAAACCAAGACGGGTCAAAAACATCTTCATCTGCATGATGGTGGTGTTTTGCGCTTCATCGAGGATGACAAAGGCATCGTCCAAGGTCCGCCCCCGCATATAAGCCAAAGGTGCAATCTCGATAATCTCCCGCTCCATCATCCGAGTGGTTTGGTCTTTCCCTAAAATCTGGTAAAGAGCATCATAGACCGGACGTAGATAAGGGTCTACTTTTTCTTTAAGATCCCCTGGTAGGAAACCAAGGCTCTCTCCAGCTTCTACAGCAGGACGGGTCAAAATGATTCGCTTGACCTGACCACGCTTGAGAGCAGTCACGGCCAAGGTCACTGCTAGGAAGGTTTTCCCAGTCCCCGCTGGTCCAATCCCAAAAGTGACATCATGGTTCTTGACACTATCGACATAGATCTTTTGACCAAGCGTTTTAACTCGAATGGGCTTGCCGTAACTATCCTTGATAATCTCTTCTTCATAGAGAGCGATGAACTTATCCAATTCCCCATTTCTCACCATGGTAATGGCGGTCACCACATCCGGCGTTCCAATGGTCATGCCACGATTAACGAGGACCAAAAGATCCTGAATAACTTGACGAGCCTGCTCGCAGCTTTCTTCTTCCCCAATGATTTGGACGATTTCTGTCCGGGCATGAATAGTTACCCCAAATTCTTGCTCCATCAAACGGAGATGGCGTTCGTTAGATCCAAACAAATGAAAGAGATCGTCTGGATGCGTTAATGTAATTTCAACTGAATGTTCTTGCAAATAAAGAACCTCTCTACCTGTGTTTTTCTATTATTATAACAAAGAGGCCGAGAAAAAACCATCCTCGACCTGTCCTTTTCTAGTGGGCTTGGTATTCTTCCCAAATCGCATCAAAATCGCCAAGATTAAAGGAAAAGCTGGCATGCTCTTCTAGATAGCGACTGACCTCGTCGAAGTCATCTGTATGCTTGGGAAAAGCAGACTCGTGAAAAGCAAGATCTGCTAGAATGGCCTTAGGAGCATTGCTTTTAGGATTGCGCTCCGTCATCAACCAAGTATAAAATGATTTTCGCATAGGCCTCCTCTTAGATCAACTCTGTTCCAAACTGGTCTTGCTTGATCTTTTTTGCCTTCATCAAGCCACCCAAAGCCTTTTTGAACTGACCTTTTGAAATCCCAAAAGTTGCCTTGATCTCTTCTGGAGATGACTTATCATTCAAGGTCATAAAGCCACCATTAGCTTCCAAATAGGTCAAAATCATTTGGGCATCATTTTCCAACATTTCAAAGGAACGTGGCTTCAAAGACAAATTCAAGGTCCGATCCACCTCACGAAATCCAATGACGCGGGCATTTACGACCTCTCCCAAACGAGGTTCTGCATAGCGCTCACTTGGGTGGATGAAGCCCAGCATATTGTTCTCTGGAAGGTAAACAAAGGTTCCAGACAATTTCAAGCGGTAGACAATGGCTGGCCAGTTTTGGTTTTGCATATTGTTGTAAGCAGGACGAGCCAAACGCTGGAAATCTTCCTGGTAGGCTAAGATCCCCCAAATCCGATCTTTCTTATCGACTTCTAAACGAATATAGAGACGATCGCCCTTTTTAGGCCATAGATCTTTGATCTCCGGTAGGATATCTAGTGAGACAACAATCTGCTTATCTGGAAGCCCTGTATCCACGAAGACTCCCAAATCCTTGCGCACTTCCGTGACCGTTCCCCAGCCAAAGTTTTCTTGAGTTGCAGTGACTTCAAGTGTCGTGAGTCGTAGTTTTTGCTTCATATCTGTATAGGCAAAGCCCTTGACACTTTCTCCGACTTGGTGTGGGCCTTCTGCTTTATCAAGCGCGTAGGTCTGGCCATCTTTTTGAACAAAATAGAAGTGATCATTTTCATCAATGACCATTCCCATGATGTAGCTTGCTAGATTCGTATTCATGTTTCCTTCTTTCCTCTTGCCTCTTCACAAGAATAATGGAAATAAAACCCAGCCAGCAGTGCCAACTGAGTCTTTCTTTCCTGTAATGGTTGGGATAGATTAAACTTCCATCAATTCTTTTTCTTTGTGAGCTGTCATTTCATCTACATGCTTAACAGCGTCATCCGTAACTTTTTGAATCTCTTTTTCAAGACCTTTCAATTCATCTTCTGTGATTTCTTTTGCTTTTTCTTGTTTCTTCGCTTCATCCATAGCATCACGACGGATGTTACGGATCGCTACTTTAGCATTTTCACCCACTTTTTTCACTTCTTTTGCCAAGTCACGACGAGTTTCTTCTGTCAAAGCTGGGATAACCAAGCGGATAACAGATCCATCGTTGGCTGGAGTGATACCAAGGTCAGAAGCATTGATGCTGTGCTCGATGTCTTTCAAAGATGATTTATCAAATGGTGTGATCAACAAGACACGCGCTTCTGGAATAGTGATAGATGCCAATTGGTTCAATGGTGTCTCTACTCCGTAGTATTCTACGAAAATACGATCCAAAAGACTTGCATTTGCACGTCCAGCACGGATGCTACCAAATTCACGTCCCAAACTTTGGTGAGACTGGGTCATTCTTTCTTTTGCTTTTTCTACGATTGGGTTTGCCATAATCTTCCTCTATTTTCTATTATTTTTCTACGTTATTCGATACGGTTGTACCAATATTTTCACCAAAGACAACGCGTTTGATATTGCCTGGTTCATTCATATTAAAGACAACCAAGTCAATGTCGTTGTCCATGGAGAGAGTAGAGGCTGTTGAGTCCATGATGCGAAGACCTTTATTGATCACATCGCGGTGAGTCAATTCCTCAAATTTCACAGCTGAAGCATCTTTTTTCGGATCGGCATTGTAAACACCATCGACCCCATTTTTGGCCATGAGAATGGCATCTGCTTCAATCTCAGCTGCACGAAGGGCTGCGGTCGTATCTGTTGAGAAGTAAGGAGAACCGATCCCTGCACCAAAGATCACGATCCGATCTTTTTCAAGGTGACGAAGGGCACGACCACGGATATATGGTTCTGCAACTTGTTGCATGGCAATCGCAGTTTGAACACGGGTATCCACGCCAACTTGTTGAAGCGAATCAGCCATCACAAGGGCGTTCATGACAGTACCAAGCATCCCTGTGTAGTCTGCTTGAACACGATCCATCCCTGCTTCAGCAGCAGGTTCTCCACGCCAAAGGTTTCCCCCTCCAATCACCAAGGCAATTTCAATTCCAAGTTCATGAACTTCCTTGATTTCTTGGGCCATATTTTGGACAGTTTTGATATCGATTCCGACACCACGTTCGCCGGCAAGAGCCTCACCAGATAGCTTGATTAAGATACGTTTATACTTAGGTTCTACCATTTTCTCTCTCCTTTTTTGATCTGTATTATTTTACCATAAATTACGTTTTTTATATAGTCATATCCATCAAAATTTTCTTTTTTCCATCCGATTTGTTTTACCAACTGTAGCAAATAAAAATGGAGTACAAAAAAAGCTACCCGAGGGCAGCTTTTCATTTCAATTAAAGTGAGTTAACGTCCACTTTGATACCAGGACCTTGAGTTGTAGTCAAAGTCAAGCTAGTTACGTAAGTACCTTTAGCTGTAGCTGGTTTTGCTTTTTGGATTGTGTCGTTGAAAGCTTTAAAGTTTTCAACCAATTTAGTATCATCGAATGAAACTTTACCGATGATCGCTTGAACGATACCCGCTTTATCAGCACGGTAAGTGATTTTACCACCTTTAGACTCTTCAACTGCTTTCGCAACATCCATTGTTACTGTACCAGTTTTAGGGTTTGGCATCAAGTTACGTGGTCCAAGGACACGTCCAAGACGTCCAACAAGAGCCATCATGTCAGGTGTAGCGATAACAACGTCGAAGTCCAACCAACCATCATTGATTTTCGCAACAAGGTCATCTTCACCTACGAAGTCTGCACCAGCAGCTTTTGCTTCTTCAGCTTTTGCACCACGTGCAAATACAAGTACGCGAGCTGTTTTACCAGTTCCGTTTGGCAATACCATTGCACCACGGATTTGTTGGTCAGCTTTTTTCACGTCGATGTTCAAGTTGTAAGCAACTTCTACAGTTGCGTCAAATTTTGCAAAGTTAGTTTCTTTTGCAAGAGCTACAGCTTCTTCTACGCTGTAGACTTTTGTGCTGTCGATTTTTTCAAGAGCAGCACGAAGTTGTTTGCTTTTTTTAGCCATTTTATCTTTCTCCTTGTAATGTGGTCATATCGATTTTCATCTCCCACGTCACTCGTCATTTGATCAAGTGTATTGCGGGCAAATAGGATTGTTACAATTAGTCAGTAACAGTGAATCCCATAGAACGAGCAGTACCTTCGATCATACGCATTGCAGACTCAATGTTTGCAGCGTTCAAATCTGGCATCTTAGTTTCAGCGATTTGTTGTACTTGTGCACGAGTTACAGTTGCAACTTTCGTTTTGTTCGGTGTACCTGAACCTTTTTCAACACCTGCAGCTTTTTTCAAAAGAACAGCAGCTGGTGGTGTTTTTGTAACGAAATCGAATGATTTGTCTTCATAAACAGTGATAACAACTGGGATGATCATACCAGCTTGATCAGCTGTACGAGCGTTAAACTCTTTAGTGAATCCCATGATGTTGATACCTGCTTGACCAAGCGCTGGACCAACCGGTGGAGCTGGAGTAGCTTTACCAGCAGGGATTTGCAATTTTACAAGTTTTTCGACTTTTTTAGCCATTTCTTAAATCCTCCTTTGTGGTTTTGGCGGTAATTACAGATTTTTACCTCCCACAAGTATGCTTTGTGCATACCTTTCTATTATACACGATATCTCTTTTTTTGCAAGAAAAAATTAAAATATAGTAAACTTTTTTTTCGTTTTATGATAGAATGAAGCTATGTTAATCAAAGTTGCTTCTGTATTATTTATTTTTTTAACGCTGATTCTGAGCGGCATCATTGTTCACCTCTTTAAACTCCAAAAAAGAGGATGGCGATCTACCGATATTGCCTTTCCTTTATTTGCCTTGGAGTACTACCTGATCTCAGACAGCACTTTTTACCACAGCCTCTTACCACTATTAGCCTTGAGCCTTTCGCTTTTGGCCTTGGGGCTAACGGTTTATTTCTTAAAAAAGAAAAAGAGTTTTTATTATCCGAAATTTATCAAATACTTCTGGCGCGCTGGATTTCTTGTTACCTTCTTGCTCTATCTGATCCTAACCGTTAGTTTATTTATCTAATATTGAAAAAGATACCATCTTGCTTCATTTCAAGGTGGTATCTTTTTTTGACCAACTACGACGATTCGAATGAACTAGGAAGTATTTGCCTTTGTCAATGATTCATTTTTATAATTTTATGATCGACAATCTGATAAATAGCATCGTAATCTTCTTTCTGGTATTTATGAGCTATTTCTATCAAGGTACACTTTTGTTGAGACAATATTTTTCGAATCTCTCTTGCATTTGTTTCATCCAATGCTGCTGTCACCTCATCGGCTAATAAAATGGGTTTTGGTCGGAGAATACACCGTGCAATTTCTAATTTCATCATTTGTCCTCCAGATAAATTCTGTGGATCTATTTGATACTCTAAATCACCAGCTAATTCGTCCCAAAGATGAACAGATTCTAAAGCTTTTTGAAGTTGGTCGTCTGAAAACTCCTGAAATAGAGTCAAATTTTCTTTTACAGTCCCCTTAAATAGATAAGGTTTTTGATGAATGAGATTGACCCTGTCGTAAGAAGGATAACAAGATTTTCCTTTTCTATCTATCAATTCAATACTTCCACTATATTTCTTATCTTCTCCACATAATAAGTGAAACAGGGAAGTTTTACCACTGCCACTGGCACCCGTGAGAAGTACTTTCTGACAAGCAGCAATTGTCAGGTTTGTATTTCTAAAGATCAAATGATCTCCAAATGTCTTCGTTAAATCATCGATCTGAATACTGAGCTTTTCTGTCAAAGGTTCTAAAATGGTTGTCGTCTCATTCACTTCAGGCATTTTCAAAATCGATACAACTTTCTTTTTGACAACCGTTGATCCTTGCAAATTAGATGTCATTTCTAATAATTGTTGCAAAGGGGAGATTAAATTCATAGAAGCCGTCATCATGGCGATGAGTGTTGTCAGTGACAAGGTCGTAGAAGGAAGAAGCAATAAACCCGTTAACAAGGGGCCAATCAATCCTAATCCTTTTAAGGGACCCGTCCAAAACATGACTAAATTGTGAGTCGTATAGTAGGTATATTGTTGATGCTCCGTTTCACTAATTTCTTTCAGAACATGCTGTGAAAATTCTGTTCCCGCTTGATTGCTTTGGATGGTTTGGATTCCTTTGCTGAAATCGGTGATACTGGATAAACTTTTCTTTCTTGCCTTACTTAGCTCTTCCCCACGTTTTTGTAGGAGTTTGTTAAATACAAACTGAGGAATGATCATCAAGAAGCCACCTATTGTAAAGAGACAACCTATAAAAAAGTTCTGCATGATGAGATAGACTATAGATGCTAGAATGGATAAGCCAAATACTGGATAAATGAGCATAGGAGTCAAAAATTCTTGCCAAAACATCGGAATATCCTGTGTTAAAAATGAGTTTAACTCCGCCTCTGTATACTCTAATTTTTTTAGATGAAAGTAGGTTAACGTTCTCTCCGAAATCAATATATTGAATTCTTTGATGATCGATCGAACTAGAAGATTATCGATATACATACAAGCATAGATCAATACAAATAGAGCAATTCCTCCTATACCAAAGACAAGTAAAGCTCCCTTATCTCGCGGATTAATTTCACCTGCAAACTGAATAATAAACGATAACAAAAGCCCTTGAAGTGAGTACAAAACAGCAAATAGAACATACAACATCAATTTCCATTTAGATAAATTTTTTAAAATTATTTGCATCTTTTTTCTCCTTTCCCTTTTTATAGATATAGTATATAATATAAAAAAATAGTATATAAAAAATTACGGAAATCCGAACAAATGGACATTAGAGAAAAATTTAAATTGATTCGAAAACAAAGAAAAATCTCCTTAAGAGAACTTGGGAATATCGCTGGTTCTGCTTCGAGTATTTCTGATTTTGAAAATGGAAAAACCAATCTATCCAATGATATATTGCTTCAATTATTGGGGTACATGATTGTGGAGATTAATGAGATCTTTGATTGGAGTGATTTCCATAGTGCTGAGTTTTTAACCTTGAAAAAACGAATGGACGAGGCAATGGAAAACTCGGATTGGGTATCTCTTCTTCAAATTAAAAATGATTTTCAAGAATTAGCAATCTCAAAGCATCAATACATTTATCACATCCTCTCCCTCGTTTTAGAGATTATCATTGCAGAAAAACAACACAAAACCGTTTCACAGCAGGCAATAAATGAACTGACGGATTACTTTTTTTCATTAGATTATTGGACCAATCTTGACATTGGGTTAATGGGAAGTGTGGTCTCCTATTTCACAACTGAAGCTATTGTTCTCTTTACGGATACAATTTTGGAAAATACACCAGACAAACTTAAAAACAATCTGGACCGAATCAAAATCGATACGATTTTAAATTTAGTATCTGTCTTAATCAGTAGAAAAGAAAAAAGTGCTAGCAAACAACTGCTAACACTTCTATTTGCAAAACAATTCCCTAGCTATTTTGCATTTCAAAAATTATACTTACTAGAATTAAAGGCCATCTATCAAAGCATTTGGGAAGATCCAAAGCAAGGGAGATCTCTCCATGATGATGTTATCCATTCGGTTTCATTGTTACTTTCAAAAGCTCAAGCACAAGAGTGGGATGCCTATTTCATAGAACTAACTGAACAGTAAAAATATCGTCATCCAATCGAAACTATTTTATCTGTTTTGCTCTTTTCTTTTATTTCTTCCGATGAAAGAACCAGCCCACCAACTTCTTGAAAACTTGAATCAAGATGAGAGAAAGAACGGCCATGATGGCGCAGATAAGCAGCGTTTGAAGTCTCAAGGGGCTCATGTTAAAGAATCTACCTAGGATACTACTTGAAACCAGGAAAGCTAGGATATTTCCTAGAAGAACCAGTCTCTTGTAGTGATTGAGAGGCTGGGATTCTTGGTAGATGATGGTAAATCCAACAAAGGCCATCAAGCAGATGGCTGCACTCGAGAGTTCTTCTGACCTCATGCCAAATGTTGAAGAGAGCAATACCAGACTGAAGATCAGTATAAAATCCGTCAAGGCAGCAGGTAGCGCATTTTTAAAGACTGTTTCGATAAAGCGCCCTTTGATGCGCTCGCTATTGGGCTCAAGCGCTAAAAAGAATCCTGGAATCCCAATCGTAAAGCCACTGATCAAAGACATCTGCGACGGCATGATGGGATAGGTAAAGGCTAAGAGCGTCACTGAGATAGCCAACAAAATGGAAAAGATATTCTTGATCAAAAAGAGACTGGCTGATCGTTGAATATTATTGACTACCCGCCGCCCTTCTGCCACGATGGACGGCATCTTTCCAAAGTCGGAATCTAGCAAGACCACTTGCGCCATCTTTTTGGTCGCATCATTTCCAGATTCCATCGCAATACTACAATCCGCTGTTTTGAGGGCCAGAATATCGTTGACGCCATCTCCGGTCATGGCGACTTTATGCCCCTTTGCCTGCAAGCCTTCTACAAGGCTTTTCTTTTGCTCTGGTGTCACCCGTCCAAAGACCGTATATTGGCTCGCCGCTTGGTGCAAATCTTCTTCCGTCAATAAGGTTCTGGCATCGATTAGATTTTCTGCTCCTTCAATGCCTGCTTTTTGTGAAATAGCTGAGACCGTTGCTGGGTTGTCCCCTGAAATGACCTTAATGGTCACTCCTTGTTCTTTAAAATAGGCGAAGGTTTCCTTGGCATTTTTTCTCAAAGGATTGGAGAGAATAATCCAGGCCACCAAGTCTATAGGAGCCTCTAAAGTCTCTCCCAGTTGTTCTCCCCGATATTTCCCAAAGGCCAAGACCCGATTGCCAGCCTGAGTAGCAGGAGCTATCTCCTCTTCAACCTCAGAGAAGCCCTCTCGTAAGACAAATTCTGGAGCCCCCAATACATAGATCCCAGATTCAAAGGTAATGGCCCCATACTTTTTCTTAGACGTGAAGGGCTGAACGTCGACAGCTTTCCAAGGCTGGCTGACCGGAGTCTTGTGAAATTTTCGGATGGCATCCATGGTATCGTTTTGATCCATACTAGCTCCTACATACTGAGCTAGAGCTTCCAAGTCTTGAGCGTCTTTAACTGGACGAATCTCTGTTACTTCCATACCCGGCTCTGTAATGGTCCCTGTCTTATCGACACAAAGGATATCCACGCGCGATAAGGTCTCAATCCCCTTCATACTATTGAGCAGAACCTTTTCCTTGGCCAATCTGACAGCACCAAGAGCCAGTGCCAAGGTCATCAAGAGATACAAGCCTTCTGGAATCATCCCGATCAAGGCACCGACTGTTGAAGTCACACTGAGCTTGAGACTATCGCCTAGGCTGATATAGCTACGAAGAAAAAGGAGCGAGCCTAGCGGAATGATGAGAAGACCAATGATCCCTACGATTTGGTTGACCGCATGGACCATGTCAGACTCCTCATGAGACTTGACCTGCTTGGCTTCCAGGCTCAATTGGTTGATGTAGGAGTCGTTCCCAACTTTCTCCAATCGCGCTAGTCCTTGACCCGCGATCACAAAACTACCTGACATGAGCGCATCTTGTGCTCCTTTTTTGACCTCATCAGCTTCACCTGTCAATTGCGACTCATCGACTTTTAGATCGCCCTCCAGCAAGACCCCATCCGCATAGATCTGATCTCCAGCTTGAAAGCGAACTAGATCGCCCTCCACCAGCTGATCGATAGGTAGGGCAACTTCTTTTCCTTCGCGAAGAACGATCGCCTCACTCATATGTAGAAATTGCATCTGACGCAAGATCCGTCGAGAGCGGACTTCCTGCACAATTCCTACCAAGGAGTTAACCACGACGACCGGGACAAACAAGAGATTGTTCCAAGACTTTACTGCTACCAGCAAGACTGCTAAGACCAGGAAAATCAGATTAAAGTAGGTAAAGACATTGTCTCGAATGATCTGCCCAATACTTTTTTCTGTCTTAATCGTGACCTTATTTTGCTTGCCCTCTTGGATCTTTTTGGCTACTTCTTCCTGACTGAGTCCTTCTAATCTAACCATTGCTTTCCTCACTCATGTATTTCCAAGGGCAATCCTTCTGGATCAAAGAAAAATGCCATCTTCTTGCCATCAAAGTCATCATGGCGAAGGCCTGTATTCTCAATACCTAGCTGATCCAATTTAGCTAGATAGGTCTCTACATCGTCCACTTTAAAGGCCAGATGACGCAGTCCCGCATGCTCAGGCAAGGGGAACTTCGGACGTTCTGGGGCCGTCGATTTGATAAAGAGTTCTAAAGTCAGCTGGCCCTGACGGAGATTGATCAAGATATCTCCGCGTTCGGGACGGTCATACTCACTGACAATCGCAAAGCCCAACTGGTCCACATAAAAATGCAACATAGCATCGCGATCCCGTCCAATGATGGCAATATGATGAATCGTGTCTAACTTCATCTGGTCCTACTTTCTATTTTCTATAAAAAGAAAAGGGAGTGGGGCAAGTGCCCTCTTCCCCCTAAACTTATTGTTGCAATACTTTTCGAGGCTTGGTCCCTTCAGCTGGTCCAATCACACCTGCTGCTTCCAACTCTTCCATGAGGCGAGTCGCCCGGTTAAAACCAACCGATAAGCGACGCTGGATCATCGAAGCACTGGCTTTTTGGGTCTCGATGACAAGCGCTTTGGCCTCTTCAAAGAGAGGATCACCCTCGTCTGAGCCACCCATACCTCCATCAAAGTCTGACTCCGATACTTCTCCTGGATCAAAGGCATCATCATAATCGGCTTCTGCCTGCTCTTTGACAAAGTTGACAATCCGCTCCACATCGTCATCTGAGATAAAGGATCCTTGCAGACGAATTGGGTGGTTTTCATCGATCGGTTTAAAGAGCATGTCTCCGCGACCGAGCAGTTTCTCTGCTCCATTTTCATCTAAGATGGTCCGTGAGTCGGTCCCAGATGATACCGCAAAAGCAACACGGGAAGGCACATTGGCTTTGATCAAACCTGAGATAACATCAACCGATGGCCGTTGGGTTGCAAGGATCATGTGGATCCCCGCCGCACGTGCCTTTTGTCCAAGGCGAATAATGGCATCTTCCACTTCTTTACTTGCGACCATCATCAAGTCTGCCAACTCATCGACAATGACCACGATCAATGGAAGGGGCACTTGCTTCATCTCAGATTGGGCATTATACTCCACCACCTTGGCATTAAAGCCAGCAATATTGCGAGCACCCACTTTCGAGAAGAGCTCGTAGCGATTTTCCATCTCATCAACGACCTTCTGCAGGGCCCGACTAGCCTTGCGTGGGTTGGTCACCACTGGAATCAAGAGGTGAGGAATATCATTGTAGACAGAAAGCTCCACCATCTTTGGATCGACCATCATAAACTTGACTTCGTCCGGACGAGCCTTCATCAGGATACTCGAAATAATCCCATTGACCGCTACTGACTTACCAGATCCAGTAGAACCCGCTACCAAGAGGTGGGGCATCCGAGCCAAATCAAAGGTTCGAGCTGAACCATCTACAGCCTTCCCAAGAGGAATCTCAAGGAGTTTAGCTGGATCTGTTTTGGACTGCTCCCACAATTCACGGAAGGAAACCGTCGCAATCTCTGAGTTGGGCACTTCAATCCCGACCAGAGACTTCCCTGGAATCGGTGCTTCAATCCGCACATCCTTGGCTGCTAGGGCCAAGGCCAAATCATCTGCTAGGTTAGAGATGCGGTTGACCCGCACACCAACAGCTGGCTTGACTTCATACTTGGTGACAGAAGGACCGATCTCTGCCCGCTCCACTGTCGCCTTGATATTGAAGCTTGCAAAGGTCTCTTCCAAAATGCGGATGTTCTGGCGAACGATGTTTTTCTCTTTGGATTGATTTTTGGGCTTGTCAGGTGCGAAGAGATCAATGGTTGGAAGCTTGTACTGGAGGAGTTCCTTAGGCGTGAAATCCACTTGAACTTCTTCCCCATCGTCCTCGAATTCTTCGGCTTCCGGAAGCTCTTCGTATGCTTCAGGCTCTTCAGGCCATTCTTCATCTGGCAGGTAGATCTCTGGTGTTGCTGGTGCGAAAATTTCGGCTTCTGGGAAGGTCTCTGTGAACGGCTCTTCCGCCAGCACCTCTCCCGTTTCAGGGTCTACAGGATGCCCTTCCATTGAAAGGGGAGTTGGAAGAACTGCACTTGCTTCTTCTTGCTCTCGTTCAGCTGCAGCAGCTTCCTCAGCAGCTCTCGCTTCCTGTTCAAGGAATTTCTGCTCGCGACGTTCTTTGCGTTTTTCCATAGAAGCGTGGAAGGCTTCCGATCCCTTTTCAAACAAATCATAGATGGAGTAAGGACTCATCAAGAGGATCCCCAATCCAATAAAGAGAAGGCCAATAAAATAAGAGCCAATATTTGAAAAGAGGAAGGAAATCGGGGCATAAAGAAGGGCACCGATCATACCACCACCGGCAAAGCTCTCCACTCGCAGATGAATCAAGTCTGCCATGATTCTTGAAAAGGTGACCTTGATTCCATTATTGTCTAAATGAAGGGAGGATACAAAGAAGGCCTGAAACATCAAGAGAACCCCAGCAAAGAAGCTTAGGAATCCTGAAATAACCCCTTCGTGTTTGTCCAGCCATTTAAAGGCATAGAGGTAGAAAAAGGTCGCTAAAATAGCCAAGTAAGCCAAACTCCCAACAAACAGTCGGATTAAGTTGTAGGCCAAGACCCCTACTGCCCCCAATTTCAAGGCTGCAAAGACTAAAACCAGACTAATGAGAATGGTCGCAATCATGCGATGAATCGCTTTTTTTTTTTCTAATTCTGCTTTGGACAGTCGTCTCGTCGACCGTGTTTTTTTTGATTGATTATTGTTTGCCATAACCTTTATTATATCACAATTCCAAGCCAGTTCTCTAGTAAAATCATTTCCTCAATTTTGCAGCATAAAGTAAAAAAACAGCACCGAGTGGGCACTGTTCTTTAGAGCTGTTTAGAACGATATTCAATGATGTTCAAATTCCAAAATGGATCTTATTCAGATTTTTTATCCTCCGGTGTGATGGTATCTAGAACTTGATCGACCTTTTGCTCTCTTTCCAATTCGTTATCCATTTGAATGATATCGATTTGATCTTGTACATTTGTCTGCTGGACTTGTGGTTTGAATGACGAAGCAAATCCTACTCCAATCACCAATAGACCCGCTCCAAGAACGCAAAGTCTTTTAACATGCCAAGCCATCGGCAAGGGAATCTTCGCTCGGATCCCCGATTTCTTGACCCAATCCGGATGGTCTCGCATCACACGATTTGCTGCCATCAGAGGCATCAGGTAGCCAAAGAGCGCAATGACCGTGGTCAAACCAATAACTCGAAAACGATTCTGATTGGAAGGAGAAACATGGTTCACTTCCATCAAGACCATTCCCACAATCACTAAAATAATGACTAGTAATAGTCCCAAAGATCTCCATAGACCTTCCCTGCGGTAACATTTCAATTCATCAAACGACATCTCGTTAAAATTCTTATTCATTTTTTAATAATTCCTTGTGTTTGTTCAGGCTCTTTCAATTAATCTCTATTTTGATTGGAGGATTTACAGATGACTGCCTTCATCCTTCAAGTATTGCTTAGCCTTTCGAACGATATAGAGCAACTCATCTTCTGAGACTAACTTGCGAAAGAGATCATTGGCTCTGTGCTGATCGCCTTTAAGAGTAGCATTCAAGGCTTGGTAGTAGATAATTTCCAACTGCTGGTACTTGAAATCATTGCTTAAATCTTCGAAATAGTCATTACTTTGGTGCGCAATGGTTAAATCATAAAGGGCAAGACAGACCTTTCTTGTTTTCTCAGCCAGTGTCGGGTCTGTGATAGTCAATTCATTCAACCTACCCTCCAGTTCTCCTCTAGACAAATCAGGATCTGTCAGGACAGTTGATCGCATGAGATAACTTTCAAAAAAGTTTTTATATTTCTGCGGATAATCCGTCCGACTAAGTGCTTCCCTAGCTTCTTTTATGACAGTATCAAAATCTCCCATCATAAAAGAATAGGCAACCGATGTCAGCTTAATATCTATCTGTGAAATAGCTTTTTTCACATTCTTGTTCAACTGAAGGTATTGCTGCCAAAAAGCTAAATCTAAGTCTACACGGAGCAAGGTGTTGCACTTGTTGGTGTAGCTTTTCTTGAGCAATTGGATGAATAAAATCAAGCATGCAATAACCAATAAAACGCCAGCAGTCTGAAGAAGATTATCCCTGACCACTAATCCAATGCAAAAGATCAGAAGCATTGCTAACAAGCCTGCAGATCTAATATAGAGTCTATAGTTTTTGCGTAGAGTTTTATAATCCAATTTGTAGCCTCCTATTCATGATACGGTTTTTGAGGGAATTCGTTCATTTTCAAACAAATTAACATATCTCCCATCATACCGAATTTTCCATCTATACGCAACTTCCTTCTTAATTAGTGATTTATCAAATGTTATCGGTCTTGAAACAACCTCAGAAAATAGAGAATCCCGTCCAGATTTGAAAGTATCGCAAAATTAAGGTACAATAGAAAAAGACAACTATGTTGGAAAGGAAGAATATGAAAAAATTAATCGCACTACTATTATTTTCCGGCTTGGCTTTGACAGCTTGTTCGTCTAATAAGACTGACGCTAACTCTTCAAGCTCAAGCAAAGAAAAGACAGAGCAGACAGCAACTTCTAGCTCTAGTGAAAAAGATCAAAAGAAAATTGAAGAAGAACAAAAAAAATTAGAACAACTGCGCAAAGATTTTAACGATGCCATGACCAATGAAAATGCTGTCTTCCCACAACTCTCAACTGATGTGGCTGAAGACGAAGCAGAGGTTAAAATCACGACAACTGAAGGCGACATCACTGTGAAGCTCTTCCCTAAATATGCGCCCCTTGCAGTTGAAAACTTCTTGACCCACGCAAAAGAAGGCTACTACAATGGCTTACTCTTCCACCGTGTTATTAACAACTTTATGATCCAAACTGGGGATCCTAAGGGAGACGGTACGGGTGGCGAGTCCATCTGGAAGGGCAAAGACAAATCCAAAGATTCAGGTACTGGTTTTGAGAATGAGTATTCTCCATACCTTTACAACCTTCGTGGAGCCCTTGCCATGGCCAATTCTGGTCCAAATACCAATGGTAGTCAATTCTATATCAACCAAAATAAGGATGATATTTCTAGCAAGCTCCCGACTGACCGCTTCCCAGCTAAGATCATCGATGCTTATAAAAATGGTGGAAATCCAACCCTTGATGGTGGCAACTACACTGTCTTTGGACAAGTCATCGATGGCATGGATGTGGTCGATAAAATTGCGTCTGCCGAAACTGATGATAAGGACAAACCAAAAATAGACATCAAGATTGAAAAAATCGAGATCTTAAAAGACTATAATTTCAAGAAATAATGAAAAGAGAACCAAACGGTTCTCTTTTTCTATCAAATGTAAATTTTTCTTAGAAACTTTCCTTAGGTGAGTACGGACGTCAGCGAACTTCTGCGAAGTTCCATGACTAATTATTGAGCCTAAGGTCTCAATAATTCCGTGTGCCTGAAACAAATCTGTTTCAGGCACTTTTCTCACTGCGGAATGTTTCGGTCATTACTTGACTAAATTTAAAAATAGAATCATTTAGATTTTTTGAATTAGTTATGCCGCTTTATGTAAACAACAAAATTTCTTCATTCTAAAAAGCGAGACAAGTTTCTCTCTTTGTCTTTACGTCAATTCATTAAAGTCCCAGATTTGATCCATCCAGCCTTCATAGAAGTCTGGCTCGTGGCAAACCATGAGAATCGATCCCTTGTACTCTTTCAGAGCCCGTTTCAATTCATCTTTGGCATCCACATCCAAGTGGTTGGTTGGTTCGTCTAGTACCAAGACATTGTTTTCACGGTTCATCAAGAGACAGAAGCGTACCTTAGCTTGCTCCCCACCGGATAACACCTGGATTTGGCTCTCGATGTGTTTGGTCGTCAAGCCACAGCGGGCAAGGGCGGCACGGACTTCTGCTTGGTTGAGAGCCGGAAAGGCATTCCAGACTGCTTCTAGTGGTGTTTGACGATTGCCACCTTCGACCTCTTGCTCGAAGTAACCAAGCTCTAGGTAATCTCCACGCTCGACTTCTCCAGCGATTGGTGGGATGATTCCCAGCAAGCTCTTCAAGAGAGTGGTTTTCCCGATCCCGTTGGCTCCGATGATGGCTACCTTTTGATTGCGTTCAAACGTTAGGTTCAAAGGCTTGGTCAAAGGACGATCATAGCCAATCTGAAGATCCTTAGCCTGGAAGATAAAGCGTCCAGGAGTCCGAGCATTTTTAAATTCAAAGGATGGCTTTGGTTTCTCGCTTTGCAACTCAATGAGTTCCATCTTGTCCAGCTTCTTCTGACGAGACATGGCCATATTCCGTGTAGCCACACGCGCCTTATTGCGGGCTACGAAATCTTTCAAATCAGCAATCTCTTTTTGCTGGCGCTCATAAGCCGCTTCCAATTGCGATTTCTTCATTTCATAGACTTCAAGGAATTGGTAGTAGTCTCCGGAATAGCGGGTTAACTGCTGATTTTCCACATGGTAGACGATATTGATCACATCGTTCAAGAATGGAATGTCGTGGGAAATGAGGACAAAGGCATTTTCATAGTTCTGCAAGTAGCGTTTGAGCCAATCGATGTGCTCTGCATCCAAGTAGTTGGTTGGCTCATCCAAGAGAAGGATATCTGGTTTTTCAAGGAGCAATTTAGCCAAAAGGACCTTGGTCCGCTGCCCACCTGAAAGGGCCGTCACATCCGTCTCCATGCCAAAGTCCATGACCCCAAGAGCCCGGGCTACTTCATCAATCTTGGCATCCAAGGTATAAAAATCACGGCTTTCTAGACGCTCTTGAAATTCTCCTACTTCTTCCATCAGAGCATCGACATCGGCTCCCTCTTCCGCCATGGCCATATAGAGGTCATTGATGCGAGCTTCAGCTGTGAACAACTCATCAAAAGCGGTCCGTAAGACATCGCGAACCGTTTGTCCTTCTTCTAAGACCGAATGCTGATCCAGGTAACCTGCCGTCACATACTTAGACCACTCCACCTTTCCTTCGTCAGGTTGCATTTTACCAGTCACGATGCTCATGAAGGTCGATTTCCCTTCACCATTGGCCCCGACAAGACCGATATGCTCTCCCTTTAGCAAACGGAAGGACACATCCTCAAAAATCGCACGATCCCCAAAACCGTGACTCAAATTTTTCACTTCTAAAATACTCATGCTTGACTCTCTTTCATTGATTTCACTCGTATGATTATATCATCTTCACTACAAAATGAAAAGGGAGCCCAACTCCCTTTTCTTTTACAAACCCAAGTCTGCGTAAGGTTTCCGGTAGCCAACTTGAACAACTTTTCCGTCTTTGACAAGCAGAGGCCGCTTGATTAGCATACCGTCTGAAGCAAGGAGATCCGCCGCTTCTTTCACTGTCAGTTGATCCACCTTATCTTTCAAACCGAGTTCCCGGTATTTCATTCCGCTAGTATTAAAGAAAGACTTGATCGGTAGGCCAGACGCTGCCATCCAGTCTTGCAATTCTTTGCTAGTAGGTGTTTCTGTGACAATATTTTGGCTTTGAAAGTCACATTGGAGACCGTCCAATTCTGATTTAGCCTTTCGACAAGTCGAACATTTTGGGTATTCAATAAAGGTATACATCGATTTTATTTCTCCTTCCAGGTAATTCCTTCATGGTGTAAGAGCCAGCGTTTGCGATCGAGTCCAGACGCATAGCCCGTCAGTTGTCCATCTTTTCCCATCACACGGTGGCAAGGAACTAAGATCGTCAAGGGATTGCGTCCGACAGCCTGTCCCACGGCTTGGGCTGAACCACAAGAAAGATCCTGGGCAAGCTGGCCATAGGTTTTGGTCTCACCATATGGGATCTCTCGCAATAACTGCCACACCCGCTCTTGAAAAGCTGTCCCTTGCGGTGCTAGTGGAAAGCTGATAGCGATTGGATCTCCCGCAAAATAGTGGTCCAACCACTCCTTCACCTTCTCATGGTAGGGATGGACCTGCTCCAGCGCCCCATAGAGATCAGGCGCATCTTCTTTCGGATCATAAAAATCAAGCTCTACAAGGCCTTCTTCACTGACAACGATCGAAAGAAGCCCCATAGGGCTTTCATAAAATTGTTTAAGATAGAGAGTCATTGTAGGCTGCTTCCGCTCTTTGGTCCCAGCGTTCCTCTTCTGAGACCACTTGGAATAGACTAGTTTCTGCTTTTCGTTTGATCTTTTGATAAGCCAGACGAACTCCATCAATAGGGACCTTTCCACAATAATGGTAGCCCAATTTTTCAAGCAAATGTTGCATGACTAGATTATCTGGGTGCGTATCGCAACGGAAATCCGGTCCTTTTTCCCCTTCGATTAAACCTTGAAGGAAGGTCTGAGCCACCCCTTTGCCAGCAGCTTCTTTGGCTACAGCGACGCGGTGAAAAGTGACATACATATAGTTGTCATGCTCCCACTTGCCATCGTAAATCTCATTATAGGCCGCTTCATTTCCCTTGTGGACGGCTGCATAGGCGACAACTTCCTGATCTTCAACTGCCACATAGCCACGACTTTCTAGAATATCCTCAAAAATAATCTCTTCATCTGGATAGCCATCCTGCCACTGGTCAACCTGTCTTTGAGCCAGGCTTTCCTTGGCGTCTTGGATGATTTCCATAATTCGCTTAATCTCGTTGGGATAAGCCATTCTAATTTCCATCCTGCTTTCAACCTTTCCTAGTCTTGATGGTAACGAGCATAGAGCTCACTCTTTTGCAGGCCGTATTGTTTTGCGACCTGTTTAATTGCTTGATTTTTCTTCATGCCCTCTTGGACCAAGGTATCGATCTCTTGGATCAAGTCGACCTCTTCTAGGTCTAGCTCTTCTTCCTTGGCTCCTTCGACGATCAAGAGGCACTCCCCTTTGAGAGGATTTTCTTCAAGAAATGCGACTAACTCAGAAATACTGCCGCGAGTATATTCCTCGTAGATCTTGGTTAATTCACGAACCAGGACGACCGAACGATCCCCATAGACAGCCAACATATTCTCTAAGGTTGCCTTCACCCGATGAGGCGACTCATAAAAGATCTGAGTCTCTGGATAGGCCACTTTTTCTTGGAAAAAGGCCTTCTGTTGCCCCTCTTTTCGAGGCAGAAATCCATAAAAAATATGAGGTTGAGGGGCTAGGCCACTGGCAATCAAACCCGTTATACCGGCACTAGGGCCAGGCACAGCTACGACAGGAATCTCTCGTTCAATCGCTGCCTTGACCAAATCATGACCGGGGTCAGAGATACTAGGGAGTCCTGCATCTGAGACTTGCGCTAAGTCTTTTCCAGATTCTAAATGGGCGATCAGATCTGGAATTTTTTCCATGGCATTGTGCTCATGAAAGCTAGTCTGGGGCGTCGCAATCTCAAAATGCTTGAGCAAGAGGCCTGTATTTCTAGTGTCCTCAGCTGCGATCAAGTCCACATCCTTTAAGGTCTGGACCATGCGGTAACTCATATCCTCACGGTTACCGATCGGTGTTGGGACCAGGTAAAGCACCCCAGTTTTCTTTTCCTCTTTAAAACTTCGTTGGATCTGCATGCTTACTCCCTAAATAACAACTCGTCACAAAACATACACTCTTCATCGTTCTCACGGCGTTGACCGTAGGAATAAGTGCAAATATGAAAACCATCATTGTAAATACGTTGCAAATTTTCACGACCATGGTGTTGGGACTTTGCGGATGAAGTCTTCTCAACTTCCCCCAAACGCTCTCTCAATTTATCATTTTCTAAGCGAAGAGCTGTATTTTCTTCGATGACTTGTTTCAAATTTTTCTTGATGGCTTCGACTTCAGCCAAGGTGACCAACAAATTCTGAGAAAAGCCGTCTAAAGCATCAAATAATTCTTTTTTATTCATTCTGACTCCTTAACTTTCTAAGCTCAAAACCATATATTCTAGAGCATTTTGAAAAGAAACATTGGCCTTCCACATCCTGCGAGCAAGACTCAATTTCTCAAGCAACTGCTGGGATCTACTCAAACGCAACTGCTCTTCTAAAGCCAACTCCATCAAACGAAAGGCTTGGCTTTGTTTTTCCTTATCATCTGCTAGGCTCACTAAGCGGGTCACTTCCAAATAAGCACGATTCAAATTGGATTGACACCGTTCGATGAACTGATCACAAACTTTTGCTAGTTCAAAAAACGTAGCATTCTTTTTTTGTTGCTCTGCTTCTTCGAGACTAAAACTAAAACGAGCTACTAAATTTGCCTGTGACTTGATCAAGCCTTTTTTTTCTAGCAGTTCGGTTAGGTAGGCTTGCTTTTTAGGAAAATGGACCTGCTGGGCCCGACTCTTGATAGTCGGTAAGATCAAGTTTTCATCGGATGTCAACAAGAAGAGATAGATCTCACTCTGGGGTTCTTCCATGACTTTTAAGAGAGAGTTGGCCGCATTGGTATGCATCTTATCCGCATCTTGGACGATAAAGACCTGGCGACTGCCTTCAAATCCTGATTGAGAAAAGTCTTGAACGAGCGAGCGAATACGGTCAGTCTTAATGATCTGGTTGACTGGACGCACGATCTTTACGTCTGAGAATTCTTCTTCTTCAATCAAGCGGCAGGAACGGCATTTGCCACAAGGCCAGACTCCCTGCAAGTCTTCGCAAAATTGACTTTGAGCTAGCAAGAGGGCCATCTCAAAACTGGCAAAAGAGCCTGTAAAAAGATAAGCATGACTGAGCTGTTTGTGTTCTAAGATCTGGGTGAAGCGCTCCACCAATTCTGGCTGAAGCTGTTGGATCTCTTCTAGCTTCATTTCAATATCCCCAAGCGATTTTCTAAAACAGCCAAGACATCCGCAAAGACTGCTTCAAAGGATTGACTGGCATCGATTTTCACAATGCGCTCTGGCTCCTTTTCATACAAGGCCAAATAACCTTGTCTGACTTTTTGGTGAAGCTCCAAACCTTCCAAATCCAAACGATTGACTTCCCGCTCTTGGTTTTTCGCAATTCGGGCGAGCCCTTCTTCGACATCCAGATCAAAGTAAAGGGTGAGATCTGGTTTAAGACCATCTGTCGCGAATTGATTGAGCCACTCGATATCTTCCACACTCAGACCGCGACCATACCCTTGATAAGCGACCGAGCTATCAATAAAGCGGTCCATCAAGACAACCTTCCCAGCTGCAAGGGCTGGCAAGACACGTTCCACCAAATGCTGGCGACGACTAGCAATATAGAGCAACAACTCGGTCTTGGCATCCATACTAGTATGGTCTGGATCTAAAATGACTTGGCGGATCTTTTCTGCAATGTCTACACCGCCTGGTTCACGGGTTGTAATAAAAGGAATTCCTTTTTCTTCAAGTAGAGGCAAAACGGCTTCTAGGACCGATGATTTCCCCGCTCCTTCTGGACCTTCAAATGAAATTAATGTACCGTTTACCATAGTATCCTCTTTCTAGTTTTCTACTTTTTATTTTACCAAAAATAAGGGTAAAAATCTTGTATTTTAGGAGAGAAAATTTTTCAAAGTCATTTTCATTTTTTCACTTTTTTGTTACAATGTTCTTATAAAGTTTTAGGAGACAACCTATCATGTTTAAATTTAAAGATATTCTGGCTATCATCTTGGGGGCCGGCATTTTTTCGTTTGGGATCTATTTTTTAGTCATTCCCTTTCACTTCTATGAAGGAGGAGCGACAGGGATTACCTTGATCACCTATTACCTCCTCAAAATCCCTGTATCCCTGATGAACTTGCTGATCAATATCCCTCTTTTCATTCTGGCTTGGAAACTGCTGGGCAAGAAATCTCTTTATCTGAGCTTACTTGGGACTTTCTCGGTTTCGGCATGGATGGCAATTTTTGAAGCTATGCCCCTCAGCCACCACTACCATCACTTTATTTTTACAGCCTTTAAAGGAGATATTCTGCTTGCCTGTATCGCCTCAGGGGTTGTGCTTGGTTTAGGTCTAGGGATCATCTTCAATGCTGGAGGAACTACTGGAGGAACAGATATCCTCGCTCGAATCTTTAACAAATACACTTCCCTCAGTATGGGGAAGCTCATGTTGATTGTAGATGCCATTGTTCTGACAACTGTGGTCATTGTCTTCCAAGATGTCCGTACCGCTATGTACACCCTCTTCTTTATCCTGATTGACACCCTTGTGATCGACTTGATTGGAGAAGGTGGTTTTGCTGGAAAAGGCTTCCTTATCGTCACATCTAAACCAGAAGAAATTGCCCAAAAAGTATCCGACGATCTGGGTCGCGGGATTACCTTTATCCGCGGGATGGGCTATTACAGCCGTAAGGACCTGGATATCGTCTACTGTGTCGTTTCACGGAATGAGATGAAACAAATGAAAGACATCATCAATCAGATCGATCCATTCGCCTTCATCACCATTTCTGAAGCCCATGAAATTCTTGGCGAAGGCTTCACTTTAGATAAAGAAAAACAACCCATTACCCGTTAATAAAAAAATAAGGCTAGATTCTCATCTAGCTTTGTTTTTCTATTTACGATTTTCCTTAGGTGAGTACGGACGTTAGGTGAAATTATCCAGTGGATGATTTCAGCAATCCAGGAAGTTCCATGACTAAATCAAGATACAATCCGCGGCCCGTATTCAATTAGTTTTGAGCCCCTTCGCTTTTTAATTTCTAAGCTCAGGCTAAAACAGTTCCCCAAACTGTTTTACTCTCAAAAATTCCGAGAGCATGAAACAAGTATGTTTCATGCTCTTTTCTCACGGTGGAAAATCTTAGAATACACGTCATAATTAATAAAATCATAATTATTTTTACAGAATTTATTAAGTTACTTTATACAAAAATCAGACTGGATTGTCATCCACCCTGATTTTTTATTAAATTGCTTTTGCGGTTGTTCGAGTGATTTCATCGACTTTCAAACCGTTGGCTTCAAATTTACTACGGATTCCTTCTAGATCTGTCACCCCATCAATTTGGACTTCGATAACCACACGATCGTCTTTTGTTGGGATATTGACTGTATTTGCGATGTTATACCCTTCTTCTACAATCAAGTGAATGATTTGTTCTAGAACGCCAACCTTATCTTCTGTCACAAAGCGAACACGAACTCCTTCTTCTCCATAACCGGATACTTCAAGGAAAGCACGGAAAATATCACGGTCTGTGATGACACCGGATACTTGGTCATTGTCCACGACTGGAAGAATTCCCACCTTGTTCTTATACATGAGGTAGGTCGCATCTTCTAAGCTCGCAAATTTAGAGACGGTAATGACATCGCGAAGCATGACATCTTTAACCTTAGTCTTGTTCAACAGATAGTTCATCTCGAAAATAGACAAGCTTGTTGCTTTAGATGGACTTGCTTCTGCAATCGTACCTTCTGTCACCAACCCAACCAATTTATCGTTTTCAATGACTGGCAAACGGTGCAAACCTTGTTCGCGCATCAAATCTGCCGCGTGGGCAATTGTCGTATCTGGACTAATGTAAACCACTTTACGTGTCATAAAATCTTTAACAGCCATAACAAGTTCTCCTATGCTTTTATTAGTTTTATTATACTTGATTTTAAGAATGATTTCAAACGCTTTCAGCAGTTTTCTCTTGTTTTCAAAATTTAGAAAAATCAAACAAGAAAGATGAAAAAAGAAAGGTCTTCAGGACCTTTCTTTCGAACATGTTCAAACTATCTTTCCTATAATATAAGATTAATAATTCTTCATAATAGAAATTATGCTATTTTTTGAATCATTTGGGAGTATATTGAAACTTTCCGCCGTGAGAAAAGTGCTAGAAACATTAATGTTTCTAGTACTCGGGAGTTTTGAGACCTTAGGCTCAAAACTAAGTCATGGAACTTCTTCGAAGTTCGCTGACGTCCATACTCACCTAAGGAAAGTTTCTAAATTATCTTTGTCAGCAATCCGAAGAAAGGTTTAGCTAACTTTTCCTTTCAAACAAACTTTAGAAAACTTATCCACCAAGGTAAGCCTTGCGGACTTCTTCTGAGGCTAAGAGTTCTTTTCCTGTTCCGGTAAGAACGACTTTCCCTGTTTCCAAAACATAACCGCGGTCTGCGATGGCAAGAGCCTTGTTGGCATTTTGCTCGATCAAGAGAACAGTTGTCCCTTGTTTTTGGATATCTTGGATGATATCAAAGATTTCTTGGATAAAGATTGGGGCCAATCCCATAGAAGGTTCATCCAGAAGCAAGAGTTTTGGCGTTGACATAAGTGCACGACCCATTGCTAGCATTTGTTGTTCCCCACCAGATAAGGTTGCTGCATCTTGGTTCTTCCGTTCTTCCAAACGTGGGAAACGGGAGAAGACTTTCTTCAAGTTAGCTTGATTTTCTTCTCGATCTTTCTTCAAGAAAGCTCCCATCTCCAAGTTTTCCATAACAGTTAAGCCTGGAAAGACGTGGCGGCCTTCTGGAACTTGAGAGAGTCCTGCTGCTACAATCTTTTGAGCCGGAACCTTTTGAATCTCCTGACCCAAAAACTCAATTTTCCCAGCACTTGGACGCACCAAACCTGAAATGGTACGAAGAATGGATGTTTTCCCAGCACCGTTAGCACCGATAAGAGAAACAACTTCCCCTTCGTTTACCTCGAAACTGACATCACGGACAGCCTGGATCATGCCATAGTGTACAGAAAGATTTTCAACTTTTAACATAGACATTAGGCTTCACCTCCTAGATATGCTTCGATTACGCGTTTGTTGGTCTTGATTTCATCTGGCGTACCATGGGCAATCAAGCGACCGTATTCCAATACATAAATCCGTTCTGTTACTTCCATAACCAAGCTCATATCGTGCTCGATCAGCATGATCGTAATATTAAATTCTTTTTGAATGCGACGGATCAATTGGGTCAATTCTGCTGTTTCTTGAGGGTTCATCCCTGCAGCAGGCTCATCCAAGAAGAGGATTTTTGGCTCTGTAGCAAGGGCACGAACGATCTCCAAGTGACGTTGTTGTCCGTAAGCTAAGTTTTTGGCCAAGGTATCTGCTTCTTTTTCCAAACCAAAAATCGCTAACAATTCAAGAGCTTTCGCTTTCAAAGCTTCTTCATTCTTGTAATAGCTTGGCAAGCGGAAAAGACTCGCAAAGACATGTGGTTTGTGGTGATTGGCAAAGGCAATCAAAACATTGTCCAACACGCTCAAATCTTTAAAGAGACGAATATTTTGGAAAGTCCGTCCCAGACCACCTGCAGCGATTTTATAAGGTGCTTTACAATTTAGTAGCTGACCATCTAAGGTAATGGTCCCTTCACTTGGTTCATATACCCCTGTTAGGAGGTTGAAGAGGGTTGTTTTCCCGGCACCGTTGGGCCCGATCAACCCAACCAATTCCCCTTCATTGAGTTCCATGGTCACATCCCCAACGGCTGTCAAACCACCAAAGTTTTTTGTTAAATTTTTTACTTCAAGAAGTGCCATTAGTTAGCCTCCTTTTTTGAGAGTAGTTTTTTCAAGCTGAATTCCCATGTTCCAAGAAGACCACCTGGACGGAAGATCATCACGAGAATCAAAGCCAATGAGTAAATGATCATACGTACACTTGAGAAGTCTTGAAGCACCATGTTCAAGATACCCAAGACGATGGCTGCCACAACTGTTCCTGACATTGATCCCAAACCACCAAACACGACAATGATCAAGACATTAATAGTATTGGTGAAAGAGTAATCTTTAGGAACAACAGAGCCGATAAAGCCAGCTTGGAGAGATCCAGCAATCGCCGCTGTGATCGCACCAAATACAAAGGCGATGACTTTGACTTTGGTCGTATTGATCCCAACAGATTCTGCTGCGATTTCATCTTCACGAACAGAAAGGGTAGAGCGTCCAATTGGACTGCGTAAGAAGTTAATTGTAAAGATCGTTGTAATCACAACAAAGAGGTAAACCAATTGCCAAGTTGTAAAGGCTGGCAAACCAAGGATCCCAGCAGCCCCATTGGTGAGAGTACCACCATTAACGATCAAGATCCGGATGATTTCAGAAACCCCAAGTGTCGCAATTGCAAGGTAGTCCCCTTTCAAACGAAGGGTTGGAACCCCAACGATCAAGGCAACGATACCAGCAATCAAAGCACCTAAAACCATCGCACCAAAGAAAGCCCCATAGGTTGGTGATTTGGAACCAAGAATAGCTGCAGAGTAGGCACCAATCGCCATAAATCCGGCATGCCCGAGTGAGAATTGACCTGAGAAACCAACAATGAGGTTCAAGCCAACTGCAAGGATAATATTAATTCCGATTTGTTCCAAAATTTGGATATAGAAGAGGTTGAGCACACCTGCTGCAACCAAGACTTGGATCAAGGCAAAACCTGCGACCAAAAGACCAAGCCAGACTAAATTCACTTTTAAATTTTGTTTCATGGCTTACACCTTCTCTTTCACATTTTTACCGAGGATACCTGCTGGACGGATGAGCAAGATCACAATCAAGATGGCATACACAATGGCATCACGGAAGTCTGAAAGACCAATCGCTGTAGCGAAGGTTTCCAACAAACCGATAACAAATCCACCTAGGGCAGCACCTGGAATAATTCCGATTCCTCCAAGAACGGCCGCGACAAAGGCTTTGATCCCTGGTGTCATCCCCATCAAAGGCTCGATCGAGTTGTAATACAAACCAATCAAGACACCACCAGCACCTGCCAAGGCTGATCCCAAAGCAAAGGTAAAGCTGATCGTACGGTTTACGTTGATCCCCATCAACTGAGCGGCATCACTATCGACAGATACAGCCCGCATGGCTTTCCCCATCTTTGTCTTTTGAATAATAAATTGAAGAGCGACCATCAAGAAAACAGACACTCCCAAGATCATCAACTGAATATTGGAGATTGAAATAGGACCGAAGTTGTAACGAACCGTTTTAATCACTTGCGGGAAGGAACGGGTATTGGCCCCTACGAAGAAGACCATCCCATATTCGAGCAAGAAGGAAACCCCGATGGCTGTGATCAAGGCTGCAATCCGAGTCGAATGACGAAGCGGACGATAAGCCAGATATTCAATTACAACCCCTAAAATAGCTGTCCCAACCATCGCTAGGAGCAAGGCTACAAAGAAGTTCACTTTCCACGAGTTCAATAAGAAATATCCCATAAAGGCACCTACCATGTAGATATCCCCATGGGCAAAGTTGATCAATTTGATAATTCCATACACCATGGTATAACCAAGGGCCAAGAGTGCATAGACACTCCCCAAGATTAGACCGTTCACTAATTGCTGGAGCATTTGAACCATCCTTTCTAACAATAAAGAGCGAGGCCAGGAATTTTCATTCTCCCAGCCTCTTGTACAAACAACAAATGATAATTATGGTTTAACAGACTCAACTGATTTGACTTTACCATCTTTCAAGCCAATCATAAGAGCTGATTTAACCGGGTTGTGGTTCTTGTCAACTGACATTGTACCAGTCACACCTTCCAAGTCTTTCAACTTCGCAAGGTTGTCTTTCAATTCGACAGAGTTCTTAGCACCTTTAGATGCTTCGGCAACCATGTAAACTGAATCATAAGCCAAAGCTGCGAACATTGAAGGTTCTTCATTGTATTTCGCTTTGTAGGCTTCTACGAATTTCTTGGCTTTATCAGTCATTTCACCTTCAGTAGAGAATCCAGCTACGTAGTAGATGTCTGTAGCTGCAGCAGGTGTTGCTTGTTCAACGAATTTAGCATCGCTAAATCCATCCCCACCAATGATTGGTTGTTTGATTCCCATACCACGCGCTTGGTTTACGATCTTACCAGTTTCTGTGTAGTAACCTGGAAGAACAATCGCATCGAAGTCTTTATCTTTGATTTTTGTAAGGGCAGCTTGGAAGTCTGTATCCTTAGATTGGAAGGTTTCTGTTGCTACGATTTCACCTTTGTAAGATTTCTTGAAGGCTTCAGCAATCCCTTTCGCATAGTCAGATGAGTTATCGTAGTAAAGAACGACTTTCTTCGCTTTCAAGTTATCCGTGGTGTATTTGGCAATGATTTTTCCTTGGAAGCTATCGATGAAGGTTGCACGGAAGAGGTATTCTTGACCTTTTGTCAAATCATCTTGAGTTGCAGATGGTGTAACCAATGGAACACCTGCTTTACCAGCATTGGCAACCGCTGCTGCAGTGGCACCTGAAGTTGCAGGTCCTACAAGAGCATTTACTTTTGATTGAGTGACAAGGTTTGTAGTGACTGTAGCTGCTTCAGCTGTTTCAGATTTGTTATCTTTATCTGTGACAACGATCTTCTTACCGTCAGCTCCACCCTTAGCGTTGATTTCATCAACGGCTAATTGAGCACCTTTTTGTTCGGCACTACCGTAGGCTGCTACTTCACCAGTTTTTTCAAAGTTAAAACCGACTTTTAGTTCTTTGCCGATTTCGTTACCGGTTGTGTTTGAACCTGAAGTAGAAACTTCACCACAAGCAGCAAGAAGAGCGACACTTGCAATGGTTAAAAATGAAAGAGCAAATTTTTTCTTCATTTGTAATGATCTCCTTAAATGAATCTTAAAATAAATACATTAAGAATATACCGAATTATCTGACAATTGTCAATAAAAAAAGCACAATCCATCAAATGATTGCGTTTTCTAAACTTCTGTGACCACAGATGGGGTCTCCAATCGTTGCAAACTCCCCACAAAATCTGTATCTAAATCTTTGAGATGGCAAGGCAAGACCTTTTTGACATAACGTTCTTTCTTTAAGTCTTCCATGACTTGATCGGCCTTGTCGCTGTCCACATACAATTGGACATAACGGCATTTCTTAGAATGGTACAAGACATCTCCGACAGATTGTAATTTTTTCCCGTCTCGATTGTAATACAATTTTACAATCAAGCCTGTTCTTTCTTGTTTCTCAAACATGGTCAATCCCTTTCTCGTTCTGTTACTAGTATATCAAATTTCAAGAAAAAGAACTACTCTTTTATGAGAGCAAAAAAGAGAGTGGGACAGAAATCGGTAATTCCTTAGAATTCGATTTCGTCGTCCCACCTCCGCACAGTTGAGTAGGGCTGTAAAAGCTGATGAAATCAGCGTAGTAGAGCCCACTCAACCACTGCGTTTTGCTCGACAATCCAAAAATAATTGAGAGGCTAGGACTTTTGTCCCAGCCTCTTGACGAGCCTTCCCACAGGATGGTTTAACCCAATTTATTATTGGCCATGATTTCATCAATAAAGCCATATTCAAGAGTTTCTTGCGCACTCATCCAATTATCACGTTCTGCATCTGCATGCACTTTTTCGATCGGTTGACTTGAATTTTCCGCAAGGATTTTTTCCAAGTTATTCCGTGTTTTGAGCAAATGTTCTGCTGCGATCGCCATATCGGTTTGTTGGGTACCGCCACCAGTGCCCCCCATTGGTTGGTGGATCATGTACTCAGCATTTGGCAACATGAAACGTTTGCCTTTCGCACCACTTGACGCAATCACAGTCCCCATTGAAGCTGCCATCCCCATAACAATGGTTTGGACATCTGACTTGATAAAGTTCATGGTATCGACGATAGCCAGACCTGCTGAAACAGAACCTCCTGGGGTATTGATATACATATAGATATCTTTGGTGTTATCTTGAGCATCCAAGAAGAGCAATTGGGCAATAATCGAATTGGCCATTTGATCCTCAACTGGACCTGTCACCATGATAATCCGATCTTTCAACAGACGGGAATAAATATCGTAAGAACGTTCTCCACGGCTGGTTTGTTCAATAACTACTGGAATCATTTATTCTTCTCCTTTAGTATCCATTCATTCTCACAATTCGTGAGGTTCAAGGTATATCTGCTATTATAAACCAATGGTCAAAAAAGGTCAATTTTTTAGCACCTTTCCCTTACTATGAATGGGCTTTTTATTTAGTACCGAACAAACGGTCACCCGCATCTCCAAGACCTGGAACAATGTAGCCATGATCATTCAAGTGGTCGTCGAGAGCTGCTGTAAAGATATCAACATCTGGATGCGCTTCTTGAAGAGCTTTCACCCCTTCTGGTGCCGCCACCAAGCAGACAAACTTGATATGGCTAGCGCCACGTTTTTTCAAGGAATCAATCGCTAGAATAGCGGATCCGCCCGTAGCAAGCATCGGGTCTACTACAAAGATACGACGTTGATCAATATCTTCTGGCAATTTCACCAAGTATTCAACTGGTCTCAAGGTTTCTTCATCACGGTACATCCCGATATGGCCAACCTTAGCAGCTGGTACCAAACTCAAGAGCCCATCGACCATCCCAATTCCTGCACGAAGGATTGGAACAATGGCCAATTTCTTCCCTGCAATTTGTTTTTGAACGGTTTTGGTAATCGGTGTTTCAATTTCTACATCTTCAAGAGGTAATTCGCGCAAGACTTCGTAACCCATCAACATAGCAATCTCATCTACCAATTCACGAAAGGCCTTCGTAGAGGTATCTGTACGACGAAGAATAGATAATTTGTGTTGAATCAGTGGATGTGTAATAACTTCTAATTTTCCCATTTTGAGATCCTTCTTTCTAAGCTGTTATTATTCAAAAAAGAGCTATGATAAAAGTGGAGTCAAACTCTACTCTTTCTTTCAGTCCCTCTTTGATACTCACAGCACATGGAAATCTTCATTTCCAACTTTACATTCTTCTTATTATACCAAATTTTACAAAAAAAAGAGAGCCCTTACACTTAATTTTTTGAGTTCGGACTCACTCTTTCTATCAATCAATTACAACCATTCTTTGTACTTCTTAATATAGATACGTTTGACAACCGTCACACTAAGCATATAGAGGACGATAATAGCAAACAATAGAACAAAGTACAATCCATTTAGTTGGCTCAACTTCAAGATAGAAGCCAAAGGACTATATGGAAGGGAGGTTACAAAGAAGGCTGCTGCTAGAGTCGTCACCACGACTGAGAAGGCTGGACGACTTTGGATAAATGGAAGTTTTGGTGAACGCAACATATGAATAACCATGGTTTGAGACCACATAGATTCAATAAACCATCCAGTTTGGAACACCATGATAAAGGCTGCTGCATCTGCTGCTCCATGGTTGTAGCCATGACCTAAAATCATTGGGACAACAAGGAAATAAAGAAGCATGTAGGTAATAATATCAAATACTGATGAAATTGGACCAATCCAGGCCATAAAGCGCATGATAGAGTTTGCTTCCCAGATACGAGGTTTCTTGAGGAATTCCTTGTCGACATTGTCAAAAGGAAGGGCGATACAAGAAAGATCATAGATAAGATTGAGCACAATCAAATGAACGGGAGCCATTGGAAGAAAAGGCAAAAAGATACTGGCAAAGAGCAGAGAAAAGATGTTCCCGAAGTTAGAAGAGACCGTCATCTTGATATACTTGGTCATATTGGCATAGACCTTGCGACCTTCAACCAAACCTTTTTCAAGGACCATCAAGTCCTTATCCAGAAGGATGACATCTGCCGTTTCCTTGGCGATATCCACAGCGGTATCCACGGAGATCCCAACGTCTGAGACCTTCATGGATGGAGCATCGTTGATCCCATCTCCCATGTAACCCACCTTGTGGCCATTGTTCTTGAGGCAGAGGATGATCCGCGCTTTTTGATCGGGTGATAATTTGGCAAAGACCGTTGTTGTTTCCACAACTTGTGCTAACTCTTGGTCAGTCATCGTATCGATTTCGCTTCCCAAAAGAATCCGCTCGACATCTAGTCCTACTTTTTCACAGACAGCTTGGGTGACCTTTTCATTGTCCCCAGTTAAGATCTTGGTGGTTACCCCATATTCTGCAAGAGCTTTGATTGCTGGAGCTGCAGAAGGTTTTGGTGGATCAAGAAAGGCAAGGTAACCGGTTAGGATCATGTCTCGTTCATCTTCAACACTAAAGATGTCATTTTCGTCCAAGTCGGTTTTGTAGCTGACGCCCAAAACACGAAGACCTTGTTCATTTAACTGAGCAACTTCAGCGAGGACCTCTTGACGGACTTCATCTGTCAGGCGTTTAATCTCCCCCTTGTACTCAACATAATTCGATACAGAAAGCATTTCTTCCAAGGCACCCTTGGTCACCATGCTGACCACACCGTCTTCGTCTTTGACAATGACACTCATGCGACGACGTTCAAAATCAAAGGGCAATTCATCAATCTTATGGAAGGTTTGATCCAGATCGCGGACGATTTCATGTTTCTTGGCTTCTTTCTGGGTCCGATTGATAATCGCTCGGTCCATCAAATTTTTTAGCCCGGTTTGGAAATAGGAATTCAAGTAAGCCCGACGAAGAACTGATAGATCCAATTCGCCATGGATATCAAGCGGATACTCCAAAACGATTTCATCTTGAGTCAAGGTACCTGTCTTATCTGTACACAAAATATCAATAGCCCCAAGGTCTTGGATGGCATTGAGTTTTTTGATAACGACTTTTTCTTTTGCCATGATGATGGAGCCTTTAGCAAGACTCGCTGTAATAATCATCGGCAGCATTTCCGGAGTCAAACCAACCCCAACGCTGAGGGCAAAGACACCCGCTTCTAACCAGTCACCATCTGTGAGACCATTGATCACAAAGACAACGGGCACCATCACTAACATGAGCCGAATCAAGAGCCAAGAGATGGTATTCATTTCTCTCTCAAATGAGGTTGGTTCGTCATAGGTGTTGATGGTTTGCTCAATAGCACCCATCATGGTTTCATCCCCCACGACCAAGACCAAGGCTGTCGCCCGTCCGGAGATGACATTGGTTCCCATAAAGGCCAAGCTTTCACTCTCCAAGAGACTATCTAGATTCTGACTGTCGGCTTTTCTGAGACAAACCTTTTCAACAGCATCACTTTCCCCTGTGAGACCAGATTGTTGGACAAAGAAGTCACGGGAATCAATCAAGACCACATCTGCTGGGATCATGTCGCCAGCACTCAGTTTGATCACATCTCCTACGACGATTTCATTGATCGGAATTTCTTGTTCCGACCCATCACGCAGAACGGTCGCTGTATTGACTATCATACGTGATAGGTTGCTGGCAGCTTTATCACTCCGCAATTCTTGAATGAAGCGGATCCCACCTGAGATCAAGACCAAGATCACAATGATGATAGAGGTCGTTGGATCCTGTTCACCTGGTTTTGCTAGCCAGACATTAGTGATGAAGGAAACCAGCGCAATGACCAACAAAATCACCGTAAAAGGATTGATAATCGATTCATAGATCTTTTTGATCATGGAATCTTCTTGACCTTTTGTGATGACATTTTCGCCATAAATATCGCGGTTTTCTTCTACTTGATCGTCAACTAAACCAAGGGCACTGGTTTTGTAGTCGGCAAAGGTGCTTTCAAGTGGTTCTTGAAGGGCAGCAATGAGTCTTTCTTTATTTGTTTGCATTGGTATCTCCTTTTTCAATCAGGAGCCAATCACTTTTGGAGTCCCTACGACACAAATCAGCGATTGGCTGGTTCGGTGCGGTTCGGGATGATCGTCGATTTGTATCATAGCTCTCTCCTTTCTCTTTTCTTGGTAAGGCATAAAAAAGAGTCCTACCCTCGATCGGTAGGACTCATGAAACTCGTCATTTATTTTTCAATCAAAACTCTCAAAAAACTGACCGTCCAAGCTTTAGCTCCACAAGGCAATGAAATGAGCTTAGTCTTGACCTTTGCGATCAGGACTGTTGACCAACGAGTAGTGTCTCCACTGCTTTGCGGTAGTCATCCGTATCCTTGTGGTAGCCTCACCTACCGTATTTCGAGTTTATTGTACTCCTTCACTTACAGAAAGTCAACACTTATTTGTGAAAAGTTTCCACCAAACGTTTGGTAATTTCTTCAATGAGGGTGAAGGGAGCTGCCACATTGAGGCGGGCATGCAAGTTTCCTTCTTTTCCAAAATCTGTTCCACGGTTCAAAATCAATTTGGCTTGGTCATGGATTTTAGCATGCAGCTCATCATCGCTATAAGGATAGGCTGAAAAGTCCAACCAAAGAAGATAGGTTCCTTGGGGCTTCATGACACGGATTTTAGTGTTTTCATGCAATTCATCTACGACATAGTCAATGTGTTTTTCAAAGACTTGCTTGAGCTCTGTCAACCAAGGCTTGCCATGACGATAAGCCGCTTCTGTAGCAATATACCCTAAGCCTGAGATTTCATGTTGATTATTAGCCAATTGCCGTTGTTTAAAAGCTGTACGAAGTTTTGGATTTTCAATGACCACATAGGAATTTTTTGTTCCTGCAATATTGAAAGTCTTGGTAGCACTAGTTAAGATCAAACTGAAATCTTTAAAGCTTGGATCAACCGTGTTAAAACTGGTATGACGGTGGCCAAACAAGGCCAAATCTTGGTGGATCTCATCTGAAACGAGAAGGACACCATGTTTTTGACAAAGGTGGCCGATTTTTTCCAAGACTTCACAATCCCATACACGGCCTCCAGGATTGTGCGGATTACACAAAACATAGAGTTTAACCTCTTGCTCCACAATATCTTTTTCCAGCTGATCAAAATCAATTTGGAAAAGACCATCCTTTTCAACTAATGAATTTTCGATCAATTTTCGACGATTGAGTTTGACACTTCGGGCAAATGGAGGATAGACCGGTGTATTGATTAAGACAGCATCCCCTTCCTTGGTGAAGGCTTGAATAGCTGTTGAAATAGCTGGAACAACGCCTTCGATAAAGACGACAGCTTCCTTGTCAAAGGAATAGCCATGCTCTTCTTTTTCCCAATCAAGGATAGACTGGTAGAGGCTATCCGATGCATAGGTGTAGCCATAGACCATTTGGTCTGCATAGCCGATAACAGCTTCTCGTACTTCTGGAATGACATTAAAATCCATGTCCGCGATCCAAGCTGGAATGATTTCTGGATCGGTCTCTGTTTCTTTCCATTTGTAGGTATGGTGGGTCAAGCGATTCGGTAAAGTCGTGAAATCATATTTGGTCATCTTAAGCCTCCAATGCTTGTTTCAAATCTTCAATCAAATCATCCGCATCTTCGATTCCGATGGACAACCGAAGAAGATCATCTGTCAAACCGTATGAATGACGAACTTCTGCAGGAATGTCCGCGTGAGTTTGGGTGGTAGGATAAGTGATCAAACTTTCAACTCCGCCAAGGCTTTCTGCAAAGGTAAAGACTTGAAGGGAGTTCAACAAGTTAGGAATTTTTTTCTCATCTTGAATTTTAAAGGAGACCATTCCACCTTTTCCAGTGTAGAGGACTTCTTTGACCTGAGGGGAGGTTTTCAAAAACTCGACCACCTTGCGAGCATTCTCTGTGGAGCGCTCCATCCGGATAGAGAGCGTTTTGAGACCACGGATCAGCAGATAGCTGTCAAATGGGGAAAGAACAGCACCTGTCGTGTTCAAATTGTAAAAGAGTTTGTCATACAAGTCTGCATCATTTGTCACGACAACACCAGCCAAGACATCGTTGTGACCAGCCAGGTACTTGGTTGCTGAATGAAGAACAATATCCGCTCCCTCTTCAATCGGGCGTTGATAGATCGGGCTATAGAAGGTATTGTCCACCACGACTTTGGCACCTTTTGCATGGGCCAATTTGGCTAAATGAGCAATATCAAATTCCAACATCAATGGATTGGTTGGTGTTTCAATATAGAGGACATCCACCGGACCATGATCTAGATGGTGGATCAGTTCTTCTTCCGTATTGGCATAGGTGAAAGAGAAACGACCTTCTTGCTCTTGTTGGTTAAACCAGCGGAAAGAACCTCCATAAAGGTCACGAACGGCTAAGACTTTTGAACCAACAGGGAAAATGCTAAAAGCAAGCACAATAGCTGACATTCCAGAGCTTGTCGCCAAAGCATAGTCTGCACTTTCGATAGCTGCCAAAGTTTTCTCAGCTGTTGCGCGTGTTGGATTTTTCGTACGGGTATAGTCAAAACCTGTAGACTGACCAAATTCTGGGTGTTGGTAAGTCGTAGAGAAATGCAAAGGAGTCGTCAAAGCTCCCGTTGCTTTATCCGACTTGATTCCTGCCTGTGCCAAGATCGTATTGATATTGCGTTTTTTACTCATATTGCCCTCCGATAAACATTCAATCTAACTGCTTACTATTTTATCACTATTATGAGGAGAGCGGTTTTCCCATTTTCAAGACCTAGCTATAGTTTCAAACTATAAGAAAAGGCTGGGCACTTTTTACCCAACCTCTGATTTATTTAATCCGGAATTTTTGTCTGAGACGTGCAGCTTGACCTCCAATAAAGCGGTCAAAATACCGTAGCCATAATCCTAAGGCTCCATAAATAGCAACTCCTAATCCGCCTATGACGATGATATAAATCATGCTCGATACACGGCCATTTGGTGGGAAAATCCAGCCCAAAATCAAGCCTGCGATCAAGACTCCAAGTAGCATCACTACAGTCAGGATAGAACCAAGCAAGGTCCGCTTGAAGATGATGGTTCGATTAAACTGAGTAATGGTTTGGATCTCCCGATACATGAGAACGATTGGCACCATTAAGGCAATGGTCGTTGACAAAAGCGGCCCATAAGAACGAAAGACCAAAATAAATGGAATTTGTAGGACCAATTTCACCACTACACCATAAAAGAAGTAGCGGATGGCCTTGCGATTTTGAAAGAGGGCTTGAATCATTGGCGATAAGACCGTGTAAAGACCGAGAATTACCGTCTGCAACATCGCTACGATGAAGAGTCCTAAGGCCAAGCTATCTGGTTGCCCATAGAAAACCGTATAAAGTGGTTTTGCGACTGCTACTGCACCAAAGGTGGCTGGAAGCAAGAAAGCTAGCAACATGGTCAAGTTATCCTGTACGAGCTTCCCAGCTGCTTTTAGGTCCCCCTTGACATAATTCTCTGTCAACAGAGGAATCCCAACTCCCCCAATCGAAGTCGCTACTGCTATCAAGATCATGGTAATTTTGTTTGGATTAGCAGAGAAATAACTAAACATGACCATGAGCTGCTTTTGACTATAGTCTGTGAACCAAGACATGACATTGATAAAGGTCATCTGGTCAACAATTTGGAAGAGCTGAATCGCGGAACCTGTGATGATAAAAGGAATGGCCTCCCGAATCGTATCGATCAAGAGAGCCCGAGTGTCAATCCCTTCACTTCCCTCTTGCTTTCTAAAAATAGAAGAGAGCAAGCCTGTCTTTGCAAGGTAATAAAAGAGCACCAGAAGGCTCGCTCCCATACCAATAAAGGCCGCAAAGGTCGACTGCGTCACAGCCTGCACGTAATCACCTGAGCCAATCTTCATAATGAAGAAGGTCGTGAGCAACATCCAGATGACCCGAATGACTTGTTCTGCAATCTGGCTTATAGCGTAAGGCTTCATGTTGTTAAAACCTTGGAAAAATCCCCGAATGACACTCATGGAAGGAAAGATCAAGACAGCCCAAGAAAGGCTCTGCATGATCGGAATCAACTCTTTTCCCCCACCTGAAAGACTCGCAAAGACAGGAGACAACAGATACATGAGAATGGCAAATCCAAGGCCTAGAATTCCCATAAATTTCAAGAAGCCCCGAATCAAAGCAAAGCTATGATCCGCTTGCTCCCGGGTATTGTATTTGGCTACTTGCTTAGCAACAGCTACGGGTACTCCGGCTGTCGAAATCAAGAGAAACCAAGCATAGATATTGTAGCCCATTGTAAAAAGACCATTGGCTTGTGGCCCATATTTTCCCATCCAAATATACCAAGGAATAATATAAGCGGCTCCTAGCAAACGGCTGATAAAGTTGCTGGCTGTCATCCAGGCAGTCCCGCGTAGCATCTGGGCTTGCTGGTCATTTTGTTCGTGACTCATTGGTGTCCTCTTTCGTTTCTTCTTCTCTTCATTATAAACTTTTCCATGACACTTGTAAAATAGGGACTTTAGGTTTACAATAGTTTTATGATTACAATTGAACAAACCCTCAACATTTTAAAACATGACCAAAATTTCCGAGAAATTCTAGTAAATGGTGAATACTACTACCATCTAGAAGGAACAAGTTTTGATGCTATTAGCTATGATAGCCGGAAGGTTTCTGCTAGCACCCTCTTTTTTGTCAAAGGGGCCAACTTCAAAAAAGAATACCTGGAACAGGCTATTTCTAATGGACTCGGCTTTTATGTCTCTGAAAAAGATTATGAAGTTGGTATTCCTGCTATCCTCGTCAATGATATCAAACAGGCCATGAGCTTAATTGCCATGGAGTTTTATGGGCACCCTGAGAAACAATTAAAACTATTGGCCTTCACAGGGACTAAGGGAAAGACAACCGCGGCCTATTTTGCTTACCATATTTTGGAACAAAGTCACCGACCAGCTATGCTGTCTACCATGAATACGACACTGGATGGTAAAAACTTCTTTAAATCGACCCTGACAACGCCAGAGAGTTTGGATCTTTTTGCCATGATGGCTCAGGCAGTAGCCAATGATCGGACCCACCTGATTATGGAAGTTTCCAGTCAAGCTTATCTGGTGAAACGGGTTTACGGTCTGACTTTTGACGTTGGTGTTTTTCTCAACATCAGTCCTGACCATATTGGCCCGATTGAACACCCAACTTTTGAGGATTATTTCTACCACAAACGTCTCCTCATGAAGAACAGCCAAGCCGTTGTCATCAATAGTGATATGGATCATTTCCAAGTTTTAGCGGACCAAGTCGCGAACCAAGACCACGATTTTTATGGAAGCCAGTCTGAGAATCAAATTGAAAACTCTAAGGCCTTCAGCTTCTCAGCCACTGGTAAATTAGCTGGAAACTATGAAATCCAACTGATTGGACATTTCAACCAAGAAAATGCTGTAGCAGCAGGTCTTGCCTGCCTTCGCCTAGGTGCGAGCCTCGAGGATATCCAAAAAGGGATTGCTAAGACGCGCGTTCCAGGCCGAATGGAAGTCTTGACTCAGAAAAACGGCGCTAAGGTCTTCATCGACTACGCCCATAATGGAGATAGCTTGAAAAAACTGCTCTCAGTTGTCGAAACCCATCAAACAGGGACGATTTCACTGGTCCTTGGATCAACTGGTAATAAAGGAGAGAGCCGCCGCAAAGACTTTGGCTTACTCTTAGAAGACCATCCTGAGATCCAAGTCTTCCTCACAGCGGATGATCCCAACTATGAAGATCCTTTGGCTATCGCTGAAGAGATTAGTAGTTTTATCACGCGCCCTGTCGAGAAAATCGCAGATCGCGAAGAAGCCATTCAAGTGGCTATGGCAACAACCAGCAAGCCTGAAGATGCCGTCATTATCGCCGGAAAAGGAGCGGATTGCTACCAAATCGTCAATGGCGTAAAAGAAGAGTATCCAGGTGACGCCGCCATTGCTGAACGTTATCTATAATCAAACGAAACAAGGCTAGGAAATTTTCCTAGCCTTGTTTATTATTTGATAAACATCAGTCTTTCCTTGTCCAAGTCCACTGCTAATTCATATTTGCCTTCAGCATTTTTGCGGATATAGCCTAAGACTTCTAAACTATCGACAAAGATGTCCTTGCGCTTTTGCTGGACTACTTCTTTTTTGAGGAACTTGAGCAAAAAGCTGGTCATATACTTGAGAGCATACTCAGGATTGACATCTCCCAAGATAGCATAGAGCTTTTCTTGCTCCTCCGTCAATGGATATTGGTGTTTCACCTTGTAGAAGTAATTGGAAAGGGTCTGTGCATTTCGCGCAAAGTCCGTCTCCTCCACCAAAATCGCTTCATTGGTACTATTGCGAAGTTCCGTTTGGAAGATCCTGGCTTTTAATTCTTGATAAACTGCACTGTCCTCTCGGACAAAGACCTCCTGATCCAAGTCAACAAGATCAGCTGACTCCAAGAAGGGCAGGTTGAGGGTGTAGCGTTTATTTTCTCGAAGTATGAAGCCCGCTTTGATATATTCCTCCATCAGCTTATCCACTGGTTGATCCGGAAATTGGGCCTTAATTTGCCGCAGGATCACATCGTCATGCTGATCCAAATAGTTGATCAAGTCCTTGAAAAATGGCTGACGTGTCAAACGTGTGGGATTAATGATTGTAATCATAAATAGGTCTCGTTTACTGTTTTATCGGTTCGTTCTTATTGTAACATAAAAATTAGTTTAAGCGAAATCAATACCAAAGGACAAAATCTTCAATTTATGGATAGGCAGACAAGAGGGGAAAATAAGGCAATAAAAGAACTTAGTCTTTTCAATCCAAGTTTACTGTAGAAGCCCCATAAGTTATTCCAACTCATTTCATTTCTATTATTTTAAAAGAAATAAAATCAGTCAGTAGTTGCTTAATGCGTTCTGGACATTCTTCATTGTCCCTACTGTAGATACTCACTAAGCCATGTAAAAAAATAAAGATTCCACTACGAATATTTAGCGCTTCTGCATCAGATAAGTCTTTCGGTAAAAAGACATCAATAGCTTCTTCCAATAAACGATAACTTTTCATTCTCAATTGCATCAACGGTTGCGAACAATCGCCTGAATCTTCATGCTCTCCACGGTAAAAAATCAATAATTCATAAAAATTACGTTCTCTAAACCCAAAATCCACGTATGTTTGACAGATTTGAAGCAGACGTTCCTTATCATTCTGCTTGGAATGACTGATTTCTAAGCAAGTATGATAGAGGTGAGTTAACGGTTTTTCCGCTACTGCATATAATATATCCTCTTTCTTTTTAAAATACTGATAAATAGCTGTATGTGAACATCCTGCAGCTTGAGCAATCTGCCTAATTCCCACCTTCTGGTAAGGTTCTTTTCGGAAAATTTCCTCTGCTACTCTGATAATTCTGGACCTTGTATCCTTTGCCATTACAAACTCCCTTTAAACCCATCCGATGCCTCAAAATCTCGTACTGCATCTTTTACCTCACTACCATGACAAACACTAACAAGTGCCTGTGAATAATCCTTGAGAATTCTTTCACCACTAGCTAAAGCCTGTCTCATATCTGCTGTATATCCTTTCATTGGTGGACGCAACTTTCCATTTCTCGTAGCTGTAAAAAGATCTCCAGCAATTAAAACTTGATCCTCTTCATGGTAATAAACAACATGACCAGGGGAATGACCAGGAGAAAATAGTGGTTTTAGTCCTGCACTACTTATCAAGTCTTGACCTTCTTGACTTTCAACAGTTATAAAAGTAGCCGGATCAAAAATCACTTTTTCCGTCTCTTTTCTATTAGGAAAAGGTTCTTTGCCTGAAATATAGGGGAATTCCTTCTCACTGATTAAAGTCGGGATGTTCCCAAAGTGCTGTCTAAGATAGGGCAAACCTTTGATATGATCTGGATGTCCATGGGTCAGAAAAATTGCTTCAATTTTTTGTGGGAGTAAAAACTGGGCAGCGTACTTCTCCATTCCTCGCATTCCCGTATCAATCACATAAAAGCGACCAGATGATTCAACTAGCCATATGCTGACAACAAAAACACCCAATTCGAACTCAAACTTTCTTATATGTGGACTGATTTGTTTTGTACGTGTTAATAAACGATACAAGAAAGACATATTTACTTCCTCCTTTGATTTCCATCAAAAACTAACCAGTGGTTAGTTTTTTTGTGAAGTATATCATATTTTATCTGTCTAAACAAGAAACATCCAGAGGATATTAGAAAAAAATACAACTTTTACAAGTTGTATTCGAAGGTAGAACATATTTTTAAAATATTATTTTTCTTTAGTTTGATGTAACTCTTATAAACTGTATCAAAGATTCAGATTGTTGTTTCATGAATCCAAATCATCCAAATACCTTTCTTTAAACTGTAGCTGTGGTGATTGGGCTAACTGACTTGGATTGGTCCCGGGCTGATCTAGGGGAACGGCTAGGCCAAGTTCCTTGTAGTAATCCAGCCAGAACGGACTAATCTCCTCATCCTCATCTCCAAACTTCATGGGAATGGTCTCAAAAATAGGAAGTAATTCAGCGATGAACTGGGAACAATAGAAACCATCTCCATCTGGATAAAAGGACGCATTGTAGGGAGCCCCTAAAAGGCTCTCTGCCCGCTTCTTGACTTCTTTGAGATCGATTTTCGGGTAGCGATAAAGGTCATATACTTTCCCGTCTTCAAAGAAATTTTCAGGGGATTGGGCAAGGACGCCACCTTCCACCGTGGCATGATAAATGGAACCGTCCAAAAAGATAACCACATGGCTGTAGTTACCTGTCGAAGTCTGAATGGCCTGCCCCATTTCCGTATCTTCTCTAACAAAAATCAAATCACCATTTTCTAACATACTTCTCTCCTAGCAAAAAAGGAGCCGAAACTCCTTTTTAACGATGGTTTTCCCACCTATCATTATGCATTAAAGCTTTCAGTCAATTGAGGAACCACTTGTTTCTTACGTGAAACGGCACCTGGAAGGAAGGCATGATTGTTTTCAAGTTTGAAGTTGAAAGCTGCTTCTACCTTGTCCATATTAGCACCAAGGGCAAGAATTTCTGAGTTTGAGTTGACGATGTCTGTAATCATCAAAACAAAGTCAGAGTAGCCGTTAGCTGCATTGGCAGCTTGGATAGCTGCTTCGATTTCAGCTTGGCGTTCCAAAACTTCCGCAATATCAACTGTATTCACTTGAGCCACACGAACGTTGTTTCCGTTCAATTCAAAAGTCTTGGCATCGATGTCGATCAATTCTTCTGCTGATTTGCTTGCCAAGTTGGTACCAGCTTTAAGCATGGCAAGACCGTATTCTTCCAAGTTGACACCAGCCAATTCTGCCAATTCTGGTGCAATCACTTTATCAGATGGGTGTGTAGTTGGAGATTTCAAAAGAAGGGTATCTGAAATCAAACCTGAAAGCATCAAACCTGCCAATTCTTTTGGCACTGCTACACCGTGTTCTTTGAACATGCGGTAAACGATAGAAGATGCTGATCCTACTGGTTCCAAACGCATGTAAAGTGGGCTAGCAGTTTCAAAGTTAGCCACACGGTGGTGATCCACTACACCATAAACTTCTACTTCAGCAATATCTGAAACAGATTGTTGGAATTCATTGTGGTCCGTCAAGATGACTTGTTCTGCACCTTCTGCTTTAGCTGATGTGATGACGCGTGGTGCTTCTACACCAAAATAGTTCAAGACGAAAGCTGTTTCTTCATTTGGAGTTCCAAGAGCAACCGCTTCTGTATCCAAACCGTAAGCTTCTTTTGCAAGATAAGCAAAGGCTACAGATGAACCAATGGCATCTGAGTCAGGATTTTGGTGACCAAAAACAAGAATTTTTGACATATTTCTACCTCTTTATTTCATTTATAGATTCACTCTATTTTAACACGTTTTTCCGTTTAAAGAAAGGGAAGAACAATGCATTTCACTAGAAAAAACAGTTGGGATTGCCAACTGTTTTTCTTCTTTATCCTTTGACCCGTTTCAGGTAATCTTGGTAACTTTCTGTTTCCATCAAATCTTTTGCATTTTGAACCCGTTCTTTTGTCGGTGGTTTCACACCCTCCAATTTGTAGGGAATGCCCAATTCACGCCATTTGAATTCCCCCATTGTATGATAAGGCAGAATTTCAAATTTATCGACATTTTTAAGAGTTTTAACAAATTTCCCAAGCTCGATCAAATCATCATCCCGGTCTGTTAAACCTGGAACCAAAACGTGACGAATCCAGACTGGTTTTCCAATATCAGATAAGTACTTGGCACAAGCTAAAATCGTTTTATTGGTATGGCTGGTCACAATTTTGTGTCGTTCATCATTGATTTCCTTGATATCAAGAAGCACCAAGTCTGTCACCGCCATCAAGCGGTCGAATTTTTCCAAATAACGAGGTGTATTCCGGAAAGGAAGGGCACAGGTATCCAAGGTACAATGAATGCCCAACTCTTGAGCCTTAGTAAAAAGTGCAATCAAGAAGTCAATCTGCAAGAGGGCTTCTCCACCACTGACAGTGATTCCCCCTTTTTCGCCCCAAAATCCACGATAACGGAGGGCTTCTTCTAGGACATCATCCACTGTCCGTTCACGGGACTTGTTGGTTTCCATTGCCCAAGTATCTGGATTGTGGCAGTATTGACACCGCATTTGACAGCCTTGAAGGAAGACAATAAAGCGGATCCCAGGCCCGTCTACTGCACCAAAACTTTCTGTTGAGTGTACCATTCCTGTTACTTTTCCATAGTCAACTGTTTCATTTTCCATTGAGGAACCTCTTCTCTTGAAAACGTTTTATGATTTTATTATAACACGATTCCATCTATTTTAAAGAGTTTAAGCCTCTTTTTGAAAAGAAACTGTTCTTTTCAGTATTTTTCATTGTCCTAGTACAGTTTCCAATATGGGCCTAACTGTCCTGTATTTTAATAGAAAAAAGGAGCCAGCGACTCCTTTTTTAGATCTTTCTTATGAAACACGTTAGTGAGTCATCCTTTTCTTTTTATACCAAACAAGACTCATCGTAGCTACTGCCACCCCAAAAAGAGCTAGATAGCTTGTTTCTTGTCCAGTAGATGGAAGGATTTTCCGTTTACCTGGTGTCTTAGTTTCTGTTACTGCCTCTTCCTTGTCTTCTTGCTTCTCATCTTCGTTCTTGTCCTTCTCTTTATTTTCAGCTGTTGAACTCTTTTGTTCATTAGCTTGAGCCTGATGAGGGGCTAGTTGAGACTCTGTATTCGATGAAGAAGGGCTGGTTTGTTCCGTTGCTTGTCCTGTATTGCCTTTTTGATCATCTGTCGGCGTTCCTGGAGTTTGTGCTCCACTAAAGTCGATTTGGACCAAGACAGGATCATGGTCTGATGCACGACCGTGTTCCTTCATAAAGGAAGCATTGATATGGACTGGTTCAAACCTTGCTTTGGCTGCCATGTTGTTTGAGATAAAAATGTTATCCAATACTTGATTGCTTCCACGGTAGAAATAAGAATAGCGATCACCTGCATCATGTTGGGACATTAAGTTGGTTAGTTCACTGCCCGCAAGGATCTGTGCCGTGGTTGAGAAATCGTAATCATTAAAATCACCCGTCAAAACGAAGGTGGTCTTCGGATTTTGCTTCAAGCCTTCTTGAACAAATTGATGAATGACACTGGCTTGTGCTTCACGAGTTGGCAAGGTATGTTCCACTGATGGTTGGCTTGCCCCATAAATAGCATCATCTCCGATTTTTGATTTCAAGTGATTGGCAATCACCACAACTGGTTGGCCTTTGAATTCAAACTCAACGGCTAAAGACTTGCGAGTATGATCAAACGATGAATCGCTAGGGGCAATCCGAGCTGGGTTTTTAACCAGGTGTCCCTTGTCAAATTGCGCTGCTTCGTTGCTAGTCGCTGCCTCTTTTTTAGCTAAGGTCACGCGTTCCGGATTGTAGAGAATTCCCAAACGAATATTGGAACCTGGCTTTCCACCGTCAGCGCCATCTAGTGGAGCAACCTCCGTATACTCATAGCTCTTGCCACCCAATTCCTTGATCCGACTAGCTAGTTTGCGTCCACTTTCAACACCACTGGTCGTCCCGTCATCCACACTGCCATTATTGTCCTGCACTTCGATCAAAGTGATAATATCCGGATTGTGAATTTCATGGATAAAGGAATTGGCAATCAGCGTCACCTTATCCTCTGGCGTTTCATTTTTGGCATTGTTGGCCGAGAAATTTTCAATATTATAGGAAGCGATGGTCAGCTTGTCCTCACTTGGTTGGGTTTGAGCTGCTTGACGCTGCAAGCCGCCATCTTGGACTGTCAACTGTTGAGTGGGCTCTACCTTATAAAAGCTATTCCGATACGTCACCACTCCTGTTACATCTTCTGCAAAGTAATCTTTGGCTTTTGCGACAAACTGATTACCAACATAAATCGGGATCGTCGCTGTATTTTGTGCATGTGGCCGTAGATTCAGACCTCCAATATTGTTTAAAGGAAGGCCTGTAAAATCTTCTCCCAATACATAGATATCTCCTTTATACTGGGGACCTAAAACATGCGGTTTCTTTACCACAGTGAGCATGCCTTCCAGACTTTCCCAATAATCGAGGGCATCGGTTTCTGGAGCATAAGCAGTTGGATTAGTCTTCACCTCTGCCGGCATCCCTGCAGTGATATTCACAGCTTCTGGAAGAGGGGCTGTCCCGTCTTTTGTGATCCAAGCATCAACCAACATGGTCACCGTTAAACTATTCGTCGGTTCCTTAAAGGTCTTCCCAGCTCCCAAGGTGACTTCTTCCATATAACCTTCCTTGACAGTACCGGTGATTTTTACCTTGTCACCGACCTTGACCTTATATTTAGAAACTACATAAATCCCATCTGAAGTCCGACTATTACCATCCGATTCAATATCTTGAGCATAAAAACCATAGCGGTCTGTTTTGGTCACGACCGCATTTTTGATGGCTACCTTTTGGCCTTCAAGTGGAGAGCGTTGCGCTTCCCCTTGAATCTCCCCAATCTTAACCGTCTTCTCTTCGATATCCTCCGAGGAACTGCTAGATATCTCTCCTCTATCACTCGAAGCTCTCGTCGTAGCTTCTGTAGTTGTTGTAGCGGAAGTCGAATGATTTGTCGAGCCTTCCTCGCTACTAGTGTTCGTCACAAGTGCTGGCTCTGAAGTCGAAGCTGTGGTCTCGTCAGCAACTATCGTGAGGGCACTGTTAAAGACCCCCAACTGACTAGCCAATAAGGTAGCTACTGCTATTAATCGAATCTTTTTTCCGTTATTTCTCATGCTTCTCTCCATCCCTAAAAAGTTTTCCTCTTTTATTATAAGGGAATGGTTTTACATTTTCAAGCGCTTTCAAAAATATTTTTCAAAAAAAAAAAACAGACAAGCGAGTCCAAATTATGAAAAAATACCAACATATCTATCAAATTTTAAAAGAGCAAATAGTAGAAGAAAAATATCTAGTCGGGGATTTTCTGCCTAGTGAGAACGACTTAAAAGAGTACTACCAGGTCAGCCGAGATACCATCCGCAAAGCCCTCAAGCTCTTGCAGGAGGAAGGCTTTATCGAGACTGTTCAAGGGATGGGGGCGCAAATTTGTAGGCAGGCTCACTTTGATTTCCCCGTTTCCCAATTAACCAGTTACCAAGAAATCGTCAAGGCTTCTGGTCTTCAATCAGAAACCAATGTCATTCGTTTGGAAAAGATCACTATCGATGAAAAAGGAGCCAAAAAAACTGGCTTTCCCCTTCATCGTTTGGTTTGGAAGGTGAGCAGACAACGAGTGGTGGATGGCATCACTTCTGTCTTAGATATTGATTACATGGATAGAGAGCTGATTTCTGGCCTAACCAAGGAAATTGCCCAGCGCTCTATCTACCAATATATAGAAGAAGACTTGAAATTGCAGATTGGCTATGCTAAGAAAGAAATTTTGATTTCACCAATCGATAATCGCGATAAGATCTTAGAGGAAATAAAAAAGGAGTTTAGTGAAAACTCCTTTTTTCTATCCCAAGACCAATTCATCACTCACCAGGGTTTCACCACTGTTTTGTTGGAAGAGGCGCATCAAATCTTCAACCGTTAGGTTTTTCTTTTCTTCTCCTTTGACGTCGACAACGATCTTGCCTTGGTAGAGCATGATCAAGCGGTTGCCGTATTCGATAGCATGGTTCATATCATGCGTAATCATCAAGGTTGTCAAATCATGGCTTTCCACGATCTTTTGTGTCAATTCCATAACCATTTCACTAGTCTTGGGATCAAGCGCTGCGGTATGTTCATCCAGAAGCAAGAGTTTAGGCTTGACCAAGGCTGCCATGACCAAGGTCAACGCTTGACGTTGCCCACCAGACAAATATTGGGTGTCGACTTTGAGGCGGTTCTCTAAACCGATATTCAGTTCCTTCAAGGCTTCACGGAATAATTCGCGATCTTTCTCCCGAACTCCCCAGCCCAAACCACGAGATTTCCCCCGACGTTGGGCAATGGCCATATTTTCTTCAATGGTCAAACGAGAAGCTGTCCCCATCTTGGGATCTTGGAAGACACGCGCAATATCTTTCGCACGCTTACGAACACTCGTATTTTTGATAGAGTTACCTTCTAGCAAGATATCCCCTTCATCTACAACCAGATTTCCTGCCAAGATGTTCATCAAGGTTGATTTCCCAGCTCCATTTCCACCGATGACCGAAATGAAGTCCCCTTCTTCTACTTGGAGATCCAAGCCTTTTAAGACATGGTTTTCATTAACCGTTCCTGCTTCAAATGTCTTATGAATGCCTTCAATTGATAATAATGTTGCCATACTTTTCTCCTACTTATTTCCTAACTTCAATCCGCGAACACGAAGACGTTTTTGCGCCTCAGGAGCGAACAAGACAATCGCGAGCAAGATCGCATTGAAGAGACGAACCATATTTTGATCGAGATTTGGGATCTCATAAATATTTAAGATAATCAAACGGTACACAATAGCTCCAACCCCGATGGAAAGCAAACGCCAACCAATGGTCAATTCGTGGATCAAAACTTCTGCGATAATCACAGCACTCAAGCCGACTACGATCGTCCCTGTACCAGAAGTCACATCTGAGAAACCATCATTTTGTGCAAACATGGCTCCACAAAGGGCAATCAAACCATTCGAAATCATGTAGCCCAACATCTTCATGTTATCTACATTGACCCCATTGGCCTCACTCATTGGAATGTTATCACCAGTCGAGCGCAAAACCAAGCCAAGTTGCGTCTTCATTAAGAGAGTTAACAAGATACATACGATGATCAAGCAAGAAATGCTAATCAAAAAGACAGCTTCTTCATTAGAAAGACCTAATTTCATCACACTCTTGAAAATGGTACTAGAATCTCCGATAGAAAGGTTAGGAACCCCTCCCATGATTTTGATATTGATAGAGTAGAGACCGGTCAAAGTGACAATCCCTGTCAAGAGGGCTGGAATTTTCATTTTTGTATGGAGAATTCCAGAGACCAATCCTGCGATCATTCCGGCTAGGAAGCCTAAAAAGGTTGCAAGCCAAGGATTTCTTCCGGCTTGAATTTGAGATGCTACAACTGCTGCCCCAAGTGGAAAGGCTCCTTCTGCCGTCATATCAGCAATATCTAAAATTCGAAATGTTAAGTAAACACCGATCGCCATGATCGACCACAATAAACCTTCTGATAAACTTGATAAAACAAAATTCATCTCAAACCTCCTATTTTTCTACCTTCAACGAGCTAATATCAATTCCAAGCTCTTTAGCCATCTCTTTATTGGTGTGCAATTCTAATTTTTCAGGTGTTTCAACTGCGACTTTGCCGGGTTTCTCACCCTTCATGATGCGAATGGCCATCCGAGCAGCTTGTCTTCCCAATTCCTCATAATCAGTACCAAAGTTGTACAAGCCACCAGTAGCCACCATTTCAGCAGAACCTCCAAAAACTGGCACCTTATGACTAATCGATACCTGTTTGACAGTTTCCATTGTAGAAGAGATAATATTGTCTGTCGGAACAAAGACGATATCTGCTTCTGACATGATACTGTCTGCTGCAGCTTTCACATTGTTACTATCGAGAATTGTTTTTTCAACCACTTGATAGCCTTTAGCTTCAAGGATCTTCTTCGCATTATCTTTTTGGACGACTGAGTTAGGCTCACTTTGCGTATAGAGGATCCCAACTGTTTTCGCCGTTGGAAGCACTTGCTTAATCATGTCTACCTGTGTAGAGATCGCATCTTCTGACTGGTCACTTGTCCCTGTGATATTGCCACCTGGTTCTTTCAAGTTTTTCACCAATTTCGCTGCCAATGGGTCGGTCACAGCTGAGAAAACAATAGGTGTTGATTTAGTGGTATTAGCCAAACTTTGTGCGGAAGGGGTTGCAATCGCAAAGACTAGATCACTTTCTTCTGCCAATTGTTTAGAAATATTTTTCAGATTTCGTTGCTCCCCTTGAGCATTTTGGAAATCGATCTGAATATTTTTCCCATCTACATAACCCTCTTTCTTCAACTCCTCGATAAAGCCTTTTCGTGTCGCATCGAGCGACTTATGGGTGATGTACTGGGAAATCCCAATTCGAAAGACATTGTCTTTTTTAGTATCCTTTAGATTGTGTAAGGTCACCAATGATGTTAACAGAAGTCCTACAACCAGGACAGGTGCTAGCAATTTTTTCACTACTTTCATTTATTGACTCCTTTTCTGCAAAATAAACAAAAAATCCGCTTAGATGATACTCTAAACGGATGCTTGAAATTCTCCAACAAGTTACAAAACCTCGGTCCATTTAGATACTAGCTCTATGGACCATCATCAAAAATCTTAGCCACATAGATACAAACAAATTGCTTGGGTTGTTTGCATCCATGAGATCATGTCTACAAACACTATCTAAAGTAGCTAAAGTAAAATTTTTGAGTTGAAATGGCTTGTTGCTTCATGTTTATTTTCTGCTTTCTTTTTTTATGGGTATTATCTTACCTTAATTTTTTTTGGCTGTCAAGACTATTTCAGAAATTTTTGAAATTTTTTGAAAATTCAACTGCTCCTGACAAGAAAAAAACAGAGGCTGGAACACGTCCAGGCCTCTATTTTTTAATCTTCTTTTGATTTAGTTTCTTCATCTTCCTCGACGATTTCAGAAATTTCAACTTTCACCTTGGTCACACGACCATTTTTTACTTTGTCGTTTGTCAAAATGAGGTGTTTCTTTTGACTATCGACTTCACAGCTGAGTCGCTCTTTCAAGGTTGGAATTCGCCCAACCTCTGTCAGATAATACCCTGCAATGGTATCCACATCATCACTTTGCAACTCAACATCAAAATATTCGTTAAAGTCATTTAGTGACATGGCTCCTTGTACGACATAGGTATTGTCCGCAATTTCAAAGACATCAATTTCTGCTTTGTCAGTCTCATCGTCAATTTCACCGACGATTTCTTCCAAAAGGTCTTCAAGAGTAACCAAACCAGACATCCCACCATATTCATCAAGCAGAATAGCCATTTGATTTTGGGTATTGCGCAATTCCTTCAAAAGATCATCCACAAAAATGGTCTCTGGAACAAACAAAGGTTCTTGTAAAATCTTTCTTAAGACAATATTATCAAAGCCATTGATAAATCCTTCGTTCAAGAGACGTTTGGTATGGATGAGACCGATGACATTGTCCTTGTCATCATCATAGACAGGAATCCGTGAAAAGTTTTGCTTAAGGATACTTTCAATGATTTCTTTGGTATCATCATTGATATCAACCATGAAGGCATCTGTCCGTGGCACCATGACTTCACGCGCTACCATTTCATCTAATGAAAAGATCCCTTGGAGCATCTCAATCTCGTCCGCATCTAGTGTTGCTTCACTATTGGTCAGCATATACTCGATTTCATCCCGCGTCATCTTTTCATCCGGATCATCGAATTCCATTGGCGTGATACGGCTCAAAAGGTTGGTCGACGCTGAAAGCAACCAAACAAAGGGGCTAACAATTTTTCCTAATAAAATGACAATCGGAGCTGTTCGAACAGCTAACTCATCTTTCAGGTTCATAGCGATTCGTTTCGGATAGAGTTCCCCAAATACGATCGAAATATAAGTCAAAAACGCTAGAGATAAAAAGCTTCCAGCTGCAATAGCCGTTTTAGTATTGCCCATCCATCCAGCAATGACATGTCCAAGGCTATCCGCAAGACTCGCCCCAGATAAGATGGTAATCAAGGTGATCCCCACCTGAATAGTGGATAAGAAATGGTTCGGTTGCTCCAATACGCTAAGAAGACGAATGTATTTTTTATCTCCTTCTTCAGCCTTTTGCTCTACACGAGAGCGATTCAACGATACCATTGACATTTCAGTCGCCGAGAAAAAGGCATTCAACAATGTCAAAACAATCAATAAAATAAATTCCAGTAAAATTTCCTGACTGCCAGGGTCTTCCATGGATAGTTTCCTCCAGTATATAATATTGTATATTATACCACAAAATAGGAGAGCCTGCATTCTTCTATAAAATTTTCTTTTTTTACCACAAAATAGGAGAGCCTGCATTCTTCTATAAAATTTTCTTTTTTTACCATCAAAAAATCAGGAACAAGTCCTGATTTTAGTGTTCTGCACTGGTAAAATCATAAAAGAAGGCATTGAGTTTTTCAACCAGCTCAAGCGATGAGAGACTACTTGTACAAATAAATGGTTTGTTCTTTAATTCGGGCATCATAAAGTTGGCTACCACCACATCTGCATCCGAAGCTTCGATATCGTTTACGGTTAGATTGTACTTGATCATCTGCGTAAATTCAAAGTTATCCGTACAGTAGAAATCTAGGAAATCAATCATGGATTTGGCATGGTGATCGTCAAAACGACTGATAATCAAGACCTTAATGGACTTCCGACGGCGCAATAACTGCGGCAAGAGACGTTCCCAGTGAGTGTAGACCGTGTAGATCATGTGCTTGATGATCTCTTCGTTCAGATCATGCTTCATGGTCTTCATATAAGTGATGATATGCTTCTTCAAATCATCATAGAAGGCTGGGAAGATGCTCATGAAATCTTCGTTGGTATTGGTCTTGGTATCAAATAAGAGGAACTCCGAGAATAATTCCTTCCGATCGAGATGAGACGTGTTATGGACATGCATCAACATCTCATCAAGATTTTCAATGTCTAAATCATAGGTAAAGCATAGATCCTTGAACATATCTCTGATGAGCGTCGTTGATTCTTTGGCATAAGGATCTGTTTCTGCAGCTTCGATCAAGCTTTCTGGACTGAAATAGAAATTCTCTTGAATAAAGATAATAAAGAACTGCTCCAGCACTTTTTCATTCAACTCGACACCCAACTGCAAGCTAAAGTAGCGCAACATCTCCTCGACATTGGTCACCCCTTGATACTGGTCCTTATACACATCATAGTTCGTTGGCATGTCAATAAAATAGCCCTGCTTAATCCGTGATAAGTAGACTGTCAAGAGAACTTTATAAGACCTGAGTACAGAGAAGGTCAATGGATAGCCATAGAGCTTGAAGAAGAAGGTGATCAAATCGGTTACAGCCTCTTCCTTAAATTCTGGGAAAGGCCACTCCATGTAGTAATAACGTTCCGCAAAATATTGGGCATAAAAGAAACGAACGTCAATCTCATCCCCGACAAGATTCAAGGGTTTCAAATCAATCTTTACATTGTATTTGGTTTGAAGCTTCTGATTGATCGTCCGAATCAAGCGGTAGAAAGATTGGTAACTCAGATCAAACTTTCTGCAAATATATTCATTAGAAACATCCTTGTTGAAGAAAAGATATTCAATCAAGGCAAAGGCTTGTGATTCTTTAAAAAAGTGATGATAGATCACTTCTAGCCCAACCGAATCCTCATAACTGATCTTGATCCCATTGGTAGAGGATTCAATTAAAAAGTCATCAAATGTACTACGAAGATTAGACAAATCTTCTTTTAACGAACGTTCTGTACAATCCAAACGCTTGGCCAACTCTTTCAAGTGGAACCATCTTTTTTCCTTAATCAAGATTTCCAATAATTGCAATTGCCGTCTTTGTTTTTTCGATAAGAGCAGTCTCATCTTTTCCTACCTTTTCATATTTTCTTTCAAAATCACTTATATTTTAACACATTTCATAGCACTTGTTGACTTTTTTCCAGCATTTTTTCAAAAAACTGTACAAAAAAGACTCCAAGGCCCATATAGGCGCTAGAGTCTATGATTTATTAATGATACCAAATTCTTCTTTTTTCTTCTGCTCCTTAGCAGCACGGTGGTTATCATAAAGATTTACCAAGAATTTTACAATTTCTTTTCCAATCGAATAGACTGGAATCGCAACGACCATCCCGATAATGCCGTAGATATTACTTGAGAGCAATAAGAGAACCATAATGGTAATCGGGTGAACCTTCATCACGCCTCCAACGATACGCGGATAAAGAATATTCCCATCGATCTGCTGGATAATCAACATGTAAATGACTGCTTTGATCATCATATCCATATCTGTGAAGGCATAGGTGATGATCATCGGAATCAACCCGATGGTTGGTCCTACATATGGAATGAGGTTGGCTAATCCAGAAAAAATGGCAAAGACCAAAGCGTACTTCAATCCAATAAAACTATAGCCAATGTAGGCTAGGGTTCCAATGATAAAGGCATCGATCGAAATCCCACTAATATAGCGAGAGACCGTTTCATTCAAACTAATCAAGAGGCTTGAAATGTGGAGTTTGTCATTGCGTAAAATGGTCCGTTCCAACATCGGTAATAACTTCTTCCCATCGACCAAGAAATAAACTAAGAAGACAGGGGTCATGATCAAGATAAAGACCGTATTGACAATAGTGTTAACCACACTTCCTAAACTGTTGGTCACACTATTCAAGAGATTTTGTAGGATATCCATATAAGAGAGATTCAACTGCTGAATCGTCGACTGGATATTCACATTCTGGAACAAAGGATTGGTCGAGAGTTTTCGAACCAAACTTTGAACTTCCCAGTAAAGTCCTTGAGTTGAATTGATCAAGCTGGTTAACTGATTGATTAAGATAGGGAGCAGATAAAAGATCCCTAAGCCAATGATCCCAAACAACAGTACTAAGGTGATCAAAATCCCAAACACACGCTTGATTTTTAAGTGTTTTTCCAACAATTCAACAATCGGATTGGTAATGTAATATAAAAAACCTGCAATTAAAAATGGTAAGAGGATGGTATTCAGAACAGATACAAATGGAGAAATTAAAGTCCCCATTGATTTCCAAATATAGAAAATCACCGTCAATAATAAGATCTCACATGTCCAGAATAACAATTTACTATTTCGAAACATTCCTTACCTCCTGTTTTCTATTCTACCATATTTTATGATAGAATAAAGGAGATTTTAATCAAAAGGATGAAGTTATGAATAATTTGATTGAACTACAAGACGTCAATTTGATCCGCAATGGAAAAGCCCTTTTAAAAGAGATTAACTGGCAAGTAAAAGAAAATGAATGTTGGGCGATTTTAGGCTTAAATGGAGCAGGAAAATCGACCCTCCTCAAACTGCTCATGTCTGAATACTGGGCTAGTTCTGGCCAGGTAACTGTCCTTGGAACCCGCTTTGGAGAAGGGGGCATTCCAGAGTTGCGGAAGCGTATTGGGATCGTTAGCTCCTTTATTTCAGAAAGACTGCCAGAACATCTTTTGACAGAACAAATTGTCCTAACTGGTCAATACAAGAGTAGTATCTTATATGCTGCTTACGGGGAGGAAGAACTAAACTGGGCACGGGATATGCTAACTTCAATTGGGGCTAGCTCTTTGATCGGTCGCAAATACCGGGAGCTCTCCCAGGGAGAAAAGCAGACCGTTCTCATTGCACGAAGCCTCATGGACCAGCCAGATCTGATCATTTTTGACGAAGCTTCTAGTGGATTGGATCTCTTTGCCAGAGAAAAACTCCTCCGTCAGATCCATCATATCAAACAACTGGATCACGCACCAACCATGATCTACGTCACCCACCATGCCGAGGAAATTACAACAGACATGACCCATGTCCTCTTACTCAAACATGGCCAAGTGGTCGAGCAAGGACCAAAGGAAAAGATCCTAACTCCCCATGTCCTAAGCCAATTTTATGAAGCACCAGTATCCCTTATTGATCTTGGTGATGAGCGACTCTTTGTCAAACCAGAAATCGCACACTGAAAAGAAAATGAATAAAGCAATAAGTGCCAAGATTCTCATCTTAGCACTTCGAGAGTATAGACAAACAGTTCTTCTTTACAAATCTAATAAATTCTATAAGAATAAAAAAATTTATTCGTTAGAATTATTCAATCGTCTACTGAAACTTTCCGCCGTGAGAAAAGTGCCTGAAACTATTAAGTTTCAGGCACTCGGAATTATTGAGACCTTAGGCTCAATAATTAGTCATGGAACTTCGTAGAAGTTCGCTGACGTCCGTACTCACTTAAGGAAAGTTTTTAAGATAACTTTGTCCTCAATCTGAAAAGTGCTAAGATTTTATCTTAGCACTTTTACTTTTATCTATTCCGTGCATACTCGATCAAATCGTATGGAAGCGTATTGGCACTTTCTCTTAGGGAATAGCTTTCTAATTCATTGACATTTTGTCGCATACGGCGCGCTTGCTTAGCGGTAATCAGGTGTTGCGCTTCATATTCAAAAATAATCTTACGCTCCAAATAATAGCCTCTCAACATTTCATCGATATTATTTGGTTTCACGCGATTAATAACCCGCTCCACAAAGGCCCCACTGGTAATAATAGCTGTTTCTCTCAGACGAGATTCTTGGAGGAAAGAGATCAAACTGCTCCGATAAATCCCCTTGAGGTCTTCCAAACTTTCGATGATGATTTCCGTATTGGCCAGATAAAGGGCCGCAATCTGGTCATAATCAATGGCCTCTAACTTGCTTTCCTCTCGGGTCCACCAGTTTCGCAAGCCAGACCCAAAAGTTAAGATCTCATGAACTAATAAACGCAAGAGACGGAAAGACACCAAGAGGTAATAGGTTAAGCGAGACGAAAGATTGCGATTGACACGTTGCTCCATATTGCGAAGATAGCGTTGGTAGACGCGGTAGCCTCGCTCTCGAATCTTCCCTTCTTCATAAGCCTGTTCCAAGCCGTCACTTTCAATACTCAAAATCAGGAGCTTCAACTGTTCCCAGTCCCTTTGAATGAGCCTGTTTTCTTGGCCTAGAATCAAGTTTTCTATGCGGCCATGGTAGTTATCAATCGCCGCATACAAGGGTCCCTTGTGCTTGCTATTCTTTAGGTCTGCTTCTAATTCCATGACGACATCATTTAAAATCGCGATCTGCATCAGGTAGTCATTGGTTTCTTCCTTGTCTTCTGATAATTTTGGAAGTACCACTAAGCCAGCAATAAAGCTGACAAGGGTAACTCCTGCCACTAAAAAGAGTAGGATAGGGTATTCTTTTTCGATCTTGGTTGGAATCAAAAGAATCGTCGCAATCGAAACCGTTCCCTTCACACCCGAAAAGGTCAGCAATAAGGCATCTTTTAGATAATTTCTTAACGATTTTTTTAGTCGAACCGTTCGGAACCAATAAAAGAGGTAAACCATGACAAAACGAATCAAAAAGAGCAAGGCTGTCAACAGAAAGACAGAAAGAACTAAAAGAAGATTATTGTAAATGGGACTACTTAAGATGGGCTTGGAGATCATTTCCAATTCCATTCCTAAGATGACAAAGACCGACCCATTTAAGATAAAGTTGACCGTATTCCAGACAGTATGACTCACAGTATCTACCCGCGCTTCAAGGAGGGTAATGTGCTTAAAGCGACTGGCTTTTAGGATCCCTGACACAACTACTGCAATGATACCAGAGACATGGAGTTCTTCTGCTAGGAAGAAGGTCAACAGTGGGAGACTCAGTTCTAATAACAATTCACTGGCAATATCACTGGCGCGAACACTCAAGAGCAAGGTTTGCAACCACCGGTTCACAAAGGCCGTTAAGATCCCCACTGCAAATCCTCCAATGATGGAGATTCCTAAGGAAATCCCTGCCTCTCCAAGAGAGAAACTTCCGGTCGCAAGAGCTGCCAAGGCCACTCGAAAGGCAACTAGACCTGAGGCATCATTTAGTAACCCTTCGCCTTTTAAGATATTCGAAACCCGCTTTGGAAAGCTAAAGCGCTCAGACAGGGAGGCAAAGGCTACTAAGTCGGTAGGCCCAAGGGCTGCCCCAACTGCCATACAGGCTGCTAAAGGAAGGCTCAGCCACAAGGAGTGAGCTGCCCAGCCCAAACTAATGGTGGAGATAAAAATCACTGGGAAAATCAAATAGAGGATGATCCGCCAGTGCTTTAAGACGGAAGTAATATCTGCTTCTTCTGCTTCTCGAAATAAGAGAGGGCCAATGACCAGCGCCAGAAAGAGCTCGGTATCCAGATGAAAATTTTCTTCTGGCACAAAGAGGGCCCAACCAATCCCTAGTAAAATTTGAATCAAGGGTAGAGGAAGACTTGGCACAAGTTTATTGGTGGCATTTGAGACGATCAAAATCATCGAAAAGATCACTGCATAAAGGAGTAGTTCCATATCACTCCCTCCTTAGCGTTCTTGGCAGCAGGTCTCAAATTGCTGTTTTAACTCCGCAATCTTTTGGTCTGTCTTGGTTACATCCTTGTGCTCAATCTTCTTTTGGCACCGTTCCATCTCAAGCGAAACCAATTTCTTTTTTATTTTGAGCATCTTTTTGGTCATATGAGCTTCATCATAAAAACCTATTGCACGCTCGTGGATGGTTGATTCGACAAAATGATGTCTCAATCCTTCGATTTTATTCTTTAAATATTCTTTATCCATGACGGTAGCTTTCTAATTTTTCGATCATGACCAAAAACGGTGGCTGATTCACTTGATTCAGTGTCCGGTAGATGGTCGCTGTATAGTCTTTTTGAGGAAGCTGACTAACAAAGTCCAGCACTGCATCACGCTCGATGTCTCCTCCCTCATGACCATAATAGATCATAATAGCCATTCGCCCACCTTTTTCTAGGCGAGCACAGATTTTCTCCATCGCTTCAATCGTGGTAGCAGGAAGAGTAATGACCGACTTATCTGCAGATGGCAGATACCCCAGATTAAAAATAGCTGCTTTGAGGGTCTCCACATATTGGTCCACATGCTGGTGGCCATCCAAAATCAACCGGACATGTTGAAGACCCAACTTTTCCAATCGTTCTCGGGTATTTACAAGTGCTTGTTCTTGAATATCAAAGGCATAGACCTGGCCTGCAAGTTGGGCTAAAAAGGCCGTATCATGTCCATTTCCCATGGTCGCATCCACCACCACATCTTCTTTGGTGATGACTTCTGCTAAAAATTGATGGGCCATTTCAAGTGGTCGAAGCATCAGCAGTCTCCTTTTCTTCTAGCTTACATCCTTGGGTACTTCCACGCCGACGCATTTCAGTTTCAATGGCGTTTAGGACTTCCCATTTGTTGAGGCTCCACATAGGGCCAATCAACATATCCCTTGGCGCGTCCCCTGTAATCCGGTGGATGACAATGTGTTTGGGGATGATCTCCAACTGGTCACAGATGACCTTGACATACTCCTCCTGGCTCATGAGTTGAAGTCGTCCTTCATGATAGTCCCGTTGCATCCGTGTATTGGTCATCAAATGCAAGAGGTGTAACTTGATGCCATCAATTTCATTATCGGTCACACAACGGCGAACATTTTCCACCATCATCTCATGCGTCTCCCCAGGAAGGCCATTGATCAAATGGGATACGATCTCTGCCTTGGGGACCCGTTTGCGAATACGCTTGACTGTTTCAACATAGAGATCATAACTATGGGCCCGATTGATCAATTCAGAAGTCGCTTCATAAGTCGTCTGAAGCCCCAACTCGATCGTCACATGCATGCGCTCTGTCAGCTCTGCTAGGTAGGCTAAGGTCTCATCTGGTAAACAGTCCGGACGCGTACCAATGTTGATTCCTACCACTCCTGGTTCATTGATGGCCTGTTCATACCGCTCTCGAATGACTTCCACTTTATCGTGGGTATTGGTGAAATTTTGAAAATAGACCAGGTACTTCTTCACATCTGGCCATTTCCGATGCATAAAATCAATCTCTTTGTAAAACTGTTCTCGAATCGGAGCTTCTGGGGCCACAATGGCATCTCCTGAACCCGAGACCGTACAAAAAGTACAGCCACCATGGGCGACTGTTCCGTCTCGATTGGGACAATCAAAGCCTGCATCAATAGGGACTTTAAAAGTCTTTTCTCCAAATAGGGTTCGATAATAATCATTCAAGGTATTGTAGGATTTCATACCCTTCATTATAGCAAAAAAAGAGTCGAACTCAAAACGCGAGTTCAACTCCTAGTTGTTAGATGCTTATTTTTGCTTCCCTGTAAAGCGCCATTGAAATCGCAAGCGATCATACAAGGGATACTCAAACTGTAAGACAGCGAGACCCAAAATCATACTGCCGAGAACGTCTGATGGGTAGTGGACCCCGACATAAACGCGGGAAACCACAATGGTCACGATTCCCAGAACCAGCAAGCCTTGAAGGCAATAGCGGGCTGTTTTATTTTTTACATGTTGGCTGATGATGATGATCAAACTTCCCAAAACAAGGGTAGACGCCAGTGAATGACCACTCGGGAAAGAAAAGCCTTTTTCCTCTACTAGATAAAGAATACTTGGTCTCGGTCTCTGGTAGATATTCTTTAGAAGAAGCACCAAAAGAGCAGTCAATACCAGATTGCTCCCAAGGAAGAGGGCCTCACTGTACCACTTCTTATAGGCAAATGCCGCTAGCAGAAGACCCACCCAGATGACAATGATCTTAGTATCCATGACATGGGTCACCTTGGTAAAGAAGGCCGTCAGTGTTGCAGGCAGATCGCCTCGAATAGCAGATTGAATTGTGCTATCAAAGCCTGTTAATTGTTGCGGGTAAAAGCGAATCACATACCCAAGAATGACAAAAATGAGAAGGGCGAAGCTTGCCTTCGCCCAATGTTGTTGTTTATTTTTCATATTTTTTCAAAATCGGTTGCAATAAGGTATAGATCAACCCAAATGCGATGGCCCAAATCACCCCTTCGATCAGGTTAAACGGTGCAACCATTGCGGCTAAATAGTGGACAAGACCTAGTGTTTTCGAAATATCATAGTTCATAAAACGAGCATACAAAGGGATTGCATAGACATAGTTCACCAATACCATCGTAATACTCAAGCTGATCGTTCCAACAATCGTTGCCAGGACAAATCGACCATGGGTCCGTTCCTTGTTCCAAATCCATGCAAAAGCAAGAACAAAAACAAGAACTCCAATGATATTGATTGGTAATCCGATCAAGGTTTCAAGCCCCTTATTATTAAGGGCTAATTTAAGGACAGATCGGATCAAGGTCACCCAAAAGGCACTTTTAAAATCCAACAGGACCAAGGCCAACAAAATGGCGATGATACTCAAATCAATTTTGAAGAAATCTATCAAGAAAGAAAATTGATAGAACATCAAAATAAAAGATAATGCGGATAAAACAGCCACTAGGGTCAGTTTACGTGTATTTGTCATAACAGGTTCCTCCAATTTTTTAAAAATTAGAGAAGCTGGAAAGACGTCTACCCCATCATTCTACTCTAAACTATTTAAACAAAGCTTAAACTAGAGAACATTCTAGTCACTTTAGCTGGTCCCCATTGAAAATACCGCTAGTCAATCATAGCACCTAACGTCTTATTCCTATGCATCAGCTCTAAACAGATCAGAATAGCTGTCAGTCTATTCGTCTCTCGTCTTCTCCCATCCAGACTATACTGTCGGTTGTGGAGTCACACCACATCAGCTTGCGCTCGCGGACTTCTTTTAGAGTATGGAAATGGAGATTTTTCTTTTAAACGATACGACAAGCTGTGGTCATAACTTCTCGTTAAGCAAAGCTTGGCAACAAAGTATAAAAGGAAAAGAACATTTCCTAGTAAAAGTCACCGCCGGTCGGGAATCTCACCCTGCCCTGAAGACTTCTTAATCATAACAAAAAAAACTTGCCAAGGCAAGTTTTTGTAACTTGATAGATTACACCGTTCGTCTTTTAATTTTTCGTTCTTATTTGAGCTTGTCATGCTCATAACGATGGCTCAACTCCAGCCCCTTAAAACCTTGCTGGCGGAGCGCCTCATAAACAATCATGCAGACGGTATTGGAGACATTTAAACTACGAACATGCTCGTCATTCATCGGAATGCGAATAGTCTTCTCCTCGTGCTGACGCATAAAATCTTCCGGCAATCCTTTGTCCTCGCGTCCAAACAAGAAATAATGGGATTTCCCATCCTGATAAGAAACGTCCGAATAAGTCTGATTTGCAAACTTAGACACCAAGTGCACCTGACCGTCACGCGCTGCTTCCATAAACTCTTCTAAGCTATCATAGAAACGGACATCCAGCTTGTCCCAGTAATCGAGTCCTGCTCGCTTCATCTTGCGATCATCGATCGGAAAAGCCATGGGACGAATAATATGTAAGGGAGAATTGGTTGCCGCACAGGTCCGTGCAATATTGCCCGTATTTTGTGGAATCTGAGGTTGGAACAAGACGATGTGGTTTTGAGCTGCTGACTCTTGGTAGTCCAGTTCTTCAATATTCATACTCGATCTCTTTCTGATAAAAAAATAGCCACACTGCCCGGAGTCAAGCTCAGCAAACAGCGTGGTTACAGCTTCATTAACTTAACTCACAACAGGTTTGAGGTAAATCAACGAAGGTACTTTTTAAGTATATCACTTTTGAAGCTCCTGTCAATAGTTTTTTTAGATTTTTTTAAGAAACTTTATCAAAGTTTTCGATCCCTCCTCATTCTTCTATTTTGACAATTTTTCCCACTTGTTCTTAGCTTGGTATAATTCCTCCAGAAAGTCCTTAAAATAGATGAATTTTTCTTGAAAATAGAGTATGATAGAAGCATACTCTGGAGGTAATCTATGAAAATTATTGTTGTTGGTGGAGGAAAGGTCGGAACGGCCCTTTGTCGTTCTCTCGTTGCTGAAAACCACGATGTTATTTTGATCGAAAAAGACGAATCCGTTCTCAACCATATTACCAAACGGTTTGATATCATTGGGATTTTAGGAAATGGCGCAAACTTCAAGATCTTGGAGCAAGCAGATGTTGAAGACTGCGATATCTTCATTTCCATGACCGAGTACGACGAAGTGAACATGGTTTCTGCTGTTTTAGCTAAAAAAATGGGAGCCAAAGAAACCATCGTTCGGGTGCGGAATCCGGAATATTCCAATTCCTACTTCAAGGAAAAAAATATCTTGGGCTTCTCCCTGGTTGTCAATCCTGAATTGCTGACAGCTCGTTATATTGCTAATATTATTGACTTCCCAAATGCCCTTTCTGTGGAGCATTTTGCAAACGGCCGTGTTGCCTTGATGGAATTTAAGATCAAGCCAGATAGCAATCTCTGCAATATGAGCCTCTCCCAATTCCGAAAGAAATACGGAAACGTCATTGTTTGTGCGATCGAGCGTGGCAATGAACTCACGATTCCAAATGGAGACTTTGTTTTGCAGCCCCAAGACAAGATTTTCGTGACAGGAAATCGGATCGAGATCGTTCTCTTCCACAACAATGTCCGACCTCAAGTCATTAAGAGCATGATGATGATTGGTGCCGGAAAAATTGCCTACTATCTGCTCAATATCCTCCAGGATGTGCGTCGCAAAATCGATCTCAAGGTCATCGAGGTCAATCGCGAACGAGCTGAATTCTTTAGCCAAGAATTCCCTGACCTCTATGTCGTCCATGGAGACGGAACCGCTAAAGACATTCTTTTAGAAGAGAGTGCCAATAACTTTGATGCTGTGGCTACTTTGACAGGGGTCGATGAAGAAAACATCATCACCTCCATGTTCTTGGATTCTGTCGGAGTCAAAAAGAACATTACCAAAGTCAACCGAACCAGTCTGTTGGAGATCATTGGCGATCAGGATATGACCAGTATTGTCACTCCAAAACGCATCGCTGTAGACACCATTATGCACTTTATTCGCGGGCGCTACAATGCACAGTTTTCAAACCTAGAAGCCTTGCACCATGTCGCAAACGGCCGGATTGAAACCTTGCAGTTTCAAATTAAGGAAGACAACAAACTAACCCAATATCCTCTCTCTGAATTGAAATTGAAGAAGGGCGTTTTGATCGCTGCCATTATTCGAGACGGCAAGGCTATTTTCCCGAATGGGGATGACCGTTTGATGGTAGGGGATCGGATTATCGTGACCACCTTGATTCAAAATGTCACTAAAATCTACGATCTACTTGAGAGGTAAGCCTGATGAATAGAAGCATGATTCGTTACCTCTTATCCAAACTCCTCTTAATCGAAGCAGGTCTCCTGATCGTTCCCTTAGTGGTCGCAACAATTTATCAGGAACCTGCCAAGGTCTTTATCTCTATTGGGGCAACCATGGCCATCTTACTTGGACTTGGCCTCCTTGGTAGTTTTCACAAACCAAAGGACTTTCACATCTATGCTAAGGAAGGAGTCCTGATTGTAGCACTTTGTTGGATCCTATGGTCCTTCTTTGGTGCCCTTCCCTTTGTCTTTTCGGGCCAAATTTCAAACATTATCGATGCCTTCTTTGAAGTCAGCTCCGGCTTTACAACAACAGGGGCAACGATTTTAGATGATGTCAGTGTCCTTAGCCACTCCCTTCTCTTTTGGCGCAGTTTTACCCACTTAATCGGAGGGATGGGAGTATTGGTTTTTGCTCTGGCTATTATGGACAACAACAAGAACAGCCACCTGGAAGTCATGAAGGCAGAGGTTCCTGGTCCAGTGTTTGGCAAGGTCGTTTCCAAATTAAAAAATACGGCTCAAATTCTCTACTTCTTGTACTTGGGTTTGTTCTTCCTCTTTGTGGTTCTTTATTTCCTTGCTGGCATGCCCCTGTATGATAGTTTTGTCATCGCCATGGGGACGGCTGGTACTGGGGGCTTTACCGTCTTTAACGATGGGATCGCCCACTACAATAGTAGTTTGATCACCTATTTGGTCAGTATCGGGGTCTTAGTCTTCGGGGTTAACTTTAACCTCTACTACTTCCTCATGATTCGAAAATTCAAGGCCTTCTTTAAAGATGAGGAATTGCGGACCTATATCACGATCGTCCTTGTATCGAGTGTCTTGATTGCCTACAATTGCCTTCACCTTTATGCTAATGTTGCGAAGAGCTTTGAGATTTCCTTCTTCCAAGTTTCCAATATCATCACCACCACCGGTTTTGGTTATGGGACAACGGAAAAATGGCCTCTTTTCTCACAATTTATCCTCTTGATGCTGATGGTGGTCGGTGGGTCTGCTGGCTCGACCGCTGGGGGGCTAAAAGTCATTCGGTGCTTGACCTTATGGCGAATCGCAAAAAATCAGGTTCTTTCGACCTTGTCTCCAAATCGAGTTTTGACCTTGCATGTCAACGATACGGTATTGGATAAAGATACCCAGCATCAGATCCTCAAGTACTTTACAATATACAGTTTTATTACGATCGGCTTACTCTTTGTAGTGAGTCTAGACAATAATAGCTTCATGACGGTTGTCAGTGCTGTCTTTAGTTGTTTCAACAATATTGGACCTATGATTGGTACGGGTCAAACCTTCTCCATCTTTAGTCCGATTTCAAAACTGTTACTTTCCTTAGCCATGATTGCCGGACGGCTTGAAATCTATCCAATGATTCTGCTCTTCCTGCCTAAAACATGGTCTAAACGTTGATAGACAGCTCTTGTACAAAAAATACCCTTAGAAACATAATTTCTAAGGGTATTTCTGTTTATTTGTGATCGTCCTATTTTGATTCTTCATTTCGTCTCAGACTAAAGTGGTCTGGCAGAGGGTCTGGTCCCGCTTGGGTACCCGGATGGCATCGCAAGATTCTCGCAACCCCCATCAAAACACCTTTCACACCAAAGCGTTCAATCGCTTGGATCATATAATTGGAACAGGTCGGTTGAAAGCGACAAGAAGGTGGAAATATGGGAGAGATCCATTTTTGATAGCCTCTGACCATAGCAATCAGGATTTTTTTCATGATTTTTTAGATTTAGTCACTGCTAGATTGTGCAACTGGCTAACTTCTTTTTTGTTCAAGCGACGGTATTCACCCGGACGAAGTCCTGAGACATCTAGGTTTCCAAACTGGGTTCGGGAGAGTTTGTCCACTAAAAGTCCTACAGCTTCAAACATCTTTTTGACCTGGTGGTTGCGCCCTTCATGAATGGTCAACTGAACCACTGAACGGTTCTTTTCAACATCCACTTTTAAGATCTCGTAAGTCGCTGGCTTGGTTTTCTTGCCATCAATGGTCACCCCTCGTGTTAAGGGACGCAAATTTTCCTTATTGGCAATCCCTTTGACACGCGCCACATAGACCTTATCAATCTCATTACGTGGGTGAATCATCTCATCTGTAAAATCACCATCATTGGTCAAAATCAAGACACCAGATGTATCCCAGTCCAAACGTCCCACTGGGTAGATACGCTCTGGCACTTGAGATAAAAGGTCAACGACTGTTGTCCGCCCTTTATCATCAGATACACTAGAGATGACGCCACGTGGCTTATTTAAAAGATAGTAGACCTTTTCTTCGTTGTAGATTGGAGTACCTTCTACTTCAACCTGATCACCGGTCTTAATAATGGTCGCTAATTCACGCACAACTTGGCCATTTACTGTAACCAAGCCTTGCTTGATCAGTTCTTCGGCCTTGCGACGACTAGCCACGCCTGCATGGGCAATATATTTGTTAATTCTCATCTAGTTCCTCTGTTCTCTCTGAAAATAATTGACCTTCCTCTGGATCAATGTCCACTTCCTCAACCTTTGGTAATTCCTCCAAATGATTGATTCCCATATAATCCAAAAAATACTCCGTCGTGATATACAAATTGGGAAGCCCGAGGACTTCTTTTTTCCCATCCTCTCGGATCAGATCAAATGACAATAGTTTAGTAATGGCACCGCTGGAATTGACACCCCGAATATCATCGACCTCCACGCGGGTGATCGGTTGCTTATAAGCAATGATTGACAAGGTTTCGAGGGCAGCCCGAGACAAACTTTGGTTCATGGGCGTTCTAGAATAGTCTCGTAAAACCGAAGCGTAGTCTGCCTTTGTCACCAATTTATAACGGGAAGCTGTCTCCATCAAACACAGACTGGTATCTGTGTCCTCCTGGTATTTTTGGCTTAATTTTTCTAAACTTTGCACCACACCTGTCGGAGGTAAAGAGAGAAGGTCTGCGATTTGTCTGGCAGTAATTCCTTCTTCACCCGCTACAAATAAGAGTGCTTCAATTTCAGCTAATTTGCTCATGTTCAATCCTATTTAAGTAAATTTCTCCAAAAGCCGTATTCTGTACCACTGTGACCTCTTGGATCTTGATCAATTCAAGGGTTGCAAGAAATAAGGTAATGACCTCTTGGAGATCCGCTGCTTCTAGAAACAAGTCCTGCAAGAGAACTTGTGAGCGATCGTAGAATCGGTGACGCAGCTGGTCCATCAGATCCTCAATCTTGTATTCATCCTTTACAATGGTTGTATGGTTCTGACGGAATTCTTCTTTTTTCTTGGTCAATAGCTTTGAGAAAGCCAAGAAGAGATCCACCGTGGTGCGGTCATGAAGTAATTCGGTATCGTCATAAATCAATTCCATCTTTGGTTTTGAATAATAGAGGGCGCGCTCCTCGTGCTGTGAGGCCATCAACTCTCCTAATTGCTTGTAAGTACGGTACTCTTCCAATTGAGAAAGGAGGTCCTGCTCAAGATCCTCTGCTTCATCCATCTCCTCTGCAACCTTAGGAAGAAGTCTTCGACTCTTGATCAAGGTTAGTTGACTAGCCATCAGCATGTATTCTCCTGCTACCTCTAGTTTCATAGCCTGGAGGGTCGCCAGATAAGCCAGATACTGTTCGATCACCTCAATCAAGGGGACCTCATAAATATCCATCTGGTATTTAGAGACTAAGTGGAGCAAGAGGTCCAAAGGCCCTTCAAAATCTTTAATTTTAATATCCATTATTTATATTTTTCTAATGTCACCATGGTTTTTAGGCCCAATTCACGCGCAATACTAAAGAGATCCACACCGAGTTCACGTTGTTTCAAAATATACTGCTCACGAATCGATTGTGCCGAAAGGTCTTGATTCCCTTTTTCGATCAAGAAGGCTTCTAATTGTCGAAATCCCCACTGACGGGAGTAGCATTTTCCTTTATTATCAAAGAGATAAATACCATCTAGGAAGAGTTGCAATTCATCCAGTAACGGCTCTGGAACCTTTAAAACCCGTTTTTGGCCATCTTTGCCCACTCGAATGACGTGAAAGTCCAGCTGAATATCTTCGACCTTGACTTGGAGGATCTCACTTGGCAATAAGCCCATCTCCAGAATCAACAAGGCCATCAAGCGTCCCTGTGGGTTAGTTGATTCTTCCCAAAAATGGGTCAGATCCAACAATTCCCGATCATGGGTCTTGGCCGGTTGAATTTTAGGCAATACCAAACGATGGTATTCAGAAATAAAGCGTTCTTGATACAAATAATATAAAAATTGGTTGACGGCAGATAATTTTCGTTTTTGAACCGCCGGTTTAAAATCTTTAATCGAAGCTTGGTAAATTCTCAAATTTGTCGGTGTCACTTTTCCATGGATCGACTCAATAAACTGGTCCAAATCATAGAAATAGGCTGACTGAGAATTTTCACTTAGTTCTTTTTGATCAATAAAACTTGCAATAAATTCTTTCATTTTGGAATCATCTCGTATTCATTTGAAAAATCATGCATTAGCGAATTGATGGCTTTAAGAATCGATTTCCGTGTAATAATCCCTTGGAAATACCCTTCTTCATCCACCACTGATAAGAAGGAGTCATCCACCAACTTGTGAAGGACTTCTGTCAAATTGAAGTCTAAGCCGATGACCCCGACCCCTTTTTTTGCAACGTCTACGATATCCATCGAGGCAAAAGTCTCTTCAGGAATCTCGTGTTTCAATTGATAAGATAGAATATCCGTTAGGGAGATCGTCCCCACGAACTTGCGTTCATCCGTCACTACCGGAATACGACTATAGCTAATCTGGCTCAACAACAAGACAGCATGGTCTACATTGTGGTTATCAATCAAGACCGCTAAATTTTTGGCTGGAGTTAAGAACGTCTCTTCCTGCGCCAGCAAGAAACGTTCAAATTCCTTTGCTATCATCTGCTAAACTCCTTTGTCAATTCAGGGTACAATTCATGATCTCGCGTATAATACTCTACCTTGTAATTAGAATCATCTATCTCAATTTTAGCATAGAGACACTCTCGAATCAGACCGCGTGGCTGACTGATCGATCCAGGATTCACAAAGAGGGTTCTTCCTTCCTTCCAAGCATCTGGGATATGAAGGTGGCCGTAAAGACAGATATCTGCTTCTTCCTCTTGGGCCCACAGATCCAATTTTTGAAAACTAAAATTGATCTGGAAGAGATGCCCATGGGTCTGGATGATCCGTGTTGGCCCTAGTTGGGTCACCAAGCGTTCCGGATAGCCATCATAAAAATCCATATTTCCTTGGACAACGTGGATCCCTTCCCAGACAGGATCATCACTTTTTAGTTCAGAATCCCCATTGTGAAAGATCCCATCGACCTGACCTAGGTATTTTTCTTTAATAGCTTCAACAATGGAGCGGTCTCCATGCGAGTCACTCATAACGATGATTGTTTGCTTTGCCATGATGGAAATACCTCCAATAACTTTTTAACAGCTAAAGCACGATGTGATTGTGTATTTTTTTCTTCTAGCGTTAATTCAGCAGCAGCACGGCCCGTTTCCCCAACTAAGAAGAGAGGGTCATAGCCAAAGCCGTGTTCCCCTTTGGGCTCAAAATTAATATATCCTGGCCAATCAGCTTCCACCACCAAGCTTTCCTTGCCTGGTCTTGCAACCACCAAGGTCGTATGGAACTGAGCTGAACGGTCTTTCAAGTCAAAGACCATGGCCAATTCGTGCAACAATTTCGCATTGTTTTCCGCATCTGTCGCACCAACTCCCGCAAAGCGAGCGGACCAAACTCCTGGTAAGCCTCCCAAGATATCTACCTTCAAACCTGAATCATCCGCTAAAACTGTTTTCCCAGTTAGCTCTGCAATGGTTTCAGCTTTTAGGCGGGCATTCTCTTCAAAGGTCATCCCTGTCTCTTCGACTTCTGGAAGCTCTGGATACTGATTGAGATTTTCCACTTCAAAGCCTAGCTTTTCAAACATATTACGGAATTCTTTGGTTTTTCCCTCATTTCGAGTCGCAATAAGAATCGTATCTTTGACCTTGTCTTGACCCAAGAAGGCTTCCAAATCCACCCCATCACTTGGCAAATGCAAATAGAGCAATTTCCCTTTTTCAACCAAGAGTAAGGCTCCTTGACGCTGGATAATTTCAAAAGCTCTTCCCTTGACTTCATTCAAGATTTCCGTCAAAAAGGTTAGGAAACGAAAGGCTGATCCATAGCGCATCACCGATAGATTGAGAGGAAATCCTTCAGGATCCTTGGCAAAGAGAAGTTCCAGCTGGTCTAACAGAGTGGAAGCTTCCGCCGGAACGTGACTAAATTGGTTGTAGTCTGCATCTTCTCCCCATTGGGCAATATACCAATCTTGGGAATCTTTGTATTCAAATAGTTTGTCACTCATAAATTTACGTGCTCCACATTCACTGAACGTTCTAGCCATTTTTCGGCAATCGCTGCAAAGCTATTGGCATTTGCAGTGGTATAAAAGCAGTGGGTCTGCTCTAAGAGTTCGCGGCTCTTATTGAGCTCAAAATAGTTTAATAAGACGGAAATATCCCGAACACACTCCGCTCCACTATCAATCAATTTGACATCCGGTCCCATCACATTTTGAATAATCGGTTTTAACAGGGGATAATGGGTACATCCCAAGACTAAGGTATCAACCTTTCCAACTAGTGGTTTTAGGGTTTCGTAAACCACCTTTTTGGTCACACTGGATGTCAATTCGTTTGATTCCACTAAAGGAACAAACTTGGGACAAGCTAAACTGCTGACTTCCATGTCTGGTGACAGACTTTGAATCTTCTCTTTATAAATTCCAGAAGAAACCGTCATCGGTGTCCCAATGACCCCAATTTTTTGATGGGTCGTCGATTTAATGGCTGCAGAAGCTCCGGGCAATATAACTCCCAAAACGGGAATATCAAGTTTCTCCTTGACTTCTTCCCAAACAACTGCCGTTGCTGTATTACAAGCTAAGACAATCATCTTGACATTTTTGGTCAGAAGGAAGTTCACCATCTGCCAAGTATACTCGCGAATTTGGTCTGCTGGTCTAGGACCATAAGGTGCACGCGCTGAATCTCCAATATAGACGACATCTTCGTGAGGAAGCTGACGGAGCAATTCGCGGACAACAGTCAAGCCCCCTACTCCAGAATCTAAAAAACCAATCGGTCGGTTATCCATATCTCTTCCTTCCAAAAGGAGGGACTAAGAAATTCCTCCAAGCCCCTCTCATTTATTATTGTGAGATTGCCCCACTCTTATTTTTTCTTGTTTTTCGCCATTGCTGATTTTTGTTGGTTCACAATTTGGCGATAGACTTGTTGAACTTTTGCTTCGCTTGGACGTTGGCCGCTGGCACCTAAAAGCGTACGGACTGCTTCAATATTCAAACGTGGGTTTGATGCAAATTCTTTTTCAAATTGACGACGAAGCAAGAACATTCCTGCAATCATCCCACCAAAGAAAGCTAAAATAATCAACAAAATTCCTAAAAAGAGATTCATACAATTTTCTCCGATCCATTATTTTTACATAACTATCATTATATCAGACAATCGCTTATTTTTCAATGTCAAAGCCGTAGAGTGTCGCAAGATAATCTTCTGGTTTTTCTGCTCGACGAATCAAACGGGCATGCCCATCTTCTTGAAGCAAAACTTCTGCCGAACGCAACTTGGCATTGTACTGGTACCCCATTGAAAAGCCATGGGCTCCAGTGTCATGGATCACAAGTAAATCTCCAATCTCCGTCACGGGTAGTTCTCGTTGTTTGGCAAATTTATCGTTATTTTCACAGAGACTTCCCACTACATCGACCACTTCAGTCGGTTCCTCTGGACGATCCATATTGGTGATATGGTGATAAGCACCGTACATAGCCGGTCTAAGAAGATTCACCGCTGAAGCATCGACGCCCACATAGGTCCGGTAGGTTTTCTTTTTATGAGTAACTCTGGTTACCAGGAGGCCGTGTGAAGCTAGCATAAAGCGACCAAGCTCGGTATAGATTTTCACATTACCAAGTCCTGCCGGTTTGAGAATCTCATCAAAAACGCGTTGCACACCTTCCCCAATAATGGCAATATCATTTGGTTCTTGTTCTGGTTTGTAATTGACCCCAACTCCACCAGAAAGGTTGATGAAGCCCAAGTGGACACCTGTTTTCTCGACGACTTCTACTGCCAATTCAAAAAGTTGACGCGCTAACTCTGGATAGTAGTCGTTGGATACAGTATTAGAAGCCAATAAAGCGTGAATACCAAACTCTTCCACACCTAGTTCTTTCAACTCGATAAAGGCTTGGATCAATTGCTCCTTGGTCATTCCAAACTTGGCTTCTTCAGGATTGTCCATAATATCGGTTCCCAGTTCAAAAACTCCACCAGGATTATAGCGGCAAGAAATAACCTTGGGGATGCTGGTCACAGACTTCAAGAAAGCAATGTCTTCATAGGCGTCCAGATTGATAGTTGCCCCTAATTCTCTCGCATAGACAAATTCATCAGCTGGCGTGTTGTTAGAAGAAAACATGATTTCTTTCCCACTAAAGCCCAGTTTATCCGCCATTAACAATTCCACGTAGCTGGCCGTGTCGACTCCACAGCCCTCTTCTTGCAAAATTTTTAGGATCGATGGGTTAGGAGTCGCCTTGATGGCAAAGTATTCCTTAAATCCTTCATTCCAAGCAAAAGCTTGATGGAGGGCACGAGCCGTTTCACGAATTCCTGCTTCATCATAGAGATGGAAAGGGGTAGGAAATTCTTGGGTCAGACTTTCTAATTGTTCACGGGTTACAAAAGGTGTTTTCATAAGCGCTCATTTCTATTCTTTAGTCACTATTAGTATAGCACAAGTCGGAAGACAAAAAAAGCCGAGGCAACTGCCCCAGCTCAAGCTCTCTTTGATTAGTCGTTTCTTCCGAAGATACGAAGAAGGCTGATAAAGAGGTTGATAAAGTCAAGATAAAGTTCCAAAGCCATTGCTACTGCCCAACCTGTAGCAGGTTGACCATTTGTTTGATCATAGACATAGCGAATCTTTTGGTTATCCCAAGCTGTCAATCCTGCAAAGAGGAAGACAGAGATGATACTCAAGATATAGTCCATTCCAGAACTTCTCAAGAACATGTTCACAACAGAAGCGATGATCACACCGATCAAGACTCCCATCAAGGCACGTCCCATTCCAGACAGGTCCTTTTTCACGACGCGTCCGATAGCTCCCATGACAATAAACATCAAGGCACTGACCAAGAAAGCCTTATAGACAGTTGCTTGCATGTAGCGAGCAATGATAAAGCTCAAGGTAAAGCCATTCAAAGCTGAGTAGATCAAGAAGATCGGAAGAGCAGACGGGCTATTTTTAACAGCCTTCCCACTTGCAACAAAGACCAAGATCAATTCTACAACCACTGCTGCATAGTAAACCATTGGTGCGGTTGTCAAGATTTGAACGAAGAAATCTTGAAAGACCGTCATCATAAGACCAGAGACAAGGGCTGAAATCCCAACACCGATCCCAACTAATGAGTAGATTTTGTTATAAAAAGCATTCAATCCACTTTGTTCTTGGATTACTGAATCATTATACATATAAACAAGTTCCTTTCAAATTTGTTTACTATGATTTTAACATTTTTCGATGAAAAAATCTCCTTTTGGCCATCTTTTTACGCCAAGGTTCTGAAGCTTCCTTAACAGCCCAGTATTTATCCACCATAGTCACCACAAAAGATTCTTTGTAGCGAGGCGGGGCAAGGGTAGCACCCCACATATGTTTAATAATGATGTCTTCTTCCTTAGCATTGAGATCTGTGATCTTTCGTGCATTTCTCACGGCAATGCGGGGATGGATCCAGGCGTGACTTTTCGTAAACTTGGTCTCGCGCCAATCATAGTAAAAGAGGTCATGCAAGAGGCCACCCCGAGCCGTACTTTTGGCATCCCAACCAAATTTTTTAGCCAGTTTATAACTGGTATAGCTCACATGAATGGAATGCTCCAAACGATTGGAATGAATATGGTGGGGAATGTCGGCTAATTTTTGAACCTTAGGATGCTGGATCAGATGGCCTACATAGGTCATGTATTCTTTGTCACGATGATATTGCATAAGATAACCACCTTTCGTTGATAAGCTCTCCCAATAAGATCTCCATCAACTTCTTCTTACAGGTTAAGTATACTTCTTTTTCTCAAAATTTCCTTAAAGAAAACATCAAAATTCCTGCTGCCACTGCAACATTTAAACTCTCTGCCCGACCTGGCATGGGAATATGAACCAGCTGGTCTGCTTGTGCCGCCATTTCCTGGCTGATGCCATTTCCTTCATTCCCCATAACCAGGATAAACTGATCGGTCTGAGAAAGCTGACGGTAGTCAATGGAAGCTTCTGAAAGCGTCGTTGCGAGAACTGCTAGATGAGAGTGCGCAGCTCGCTCCAATAGTTCTTCTCGATCCAGTTTCCAGATAGGAATATGGAAATGACTGCCCTGCATGGAGCGAAGGGTCTTGAGACTGTATAGATCAGCGGAGGCTTTCGAAAGCATGACGCCATCAAAACCTGCTGCATCTGCTGTTCGAATCATCGTCCCTACATTGCCAGGATCCTGTACATCCTCCAAATAGAGGAATCGCCCTTGTAGCTGATCCGGAAGCTCTGGCTGCTCTAGAAGAATCTCTGCGACAATCCCTTGAGGAGTCTTCGAATCTGCCAAGAGGCTTAAGATCTCCGGAGTCACGATAGTGACTTTTTGGATGTCCTCTACCCGGTCTAAATAGGCTTCTAAAACAAAGACCTGCCGAATCTTCGCATGATTTTCTACTGCCTCTTCAAACAGATGCCAGCCTTCAATGAGATAAGAATCTGTCCGGTATTTTTTTTGATGTAATTTTTTTGCATTTTTGATTACATTATTGGATTTAGACGTTATAATATTCATAGAACTATTATAGCACAAAGAAAAAGAAGAAATCATACCTCAGATAGATTTCTTCGAGTCAAGGAGGTCGCACATGCAAAAGGTAAAAATGATTGCCCAAGGACGGGTTCAAGGGGTTGGCTTTCGCTGGGGAGTCTACAGTCTTGCTTTAGAGATCGGTGGGATTACTGGCCGTGTCTGGAATAATGACGACGGAACGGTTGGCATTCTGGCCCAGGCAGAGTCTAGTAGCCAAATGGCCAAATTCATTCAAGAAATTCGCAAAGGTCCTACACCTTTTGCACATGTAACTTATTTAGATGTTACGCTCGCAAACTTTGAAAACTATACAGACTTTAAAATTGCAAATTAAGACTAGAGAACTATTGTGTATTTTCAAAAAAAACAGTAGAATAGAAAGGTAACATTTTAAAAAAGAAGGAACTATTTGTGAAAAAAAATAAACTTGCATTACTTGCATCGATGGGACTAGCTTCGCTTGTCTTCTTATCGGGATGCGTGAGTGTCGATCGGAAAACTGGAAATCCGACTGGATTGATCTGGAATCTTCTTGGCCGTCCAATGGGTGAAGCCATCAAATTCTTTGCCAACAACCTTGGCTTGGGCTTTGGGATCGGGATTATTATCGTCACCTTGATCGTGCGGTTAATCATCTTGCCACTTGGTTTGTACCAATCATGGAAGGCAACCTACCAATCTGAAAAGATGAACTACTTGAAGCCTATCCTTGGACCAATCCAAGAGCGCATGAAGAACGCTAGCACACAAGAAGAAAAGCTATTGGCGCAACAGGAATTAATGGCTGCTCAACGTGAAAATGGTGTTAGCATGTTTGGTGGAGTTGGGTGTTTGCCACTCTTGATCCAAATGCCATTCTTCTCAGCTCTCTTCTTTGCAGCTCAACACACCAAAGGGGTAGCAGATAGTAGCTTCCTTGGCATTGCTCTCGGCAAACCAAGCTTGCTCTTGACAGCAATCGTAGCAGTTCTTTACTATATCCAAAGTATGCTCTCTCTTCATGGAATTGAAGATGAAACCCAAAAGGAAAGCATGCGCAAAGCATCATTGATGAGTCCGATTATGATCGGTGTCTTCTCATTGATCTCTTCAGCCGGAGTGACTCTTTACTGGGTAGTCGGTGGGGTGATCCAAATTATCCAACAATTTGTCATCAACTACTTGATTCGTCCAAATCTTCGCAAGCGCGTCGCTGAGGAATACAAAAACAATCCTCCAAAAGCGACTAGTCACCGCGTGAAAAAAGATGTCACACCTACTGCAACAACACAAATCCAACACAAACCAAAAAACAACCGCAATGCAGGAAAACAACGCAATAGAAAGTAGTACAAACTACTAATTCTAGCGGTATACAGTAGCACTTGAACCCGAGGTTCAAGTGCTTTTTTTGATATCGTTCAGTCAGCAAAGAATTTTCACTCTCACAAAAAGATTAAGAGCACAAAAAAGCAAGCCCTCTTGGAGGGCTTGCGTTTTATAGTTACGCTGTTTTTTCTACGTTCAAAATTTTCACTTGGTAGCTTCCAGCTGGTGTCTCAACAGTGACAACGTCACCTGTCTTCTTACCAATCAAAGCGTGACCGATTGGGCTTTCGTTAGAAATCTTTCCTGCAAAGGCATCTGCCCCTGCTGAACCGACGATGCTGTAAACTTCTTCATCTGTTTCGCCAACTTCTTGGACTGTAACGGTTTTTCCGATCGCAACTTCGTCTACTGCAACAGCATCACTATCGACGATTTCTGCATAACGGATTTTTGTTTCCAAGCTAGAGATTTGACCTTCCACAAAAGCTTGTTCATCTTTTGCTGCTTCATACTCAGAGTTTTCTGAGAGGTCACCATATGAACGAGCGATCTTAATCCGTTCTACCACTTCAGGTCGACGGACCAATTTCAATTCTTCTAATTCTTGTTCCAATTTTTCTTTTTCTGCTAGTGTCATTGGGTATGTTTTTTCTGCCATTATTCTTCTCTTTCTATTATTTGAATGAAAAAGCTGTGGACGCGCCACATGCTTTTTCTAGTTTGAACTTGCTTGTGTCAATTTACTATTGACATGTTCTTCAACATTTTTATTGTGTTCTTCGTATGTCTTAGCGAAGAAAACTTCACCATTTTCGACATTTGCGACAAAATACAAGTAATCGGTCTTACTTGGGTTCACTGCCGCTTCGATCGCTGATACTCCAGGGTTATCCACTGGGCCAGGCATCAAGCCGGTATTCTTATAAATATTATAAGGTGAATCCAGCTCTGTATCGATCGTTGCATCTTCTTTTAAGGTCGTCTTTTGACCAAGTTTCCCTTCGGCATAAAGAATTGCAATATTACTTTGCAAAGGCATATCTTGGTTCAAACGGTTATAGAAGACACTCGCGATATCTTTGCGGTCCTGATCCGTCGCCCCTTCTTTTTCAACCAAGGAAGCAAGAGTCAATACTTCGTTTACATTGATGTTCTTGCTCTCAAGTGTTTCATAGTATGGGCTTAAGTTTTGATCCATTGCCGCAAGCATCTGATCGATCATCTCTTTCACTGTGGTATCTTTCCCATAGTTATAAGTTGCTGGGAAGAGATAACCTTCTAAACGGTAGCGAACACCAGAATCCTTACTTGGCAGATTCGCCAAGAGCTTAGGATATTTGGCCACCATCTTCTCAATAAAGGCATCGTCTTGGACAGCCTTCAAGAAATCTTCTTTCTTAAATGGAGTCTTGCCTGCCTTCTTAGTGGAGACATCGGTGGTGATAGCCGTCGCAATCTGATCGATCGTATAACCTTCTGGAATCGTCACCTTCCCAAGAACTGGAGCCTGAGGAGTTTTGGTTCCCTCTTCTTGCAGTTTTTGGATGATGGTTTCTAGATCCATGCTCTTTTGCAAATTGAAATAACCAGATTTGAAATTGCTATAGTTCTTGAACTTGGTATAGTAGTTAAAGAACTGACCATTTTTCACGAGTCCTTTTTTCTCAAGGATCGCGCCAATCTCACGATTACTTGAACCTGCTGGAATCTCAACCGTTACGAATTCTGTTGCATTTTTATCCATCGGCTTGACAGCTGAATGGATATAGGTCACAGCAAAGATCCCTGTAGCCACGATCACAATCAGCAAAAGGCTGACCACTGTCCGCACAATTCGTTTAGCGATTTTATTTTGTTTCTTTTGTTTTTGTTGGCGCTGGTTACGAGAAGAGCGCGATAAGCTTTCCTCTACCGGTTCCTGACTTGGTTCTTTTTTAGCAGGCTTTGTAAGCTCACTCTTTTCTTCCACAGCAGGAGTCGCCTTTACCGGCTCCTCTGGTTCTTCTTTGGGAGCCAACGCAGATTCTTCTACTTTTGGAGGTAGTGTTGCTTCTTCCTCCTCTTTCAGTGAAGAAGGGGTTTCAATACTTCGATCAGGTAGATCATACTCTTTTTCGATTTTTAGAAGTTGCTCATTGGCCTCTTCTAAGTCTCTGAGGATCTGCTCTTTGAAGCTTAATAACTTCTCACTGTCTTGTGATTTATCAGTCAAATAATTGACCTCCCTCATCATAATCCTTAATATTATATCTTAAAAGATTTAGAAAAGCAATACAAATCGCTCTTCTTCTTCAAAATACCTATTTAATCAAGTTTTTCATTTTCCCAGACCAGATTGTACCAAACTTCACCCGCATATTGGGATTCTGAGAGGCCTTCATTAGTGAATCCTTGCTTTTCGTAATAAGGAATCAAATAATCATGACAGGTCAAATTGATCCCTTGGCGATTATCTTTCAACGCAATCTCTTTCATCGCTTCAAGCAAAAGGGTTCCCACTCCAAGTCCTTGAGCTTCTTTAGCAATGGATAGACTCGTAATGGAAATAAAGCCCTGTTCTAACTGACTTAGATCTTCAACCTCTGAAAAAGAGGAATCGATCAAATAGCGCTCCGGTCTAACAGGTCCTTCTAAATACCCTAAAATCTGACCTTGGCACTCTGCTACAAGAAATGTCGTTTGAATCTTTTCGATGTGATCTTTTAAAATCTCACGCGCAATCGCTTCTTCTTCTGAGAAATTCTCAAGCTCAATACGCTCGATGGCATCCAAATCCTGCAGCTCTGCCTGTCTAATGTGAATCTTTTCTTTCATCATTTAATCCTTCTATCGTTCCCAAACCATATGGACTCCTCGATCAGACTCAGCTTCATCCCGAAATCCTTGCTGGGAAAAATAAGATAGTAAGTCTTCTGGGCAATCGATCCAAATGGCTTCCTTTTCCTTTTGAACAGCTAGATCCTTTAAAGCAGCGATCAAAATAGAGCCATAGCCTTGACCTTGAAAGGCTGCTCTCACTGCTAGTCGCAATACAATTAGGTCTCCTTTTAAAGGCTGGTCTTCTGTCGCCAACAAGTAAGCCACAGCATCCCCCGCCTGCTCTGCAAGCAAAGAAATGGCTTCCTTCGAACCTAGCGCTTCCTCAAGAGTGGCCTTGTGCTTCTTTTCTTCATTGTCATGAAGTTCTTCTTCTAGCAACAGCAACTGTTCTTGATCAGCTGGGGTGATTGATCGAATCATCATCCTGCTTTCCTCATCTCATACTCCTTCAGTGGACAGATAAATTTGAGTCTGGAACCAATCGATTCCAGACTCAATCATCTCTTATTGTACACTATGTGTCAAACTAGATAATAAACGCTCAAATGAGTATTCATAGGTTTGAATATCTCCTGCTCCCATAAAGACATAGACCGCATTTTCATGGTCAAGAAGAGGAGAAACATTCTCAGCTGTAATAATCGCTGAACGTTTGACAATTTTTGCTTCCAAATCTTCAACTTTCACATCGCCGTGATCGACTTCCCGTGCAGAACCATAGATCTGTGCCAAGTAAACAGCATCTGCTTGATTCAAGGCTTCAGCAAATTCATCTAACAAGGCAATGGTCCGTGTAAAGGTATGTGGTTGGAAAATGGCCACAATCTCTTTACTTGGGTATTTTTGACGGGCCGCATCCAAGGTTGCAATAATTTCCGTTGGATGGTGCGCAAAGTCATCGATGATCACTGTTCCATTGACTACTTTTTCAGTAAAGCGACGTTTCACGCCAGCAAAGGTCTTCAAATGCTCGCGGACTAAATCTAAATCAAATCCTGCAATGTAAAGCAAACCAATGACTGCTGTAGCATTCATGATGTTGTGACGACCAAATGTTGGGATATGGAATTGCCCCAAATCTTCTCCACGGAAATGAACGTTGAAGGTTGAACCTGTCGTTGAGCGAAGCAAGTTGCTTGCCACAAAATCGTTCGTCTCCTTATCAAAACCATAGTAATAAATTGGTGCTGATGAGGTAATCCGACGCAATTCTTTGTCTTCTCCGTAGATGAAGAGGCCCTTACTGATTTGTTTGGCATAATCGTTAAAAGCATTAAAGACATCTTCCAAGCTCGTGAAATAGTCTGGATGGTCGAAGTCAATATTGGTGATGATGCTGTATTCAGGATGGTAAGGCATAAAGTGGCGTTCATACTCATCTGATTCAAATACAAAGTATTTGGCTGCTGCAGAGCCACGACCTGTCCCGTCACCAATCAAATAACTGGTATCAGTGATATTTGATAAGACGTGAGAAAGCATCCCTGTTGTTGAGGTTTTCCCGTGTGCTCCGGCAACCCCCATACTGACAAAGTCACGCATAAATTCACCAAGGAATTCATGGTAGCGTTTATAAGTTAGGCCATGCTCATCTGCATAAGCAATTTCCACATTGTTATCTGGACGGAAAGCATTCCCGGCAATGAGGATCTTGTCGCCTTCCAAATTTTTCACATCAAATGGATAAATTTGAATTCCTACTTGTTCCAAGCCACGTTGCGTAAAGTAATACTTCTCAACATCTGACCCTTGAACCGTATGTCCCATTTGGTGAAGCATGAGGGCTAAAGCACTCATCCCTGCTCCTTTAATTCCAATAAAATGGTATGTATTAGACATGTTTTCTCCTTATTCTTGATCTAGATGGGTTAAATCCAATTCTTGTTTGATTGGCTGTGGTTTCAACTTGTGCTGATCTTTATTGTATATTTGGCTAGTCTTTAAGAAATCATAATTGTTTTTCTTTTCAGTCGGTTCTGCCACTTCTGGTTCTCCTGCAGATTCGAACTCTGCAAGGATCAACTGATCTTGTCGTAATCGTTTGCTATATTTCAATAATTCACCCGGATTTTCCTTTTGGAAGGGAGCCGTTGGCTGACCAGGTTTTCGTTCAGAAATAAATGGTTTTTTCCGTTTACTTGTAGTAGCTGCTGGATCCGTTGTCAGATAGGGAGCTGTGCGTTTCTTTTTCAGATCTTCACGAGCGCGCTCTCTCGCTTCCTCTGCATAACGATTGGCTGGGCTTTTTTTATCAATCGGCTCTTTAAAATCAGGTTTTCTTACTGGCCGTCTTTTCGGTAGGGGCTCTTCTAATGGTTGGTGGTAAGGATGCTTAGGTTTGGTATTTTCAGCAATCGGTTGCCATTCCAAATAATTTTTATCCACATAGTCGCCTGTAATGTTACTAATCAAGTCTGTTTCATCATACAGGTTCATGTGGGGCATCTCTGTTAACATCAACTCATTATCCCCTACTTGAGGAAAATATTTTTCTGTCATGCTTTCTTCCTTTCGACACTCCATTAATTATAAACTATTCACAGAATTTTTCAAGCTATTCTGACTGAATTCCAAGAATCTCACGAATTTCCTCAACCGATAAACTAGATCGTGTTTCCGTTCCGTCTAAAATCGTTGAGACCAAGTGTCTTTTGGAAGCTTGTAGTTCTTGGATTTTTTCTTCGATCGTACCACGAGTAATCATGCGGTAAACTTCAACATTTTGTTCCTGTCCCATTCGATGGGCACGTCCAATAGCCTGGTCTTCCACTGCAGGATTCCACCACAAATCGACTAAGATGACCGTATCGGCACCAGTGAGGTTCAATCCAACCCCTCCAGCCTTCAGAGAAATGAGAAAAGCATGGCGCTCACCTGCATTAAAAGCATTGGTCATTTCTTGTCGATCTTTAGCGGGAGTAGAACCTGTGATTTTAAAGGAGGTCATGCCAAGCTGGTCAATCTCCTGCTCTAGGATATCCAGCATGCCTCTAAATTGAGAGAAGATCAAAACCCGGTGTTCGCCATCCTTGATTTGACCCAAAAGATCTCGAAGGCTCTCCAATTTCCCACTATCTCCCTGATAGTCTTCCATAAAGAGGGCGGGGGTATCACAGATTTGGCGAAGGCGCATGAGACCCGAGAGAATTTCCACCTTACTCCGATTTAGTTCTTCCTCGCTAGAGCTTCGAACCCGATCTTGAATTTGTTTTAATTGAGCCAAATAGATCGTTTTTTGGCTTTCATCCAACTCATTGTGGTAGGTTGTTTCAATCAAGTCCGGTAATTCTTGGAGCACTTCATCTTTTTTCCGTCTCATGACAAAAGGTTTGACAAATCGTGCAATGGTCTCAGGACTCAATTTTTGAAATTCTCTTTTAGCTGGGAAGAGCCCTGGAAGGACAATTTGGAAAATGGACCAGAGTTCACCCACATGATTTTCAATCGGTGTCCCAGATAGGGCAAACACATGCGGAACCTCAAAGCCACGTAAGTGTTGGGCAATCTTGGTTTGGGCATTTTTCATGACCTGGGCTTCATCTAGAATCAAGTACTCATACTGATTCTTCTGGTATTCCTCCACATCTTGACGAAAAGACGCGTAACTAGTGATAACTACCTGTGGATTGGTTGCGATGAGTTCATCTCGGTGCTGCTTGAGACCATAGACGACTGCCACTTCCATCTGAGGAGCGAATTTTGAAAATTCTTGTTTCCAATTGTAGATGAGACTAGATGGAGCTAGAATCAAGATTTTAGTTTCTTTTTTTGCGACACTGGTCAAGAAGGAAATAGTCTGCAGGGTTTTCCCAAGCCCCATATCATCCGCTAAAATACCACCAAAACCATAATGATTTAACATGGAGAACCATTTAACCCCTGTTTCTTGGTAATCCCTTAGGGTCGCTTGGATTATCATCTGAGGGAGTTGGAAGTCTTCTGGATGAGTCAAATCATGAGCTAAATTTCGAAAGTCTTCTGAAAAATGAACATTGTCTTGATCTGCCAACAAATCAGATAGCTGATAAGCGGCAATCCGGCGGGCTTGTAGTTTCCCACCCTTGCTCATTTTCGCCCGCAGATCTGCTAAGGCTCGACTGATCTTCTTGGTTTCTTCATCAAAGACAAGAACTTTCCCTGTATGGCTGACAAAATAGTCTTTTTGCCCTACTAGAGCTTTGAGGACCTGGTCCACTTCGGCTGGATCCACACTTTCAAAGTCAAAACCGATCTCCAGTAGACTGCCATTGGTTTTAACATCAATTTTTGGACGCTCCACTTGATAAAGATCTAAAAGGCTATCAGAGAGGGTAACCTCTCCTAAGGCTTCAAAAGTCGGGATCTGTTGGTGAAAGAATGGATAGATTTGCTCACTTGATAAAGAACTTCTTTGGGAAGAAAAATCATCCGTAAAACCTGCTGCTAGCATGGTTGAAAAGACTTCTTGCTCCTTATCGAAATCACTAGAATAAGGAAGATTGAGAAGTTCCTCACGCGTGGTCACCACACGATCCTGGTATTGAAAGACAACATCCAGTAATACAGTCTGATCCTGTGCTAGATCAAAATGAAATTCCGGAGTGAAATCGTGGATTAAAAAGCTGGTCGGGGCTGTTATTTGTCCCAGTTTTTTGAACTCTTTTAAACTATAGGAAAGCTTTGTTTGGTCCGTTGGATCAAAATGCAGGCGTTTTTTGCGATCCTGATCCATTGGAAGATCTTGGATCGCCTTCCATAAGGTCCGCTGTTGGGGCGTCAGGTGATAGAAGACACCATTTCGAAACAGGTAAACAGCAGACTCGACAACCTTCACTTGTGGCTCAGTAATGATCAATTCGTAAAAATCACCATGGTCTTCCACCTGAAAATGAAAGAGATCTTCCTCCCCATGGACATCCTGAAAATAGACTTCAGAAAAATCATACAAGCTATATTGCAAGAGGAAGGAATCCAAATTCATCAGTAATTCTACAGCTTCTTCAAAGAGAGTCGGTGGAAAATAAAGATGGCGCCCAGCATTGGGAAAGAAATCTTGCTCTTTTGATCCACTATCTGTGACCAAGCCTTGTAGGAAATTGATCACATCCTGACTAGGTCCATCAAATTCTAAGTAAGAAATAGGTTCATAGTAACTTTTGCCAATTGCAAAGTGGCCTTCTTTCTGAAGGGTCTGCAAAAAAGCTAGCACATCTCTGATCACATAAGAACGCTCGTCTGGCAAGCGACGAATGCGAAGGGTCCACAAGAATTGACCAGAGTATTCATCCTCCTGCCCAACTGCCGATAAGACATAGCGTGTTTCTTTTTTTTCGATTTTTGGAAGTACCTGGTCTAAAAACAAACTTCCAAAAGAAACCTTCTCCTGCGTTTCTTCAGTCGCCGTGGCGTCTTCTTCAAGACTTGCAAGAGCTGCTTTCCCACTGTCATCATTCTTCAAGAAAGCTTCTACAGCTGCCAGATGCGTACAGAATTTTTTCTTTTGAAAGAAAGCACAGCTACAAAAAACAGCATCGTCGTCTAAACTGTACCGCAAGCTTTCTTCTTCCACCCGAAAATACAGGTATTTTTCTTTTACTTCCTGAAGGGAAACTTTCCCAGCTTCATAGAGAAGGCTCCCTTGTGAACGAACCTTCCCAGGAATTAATTTTGCCATGTTTACCACCTTAGATTAATCCCTTTATTATACCATATTTAAGATAAAATTAGAAAAGATAATTTTACTATTAAAAGGATTTTAACTTACTTTTAGAAAAAAACTGAGACAGTCTTGTCCCAGCTTTTCACCTGATTTCGTAACAGAGTTACCTCAATCAGCTATCCATGATTTTTCTCTTTTAACTGTTTGAGCGAACATTAGACAGAATAGGTAAATAGAGAGGAGAAAGATCCCGATAGCCCACAGAAAAAGACAAAAAACACGACCTATTGTTTAATAAAATCCCCAACAATAGGATCAAGAGCTCCAAGCTTACGATCGAACCGAGAAACAAGAGATACAGATAGATTTTAAATAATAAGTATACAAACCTAAAGCTCTCATGATCTTCATGAGTTTACTCTACTCATCCTTAAAAAAAGCATAAGGAATATAGAATATCCGGACTATGAAACTATGCATCTGACTATCCTCCACTTCATTTTACCAGCTTATTAAAAAAAGCAACGCTTTTGCGCTACTTTTAGTTGTTTTCATAGTTGGAAGAATGAGCGTTTTATCATTTGAAATATCCTTCTCCACTTTGATCCATTTGTCTCATATTCCCTACTTCCGTTTTCGCGCAATCAAATGGATTGGAGTTCCTTCAAAAACAAAGGCCTTGCGAATTTGGTTCTCCAAGAAACGGAGGTATGAGAAGTGCATCAGTTCTTCTTCGTTAACAAAGACCACAAAAGTTGGCGGCTTGGTTGCCACTTGTGTCGCATAGAAGATCTTGAGACGTTTTCCTTTGTCGGTCGGCGTTGGATTAATGGCAATGGCATCCATAATCACATCGTTCAAGACAGCTGAAGGAATCCGTGTATTTTGACTCTCACTGATCTGTTTAATCATCTCTGGCAACTTGTGCAAGCGTTGTTTGGTTAAGGCAGAGACAAAAACAATCGGCGCATAAGAAAGGTACTGGAATTGATCGCGAATGTCATCTTCCCACTGCTTCATGGTATGGTTGTCTTTTTCAATGGTATCCCATTTATTGACAACAATGATCATACCTTTACCAGCTTCATGAGCGAAGCCAGCGATCCGCTTGTCATACTCCCGAATCCCTTCTTCTGCATTAATGACCATCAAAACCACATCTGAACGGTCGATGGCACGCATGGCACGCATGACAGAATATTTCTCAGTGTTTTCATAGATTTTACCAGATTTGCGCATACCGGCTGTATCGATCATGGTAAATTCTTGGCCATCTGCATCGGTAAAATGGGTATCGATGGCATCCCGTGTAGTTCCAGCAACAGGGCTTGCGATAACGCGGTCTTCTCCAAGGATCGCATTGATCAAGCTTGATTTCCCAACATTTGGGCGACCAATCAAGCTAAATTTGATGATATCTGGATTTTCTTCTTCTGTGTCATTCGGAAGTTTTTCAATAATGGCATCAAGCACATCCCCAGTTCCGATCCCGTGGACAGAGGATACCGGTAGTGGCTCACCCAGTCCTAAGGCATAAAAGTCATAGATATCATTGCGCATCTCTGGGTTATCCACCTTGTTGACTGCAAGAATGACCGGTTTATGGGTCTTATACAAGATACGAGTGACATATTCATCCGCATCCGTGATCCCTTCTTTTCCAGAAACAACAAAGACGATCACATCTGCTTCGTTCATGGCGATTTCTGCTTGATGCTTGATTTGCTCCATAAATGGGGCATCTACGTCATCAATCCCCCCTGTATCAATGATACTAAATTTTCGATTCAACCACTCAGCTGTTGCATAAATGCGGTCACGAGTGACTCCTTCTACATCCTCAACGATGGAAATCCGCTCACCGGCAATCCGGTTAAAGAGCGTCGATTTTCCGACATTGGGACGGCCTACAATCGCAATAGTTGGTAGGGCCATGATTTCCTCTTTTCTAATGAAAGGCGAGATTTCGGTTCAAGAACGCCTCTCTTCATTTCATAATAGTTTGTGTTTTTCTAGTAGTTTTTTGGTCTCTTCTTGTTCAGGTTGACCAAATTGAGCTGCAAGGCGCTCGCTCCAACTGTCCGTTGCACGCGCTCCAGCATAATCTGCCTGAACCTTGTCATAGGCAGTCACAACTGATGGGTCTTGTTCTTGGTATTCTTCTTCAAAAGCAACCTGTTCCAATGGCAAACGTGGTTTCACTGCATGCTGCTGATTAGGTACTCCAAGAGCAATCCCAAAAACAGGGTAGGTATAGTCTGGCAGACGGAAGAGTTCTGCGACTTCTTCTGAACAGTAGCGCAACATGCCGATAATCACTCCACCATAGCCAAGACTTTCAGCTGCCAATAGCGTATTTTGAGCTGCTAGAGCCGCATCCACTGAGGTGATCAGTAAGTTGTCCACCCCTTCAGGATGGAAATCCCGCTCATGAAGTTTGACAGCTTTTTCAGCACGGTTTAAATCCCCAACAAAGAGGAGAAAGACGGCTGATTGGCGAATTGCTTCTTGAGGAAGCAAGTCATATAGAGCTTCTTTCTTTTCCTTGCTTTTGACCACAATCACAGAATAAGACTGAAAGTTTTTCCAACTTGATGCCATCTGCCCAGCTGATAAAATTTCCTTGAGGTCAGCTTCTTTGATGGCTTCTTCCTTAAAACGGCGAACAGAAAAATGAGATTTCATTAAACGGATGGTTTCATTCATCGGCGATTGACTCCTTCCAGATGGATTTCCTTGGCTAAAAATTTCACGCGCTCCATGACCCGTTTGGCCTGCCAGGTTTCATCTCCATTGCGCGAAGCTGCAAAATGACGTTCCAACTCTTCAAAATTAAAGTTAGAAGTAAAGAAGGTTGGGAGATTTTCCTGCATTCGGTGCTGCAAAATCACCTGTAAGATTTCATCTCGCACCCAGGCTGACATCTGTTCCGCACCGATATCATCGAGAATTAAAATTTCGGCTTTTTTCACCTGATCGACAGTTTCTTTGACCAAGCCTGAACTGATGGCATTTTTGACATCGATCGCAAAACTTGGGAAATGAAGTAAGGTAGTAGAGGCCTGGCGTTTTTCGGATAAATCATGAGCCAAGGCTGCCATCATGTAGCTCTTTCCTACTCCAAAATCACCATAGAGGTAGATCCCCTTTTGATATTCAGGATAGTTGGCCACAAAATTGGCTAATTCTTCAAAGGCCTCAAATCGTCCCTTATCATCGAGCTCTACCTTAGCTAGACTCGCCTCTTTCAAGGTTGAAGGGAGATTGATCAAGTTGAGACGTTGGTTGATCGCAGCTCGTTTTTGGGTTTCGATTAACTCTGGCGTTTCCTCATAAGCGACATCCGCATAGCCTTCATTCATGGTGAGGATGGGCTTATAACCTTTGGCAATATAATCCGGATCTCCCAATAAGAAACGGTTGCGTTCACTAATGTATTGATTAAATTTTGAAATACTACGACGAATTTCTTGCTCAGACAAAGACTGGTCCTTGATAAAGGCAGCCACTTCTTGGTCTGCCAAGATCTGTGCGACCAAATCCTCATAGTTAAATTGACGCGCACGGTTCATGTGAGACATGGTTTGACCTACACTTTCCATCTACTCACCTCCTTGATTCAGTTTTTCTAATAGGCGTTGTTTCTCTTTAGCAAGATCCACCTTTTCTGCTTGACTGGTTTGATTTTGATAGTTTGGTTGGCTCCACTTGGGAACATTGCTGTGCTTGCCCTTGGCTGATGTAGGACTCGTCCCCTTGTTTCCTTGAGCTTTAGCTTGTTCCTGGCGTTCTCGAACTTTTAAAATCGCTAGTTCTGCACTGTTGACCCCTTGATAAGAAAAATCATTTCCCACCTTCAAAGCATACTTTTCATTGAGATTAGCAGACTGGGTCTTGTTAAAGGTCAACAACAAGATAATATTGATCACCTCGTCTAGTAAGCCTAGATCAGCTAACTTGGATAAAGTCTTGCGTTCGCTCTGCGTAATGGTCGCATTGCGCGCCTTCTTAATCTCTGCTAGAAATTGTAGGCTGGATTTTGCCTTAGCTTCCCTCAGAATGGTTTCTTCCTGACGGCTATAGGACATGCGGGGTTGCTCTTGGCTCGCCTGAGCCAACTTTTGCTTCATTCTCTTTGGAGAGACAATCCGGTCTACAGCTGTTTCTTTGGCTAAAAGATAAGTTTCATACCAGGTCCATTGTTGCTCTTCTGCGATGGCAAAGAGGGCTAGGGTTGCTTCTCCTTCATCCGCAAAACGAAGTCCATCACGCCCCATCATTCGCTTAAACATCTCCATATCAAACTGCTGTTTCTTACTTGGAAGAACAGTCACCTCCCCAGCATCTAGTCCAAAGACTTGCGAGAAGGAAACTTGCCGTCTAGTTCCTAAAGAGCGTGCTGGGAGCAGATCCTCCACGGCCTTTTCCCCAATTTTTTTCTCAAGCAAGCGTTTATAGACGGCATTCGAAAAAAATTGTTCTGATTCAAGAGGAGCATGTAACTGAATGGTGATCCCAACTTCTTCCTCATAGAGATCGATCAACCCCATGGCAATTAACCGGTCAAAAGCCAGTAGCAACTGTGGAAATCCTATATTCAAATGATTGAGGATTTGAGCCAGTAAATATTGTTTTTCACCCTGACCATAAGAGGCGAGCAGATAACGATAAACCGTTACCGTTTCCGTCTCCAAAATAGGCAGGTAATATTGCTCCAATGCAGCCCCTGCCGGTGGAAGAAGATTATTTTTTAAAAATGCGAAAGGCGTATTGGGCTTCATCTATTTTTCCTTTTTCTTCTTGGTTCCCTTCGTAATTTGTTTCAAGAGGGTCTCTAACTCACCGACATCCTTGAAACTCCGGTAAACACTAGCAAAACGGACATAGGTGATCTCATCTAGATCTGCTAACTCATCCATGACCAACGAACCAATATATTCACTGTTGATTTCATTATCACTTTGGCTGCGAACCTTTTGCTCGATCCGGTTTACAATTTCTTCGATTTCGTCACTAGAAACAGGCCGTTTTTGAGCTGAGCGGATAATACCATTAAAGATTTTATCACGAGAAAATTGCTCGCGTGTCCCATCCTTTTTGACGACCACTAGAGTCCGCTCTTCCACTCGTTCGTAGGTAGTAAAGCGATAATGGCACTCTTCGCATTCCCTGCGACGACGGATGGTATTCCCATCTTCAGCTTGTCGACTATCCACCACACTAGACTTACTTCCACCACATTTTGGACAACGCATTTGCTACCTCCTTAAACTGTTTTAACACTTCATTTTACCATAAATTGAATCGTAAAGAAAGCAGAAGAACAGGAGAATCCCCTATACTTGCTCCTCATTGATCCATAAAAAAGAGTCGAAGGACGATTGAATAAAATCGTTTTCCTTTCGACTCTCCATTTATATTAAAGCGATAATTCAGCTTCTAAGCCATAGTGATCACTGACATGGGGTTTGTTTTGACCATCAAAAATGACATGTAGACGCTGGATGTCCCATTCTGGACTTGCAAAGACGTAATCGATTCGCAATGGAACTTGATTATCCGTCCAGCCATCGATTCCAGGACCTACAGTATAAGTCCCCTTTGTTTCTTTGGCTTCGATAAAACTATCTTGAAGTTTTAGCGAACTGGATAGAATCGTTTCATACCCTTCTTGACCAGCAGGATTATTGAAATCACCAGCTAGAATAAAAGGTTTGCCTACTTGGCTGAAGTAGTTCTCAATGCGTGGCCACTCAAATTGGAAACCTTTGTCCCACCAAGAAAGATGGACGCTGGCAACAGCAATCTCTTTGCCATCTACACTTGTATGGGCAACGGCTACTCGACGAGTATGGTAGTCCGTTGGATCATCCATATTGGATACCAAAATCTCATCCGCCTTCAAGGGTTGACGCGAAAGAACGGCTACACCCTCATTGAGGTGATCATAGCCAATATGGTTGTAGGCCCAAGTCCAATAATAGTGGAGTCCTTGAGCAGCTAACTCTTCAACCAATACGCGAACAAAGTGATCCTTGTGAATCGCTACAGATGACGGCAAGGCTTGATAATACTCATCTGTTTCGACTGCTTCTGAGGCCATTTCTTGATTGACCTCTTGGAAACAGATCACATCATATTGCGCTTCTAAAATTTGTTCCTTGAGGGTTTCAAATTTTTGCTGAGCATTCTCTTCCATCCAACTATGGGAATTTAATGTTAAAAATTTCATCCCCTGATTTCTCCTTCTCTCCAAATCAAGAAACGGCAAGAGGCCGGGTGCACTGTCCCAACCTCATTTTCTTTGCCGACGTCTCTTATAATTCGACCGTTGCAACTGGCGCATTTGCTGCCAATTTACCTGTATGTTCGACCTTAACCGATTTAATCGCATCTGCATTTGTGAAGACAACAATTGTTGAAGTTTCACGACCAGCTGCACGGATTGCATCAAGGTCTGCTTCTACCAAGAGGTCCCCAGCAGCCACTGTTTGACCTTCAGAAACTTTAACCTCGAATGGTTTTCCTTCAAGACTAACTGTATCTAGACCGATATGAACCAAGACTTCCAAACCATTATCTGTTACCAAACCAAGGGCATGTTTGGTTGGGAAGACACTAGTAACTTTACCAGCAACTGGTGAAACGATGTGGCCATTTTCAGGCTCAACTGCAAATCCGTCTCCCATCATTTTTTGTGAGAATACAGGATCTTTCACATCTTCGATGTTGATCACTTCACCATCTGCAACAGAGTTAACTTCATCAGTTACCCCTTTAAAGGTTGCTTCAGCCTTTTGAACTGCTGTCATTTGGCTAGGAAGTGTTTCAGGAATAACTTCACCTGAATCAAGAACGTCTTGGATATCAGATTTCAATACGTCAGCTTTAGGTCCGTAGATCGCTTGGACACCTTGTCCTTTCATGACAAGACCCATAGCGCCTTCAGCTTTCCATTGTTCTTCTGTTCCGACTTTTTCAGCGTCCTTAACGGTTACACGAAGACGAGTCATACATGCGTCAACGTCTACGATATTGGCACGTCCACCAAGAAGGTTAATAATGTTAATGACTTGTGAGCTTGCTGAGCTTGTAGCTGCACCTGCTGCTGCACCATCTCCTGCAGGGGCATCATCATTTTGTTCATAGTTACCGTTACGTCCTGGAGTTGCATAATTGAATTTCTTAATCATGAAGTTAGCAATGAAGTACATGATAAAGGCAAAGAGGACTGTTACCCATACAAAGTTAAAGATATCTAATGCCAAACCAGCATTGATGGCCATTGGGGTACGTGTCAAGAATTCGATTGAACCGAATGAGTGGACACGAAGGTGAACCAAGTCAGCCATTGCAAAGGCAGCCCCTTGAACAAGAGCATAGATGATGTACAATGGTGTAGCAATAAACATGAACATGTATTCAATTGGTTCTGTTACACCTGTCAAGAATGTTGCAAGGGCAGTTGCAAAAAGCATCCCTTTGTATTTTTCTTTTTTATCTGGATCCACATTGCGGTAGATGGCAACCACGATCCCCATCAAGATACCAAATGATCCGATCATTTGACCAACTTTGAAACGAGCTGGTGTGTAAGCATGAAGCAAGTGTTGGTATTGGCTAGGATCAGCTTTCTTCAAGTTGACAAGGTCTGTTACCCAAGCCAACCAAAGTGGATCTTGTCCAAATACAGTTGTTCCTTTGGCAGCACCTGTAAGAACTTGGTAGCTACCACCCAATTGAGTATAGTTGATTGGAATGGTCAACATGTGGTGAAGACCAAATGGCAAGAGAAGACGTTCCAAGGTACCAAACAAGAATGGTGCCAATACTGGAGCTGTTGATTGTGAGTTGGCGATCCAAACACCAAATCCATTAATTCCTGATTGAACTACTGGCCACAAGGCTGACAAAACCAAGGCTGTGAGTGCTGAACGTACGATAACAACGAATGGTACAAAGCGTTTCCCGTTGAAGAAAGAAAGGGCTTCTGGGAGTTTACGGTAGTTGTAGTATTTATTGAAGGCAGTTGCTCCAACGAAACCTGAGATAATCCCTACAAATACCCCCATATTAAGGGCTGGTGCTTCAAGAACACTGATGAAATAGTCCGCAACTTTAATCGATCCACCGAAGATTGTGTGAACCGTTGCAGTTTTATCAGCTAACGTTGCAGATGTCACTCCGAAAACTGCACCGGTAATACGGTTAATCAAGATGAAAGAGAGACCAGCTGCAAAGGCACCCCCTGCACGTTCTTTGGCCCAGCTACCACCGATAGCAAGGGCAAAGAGGATGTGAAGGTTTCCGATAACCCCCCAACCGATTTGTTCGAGAATTCCACCTGTAATAACAAGTGGAGCTAAATTCGGGTTGATCATAGGGATTGATTTCCCGATTGAAATCATCAACCCAGCCGCTGGCATGACAGCGATAACGACCATCAAGGCCTTACCGAACTTCTGCCAGAATTCAAAGCTAAATAAACTTTTGAATGATCCTTTGTTCATCATTCAACCTCCTTATATTGTTTAAGGCTTTGTTTTAAGAAAACGTTTGCGCTTAATTTGTTTCTAGTATACCACATTTTAAAAATTTGTAAAGCCTTACATTCATTTTTTTCTCTAAATTTTATCTTTTTTTATCTTTTTTAAGCCAAATCCTTTTTAAAGCTCATTCTTTTTCAACGCAAACGTTTTCCTTTAGACATAAAAATATTCGAACCCTCTAAGGGTTCGAATATTTTATTCTAATGCGTCTTGCATGGCATAGCCAATCCCACGAACGGTCTTAATATAGCTTTTTTGACCGGGTAGATCAATTTTCCCACGGAGATAACGGATATAGACGTCAACAATATTAGTCTCACCTGTACTCTCGTACTTCCAGACACTTTCCAACAACTGATCTCGTGTCACCACCCCTTTGCTTCCCATCAGAGTCGCTAAGAGATCATACTCTCTGCGGGTTAAACTAATCATGTCTTTCCCACGATAAACGGTATGGTGTTCCACATCAATGCGCAAATTGCGGTATGATGTTGGGATTTTCATCTGGCTACAATGTTGGTCAATATAATCACGTCCTCTAAAAATGGCTGTGATCTTATCTACCAAATCGCTGATAATAAAGGGTTTGACCATATAGGAAACAGCAAAGCGCTGAATACTCTCTTTGTGCTCAGCAATTTTTTCGCGGCTATCCAAAACAATCAAAACAGAAGCTGGGCGAATCTGACTGATTTCCTCTGCGAATCTTTCACCAGACATATCTGACAAATCGTAATTAAACAAGATCAGATCATATTTGGTCGCAGCAATCAAGGCCAGACCCGCTTTTCCATCCTCGACCACATCAACTTGGTACCCTTCTTTTTGAAGTTCCAAATCAATGAAGCGAGCAATTTGCTTCTCATTTTCTACTAGTAGAACTCGTTTGACCATAGAGCAAGATTATTTTTCATCGTACCAAGAATAGTGGAAGGTACCTTCTTTGTCTTTACGTTGGTATGTGTGAGCACCAAAGTAGTCACGTTGTGCTTGGATCAAGTTCGCTGGAAGATCCGCTGAACGGTAGCTATCGAAGTAAGTGATGGCTGCTGAGAAGGTTGGTACAGGTACACCTGCTTGAACAGCAAGAGCTACGATATCACGAACAGATTGTTGGTACTTAGCAGTGACATCCAAGAAGTACTCATCCAATAGAAGGTTAGCAAGATCTGCATCGCGGTTGTAAGCATCTGTGATCTTTTGCAAGAAACGAGAACGGATGATACATCCATCGCGCCAGATAGATGCGATGTCCGCAAATGGTAAGTTCCAGTTGTTTTCTTTAGAAGCAACACGCAATTGCGCAAAACCTTGTGCGTAAGAGATGATTTTTGAGAAGTAAAGGGCTTGACGAATTTTTTCGATCAACTCAGCCTTGTCTCCTTCAAATTTGAATGCAGCTGGTTTTGGAAGAACCTTGCTAGCGTGTACACGTTCTTCTTTGTAGGCAGAGATGTAACGGGCAAATACTGACTCAGTGATGAGTGACAACGGCACACCAAGGTCAAGCGCTGATTGGCTAGTCCATTTACCAGTTCCTTTGTTTCCTGCAGCGTCCAAGATGTAGTCTACGATTGGTCCATCTTGACCTTCGTCGTCTTTGCGTTTCAAGATATCCGCAGTGATTTCGATCAAGTAGCTGTCCAATTCACCCTTGTTCCATTCAGTGAAGATTTCAGCCATGTCTTCTGCAGAAAGTCCAAGCAAGTGTTGCATGAGGTCATAGCTTTCTGCGATCAATTGCATATCCCCGTACTCGATCCCGTTGTGGACCATTTTCACGTAGTGACCAGCTCCATCAGGACCGATGTAAGTCACACATGGTTTTCCATCTTCAGGCGCTTTTGCAGAGATTTCTTCAAGAACGTCAGCTACCAAGTCATACGCTTCTTTTTGCCCACCAGGCATGATTGAAGGACCTTCAAGGGCACCTTTTTCCCCACCAGATACACCAGTACCAATAAAGTTGATTCCTGAGTTCGCCAATTCTTCATTACGACGGATGGTATCTTTATAGAAAGTATTTCCTCCGTCGATCAAGATGTCACCTTTATCCAAGTGTGGAAGAAGGGCTTGGATAGTTGCGTCTGTACCAGGTCCTGCTTGAACCATGAGCATGATACGACGTGGTTTTTCGATTGAGTTTACGAAGCTTTCGATATCATAGCTTGGCACAAAGTTTTTATCAGGGTGGCAAGCAATTACATCTTCTGTTTTTTCTTTACTACGGTTATAAATGGCAACTGTGTAGCCACGAGATTCGATATTAAGGGCAAGGTTACGACCCATTACGGCCATACCAACAACACCAAAGTTTGCTTTAGTCATGTGACACTCCTCTTTATAGTTTGCCTTTATTCTACCATTTTTCCTCCTCAAAAGAAAGCAGAAAATAGCTTCCCGCCTTCTCCAAGAGGGAGAAGATCATGCAAGTCATTTGATCTTAAAAACAAAAGTGCCCGAGAAACAGTTCTCAGACACTTCTTGATGAATGGCATTATTCTTCTTTAGAAGCTAACTCCTCTGCTTCAATGACCGGTTGTTCTCCTTCTTTGAGTTTATTGACCGTCATATTGACCCCAAGGGCTCCTGCTAGCAATTGACGAATATCAAATCCGGCTCCTTGAGAGACTTGGTCGATACTTTGCATAATATCGCCCACCATCTTAGAAGCATTGCCTTCCCCGTACATGGTGATCTTATCAACCTTGGTTAATGGTTCTGCGACAGCACGCGCAATTTCAGGCAACTTGTCAACGACCATTTCAGTAATGGCTGCTTCTTGCATTTTCTTCATCGCTTCGGCCTTTTGGTCCAAACCTTTGGCTTCGGCTTCCAGTTTCAAGCGAATAGCTTCAGCCTCGGCACGACCTTTGGCTTCAATAGCTTCGGCCTCTTGCAATTGGGCAAATTTCTCAGCTTCGGCTTGGGCTTTCCGAGCTTCGGCTTCTTTTTGTGTTTCGAAGAGTTCAGCTTCGGCCTTGCGTTGGCGTTCGATCAATTCTGCTTCTGCAGCTTGTTGACGCGCATATTTTTCAGCTTCAGCTTGTTTGCGGATGTTGGCATCCAATTCTTGCTCACGAACCTTAACTTCGCGCTCTTTGACTTCCGCTTCTTTTTCCTGTTTCATGATATTGGCTTCGGCTGCCACGCGCTCTTGTTCACGACGTTGCACTTCTGCCTCAATTCCTTTAGCGGCATCTGCTTTTGCTTGGGCAATGTCTGCTTCTTGCTTGAGGGCTGCTTGTTTGAGTTTCAGTTCATTTTGTTTTTGCGCAATTTCAAGATCGGCAGCGACGCGTTTGTCGTTAGCCAATTTATCTTGTTCTGCTTCGACTTCCTTGCGTTCACGTTCTGCTTTGGCTTTGGCAATCAAGGCATCTTTCTTAATGGTTTCAACATTTTCAATCCCAAGGTTATCGATGACTCCCCCTTCATCAGAGAAGGATTGAACCGTAAAGGCGATGACTTCTAGACCCATTTTAGCCAAGTCTGGCGCTACGTTGTCTTGCACTTTTGAGGCAAACTCTTGACGGTCATTGACCATCTTACGGAGCTCCATCTGACCGATCACTTCCCGCAAGTTTCCTTCCAAGACATCTTGGACAGAATTGGAAATATCTGTCGTATTCCAGTTCAAGAAGTTTTCTGCAGCCCGGGCAATCATTTCATCGGTTGTACCAATTTTTAATTTAACAGCTGCATCGGCACGGACGTTAATGAAGTCCAGTGTTGGGACTGCTTCTGACGTCCGAACATCTGTCGAGAATTGCTCAATATCAAGATAAGAGCGTTGTTCGACAAAGGGAATCATAAAGCCAGCTTTCCCACGCAAGTGACGTTGCTTCCGAAGACCGGTAATGACCACGACTTCGTTGGGTTTAGCGTTCACATAACCTTTAACAAGCAAAATCAAAATAATAACTGCGACTATTAGGCCGGTAATCAACCAACCTGGAATAAATAAATTATCCATACTTTTTCTCCTTTTTAGAGGTCTCCCCTCTGTTATTTATTAATCCTAGTATATCAAAAGAAGGCCTTTCCTCAAAGAAAAGACCTGTATTTATGTCTAAATTTATCAAATGTAATCTCTAGCTTATTCTTCGTCAAACAAGCCATTTAGACCAGCGAAAGGACTGTTTTCTTCTTTCTTAATCGCTTGAGCGGCTTGGTATTCTTCTTCGGATAGGATTTTCCAATCATTGCCTTCGATAAAACCTTGTCCAGCCTCTTCTTCTGGAGTGAGAACCTTGAGGGGAATATTGAGCAGGATATTATCCGCTACACTCTCACTCAGGTCAATCTTCCCACCTTCGATTGGAAGGATCAAGTCTTCCTCTAGGGCCTCGATATCTGCGTCAGACTGTACATCCTCCGCAAACACTTCTGTTACAGGATAGCTTTCTTGAAGCTCGACAGGCTCCATGCTTCGGCTAGAGGCCAAAACGATGGTATAGCTCAACTGGTAATCCAAGACATAGAGGCCTGTATCATAGGCTACTCGTCCTGTTGCTGTCACATTCTTTAAATCAAGAATTTCTGGATTACGCTTTTGCAATTCTTTGAGCAAATCCAACTCTTGATCAAAGGCTAGTCCTTCAGGATTTTTACGGATTTCTTGTGTAAATAGGTTCATTCTTTTGTCCTCAAATCTTCTAGATACTACTAGTATATCATGAAGCTGCCCCTCAACCAAGAAGTCTCCTCAAAAATTTGTTATAATCATGAAAAAAGATACAGTAACTAGGCCAATTGGTGTTGTACACAAGGTCCCACCATCTCTTGGACAAAAGAGGGTCACTGGCTAGGGCATTGTTAGATAGAGGAGAATTCATGAAAGAAATCGGAGCTGTTTTTCGGCAAATACGTGAAAGTCGCCACATCTCTCTAGAGGAGGCTACGGGTGGCGAATTTTCGCGCTCCATGCTATCTCGATTTGAAAGAGGAGAAAATGACCTGACGACGCAACGGTTTTTTCAGGCTTTGCAACAGATCAAAACCAGCCTCAGTGAGTTTTCTCATCTAGCAGGAATCGATCAGCACTCCTTTATCCCCAAATTGTTGAAAGAGCACTATGAAAACATGAGCTTGGAACACGATCAAGCCTTGTACCAAAGCTACCAGCAAGCCTATCAGAAATATCAGAAAAAAGAAGACTTCTTAGCCAGCATTATTCTCAAGGCCAAAATACTTGGCTTCTATCCTGAGGTAGAGTTGGCTGCTAGCCAAGAGGAACTAGATTTCCTCTATGACTACCTCTTCTCTGTCATGGTCTGGGGAAATTTTGAGTTAAGCCTATTTTCACTGACCTCTCCTCTTTTCTCTAGTCAGCTCTATCGACAATACACAGAGGAGTTGGTCCAACGGGAGGATTTCAAGCTTCTCCTAGATTCCTCTCGTCCTGCCATCAATTCTATTTTCCTTAATGGCTTTTTTCTCGCCATTAGTTCAAATGAATTTGAAGATGCATCTTTTTTTGACCACCTAATTAACGACCACTTTTACTCTGAGAACGAAGCCTACCTTCGGACGGTTTATCTCTACGCCAAAGGAGAATTTCTCTATCGAAAGGGAGAAAAAGAAATCGGTCTTGAAAAGATGGAACAGGCCATCCAGGTTCTCTCTATTCTGGATTGTAAGGACAGTGCCAACTACTACAAACAGGGCCTGCAAGAACTGATCAATAAATCCTAAAAACTCACAGATCTACTCTGTGAGTTTTTGTTGAAAATATGCAACATTAATTTTTTCTTGCTTTTTAGGTTTACAATAGGACTATCAAGTAAAGAAAGAAGGTTTTTCCCATGATGACCAAACTAAAAAACCACTTCCTCCGCTTTCTTCTCTCACATACCAGCGTTTATCTGAAGGATCAGGAACTTCTTCTCTCTGATGATGAGAAACTAGACCTCTTCAAACAGATCGTTCGATCTATCAAACAAGTCCTAGCAACTGATCACGTGAAGGAGGAAGGCTTATGAAACTCTTAGCTCGTAATAATATTTTTGCCTTACTCAGCCTTTCTCGCTTTTTAAATACCCTTGGTGCTGCCATCTACAATCTGGTCTTTGTGGTCTTTGCTGCCAGCATGCCTCAGCCTAGTCTGGCAGTTGGCATTGCCAATCTAATTGTATTTATTCCTAGCCTCTTTACCATTTTTGTTGGTATGAAGGCTGACCGCACGAAGAAAAAAGCTAACTGGTTGATCCGCATTGGCTATCTTCAAGCCATCCTCTTCATCCTTATTGCTCTCATGACCAAGATTCCGGGTTACCTAGCCTTTTCGATTGTTTGCTTTTTAAACATTGTTTCAGATTGTTTGAGCGATTATCGCGGAGGCTTGCAACTCCCTATCATGAAAAAGAACATCCCCGACGAGGATTTGATGGAGGCCTATTCCTTCAACCAATTACTTAGTATGGTCTGCTCGATTTCTGGACAAGCTCTAGGAGTTTGGCTACTAGCCATCAGCCATCAAAATTTCGCCCTGGTCGCTTCGATCAATGCATTGACTTTTCTCCTGTCTTCTACCTGTCTCCTGATGAGAAAAAAGCAGCTGACACATGATCCCGTCATTGAGCCCCAAAGTAAGAATTCTTTGGTACACGAATGCCAAGAGATGTACCAGAACGCTAAAAGTATTTTTGCAGATGAGGAGGTCCACCACTTTGGCAAGTTGCTCTTCTCATTGGTTCTTATCAATGCCCTAGGGGGATCCATCTCTGGTATCTACAATTTGCAACTGCTTCACTCCCCCTTCTTTCAGTTGAGTTTTAGCCAATCCCTCTTGATTTTAGAGGTAGTGACTATTTTAAGCATGGTCTGGGCTAGCTTGACACCCCATGACTATTTTTCCAAGCAATCTCTCCATCATATCCTCCTGTGGATCGCAGGTGGGCTGACCATGCTTGGGCTCACAAATATCCTGGTACGCTGGGACATTCTTTCCCTTCTACTCATCACATTCCTTGGTTATCTTGTTGCAAAAATCAACCCAAAAGTTTCCAGTCTTTTAATGAGTAAATTACCCGCTGAAAAATTAGCTTCTACCTCTAGCTTTTTGGGACTGATGGTCAGCTTTGCCATGCCACTTGGGACAGCTCTCTTTTCTAGTCTAGCTATCTGGAGCCTTCCCCTAGCTTGGGGGGCCTTTGCCATCCTTGGTTTCACTACCCTCCTCTTAACAACCAAATAAAAAATCCACCGTTTGGTGGATTTTTTTTACATTTTTCTTAGGCGAGCCACCCGCTCAGCAATGGGTGGGTGGGTATAAAAGAGTTTTTGCAATCCGGATTCTTTTTTTGGATCGTTGATAAAAAGAGCACTGCTCGCATCATCGACATGTCGTTGCATGGGTTCGCTATTGTCTAGTTTTAACAAAGCATTGATCATCCCTTGAGGATTCCGTGTCAATTCGACACTTGAAGCGTCTGCTAGGAACTCCCGTTGACGAGAAATGGCTAACTGGACCAGGGTCGCTGCTAATGGCGCTAAAACGATGGCAAGCAAGGAAAGGATCAGAATAATAATTTCTAAACCACCGCTACCTTCTCGATCATCGTCCCGGCTACGGCCACCGCCCCACCACATCATCCGGCCACCAATGCTAGAAAGCATGGTGATGGCACTGGCAAGGGCCACTGCAATCGTAGAGATGCGAATATCGTAATTGCGAATGTGGCTGACTTCATGTCCGATGACTCCCTCCAATTCCTCACGGTTCATCACAGCTAGAAGACCTGTCGTTGCTGCAACAGCAGCATTTTGAGGATTGGACCCTGTCGCAAATGCATTCATAGAAGGATCATCTACAATATAGACCCGAGGCATGGGGATCTGGGCTACCATAGCCATATCTTGTACAATATGGTAGAGTTGAGGGGCTTGCTCTTCCGTTACCTCACGCGCCCCATTCATCCGCATGACAACTTCGGTGGATTGAAAAACCATGCTAAAGGCATAGATTCCACCAATAATCAAAGCTAGGATGACGCCACCAAGGGAGGAGCCTAACCAGAGGTAACCAACGGCTGCTCCGATAAGAGCTAAGAGTATGAAAAAAGCAATAAGGAGAATCCAGGTTCTCCTTTTATTGCTTGCAATTTGGTCAAAGAGCATATTAGTCTCCTAATCCGCTAAAGTCCACCTTTGGTACTGCTTTTTCTTCTTCAGGCACTTGAAGAAATTCAGCTTGTCTGAAGCCGAACATTCCAGCAATCACGTTTGTTGGGAAAGTTTCCAACTTGACATTGTAATTGCTTGTGACACTATTGTACAATTGACGAGCATAAGAAATTTTGTTTTCTGTGTTGGTCAATTCTTCTTGCAATTGCATGAAGTTGGTGTTGGCTTTCAAGTCTGGGTAATTTTCAGCCACCGCAAAGATGCCTGCTACTTGGCGTGAAAGAGCATCACTGGCTGCCATTGCTTCTGCAGGTGAAGAAGCTTGCGCTACTTGTTGGCGAAGTTGAGTCACTTTTGCTAGTGTATCTCCTTCGTACTTGGCATAGCCTTTAACGGTTTCGATCAAGTTTGGAATCAAGTCATTCCGACGTTTCAATTGCACATCAATTTGACTCCATGCTTCACGAGTTTGCATGCGGCTTTTCACCAAACCGTTGTAAACTCCTACTACAATCAACACAAGGACCACAATGATCCCAAGAATAATCCAAATCATTTTATTGAATTCCTTTCATTTCTTTCTACCAGTATATCAAATTTCCCTTATTTTGTGGTAAAATAAAAGCATGAAACCAGAAGAATTTTATGTCCGTTTAGCCGATCTCGGCTTCCCATTAACTGATCGCCAAAAAGAGCAATACGAACGGTATTTTGAGCTCCTCGTGGAATGGAATGAAAAGATTAATCTCACCGCCATCACCGAAAAAGACGAAGTCTATATCAAGCATTTTTATGATTCGATCGCACCCATTTTACAGGGCCTGATCGAAAACCAACCCATCCGTCTCCTGGATATCGGAGCTGGCGCTGGCTTTCCCAGCCTACCCATGAAGATCCTTTTCCCTGAGCTGGATGTGACCATCATTGATTCCCTTAATAAGCGGATCAATTTTCTCCACTTGCTGGCTGAAGAGTTGGGCTTAAATGGGGTTCATTTCTACCATGGACGAGCTGAAGACTTTGCACAAGACAAGGCCTTTCGTGCCCAATTTGATATCGTAACTGCCCGCGCTGTTGCCCGCATGCAGGTCCTCTCTGAACTGACTATCCCTTATCTGAAAGTAGGAGGACGGCTTCTTGCTCTCAAGGCCAGCAATGCTCCAGAAGAGTTGGAAGAAGCCAAAAATGCCCTCAACCTGCTATTTAGCAAGGTTGAAGACAATCTACAGTATGAATTGCCAAACGGGGATCCACGCTATATCACTCTTGTAGAAAAGAAAAAAGAAACCCCCAATAAATACCCAAGAAAAGCAGGTATGCCCAATAAGCGTCCATTGTAGTAAGATACAAAGGGCTAAGCGGATAAAGTCAAAATAGGGAATTCGACGCAGAATCCAAAAGATTCTAGGAGGATTCATCTTTTTGACACAATCCGCAGCCCGTGTTCATTTCAGTAAGATACAAAGGGCTACGCGGATAAAGTCAAATAAGAGGCTGGGACAAAAGTCCTAGCCTCTCAATTATTTTTGGATTGTCGAGCAATACGCAGTGCTTGAGTGGGCTCTACTACGCTGATTTCATCAGCTTTTACAGCCCTACTCAACTGTGCGGAGGTGGGACGACGAAATCGAATTCTAACGAATTACCGATT
>JAGZVW010000080.1:0-3460 GCA_018379295.1 Streptococcus parasanguinis | reverse complement strand
TACGCTGATTTCATCAGCTTTTACAGCCCTACTCAACTGTGCGGAGGTGGGACGACGAAATCGAATTCTAACGAATTACCGATTTCTGTCCCACTCTCTATTTTAAGTAGCAGTATTTGAAATCCAGCTTTTTAATCTGGTCCCAATTTTTTCGAGCCTCTGGTGGCAAGACGATGAGTTGCTGGCGCAACATCGTCGTGATTTCGAGATTTAAGGATTCGATGGGGAGGGCAATGGCTACGGAACTTTTTGCCCTTTGGATCTTGTCCATGCAATATTCAATATGATGGCAAGCTGCACCGGTCTGTGATTGACGGCTAGCTGCGATTTCTTGTCGCATATTGGAGAGTAATTGGACCAATTCAGACTTAAGGAATTCGATCGTATCTGATTTTTCTTGAGCTAAAAGAAACATAAGCACACCTCCTTTTGCTATAGTTTAATACTAATTTATTAAAAATGCAAGGGGGTAAAGTAAAAAAAATAAAATTTTTTTAGAAAAAGATACAGAAAAAGAGAGGGCTCACATCTCCCCACTAGAGACAGTCGAGTCCCTTATCTAAAAAATGGCTTTTCTCACTTGGGACGGGGTGTCTTGACAGAGGTCTGTAGCTACAAAAAACTCCTGAAAAACACTGGTTTCAGGAGTTGAGAGGCTTTGACCCGAAGGTCTCAAAGAAAAATATCGATTGATTATACAAGACCTTGTGCAATCATCGCGTTTGCGACATTTTCAAAGGCAGCGATGTTGGCACCTGCAAGGTAATCTTTACCAAGTCCGTAAGTTTCTGCAGTTGTTTTAGCAGTGTTGAAGATGTTGGTCATGATGTCTTTCAAACGTCCGTCCACTTCTTCGCGTGTCCATGAAAGACGTTGGCTGTTTTGGCTCATTTCAAGAGCAGATACAGCAACCCCACCAGCATTGGCTGCTTTAGCAGGTCCGTAAAGGATACCATTTTCTTTGTATACGTTGATGGCATCGATGTTACTTGGCATGTTTGCTCCTTCAGAGACAACTTTCACACCTTGAGCGACCAAACGTTTAGCAGCATCGCCATCGATTTCATTTTGAGTTGCACATGGAAGAGCGATGTCATAGTTACCAGCGTAAGTCCATACAGAACCTTCGTAGTATGTAGCAGTTGGTTTTTCAGCAGCGTATTCAGTCAAACGAGCACGACGTTTTTCTTTCACGTCTGTAAGAAGGTCGAAGTCAATACCGCTCTCGTCGATCACGTAACCGTTTGAATCAGATACAGAGATAACAGTTGCACCAAGTTCAGTTGCTTTTTGAAGAGCGTATTGGGCAACGTTACCAGAACCTGAGATCACGACTTTCTTACCAGTAAAGCTGTCGCCGTTAGCTTTGAGCATTTCTTCAGTGTAGTAAACCAAACCATAACCAGTTGCTTCTGGACGGATCAAGCTACCACCAAAACCAAGAGGTTTACCAGTCAAGACACCAGCATCAAATTGGCGAAGGCGTTTGTATTGACCGTAAAGGTATCCGATTTCACGTCCACCAACCCCGATATCACCAGCTGGGACATCAAGAGAAGGACCGATGTGCTTTTGCAATTCAGTCATGAAGCTTTGGCAGAAACGCATCACTTCAGCGTCAGTTTTTCCTTTAGGATCGAAGTCAGATCCACCTTTACCACCGCCGATAGGAAGACCAGTCAAGACGTTTTTGAAGATTTGTTCGAATCCGAGGAATTTCAAGATCCCTTGGTTAACAGTTGGATGGAAACGAAGACCACCTTTGTAAGGACCTACAGCAGAGTTGAATTGAACACGGTATCCACGGTTTACTTGGATGTTTCCTTCACGGTCAACCCAAGGAACACGGAAGGAAATCACGCGTTCTGGCTCAGTGATACGGGCCAAGATGTTTTCTTCAATGTATTCTGGATGTTTTTCAAATACAGGCTCCAAAGTGCTGAGGAACTCTTCAACAGCTTGAAGGAATTCAGCTTCATGGCCGTTACGAGCTTTTACAGTTTCGAAGGTACTTTGGATATATTCTTTAGCAGTTGTCATGTTAATTCTCCTTTGTGAATGAAACGAAAACCAGCAAACCCGCTAGGGGATTGGCTTTGAGACAGTTGACAAACAATGTCACGTTTTATTACATGGATCATTATAGCAGACTTTTTTTGGCTTGTAAAGAAAAAAGTTGAATTTTCTGAAAATTTTATCGTGACTAGGAAAGTCCGAATGTTTGGAAGAATTTTTAGCTTTGATTGTCCGGAAGCTTCCAAGTGATGGTATAATGAAAGAAGAAAATAGAGAGCATCCCGAACGATTCTGTTGGTGGTGTTTCAAAAAAGGAGTACAAGATGGTATCGACAAAGACGCAAATTGCTGGTTTTGAATTTGACAACTGCTTGATGAATGCGGCAGGTGTAGCCTGTATGACCACTGAGGAATTAGAAGAAGTGAAGAACTCAGCTGCGGGAACCTTTGTGACCAAGACAGCGACCTTAGAATTCCGTGCTGGTAATCCAGAGCCACGCTACCAAGATGTGCCGCTTGGTTCGATCAATTCGATGGGGCTACCTAACCAAGGGTTGGACTATTATTTGAATTACTTATTGGAGTTGCAAGAAACGGATCCTGACCGGACCTTCTTCTTATCTCTCGTCGGCATGTCTCCTGAAGAAACTCATACCATCTTGAAAAAGGTGCAAGACAGTGATTTTAAAGGCTTGACAGAGTTGAACTTATCCTGTCCCAATGTCCCTGGGAAACCTCAGATTGCCTATGATTTTGATACGACTGACCGGATCTTGTCTGAGGTTTTTGCTTATTTCACCAAACCTCTAGGGATCAAGTTGCCACCTTATTTTGATATCGTTCATTTTGATCAAGCAGCAGCGATCTTTAACAAATACCCGCTCAAGTTTGTCAATTGCGTCAATTCGATCGGAAATGGCCTCTACATTGAGGATGAATCCGTGGTGATCCGTCCGAAGAACGGCTTTGGTGGGATTGGTGGAGAATACATCAAACCAACGGCTCTTGCCAATGTCCATGCTTTTTACCAACGTCTGAATCCAGAAATTCAGATTGTGGGGACTGGGGGCGTCTTGACTGGTCGCGATGCCTTTGAACATATCCTTTGTGGGGCTAGTATGGTGCAAATCGGAACGACGCTGCATAAAGAAGGAGTAGGAGCTTTTGACCGCATCACTGCGGAGCTCAAAGCCATCATGGAAGAAAAAGGCTACCAAAGCCTAGAAGACTTCCGTGGGAAATTGCACTACATTGACTAATCTTTCGAAAAAAAACTTCCTCAAGTGAAAACTTGGGGAAGTTTTTTATGAGAGTGGGACAGAAATCGGTAATTCGTTAGAATTCAATTTCGTCGTCCCACCTCCGCACAGTTGAGTAGGGCTGTAAAAGCTGATGAAATCAGCGTAGTAGAGCCCACTCAACCACTGCGTCTTGCTCGACAATC
>JAGZVW010000011.1:0-50093 GCA_018379295.1 Streptococcus parasanguinis | reverse complement strand
GACACGGCTCTTTAAAAACAAAAGGAGAAGATTATGAAAACAGAACCGATTCATCGTACCAGTATGTGGAAATTTAAGTTAAGTGCTGCCACCATGACTTTGATTCCCGCTGCCGTGGGGATTAACTATGTTGCCAAAGCCTTGGCGGAGGGGTTAAAGTTGCCCGTTTGGCTGGGGTCTTTGGGAACCTTTCTTGCCAGCATGTTGGCTGGGCCGGTTGCCGGTGCCATCAGTGGTTTCATCAACAACGTGATCTATGGGCTGACCTTATCGCCAATTTCAACCGTGTATGCGATTACCAGCATCGGAATTGGGATTGCTGTCGGAGTTTTGCACGCCAATGGGTGGTTCTCGTCAGCGCGACGAGTATTTGTTTCTGCTATTATTATTGCCATCGTTTCAGCTGTCATTTCAACGCCACTCAACGTCATCTTTTGGGGTGGTCAGACCGGTATCGCTTGGGGTGACTCATTGTTTGCGGTAATGGTCGCCAATCATGCACCAGTGTGGCTGGCCTCATTTATCGATGAGTTTGTCTTGGATATTTTGGATAAAGTCTGCGTGGCCTACCTGGCATTCTTCATCTATCGTCAGCTGCCGAAGCGGATGGTGCACTTCTTTAGCGGTGATAAATGATGACTGATCAAACATTGATTTCTGGAGCGCCACGGGTCAAGCTCAAGTGGTACCAGGTGATCGATCCGATTACTAAGCTCTTGTTCATCTTGGACATGACGTTGTTGAGCTTTGCCAGTATGAATTTATTGCTTCAGGCCGGATTAATTCTTGTCGCAACACTGCTATTGTTATTTTCCAAATTGAGTTCTACCATCTTTAAGGCGCTGGGATTCAGCCTGTTTCTGATTTGCACCATGCTGATCATCCAAGGGTTATTTTACAGTCGGAATCAAACTGTGCTGTTTTCTGTGCTTGGGGTGTCGTTCTACAAAGAAGGCCTGATTTACGCCACCACACTGGGTTGTCGAGTATTGGTGATTATTTTGACCAGTGGCTTTTTTATGGTGACCACGAGTATTTCAGAAAACGCGGCCTATTTGGAACTGTCCGGATTGTCTTATAAAACCGTCTACGTTCTGATGTCGGTGTGTTATATTTTGCCGGAAATGATGCGCAATATGCGGAAAATCCAGCAGGCGCAAAAAGTTCGCGGAACCAATCCGCAAAAAACGTTGATTCAGAAATTAAAGTCAGTCCTGCCGGTTCTAATTCCATTGGTGATTAAGACCTTGGATCAATCGATGGCGCGATCGATTTCTCTCCAACTGAGAGGTTTTGATAATCCGAACCGGACTGTCAGAACCTCCCAGCGCGTGTATCGCCTGTCGCGGACGCTGCACATTGGTCTGACTGGATTGGCAATTTTATTGATTGGGTGGAAGATATGGACGAAGATAAACGGATTGTAATTGAAAATTTGACCACCCGTTATCCGGGTACTGAGCAACCACAACTGCGTCAGATTAACGCGGAGGTTCATACCGGCCAGGTGGTTGGGATTATCGGGAATAGCCACTCCGGCAAATCGACTTTGTGCCGTGTGCTGGCAGGGGTCATTCCCAAAATGGTGTCTGCTGAGATTGAGGGCGACTGGCACATGTTTGGCCAGCGAGTGTCCGACAATTGGCCCGTTTATAATGCCATGAATGGAGTTGTACTGCAAAATCCAGCTGGCCAACTAAGCGGGTTGGCAGACACGGTTGCCGATGAAATCGCCTTTGACTTGATTAATCAGGGAATGGCTGAAGGACTGATTCAAAAACGGGTTGAAGAAGTTGCCACGCAAATGGGGCTGATTGAACAGCTGAATTTGCGTCCCGAGAGCCTTTCCGGTGGTCAGAGCCAGCGGTTGGCAATTGCCACGGCGATTGCGGCTAACCCGGCTGTTTTGATTATGGATGATCCGACCAGTCAGATGGATCCCCTTGGCCGCCGACAATTTTTCCAATGGCTGGCCCAAGTCAAAGAGACGACTGTCTTCATTGTCACCAGTGAAATTGACGATTTGTGCGAAGTCGCCGACGTTGTGTGGGTGCTGCACGAGGGTCAAATGGTAGCCCAGGGCAGGCCGGGTGAGGTGTTTAATCATTTGGCAGCTGACTGGCAGATTCCAGCCCCGACAATCCAGCAACTTGCTCAAAAAATGGATTGGCACTTGGCTGATGGCCGGTATCCGGTGAATGACGCTGAACTGAAGGAGGTTTTTTATGTCCACAATTGAACTGAACCACCTGACGTTCACTTATCCGGAACGGTCCTTTAGCTTGGATGTTGAAGACAAACACTTCGCCGATCCGATGGTGGCGATTGTCGGCCAAAATGGTGCCGGCAAATCAACGCTCTTCAAATTGTTGACGGGCTTGCTGACACCACAAACCGGTGTGATTAAGATCGATGGAGAAAATTTTAATGATCTTAAACCAGTCGAAAAGTTACTGAAGGTTGGGATTACTTTTCAGAATCCTGACGATCAGCTTTTCAACCCGACCGTTCAACGAGAGGTGGAGTGGAGTGTCGCGCAGGTCATGGATGACCACGACACGATTACGAGGCGGGCTTTAGCGGCTCTAAAAAGAGTTGGCTTGGATGATAAAACAGCTGAAAGTCCATATGACCTGTCATTATCGGAACGCAAGCTGTTGAGCGTTGCCACAGTTTTGGCAGTGGATCCGGCGATTTATTTATTTGATGAGCCGATGATGTCGCTTGATTGGGAAAGTCGGCGCAAGTTGACCGAAATTTTCCATCAGTTGGCTGATTCGGGCCACCAAGTTGTGACCATCACCCATGACATGGATTGGGTCGCCGCCGAGTTTGAGTCGGTGTATGTTATGGAACACGGGAAGTTTGGCTTCGCCGGCAGTCCACGGGAATTGTTCAGCGATCACGAACTTGTCCAGCGAGTGGGATTACTACCACCGCGGATTATGGACATAGCGGAGTCGCTGGGTGATTCACAGACATATTTATCGGTTAATGATTATTGCCAGAAAAATCGAGATGTATAGAAAAAGTCACCTCTGCGGGTTTTCCAGGTTGAAGGATTAACTTCAGCTTCTGGCAAGAACTCACATGGGTGACTTTTGTGTTTAATAACGTTTCATGATCATCGGGTGCTTCCTCAGATCACTCGGTTTGATTTTACTTTGTTTCATGGTCATAATCATATACCATTTCTTTTGGATCTTTTGTTTGACTAATACAAAATAGGTCTTCAAAGGTCTTCGCATTTTTAGCGCCCATTAGGATCATCAGTATAATTTTCTGAATTAGGAGACTGTCTCATCACTATTCGAACTTCGTCTCCCAACTTACGCTGTTCCCATTCATCCGCGAATCCTTTAAATCGCAATTCTGGAACTTTCTTTTTAACTGAATCATCTATTTTCGCCATAGTCCCCAACATTTTATTGGTTTTTCTTGAATTACCTTATCAACAGTCTCGTTGGTTGGTACCAATGGAGTAAGGCAGCTAAGAAAGGCTACTAGTAACAATTAATAAATACAAGAGGTGGGCATATTGCTCCACCTCTTTTTGTGATATACTAGAGTAGTTTTTGAGACTTGTAAAAAATGATATTTTCTAGTTCAAATTTATAAAAAGAAAAGGAGAGAACATGGACATCTTTTTGAGGAGCATATCGGGGATCCTCGTCATCCTGGGCATGATTTTAGTGGGCTTTGTCATTGGTGAAAAAGGCTGGTTCGATGACAAGTCACGTGGCCTACTCGCTAAATTGGTCACTCAAGTTGCTCTTCCCTGCTATATGCTCTACACCATTACGCAGCGCTTCACAGCAGCAGATCTGCTTAAAATGTTGCCAGCCTTGCGGTTTCCTGCCCTGTCTATGGTTATTTTGCTTGGTATCGCGACAGGAGTAGCAAGGATCTTTGCAGTAAGACAGGACCGTCGTGGCCTCTTTATTTCCATGTTTTTTAATTCCAATACGATTTTCGTGGGGCTCCCCATTAACCAAGCCCTCTTTGGAGATGCCAGTATTCCCTATGTTTTGATCTATTACATGTGTAATACGACCTTTTTCTGGACTTTGGGAACTTATCTGATCCAGCGGGATGGTGAGGGAGAAGCGCAGTTTGATATCAGAACCAGTCTGAAAAAAGTCTTTTCTCCTCCCCTCATGGGCTTTCTCTTAGGGCTAGTCTTGGTGATTCTTCATATCAAGCTCCCTGCCTTTTTAGCCAGTGATTTGCAGTATCTGGGTAATTTAACGACCCCCTTATCCATGATATTCATCGGTTTGTCAGTGTCTCATGTAGGCGTGAAGCAGTTGGTTCTGGGAAAAGATCAGCTATTGATTCTACTAGGTCGCTTCCTGGTTGCCCCTCTCTTGATGGCCTCCATCGTCTACTGGGTGCCTCTTCCAAGCTTGATGAAGCAAGTCTTTATCATTCAGTCCGCCATGCCTGTGATGACCAATGCACCAGTCGTTGCCAGACTCTACGGAGCTGATAGTGATTATGCAGCCGTCATGGTGACAGAGACGACCCTTGCAACCATGGTGGTGATCCCTATTCTCATGCTGTTGATGGCTTAACAAATAGCAAATACAAAAGCTCAAGTTTTTTGAAAACTTGAGCTTTTCTTATAACAAGATGGTAAGGACTAGAGCGATGCCCGTTCTAATCAAGTGGTGAGCTGGATGGAAGTTTTCTTTGTGTTTCCCGTTCCAATAGGCCCCGTAGCAAATCAAACCACAGCCGATCAGCCAAAGGACTAGAGCGACAATCGGTAAAAAGAAGTAGAGGATGAGAGATAAGGTCGCAAGGCTACTTCCGATGAGGAGAAATGTATTTCCTAGAGTGTGATTCCCTTTTTTAACTTCAGAAAGAGAAGCCAATAAGTGAAGAAGAGCAAAAGCAAGGGCAAAGAAGGCTGTAAAAAAGCCGAGAAGAATGGGGAAGAACATAGGGTTTCCTTTCTAAGATATGATTGCCTGAGTACTATTTTTTATGACTGATTTTATGAAGAATCATAAATGATACTACAAGATTTAAAATAATAACCAATAAGGTAAAAAGAGAGTAACCATAAAGTTTAATTGGAAATTCATTTTTGAGATTGCAAAGAGCAAACAAACTCGTTAAAATGCCCGTCAACAATCCAGGCACATATTTTCGTATAACGATTGTTTGAATCAGATGTCCGAATACATGGTAGATATAAGCGATTATGATGCTTGCGTAAATGCTATAGTTATTAAACTGGTAACTAAGATATAGCGACGTCATTAGGATGAGAAATTGTTCCAAGACAATAAAGTTGAAAGCAAAAGGAGTGTAATAAGTTAGGATTCGATTGTTTGGATACTGGATTGATATTTTTTTGACAAAGGATGGCATCCAAACGATTTCTTCGAGTTCGTGAAGCATGAAGAGTGATGGAAATAGAAAGTAAAATTGCACGCTGGTCATTGAAAATACTCCCTTCTAGTTCGAGCCCACTTTTAGAATCTCCAAATAAAATTGGATCACTTCTTGTTCGGTGTAGGACTTGCCTTTTTTCAACCACCAGCTGAGGGTTTCGATGAAATGGCTGACGACCAGGTGTTTGAGATAGGAGTGGGGAATGTTAGGGTACGATTGGATGAGTTCGTCGGCTACCATTGGGTAGACATCGTGTTCTAGTTCTTTTCGCAGTTGCCGTATAAAATAATCGTTTTTAGAGAGCAAGAGACTGGTTACATGGTCTTGATTTTTCTTGAAATGCTGAAAGATATGGGCTAGGTAGTCTTGTGGAGAGAGGTGTTCAGCACGCTCAAAGAGATGGTGAAAGAGCTTTTGACAGAGTTCATCTAGCAATAATTCCTTACTTTCGTAATGGCTGTAAAAGGTTGATCGCCCCACATCGGCTAAGTCAATGATTTCCTGAACCGTGATGGCCTCGTAGTCTTTTTGGTTGAGTAATTGTAAAAAAGCTTGATAGATAGCTTTTCGAGTTTTGGTGATGCGACGATCCTGTGCTGTCATATGGACACTTAGAACAAACTGTTCAGTAACGGACACCCTAAACAGTTTGCTCCTATCCTTTCTGTTGTGAATGTTAGATAATGATAATGAACATGATGTTCATGAATCTATTATAACAAAGGATTAAGGATTATGAAGACAAAACATGCGGTCTGGATCGCTTTTTTCTTGAATTTGAGTTATGCCATTGTTGAGTTTATTGCAGGAGGGATTTTTGGATCCAGCGCTGTCCTTGCGGATTCGGTCCATGACTTGGGAGATGCGATCGCTATTGGGATCTCCGCCTTTTTGGAAAGTATCTCCAATCGCGAAGAAGACAGCCGCTATACCTTGGGCTACAAGCGCTTTAGCCTTTTAGGGGCCATGGTAACGGCAGTGATTCTCATGACAGGGTCCGTTCTGGTTATTTTGGAAAATATAACGAAAATCTTTCATCCACAACCTGTCAACGATGAGGGCATCCTTTGGCTAGGAATCATAGCCGTCAGCATCAATGTGCTAGCGAGTCTCGTCATTCGCAAAGGACAAACCAAGAACGAATCCATTCTCAGCCTGCATTTTCTGGAAGATACCTTGGGTTGGGTGGCTGTTATCCTAATGGCCATTGTTCTACGATTTACCGACTGGTATATTCTGGATCCGCTCTTATCTCTTGCCATTTCCATCTTTATTCTGTCAAAAGCAATTCCACGTTTTTGGAGCACGCTCAAGATTTTTCTCGATGCTGTGCCAGAAGGAGTAGATATCCAGCAAGTGAAGAGTGATTTGGAGCAGTTGGACCATGTGGCTAGTATCAATCAGCTTAATCTCTGGACCATGGATGGGCTGGAAAAGAACGCCATTGTCCATGTTTGTTTAGAGCATGTCAACCACATGGAGGTTTGTAAAGAAGCGATTCGTACCTTGCTCAAAGATTGTGGTTTTCAAAACGTCACCATTGAGGTTGATGAAGACCTGGCAACCCACCGAGCCCATAAACGCAAGATCGAAGAACTGGAAGTTGATCAAGGTCATGGGCATGATTATCACCACCATTAATGACGAGTTGGTATGAGCAGAAGCTCGATAAAAAGTGTATACTATAGATAAGTAAGCAATAGAAAGTAGGTTAATCCTATGAAGAAAACAGTCTATACAAAAGCTGGGCAAGTGGGTCTAGTAGAAGTAGAACGTCCACGCATCGAAGCACCGGATGATGTCATTCTCCGCATCGTTCGTACCTGTGTCTGTGGATCCGATCTATGGAGCTACCGCAATCCTGATATTGAAGCAGGTCATCAAAATAGTGGTCACGAAGCTATTGGTATCGTCGAAGAAATCGGAGAAGCCATTACAACGGTTAAACCAGGAGACTTTGTTATCGCGCCTTTCACCCATGGTTGTGGGGAGTGTGATGCCTGTCGTGCTGGTTATGATGGGACTTGTGACCGCCATATCGGCACCAACTGGTCTGACGGGGTGCAAGCAGAGTACATCCGTTTCCACTTTGCCAATTGGGCCCTTGTCAAAATTCCAGGGCAACCATCTGATTATACAGAAGCCATGCTCAAATCCTTCTTGACGCTGGCTGATGTCATGCCGACGGGCTATCATGCAGCGCGTGTAGCAGACGTGAAGCCTGGTGACAAAGTAGTGGTCATCGGGGACGGTGCCGTTGGTCAATGTGCAGTGATCGCAGCCAAAATGCGGGGAGCATCACAAATCGTCCTTATGAGCCGTCACCAAGACCGTCAACAGATGGCCTTGGAGTCAGGCGCGACAGCAGTTGTCGCTGAGCGTGGTGAAGAAGGCATTGCCAAGGTTCGTGAAATCCTCGGAGGTGGAGCAGATGCGGCCCTTGAATGTGTCGGTACCGCAGCAGCTGTCGATCAAGCCCTTGGGGTTCTTCACAATGGAGGACGTTTAGGTTTTGTCGGCGTGCCTCATTACAATAATCGTGCCCTTGGTTCGACCTTTGCTCAAAACATCTCGGTGGCAGGTGGAGCAGCCTCGGTCACTACCTACGACAAACAGTTCTTGCTTAAGGCTGTCCTTGATGGCGATATCAATCCAGGTCGCGTCTTCACTCATAGTTATAGCTTGGACGAGATTGATCAGGCATACAAAGATATGGATGAACGCAAGACTATTAAGGCTATGATTGTGCTTGAGTAATGAAAAAGTCTAGTAGAAATGAAACTACTAGACTTTTCTTTTATTGTGAAATAAATTCTTATTTCAAATTCGACATCACTTGTTTCTTGGTGAAGGTGCGCTCTTGTTTGTTGGCTAGGGCCTTAATGCGCGCATCTAGGAGAATGGCACGGCCTTCGGCACTTCGGGTATAGACGAGGTCATACTTGCCCAGACTCTTTCGAATTTGCGCCACAAAGGCTAGGGCATCCTCTTTCCGTTTGTCAAAGAGGCTTGGCACTGCGAAATATTCTGTCTGATCGGACACCTTTTCCTGTGCTTTCAGGATATAGCGCTGATTTTCAATCGGTGCGAAAAACTCGATCATAGTTTGCGAGAAGAGTTCCTTCTCCCGCATGGTTCCGCCCTTCAAATAGATCAGCGTGTTGATGGCATCCTTTCTGTCTCGTACGACTTGGATGCGGGTCTCCTGAGTTTGAATATGCCCAAAGAGGAGTAGGGCTTGGTGAATAGCCTGACCAAAGACTTCTAGCCGTTTATAAGGGCTCTTATAGAGATAGTAGCGGAGCCAAGCAAGGAGAGCGAGAACAGCTAAAACGACTAGAAGAATTAGAGACGCTTTATTCCCTCCTCCTCTATGTGAATAGTAAAAAAGGTTGGCGAAAGCATCGGTCAAAGTGGCGGCCGTCAGCCAACGAGCTAGCTTCCTAGCGTCAAAAAATAGGGCCAAGGGCAGGAAGTGTTTATCCACTTGGACCTCATTTGCAATCTCCATATTCTCCAGAATTGGCAGGGCTTTTTGCCAGCCGTCTCGGAGCTCTTGACGATGAGTGGAGCGCTCTAAGGTTTCTTCATTGAGTTTTTGCAACTGTTTTTTGGTATAGCGGATATTGTCAAAGGCTAGACGTTCGATACCGGATTCGATGAAGGGCTCCTTGTAATGGAGACCTAAAAATTGCTTCATCCGTCTTTCTAAGAGCTCCAGATCAGGACTGTATTCTTTCAACTGATCAGTGAGGGCTTCGATCTCTTCCTTTTCAAGATCGGACTTTTCATACCATTTCTTTAGGGAAAGATTGATGGAGACCAGGTGCCAGATGTTACTGGTCTTGTCTGGATCCTCAGGCCACACTCGGATGGCACGACCTCGCATTTGGTTGCTGAGCATAAAGCTGCCGACAAAGCTCGCTAGGATCAGGGAATTGACGCAGGGAGCATCCCAGCCTTCTCCTAGAAGAGACTTGGTTCCAATAACAACCTGGATGAGGCCCTCTTGAAAGAGCTGGGTCACAGCTGTCACCAAATCATGTTGAGAACCGACCAAACGAACCTTGAGAAAGTCATCAGGAGATAATTGGCCCACACTTTGATAAGTCAGTCTATTCCCTCCTAGCAGCTCCTCTAGTCTTGGCTTAGCGATCGTAGGGATGATGACAATGCTACCGGTCAATACAGCGATGGCAGGAGGAGTTGCTTGCTCTATGCTTTCCCTGCGAATGGATTCGAAATAAGAGAGCACTCCCAATTGAGTAAATTGGGCGTCTTTATCTCCGAGATGAACTTCGAAATCTTGACGAATATAGTCTGTTAGGACCAGTTGGCGCAGTCGGCTTCCAAGAGCCTGGTATTCGGCCTTGAAAATCTCTCGAACCGCATTGAGTTTTCCGAGGGATTGGTTGAGTAGAAGGTCTTGTTTTTTGTTGCGGACTAGTTTAACTTGTTTTCGATCGATCAAGCTGGCTGCTTTTAATTCATGAAGCAGTTGCTTCTCGTATTCCTCAGGTAGATTGTACCATTGAGGCACCTGAAAGAGCAGACCTTGCAGGAGAATTTCAAGCCAGTCCAGGGTGAAAGCAGGTAGTTTCTTGGCTCCTAAAAGGTCCTGGAAACGTTTGGGAAAGTCAATTCCCTTGCTTCGAAGAAAGATCAGGGTAGCAGAGAGATACTTAGGCTCATTGAGCAATTCATCATTGCTGATCTGACCCGATAAGGCCTGGCAGGTTTGAAGGTGTTGGCAAAAGAGGGGATCGGAAGTCAGTTGCTGCAAGAGAGCATTCTTTTGTTGGCTAAAAGCATCCAATTGCTCTTGCTCTTCCTTGGTTGGAAAGGCAAAGTAGACATAGTCTTGGTGAGGACAAAGGGTGTCTTCCTTGACCAATTCGGGAACCGTAATCTCCTCATCAATCTCACCACACATGCGGATATAGCGATCCCAAAGGGCAGGATCCCCTTCATAGGGCGGGGTGGCGGTAAGGGAGATCATCTTTAAGTCTGGGAAGGCCTGACGAAAGGCTTCCAAACTCTTCCACCATTCATTGCGCAAGTGGTGGCACTCATCTAAACAAAGTGTCCCGAGTGAGATGGCTTTGAAAGTAGTAAAGATATCAAAGCCTTTGAAATCAAATGTTTCAATCTCTGCCTGGTCATCGGTATCCTCAGCTTGCGATTGACCGACGACTTGGTTCATGGCGCTGTGTAGGGCCTGATAGGTAGCCACTGTAATCAGCTTAGGATGTTTTAAGTCTTGTGAAATCAGTTGTTCTGCTTGGCTTTCATCACTCAGGAATGCCTGGATAATCCGGTCCACCCATTGCTGACGAATGGTGACAGTAGGAGCTAAGATCAGGGTTGGCTGACCAAAGCGCCGGATAAATTCGATACCCAGGGTTGTTTTCCCAGAGCCAGGCGCTGCTACCAAATGCAGATGGCCATCCGCCATAAAAGCGTCACTCTTATCGAGAACGCGTTTTTGATAGTGTCTCCATTGGCCTGTAAAGGCTAGTTCTTGTAACATTGGTTTCCTCCCTCTATCAGGATTATTATATCATAAATGAGGTGGGTGACCGATTCCTTCAAGCCCTAGAGTGACTCAATCACCTGACACAATGCCTCTACATCTTCCTTTCGAGTGGACCAGGAGGTCGCAAAACGAATAACGGTCAGTTCATCATCATACTTTTCCCAGAAAGAGAAAATCACTTTCTCAGAGAGTTTTTTCATCTGCTCTTTGGTCACCAAGCAAAAGATCTGGTTGGTCGGATTTTCAAAATAGAGAGGGAGTCCTGCTTTTTTACATGCTTGACGGATCTGATTGGCATAGGTAATCGCGTCTTGGCCGATGGTATCATATAAATGATCCTTGAACAATTCGTCAAATTGGATGCCTAACAATCTGCCTTTAGATAGGAGAGCACCGTGTTGCTTGATGATAGTGGTCATATGGGGAAGGAGACGAGGATTAGGAATGACCACCGCTTCTCCAAACATAGCCCCGCACTTGGTGCCACCGATGTAAAAAGCATCACAGAGCTGGGCGAGGTCAGCTAGAGTCACATCATTTTCAGGACAAGCCAGAGCATAGGCCAGGCGTGCTCCATCGACAAAGAGTTTGACCTCGTGCTCTTTGCAGACGTGAGCAATGGCTTCCAATTCAGATTTGCTATAGAGGGTTCCAAGCTCAGTCGGTTGTGAGATGTAGACCATGCCGGGCATGACCATGTGTTCGTGATTGCCATCTGCCCAGTACTCTTCAATGATTTCTTTGATTTGTTGGGCGGTCAATTTTCCGTCTGCTGTATCGAGTTCTAGAACCTTGTGGCCGCCAAACTCGATAGCCCCAGCCTCGTGCACACTGACATGCCCAGTTTTCGCTGCGATCACCCCTTGATAAGATTGAAGGAGGCTATCAATCATGATTTGATTGGTTTGGGTCCCGCCCATAAGAAAGCGAACTTCTGCTTGGGGACAGTCACAAGCCTCTCGAATCCGTTCAATGGCACTCTCAGTAATCGGGTCTGTCCCATAACCTGTCATTTCCACTTGGTTGGTTTCCATCATCCGCTTAAGGATGTTAGGATGTGCTCCTTGTAAATAGTCGTTGGCGAAATTCAGTTGTGTTTTCATTTGGTTGCTTCTCTTTCTTTATTGATGCTATTAGTTTAAAATAATTTTTGATATTACACAAACGGCAAAAACTCATCTTATCTATGATATAATGGAATAGATAAGGAGGAGAAGTTTATGGATGCCAGTAAATGCCAAGCTGTTTTAGTAGCGAGTGAGACCGGCTCTTTTTCAGCCGCAGCTGAACAGCTGAACTATACCCAGTCAGGGATTACAAGGATGATCTCGAGTTTAGAGGAAGAGTTGGACTTTCCAATTTTCATCCGCAACAAAAAGGGCGTTCGCTTAACGGAAAATGGGCAATTGATGTTGCCTTATTTTAGAGAGATTGTCGATGCCAATCAGGTGGCGGTCGAAGTCAGTGAGGAAATCAAGGGCTTAGTCAGAGGTTCCATCACAATTGGCTGCTACTTTAGCGTGTCCTCCATGTGGATGCCTAGCCTCTTAAAAGCATTTTCCGAAACCTATCCATCCATTCAGATTACTCTGTTAGAAGGTGGAAATAAGGAGATTGCCAAGTGGCTAGCTGAGAAATCTGTCGATATTTGTCTGTGCGCGGAGCCTCAGGATAGTGGAGAGTACAGCTGGAAAGAATTGTATCGAGACTCCTTGGTGGCTTGGTTGCCGAAAAATCATCCCAAGGCCGAACAAAAGACTTACAAAATTAAAGATCTGGAAACAGAAGATTTTATCCATACCTTACCTGGTCAAGATACAGACCAAGACCGTTTAATCAAGCAAGAAGGCCTTAATCTGCAGACACGATTCACAACAAAAGACGGCTTTACGACCTATCAGATGGTCAAGGTTGGTCTAGGAGTCAGCTTTAACCAAGCGATGATCGCAAGAGACTGGAAAGAAGAAGTGGTGCAAGTTCCGCTCAGTCCGAAACGCTTTGTTTCTCTTGGGATGGCCCTCCCTAAAAAAGAAAAAGTATCTCCAGCTGTTCAACGATTTATGGACTGTTTAGAGCAATGGATGGTAGAGTTTTTGAAATAGAGATTGAAAAAGGCCTAATCAGATGATTAGGCTTTTTCATGTTAGTCTTTCTTTGTTTTACGAGAGAGTCCAAAGGCAGCACTCATGCTAAGAAGACCAAGACCTAGAGTCGTCAAGGCAATTGAGGTCTTGCTTCCTGTATTTGGAAGACTTGCTTCTTTTTGAGGAAGAGCTGCTGGTGCGATATAAACTTCCGTTTTCACAGGCTCGTTTTTAGCAGGTGTAAATACGGTCGGTTTCGCAGGTGTTACAACAGCCGGTTTTTGAGGAGTAGGAGTCGGTGTTGCAGGCATTTGGATGCTAGATGTTTGTGGTTTTGCTTTCGCCACACGATGAGATTTTGAGATCAACTCATACTTGTCTGTTTGGACTTTGAAGACACGACCTTTTTGGACAGTTTCAACGACTTTATTGGCAAATTGAACGTTCAACAAGTTAGCAAAGTTTTTGTCGATATCTAGGTAGAGACCATTTGTTCCATTGACCAATGGATCAAAGTCTTTTTTTTCACGTGTTTCACCAACCACTGTCAAAGAGATACCAGCATCTTGAAGGGCTTTCAGTGTCGCTTCTTTGGTTGGTGTATCCTTTGTAAGATCAATGTCCTCATCTGTAATCAAGAAAGCAAAGCGATGGTTGTTTGCCCCAGTCCCCCAGTTGTAGTCTCCTGAAGTAGCGATATGATGCAATGGAACAGTAGCATTTTCATAGTAGCCTTTAGTTTTGATGGTTTTCAAAGCAGAAATGAAACTTTCTGGATCACTTGTGAACTTAGATCCATTGAAATCATGGTATTTAACTTCACTAGCTCTTTCGTATTCAACCAATCCTAAACGAGCTTGAATATTTTTTGCCGATAGATTGCGAACGAAGGTCTCGACATTCTTCATCGTATCCCTGATGTGAGAATCCATTGAAGTTGATTTGTCAATGACAAAGACGATGTCTGATGTTGCTTGAACTTCTTTTTTATTGACCACATCGGCTTCTTTTGTCACTTCGACTACAGTTGTTTTATTAACTGTTTCAGTTGTTGTCTCAGTGTAGTCCGCTGTTTCCTTGGTTGATGTAGCTGTCTTAGTAGATGAGACCGGTTTTGAAGTGCCAACAGGTGTGTTTGGATCTGCTAAGCTAGTCGTTTTGATGGTTGCTGTTGAAGTAGTGGTGGTGTCTGCACCGTCTGTTTTAGCAGATGGGCCAGTTTTTTTGACGTCCACAGCGATGATATCCCCAGTTTTTGCTTTATCAGCAGGAACAACTGGTGTATTGGCTTTGGCGTTGATTTCTTCTGTTGCAGCCGTGATAGGTGATTTTGCTGCTGTAGTGGCTGCAGGAGCAGCTTGGGTTGTGCTAGGTGCAACGTCATCAGCAGAAGCAATAGTCGTTCCTGTGAAGACAGTTCCTAAAACAACGGAAGCTAAAGTTAAAGTTTGTTTACGTGAAATAGTATATTTTTTCAAAATACGTCCCCTTTTTAATAAACTTTTTTCTATCATACAGGTTTTTGAAAAACTTGTCAACGGTATAATAATCAAGGGTTTCCGAGCTTTTTATATCTCTAATTATTAATAAAAAGTCGAATAAGTGAAATATACACAAAATAATTTAATTATACAATACATGCGAAAGAAAATAGGATTCCTAGCAATTTGCAGGAATCCTTATTTTATCGGCATTTCTACTCTATTTTTTAGTCGTAAAAAATACTAGCTAGTCACTTTATTTATGTTTCTGCATTAGCACTAAGAACAAAGACTACGACTAGTTTAGTAATTTTTCAAAGAATTGGATGACCTCCGGTTTGAGATTACTTTCCTTCGGTTCAACTAGTGAAACGTAAAAGCTGATCCGTTCATTTTCTGCCATCGGAATCGCGATCAGTTCTTCTTCACCATCTGTTAGTGCAAGATCTGCTAGTAAACTGATCCCCACTTGTTTACGAAGGAGTTGTTTTAGAAGCTGAATATCATCCGTCTGAAAGAAGGGCGTAGCCTCATGGTGATAGCGCTCATTCAACTGTTCAAAGGCTTTTAAATGAACAAAGTGCTCGTCTGGAATGATAAAATCTTCATCGATGACGTCTGAAAATTGTAATACTTTTTTTGAGGCTAGTGGATGGTTGTGATGAAGGATATAGAAGAGATCTCGTTTGGCCATTTCTCTTACCTGGAAGCGATGATCTTTAATCGGTACTAAACTCCCTAAAAAACTAGCATCTAGTTCTCCTTTGGAAAGCATTTCTAAAAGTTCAACAGATCCTTCTTGGACAGGATGGATACTTTGAAGAGCTGCAACATTACTGATAAAGGCGGGTTGTTTTCGGACAAGATAGTCAATGATGATTGGTGGGAAACCAACCGTATTGAATTGAGAGAGACTCCGGAGGATCTCTTTTTTGGCCCCTTGAATCTCAGGTAAGACCTTTTGAATATGTCGTAGCAAGATTTCTCCTTGGGGCGTCAATTTGAAAGTACGATGAGAAGGATCGTGCGCGATTAATGGACAGTGAAATTCCTTTTCTAGTCGTTTAATCGCATAGGAAACGGATGGTTGACTGATCCCGTGTTTTTGGGCAACCCCAGTAAAGGATTGCTGTTGACTAAGATCAAGAAAATAATAAAAGTCCTTAAGATTCATTGGGCTCCCTCTTCTAAATAGACAGACATGGATAAGCAAAAATTATCCGTGATAGCTAATTTGACTATATGATTTTTTGTTTGTTACAATCTGAGGTGAGTCAGAGGACAATTAAAGGCTATCTAAAAGATCTTCGAAAATCGTTAGGATCTTCTCCCTTTTTCCAACTGGAAGTTGCTTAATTTTCATATTTACTCTCTTAAGTGAAAGGCTGTCAGTAGGATCTGAAGACGCTTCGAGTGAATCAAAATTGAAGAATTCTTCAGGCGTTAACTCAAGAGCAGAAATGACTTTTTCAAGACTGTGAATGGTCAGATTCACGTTTTGATTTTCCAATTGATTGATGTATTTTAATCCAAGATCTGCCCGTTCCGATAGCTCCTCTTGACTCATGTTTTGTTTTTTTCGCAAATATTTGACCTTTTGCGCTATATACCGTTGTAAATAATGTTTTGTTTTCATGTAACCAGAATACAAGTTTTAAATGACAAAAATAACACCTTAAACAAAACAAAGTATTTTATAACAAACATATTTTAGATTTATTATCTATGGTTTTTATAGGTATTGATCATCATAAGTGGAAAAAAGAGTACCTGAAAACAGTGGATCTTTTGATGAGAATAACCTTCTAAAAGGTGGAAAGGAACAGGCTTTTTTAAGAGATGACCGTGACTATCTAGGAAGTGATGGATAAACCTATTATTTTGTTATCTTTTGAAATCGCATCATTTTCGGTTGCATCGCCTGAACATTCATTGCCTGATTCATTCATATTGTATCATATACATAACAAAGTGTCATTTAAAGAAAATAAGTGTTATAATAGAATAAAATAAATAAGGAGGTCACATGATGACTGCACATGATATTTTAAACAACCCTTTCCTTAACAAGGGAACTGCCTTTACTTTAGAGGAACGTAAGCAACTAGGTCTCATTGGCCTCCTACCACCTTACGTTCAAACCATTGAAGAACAAGCAGCGCAAACTTATGCGCAAATGCAAACAAAGGTTAATGATTTGGAAAAACGTTTGTTCCTAATGGAAATTTTTAATACAAATCGTACTCTATTTTACTACCTATTTGCTCAACATTTGGAAGAATTTAATCCCATTGTCTATGACCCAACCATTGCTGATACCATTGAAGGGTATAGCGATCTCTTTGTAGATCCACAATATGCCGCATATCTTGATATCAATCATCCTGAAAATATCGAAGCAACTTTGAAAAATGCAGCAGGGGACCGTGAAATTCGTCTTATTGTTGTGACAGATGCAGAAGGTATTCTCGGTATTGGTGACTGGGGTACAAATGGTGTTGATATTTCTGTTGGGAAATTGATGGTCTATACTGGAGCTGCAGGAATCGATCCTTCAACGGTGCTTCCTTTGGTCATTGATGCAGGTACCAACCGTGAAGAATTGCGTAACAATCCTAATTACTTAGGAAATCGTCACGAACGGGTTCGCGGAGATCGTTACTACGACTTCATTGACCAATTTGTTCAAACAGCAGAACGTCTCTTTCCTAAACTCTACCTTCACTGGGAAGATTTTGGTCGCTTGAATGCAGCCAATATTCTTGAAAAATACCGGAAACAAATTCCAACTTTTAATGATGATATTCAAGGTACAGGAATCGTTACCTTGGGTGGTATCTTTGGTTCACTGGATATTAGTGGTGAAAAATTAACAGATCAAGTTTATCTCTGCTATGGTGGTGGTACTGCGGGCGCAGGAATTGCCTCTCGTGTTCTTCGTGAAATGGTGAGTGAAGGTCTTTCTGAAGAAGAAGCCTATAAACGTTTCTTTATGGTTGATAAACAAGGTCTTCTCTTTGATGACATGGATGACCTAACCCCTGAACAAAAACCGTTTGCTAAGAAACGTGCTGACTTTAGTAACGCAGACAAGTTGACTGACCTGCTTGAAGTAGTGAAGACTGTGAAGCCAACCATTCTTGTAGGAACTTCAACTCAACCTAATACCTTCACTAAAGAAATAGTAGAGGCTATGTGTGAAAATACAGAGCGTCCGATGATTTTCCCTTTGTCAAATCCAACCAAACTAGCAGAAGCTAGTGCCAAAGATTTGATCGAATGGTCAGATGGCAAAGCTTTTGTCGCAACAGGAATTCCTGCTGATACAGTTTCTTATAAAGGTGTCGACTATGTGATTGGTCAAGCCAATAATGCCTTGATTTACCCAGGTCTTGGTCTAGGTATGCTGGCTTCTGAAGCAAGTCTTTTGACTGATGAAATGATTGGAGCAGCGGCTCATTCATTGAGTGGTATTGTCAATCCAGGCCAACCAGGAGCTCCTGTCTTGCCACCATTCAAGTATGTAGCAGATGTTTCTATTAAAGTAGCAGAAGCAGTCGCTAAAAAAGCACAAGAGCAAGGTCTTGCGTGTGCTAAGGAAACAGATATGGCCAAAGCAGTTCGTGATTTGAAATGGTACCCAGAATATAAATAAGTAAATTTAATTGGGGTGTACGAGTGCGACTGGATGCCTCGTACGCCTTTTACTGTATGTCCTATTATATAGAAAGGGAGACTATGGAAATCTTTATAACGTCAATTCAGAGTATTGTACCCATTATCGTCATCATCATTCTTGGTTATTTCTTGCAAGTCCGCGGTTGGTTCCAAGAGAGTTTCGGAAATGACTTGTCTAAACTTATTATGAATGTGGCCATGCCCGTTGCAATTTTCACCTCTGTTCTTAAATATTTAACTTTAGATAAGCTGATTAGCTTGTCTGGCGGTTTGCTCTATACGTTTATCGCCTTCATTCTTGGTTACCTAGCGGCCTTTATCGCGGTGAAAGTTTTTAGAGTGCGCCCAGGACGCCGAGGAACCATGATTAATACCTTTGTCAATGCCAATACCATATTTATTGGTTTGCCTTTAAATATCGCTCTGTTTGGAAATCAAGCCCTTCCTTATTTCTTAGTGTATTATATTACAAATACAGTATCTACTTGGACATTAGGTGTCTATCTGATGACTTCTGATAGTAAAGAAGGGGCTTCAAAACAGGCTCAAAAATTTAATTGGAAGAAGCTTTTCCCAGCTCCTTTATTAGGTTTTCTCGTAGCCCTCGTCTTTTTGGTGTTGCGTATTCCTGTTCCAAGTTTTGCAGAAAGCACCTTGACTTATATTGGTAGTTTAACAACGCCCTTATCTCTTGTCTATATCGGTATCGTCCTAGCTAAGGCAGGCCTTAAGACGATTCGCTTTGATAAAGATACCATTATCACACTGGTTGGTCGTTTTATTCTTGCACCTGTCATCATGCTCTTGGTTCTGAAGTTCTTCTCTCCAAATATGGTGGCACCAGAATTTAGAACCTTTATGATTCAATCAGCAACACCAGCTTTGGCAGTTCTTCCTATTCTTGCCAATCAAGGTAAAGGCGATGTTGAGTTTTCAACGAATGTGGTCACTCTCAGCACAGTCTTATTTGTGATTGTGGTTCCAATTCTGCAGACATTGTTGGGATAGCATTTATATGAAAATGATGTAGTTTTAGTGCTATACATTCGTCAAAAAGGACGTCGGATATTATACTCGACGTCCTTTTTAAACGGATGACTAGATCAACACATAGGTTTCAACCGCTTGTCCAGCACCGTTTTCATTGTTGGCCTTTGTCACGACTGCTGCTCCGTCTTTCACCTCTTGAGGAGCGTTGCCCATAGCGACACCGATGCCTGCTTTTTTGAGCATAGGAAGGTCATTGAAGTTGTCCCCCATGGTGAGGACTTCTTCTAAGCTCAAGTGGTAGTGGTTGGCGAGTTCAACCAGAGCATCCTCTTTAGAGACGTGCTTAGCAGTAACTTCTAGGTAGTTGGCTTTGGAGAGATAAAAGGCGGTAGAAGGGAAGTCATCGGCAGAAATAGCACGATAGAGGGCTTGGATCTCTTCTGCTTCTCCAATTAAGAGCAATTTGTGGAGGGGCTTTGTCATATCCAGCAAAGGATCCAATAGGGGAAGAATAAGAGGTTTTTCCCCTGTAATCCGGGCTTCCTCTCGGCTCCATTGGTCGAGATGATCGGTCATCCAGTCTTTTCCGCTATAGAGGTTGATCGAAACTTGAGGGAAGTGTTGGTTGGCCCAGTCGATAAACTGACGAGCTTCATTCTTGTCTAAGGGATGCTCAAACAGAACCTGCTCGCCTTTTTGAATCAAGGCCCCGTTGTAGCAGGCCATGGGGCAGTCTTCTATACCGAGTTCTTTGGCAATGGGTGCCATTCCTTTGGGGGAGCGAGCAGAGGCTAGCACGAAAGGGATCTCTTCACGCTTTAAATCTGGGATCAATGCTGCCAACTCTGGGTCAATCTGATGGTGGTCATTTAAGATGGTGCCATCGATATCGCTGATGATGAGACGAATGTGAGACATAAAGATTACCTCCTAATAGAGAATAGTGGTTTCGTTGCCGACTTGTTTCAGGATGTCAGGGCTTGGTTTTTGATCAGTAATCCAATAGTCAAATTGCTTGAGACGAGCGAGATAATAGTTGGCATTTTGGGAGAACTTGCTGCTTTCTGCTACAAGGATCTTGGTACGAGTTCGTTCAAAGACGAGGGATTTGACGGCAACGTCTTCGGCATCCTCAAAGGTGACTTCTCCATTGGCTAAGCTACTCGCTCCAAAAAAAGCCAGATCAAAGCGAAGATTGTCCAGTATTTGTGCTTGATTCGCGTCATAGTAGAAGCGGTTTTTAGGGTAGAATTTCCCTCCTAAAAGATGAAAGTCAACCTGGGAATGGCTACTGAGCTGGATGGCATTGTCAAGGGAATGCGAATAGACTGTGACTTCCTTATTAAGCAAGCCGGCAAGCAGGGTCATCGAAGTGGAAACGTCGAGAAAGATCACTTGTCCATCTTGGATCAATTGCAGGGCCTTTTGAGCCATGGCAGTCTTTTCCTTGTTGTCTTTCTGACTGCGGTCTAGATAAGAAGGGCCAGGTTCTTTGTTTAAGGGGAGAAGTCCACCATGGGTCCTACGGACCAGCTGGCGTTGGCTAAGGAGAGCGAAGTCTCTGCGAATAGTATCTTTTGAGACCTTAAAATAATCAACCATTTCTTTAGCGGATAGCTGTTTTCGCTCTTCTAAAAGTTCTAGGATTTTTTCGAGCCGTTGTTCCTGGTACATGAATTCGCTCCTTATTTCTGTTCTTGTCTTTATTGTACATTATTTTGTAAGCAAATGCAAGTTTTGTTAAGTATTTTTAAGTGTTTATGATCTTTTTTCTTGCAAACCTTATTCTGACGTTTGTTTTAAAGGGGGAATTCTGCTATAATATGTCAAAATAACGTGGAGGTTTCCTTATGGCCAGTGAATATGAAAAAATGATTGCGGGTGACTATTATAGACCTGCGGACCCTGAATTACGGGCTTTGGCAAAAGCCTCTCGGGAGAAACAGGAAGCTTTTAACCAAGAGGTGGATCCTAAAAAAGGTGTAGCTATCATCAAAGAGTGGTTTGGTTCAACCGGTGAAAACCTCTATCTCAATCGTCAGGTTCTTGTGGATTATGGGGTCAACATCCATCTGGGAGAAAATTTCTATGCCAATTACAATTTGACCATGTTGGACATTTGTCCTATCACGATTGGAAAGAATGCCATGATTGGTCCTAATTGCCAATTTTTGACCCCCTTACACCCACTGGATCCAGACGAGCGCAATTCTGGTCTGGAGTATGGCGCTCCGATTACAATAGGGGACAATTTCTGGGCAGGAGGAGGGGTCACCATCCTTCCTGGTGTGACGCTGGGTGACAATGTGGTTGCTGGCGCAGGAGCAGTCGTGACCAAGTCCTTTGGAGACAATGTGGTCCTTGCAGGAAACCCAGCCCGTGTCATTAAAGAAATACTCGTCAAAAAGGAGAAACAATGATCCATAAACATGAAATACCCATTTTAGAGTTTGACGACAATCCGCAGGCAGTCATTATGCCGACCCATGAGGGGTTAGACCTGCACCTACCCGAAAAATGTGTTTATGCTTTCCTGGAGGATGAGATTGATCGCTTTGCCAAAGCTGTTGGAGCCAAACAAGTAGCTAGCTTTGTCTCAGCTACCAAGGTCTATCCGGTCTATGTTATGGAGCACCAAGGAGAGAAAGTCTGCTTGGCCCAAGCGCCAGTTGGATCTGCAGCTGCTGCCCAATTCATGGATTGGTTGATTGGCTATGGGGTGAAGAAGATCATTTCCTCGGGTAGCTGTGGCGTCTTGGTAGATATAGAAGAAAATGCCTTTTTGATCCCGACCAAGGCCTTGCGAGATGAGGGAGCTAGTTACCATTATGTAGCGCCTTCTCGTTATATCGAAGTGGACAGTCGTGCACTGACCGCCATCGAAACTGTCTTGAAAGGAAAAGATATTCCTTATCAAGAGGTCATGACCTGGTCGACGGACGGTTTTTATAGAGAAACACCTGACAAGGTGGCCTATCGCATTGAAGAAGGGTGTCGTGTTGTGGAGATGGAGTGTGCCTCACTTGCAGCGGTCGCCCAGCTTCGTGATGCAGTTTGGGGCTTGCTCCTATTTACCGCAGATTCTCTTGCAGACCTGGAAAATTATGACCAGCGTGACTGGGGTGCTGAAGCTTTTGAGAAGGCCCTAGAATTGTGCCTAGAGATGGTTCATCACTTGTAGGTCTTTTCACTTTTTATGATACAATGAAGCTATGTTAGTCAAATTATTTTTTAAACAATGGCAGGCCAAAATTAAAAGCCTGTCTCCGGCAAGGCGAATATTTCTCAGCTTTGCCTTAGTTATCCTGGTGGGCTCGCTCTTATTGAGTCTGCCTTTTGTCCAGCAAGCGAGCTCAAAAGCAGGCTATATCGACCACCTCTTTACAGCGGTCTCCATGGTCTGTGTGACGGGGCTCTTTACCCAGTCGGTGGCTTCGACCTATAATGGTTTGGGACAATTGATCTGTATGCTCTTGATCCAGATCGGAGGCTTAGGGATCTTGACCTTTATCGGTCTCTTCTTTATGGAAGGTCGCCAAAAACTTAGTTACAAGGACCGGCAGACCATTCGAGACAGTTTTAGTTTTAGCAATAACCAGAGCTTGGCCCGTTTTGTCCGCTCCATCTTTATTACCACCTTTACCATCGAAGGAGTGGGGGCCTTGCTCCTCATGACCCGCTTTATCCCTCGCTTTGGCTGGGGGCATGGGATCTTTAACTCCATCTTTGTTGCGGTCTCGGCCTTTTGTAATGCGGGCTTTGATAATTTTGGAGGTGATAGTATGATGAGCTTCCAGACCGATTGGTTGGTCAATCTGACCTTGTCTGCCCTTATTATTACTGGGGGCTTGGGCTTCATGGTCTGGTTTGACCTAGCCACCAAGGCCCGCAATCAATCAGGACGGCGGACTCTTCGCTTCCATACCAAGGTGGTTCTCTGGTTAACAGCTGCGATCCTCCTCTTGGGGACAGTGACTAGTCTTTTGACCGAGTTTAATAATCCAGCAACGATTGGGTCCCTCCCATTGGGAGAGAAAATTTTGGTCAGCTTCTTCCAAACCGTCAGTATGCGGACGGCTGGTTTTGCTTCGCTAGATTATACAGCAGTCCGGCCAGTGACGCTCTTTATCTATCTCTTACAGATGTTCCTAGGAGGAGCACCAGGCGGGACAGCAGGAGGGATGAAGATCACCACCTTCTTGGTGCTGATTCTCTTAGCGCGCAAAGAGTTGCTCGGCTTGCCACATACCAACCTGGGTAAGCGCACCATCGCTCCAGACTTGGTCCAACGCTCTTTGGGGACGGCAGTGATTTTCCAGTTGACTTTTCTCCTTGGACTCTTTGGTCTTTGTCTCGTGACTCCGGATGGTCAACGCTTTTTGTACCTGGTCTTTGAGGCAGTATCGGCTCTAGCGACAGTAGGCGTGACAGCCAATGTGACCTCGACCTTAAATGGAGCAGGGCTGGGGATCATCATGGTGCTTATGTTTATCGGTCGGATCGGCCCCTTGACCCTTATGGTCAGTTTGAACAATTACAAAGCTAAGAAGGCAGATGCCTTGCAATATGCTAAAGCAGACATCATTATCGGATAGGAGAAACTTATGGCAAATCGAACCATTGGAATTTTAGGATTAGGAATTTTTGGACAGAGTGTCCTGAAAACCCTGCAAGACCAGGATGTGGATATTGTTGCAATTGATGATCACGAGGATGTGATTAATCAGTATGAATCCATGATTACAACTGGAATTGTTGGAGACATTACGGAGTTGGACCTCTTGGACGCAGCAGATATTGGGAATTGTGACACAGTCGTGATCGCGACGGGTGAAAACCTGGAGTCCAGTGTGCTGGCTGTCATGCACTGTAAGGCGCTTGGAGTCGAGCACGTCATTGCCAAGGTCAAAAATGAAGTGACCAAAGAAATTCTGGAAAAGATTGGGGCTGATTTGGTCATCCTGCCAGAGGTAGAAGCAGGCATGTCCCTCGCCAAAATGGTTCTTTTCCAACACCGGATTGAAGTTTTCCAGTTGGATGAAGAAGTGGTAGTAGTCGAGTTTACGGTTCCATCCAGCTGGGTAGGAAAAAGCCTTCAGGACTTGGCTGTCAGAGAGGAGTACCATCTCAACATTATTGGTTATCGAGATGGAGAAGATCAACCGCTTCATATTCAGATTGCTCCCGACTTTATCTGGCCAGAAGGGGTGCGCGTGATGGCGGTGACAGACAACCAGTATCTGGATAGAATCCAAGACTTGTTAGACTAATCGTGTAATTGAGAGTGGGACAGAAATCAGTAATTCGTTAGAATTCGATTTCGTCGTCCCACCTCCGCACAGTTGAGTAGGGCTGTAAAAGTTGATGAAATCAGCGTAGTAGAGCCCACTCAACCACTGCGTCTTGCTCAACAATCCAAAAACAATTCTGAGGCTAGGACTTTTGTCCCAGCCTCAGAATGTTGATCACCTATTTCTTAACTAAAATAGGTGAAATGATTCTGCAGAAATATGATTTTTAATTTTTACTCCGCAGACGCCCTCTGTATCTTAATTTAGTCATGGAACTTCCTGGATTGCTGAAATCATCCACTGGATAATTTCACCTAACGTCCGTCCTCAAGGTCGTCAAGAATCTCTTGCCATTTTTCCTCATGCATGTCTTGGCAGATATGTTTGGATCGAGTCTCATGTATCTCTTGATCCATTGGGGAAGTTGATCTTATAAAATTTTAGGAAAGGCTCTGTCAGGTGTTGACAGGCCTTTTTTTGAGTGCTATAGTAAAATCGTAAGCGCTTACCTAGTGAAGCGAAGCAGATGAAAAGAGGGCGAGTCAGATGCCCTATAAAAAGAGGAGGACAGACAAATGGCAGGACAAGTCATAGAGGGAGAAAACTATCGGATATCCGTATTAACGGAATCTTTGGTGCGCTTGGAATACTCTGAAGATGGTGTTTTTGAAGATGGTCAGACGCAAGTTGTACAACATCGAGATTTTGGACCTGTTGCCTGTGAGGTCGTAGAGACAGAAGAGGTCCTAGATCTTCATACAGAGCATCTCCACCTCCATTTTGAAAAGGGACCTTTTGCACCGGATCGGCTTTTTATTGAGCTCAAGGGTCAGTATGCAGTCTATGGGAGCCGGTGGCACTACGGAGATCAGCCGGAGACCTTAAAGGGGACCAGTCGGACGCTTGACGAGGTCGATGGGGCTATGGAGTTGCAAGATGGGATCTTGAGCAAGGCCGGTTATGCTCTTTTAGACGATTCCGCTTCCTACTTGTATGATGACGAAAGCGGGTTTAGAGCACGGCCCTATCCAGAAGTGGATCTGTATTTCTTCGGTTATGGACGCGATTATCTAGGTGCCTTAAAAGATTTTTACCATCTGACAGGACAGCCCCCACTCTTGCCACGTTATGCTCTGGGAAACTGGTGGAGTCGCTATTGGCCTTATACCAGTCAGGAGTACACAGATTTGATGGATCGATTCAAAGCAGAAGGGGTGCCTCTTGCGGTCAGTGTGATCGATATGGACTGGCACAAGACAGCGATTCCTGCTCGCTTTGGAAGTGGTTGGACGGGCTATAGTTGGAACCGGGATTTGATTCCTGATCCAGCTACCTTCTTAAATGGCCTACATGAGCGTGGTTTAAAGGTGACCTTAAATGTCCATCCGGCAGATGGAATTCGCGCCTTCGAAGATGCTTATCCCATGGTCGCAAAACGCTTGGGACTGGATGCTGAAAAAGAAGAAGCGGCTAGCTTTGACTTTTATAGTCCAGCCTTTCGCGAAGCTTATTTCGAAGATGTCCACCATCCTTTGGAAGATCAAGGAGTGGACTTTTGGTGGATTGATTGGCAACAAGGTAGTCATGGCAAGATGGATCCCCTTTGGTTGTTAAATCACTATCATTATCTAGACAATTGCCGAAAAGGCCAAGCTGGTCTCATCTTATCGCGTTATGGGGGTCCTGGCAGTCATCGGTATCCGATTGGTTTTTCAGGGGACACTATTGTGACTTGGGAATCCCTAGCCTTTCAACCATACTTTACCAGCACAGCTTCCAATATCGGCTACACCTGGTGGAGTCATGATATCGGTGGCCATATGCGGGGCTACTACGATGAAGACTTGGCTCTTCGTTGGTTGCAGTTTGGGGTCTTTAGCCCGATCAATCGTCTCCATAGTTCTTGTAATGCCTTTAACAGCAAGGAACCGTGGTTTTACTCGCCTGAGACCTGTCGCTGGATGAAGCAGTATTTGCGCCTGCGTCACAGCTTACTGCCTTATCTTTACACCATGAATGTGGCGACGCATGAAGAAGGACTGCCTTTGGTTCAGCCTCTCTATTACCATTACCCAAACGAAGAAGAGGCTTATGAGGCTAAAAATCAATATTTCTTTGGTAGTGAACTCATGGTGGCCCCAATCACAGAGGCTCTGGATCCTGTCTATCATAGTGCTTCTGTGAGTGTTTGGTTCCCAGACGGAGTTTGGTATGATTTCTTCCATGATTGGAAGTACGAAGGAAAAGGCAAGCTTACAGTCTTTAGAGCTAGCCAGGATATTCCGGTCCTTGCGCGTGCAGGAGCCATCATCCCTATGGATGCACAACCGCAGACAGGGGTAGAGCTCCCAGAAATGCTGGACTGGCATCTTTTCCCAGGTGACAATCGTTCCTTCGTACTCGTCGAAGGAGAAGGAGATAACAGGGTTGAAACCCGCCTAACTGTCAATTGGGATGAAAGAAAGATTAGGCTGGATGTAACAGGTGATCGAACGCTGCTTCCTGAAAAGAGACAGCACCGGTTCTTCCTCCATACCTTTGAGACAGCCCCTATCTTAGTGGACAATCACAGTCAGGAGATTGCGATGGGTGAGCTGCAATCGCGTCCTACCGCAAAAGAAGATCGGATGTTTGAGCTCTTGAAATCTGCCAACCTGGCCTACGATAGAAAGAATGAATTATTTGCGACTTGTTCAACAGCCAAGGATTGGAAACAGTTGATGAAGATCATTACGCCTTTAGAGGAAGGTTTGCGTCAACGTCTCTTTGAAGTGATTTATTCCAGTGAAGAGAATGAAGACTTGTAAATTCTTGCAATTTCACCCCTATTATTGTAAGATGAAAGTGATTTCACAATCATAAAGGAGAAGAAAAAAATGGAACAAAAATGGTGGCATAATGCCGTAATTTACCAAGTTTATCCAAAGAGTTTCAAGGATAGTAATGGCGATGGCATCGGGGATCTCAAGGGGATCACGAGCAAGCTAGACTACTTGGAAAAATTAGGGATTACAGCGATCTGGCTCTCACCAGTCTACAAGAGTCCCATGGATGATAACGGCTATGACATCTCGGATTACGAGGATATTGCCTCCATCTTTGGTAGCATGGAAGATATGGAAGAATTGATCGCAGAAGGCCATAAACGCAAGATCAAAATCATTATGGACTTGGTGGTTAACCATACCTCTGATGAGCATGCTTGGTTTATCGAAGCACGTGAAAATCCAGATAGTCCAAAGCGGGATTTCTATATTTGGCGGGATGAGCCCAATGGTATTATCTCTGCTTTTAGTGGCTCTGCTTGGGAATTTGATGAAGCATCAGGCCAATACTACCTGCATAACTTCAGTAAGAAGCAACCAGACCTCAACTGGGAAAACGAGGAGCTTCGTCATCAGATCTATGACATGATGAATTTCTGGATTGACAAGGGAATTGGTGGCTTCCGTATGGATGTCATCGATATGATCGGTAAGATCCCAGATCAGGAAATCATCAGCAATGGTCCCATGCTCCATCCTTATTTGAAGGAAATGAATCAAGCTACCTTTGGCGATAAGGATCTGCTCACCGTGGGAGAAACTTGGGGGGCGACTCCAGAGATTGCTAAGCAATATTCCAATCCAAAAAATCAAGAATTGTCCATGGTCTTCCAATTTGAACACATTGGTCTTCAATACCAACCGGGTCAACCAAAATGGCACTACGCTAAGGAATTGGATGTGCCAAAATTGAAAGAAATTTTCACCAAGTGGCAGACGGAATTAGGAAAAGACGAAGGCTGGAATTCCCTCTTTTGGAACAACCACGATCTCCCACGGATTGTGTCAACTTGGGGGGATGATGGCGACTACCGTGTCAAATCTGCCAAGGCTTTAGCAATTCTGCTTCACTTGATGAAGGGGACTCCGTATATCTATCAAGGGGAAGAAATCGGGATGACTAATTATCCATTTAAGACCCTCGAGGATGTAGAAGATATCGAGTCAATCAACTATGCCCATGAAGCCTTAGAAAAAGGAGTGCCACTCGAAGTGATCATGGATCAGATCCGCCATATTGGTCGGGACAATGCACGGACACCGATGCAGTGGAATGATGAAGCAGAAGCTGGCTTTACGACAGGTCAACCATGGCTTGCGGTCAACCCAAACTACAAAGAGATCAATGTTGAGGCTGCTCTAGCAGATCCAGACTCCATTTTCTATACCTACCAAGCTCTGGTGGCCTTGAGAAAAGAGCATCCTTGGCTTGTGACGGCTGATTATGAATTGGTGGACGCAGCAGACAAGATTTTTGCTTACAAGCGGGTAGAAAGAGAGCAAGCCTACCTCGTCGTTGTCAATCTCTCAAGTCAAGAGCAAGACTTACCACTTGTCAATGGAGTTGAAGAGGTTCTCATTGCCAATACCAAGGTGGAGCAAGTCCTCGAATCGGGCAAGTTAGCCCCTTGGGATGCCTTTTGTGTCAAATTAGCCTAATGAAGCAAATGAAAAATTAAGGAACGAACCTCCTTATAAAAGCAGGTCTTTCTCAATAGAGAAGGCCTGTTTTGCTTTTTAGGGGTTATTCTTCTAGCAGAATCCGCTCAAAATCCGCTCAGAAATGGTTCAGGGACGCTTGGGCTATAGGAAATATTTATAAGGAGTCCTAGTTTTTACTTTTGATTTCTGGTCTCAAGGCCCATTAAATCTGTGTTATAGTTTTTAGCTATATCAAAATTCGTGTAAAAGCAATTATACAAGACGGCTATCTTCTGATATGATAGTGTCAATTAGAATTTTTGGAGGACACAACATGTCAACTACAATTATCGGTTTCCCACGTTTGGGTGAATTCCGTGAATTAAAATTTACAACTGAAAAATACTTTAGAAAAGAAATCTCAGCAGACGAGCTCTTGGCAGCTGCTAAAGACTTGCGTGCAAAACACTGGAACATCGTTAAAGAACAAGGCATCTCAGAGATTCCTTCAAATGACTTTTCACACTACGACAATTTCCTTGATGCAGCCTTCCTTTTCAACGTCGTGCCTGCATCTGTTCAAAACTTGGATTTGACAGACCTTGAACAATACTTCGCTTTGGCGCGTGGTTACCAAGGTGAAAAAGGGGATGTGCGTGCCCTTCCAATGAAAAAATGGTTCAACACCAACTACCATTACATCGTTCCTAAATTTGAAAAAACAACAGAAGTGAAATTGGCTGGTCACAAGATTTTTGATGAGTACCAAGAAGCTAAAGAATTGGGGATCAACACTCGTCCAGTAGTCGTTGGACCATTCACTTTCCTTCAATTATCTGACTTTGAAGATGGTGTGAAAGCTGAAGACTTCGTCGACAGCTTGGTTGCTGCTTACCAAGAAGTCTTTGCCAAATTGGCTGAGCTTGGTGCGACTCGTATTCAACTCGATGAGCCAGCTCTTGTCAAAGATTTGTCAGCTGAAGAAAAAGCTCTCTTCTTGAACCTCTACAACAAACTCTTGGCTGACAAGAAAGGCCTTGAAGTCTTGATCCAAACTTACTTTGGTGATGTTCGTGATGTCTACAATGATCTTGTGAACTTGCCAGTAGATGGTATTGGTCTTGACTTTGTTGAAGGCAAGAAAACACTTGAACTCGTTAAAGGTGGCTTCCCAGCTGATAAGACCCTTTATGCAGGTATTGTGAATGGGAAAAACATCTGGCGCAACAACTATGAAAAGAGTTTGGAAATCTTGGATCAAGTTCCAGCTGAAAAGGTTGTCTTGACGACTTCTTGCTCCCTTCTTCATGTGCCATTTACAACGGCTAACGAAGATTTTGAACCAGCTATTTTGAACCACTTCGCCTTTGCAGTTGAAAAATTGGGTGAATTGCGTGACTTGGATGCCATCCGCAATGGTCAAGGGGCAGAAGCTCTTGCTGCCAACAAAGAACTCTTTGCAACAGAACGCGTTGGAGCAAATGCTGAACTTCATGCTCGTATCGCAGCTTTGACAGAAGCAGACTACACTCGTTTGCCAGCTTTCGCAGAACGTGAAGAAATCCAAAAAGAAGCCTTCAAGCTTCCAGCACTTCCAACAACTACCATCGGTTCATTCCCTCAAACTAAGGAAGTACGTGCCAAACGTTTGGCCTTCCGTAAGGGTGAATTGACACAAGAAGAATACGATGCCTTCCTTGCTGAAACGATCGACGAATGGATCAAATGGCAAGAAGAAGTTGGATTTGACGTACTTGTACACGGTGAATTCGAGCGGAACGATATGGTTGAGTACTTCGGTCAAAACTTGTCTGGTTACCTCTTCTCTAAAAACGGTTGGGTACAATCATACGGTATGCGTGGGGTGAAACCACCAATCATCTGGGGTGATGTCACTCGTCTCAACCCAATCACTGTGAAATGGTCTAGCTACGCACAAAGTCGTACGGATAAACCTGTTAAAGGGATGTTGACTGGACCTGTTACCATCCTTAACTGGTCATTCCCACGTGAAGATATCTCTATCAAGGATTCTACTCTTCAAATCGCTCTTGCCATTAAGGATGAAGTTCTTGACCTTGAAGCTGCAGGCGTGAAGATCATCCAAATCGACGAGGCTGCTCTTCGTGAAAAATTGCCACTCCGTCGTAGCGACTGGTACGAAGACTACCTTGACTGGGCGATTCCAGCCTTCCGTTTGGTACACTCAACTGTTGCACCAGACACACAAATCCACACTCACATGTGTTACTCAGAATTTACAGATATCATCCCAGCTATCGACAACTTGGATGCAGACGTCATCTCATTTGAAGCTAGCCGTTCAAACCTTGAAATCTTGGATGAGTTGAAAGCCAAAAACTTCCAAACAGAAGTTGGACCTGGGGTTTACGATATCCACTCACCACGTGTCCCACAAGACGGTGAAATCGATCACACTATTGAAGCAATCTTGGCAAAAGTACCAAGTGGCAAAGTTTGGATCAACCCTGACTGTGGTTTGAAGACTCGTGGAATTAAAGAAACAAAAGAAAGCTTGATCAAACTCGTTAATGCTGCTAAAGAAGCGCGTGAACACTTGTAAGAAATGTTTCGAGGACCTTCTATCATCGTGTAGAGGGTTTTCGAATCGTTCCCTTATCCTAGAAATAGTGGCTCAGAGTTCTTGATCAAAGAAACAAAAGAAAAGGATAGAATATGTCACAACACACACCGTCTCTGTCATTTGAAGTTTTTCCTCCAAATCCTGAAGTAGGCAATGCCAAACTCTTACGTGCTTTGGCAAATATGCAGGAGCTAGCTCCTCACTTTATTAGTGTGACCGCTAGCAATAATAAATACAATATCAAAGAGACGACGGTTGCTTTAGCCAATTACATTCAAAATGAATTGTCTATTCCGACGATTGCTCACTTGCCAGCCGTCTATTTGAGCAAGGAAAAAGTGGCCGATACTCTTCATGAGTTAGATGAAGTAGGAGTTCATCGGATTTTGGCTCTGCGTGGGGATATTATCCCTGGTGTGGAACCTTTAAAAGACTTTCGTTATGCAACGGATCTGATTGAATTTATTAAAACAGAAGCTCCCCATTTTGAGGTGATTGGTGCTTGCTATCCTGAGGGACATCCGGATTCTCCAAACCAAATTTCAGATATTCAAAATCTTAAAAAGAAGGTAGATGCAGGGTGCTCTAGTTTGGTCACTCAACTTTTCTTTGACAATGAGCGTTTCTATGATTTTCAAGATAAGTGTACTTTAGCTGGGATCAATGTTCCTATTCATGCAGGAGTGATGCCGATTCTCAATCGCAATCAGGCCCTTCGTCTCCTTAAGACTTGTGAAAATGTTCATATCCCACGGAAGTTTAAAGCGATTTTAGACAAGTATGAGCATGATCCAAAGTCTCTTCGCGCAGCTGGCTTGGCTTATGCAGTCGATCAAATTGTTGATTTGGTTACTCAAGATGTGGCAGGTGTCCATCTTTACACCATGAACAATGAAGATGTCGCTTACCACGTCTACCAAGCAACAAAGGCTTTATTTGCTCATCAACCGAATTTTGAAGTGAATTAATCAACACTTTTAGTAGGAAGTGTAGAGATTGAGAAAGAATCGTTCTCAGTCTCTTTTTATTTGGATAAATTACTTGCTAAAAGCCAACTTTTTTTTTATAGTATTAATATGAAGTTTTTGGAGGCGCTTGCAATGAAGAAAAGTCTGAAGTTGAAGTTATTTGGACCCCCTAAGGTTGTTTTCAATCAGAAAACTATTCGGTTTTCTTTCTCGAAGATGGAGGCCTTGCTTTATTACTTGGCAGTCATGGGCCAGGTCAACCGAGATGAAATCGCCGGTATCCTTTGGGGAGATAAGGAAAACCAAGTAGCTCGCAAAAACTTACGGAATACGGTTTACCAAGCCAATAAAATCTTTGAAGGAGATATCATTGTCTCTCCAAGTCGGAGCAGTTTGGCCCTTAATCCTGATTTGAGCCTTTCTTTGGATGTCAAACTCTTTGAAAGAGATCCACTAAGTGCCTTGGATCTTTATCGGGGAGACTTTTTAGAGGGCTTCTATGTCAAGGATGATGAAGACTTTGATCAGTGGGCTTCTCGAAAACGGGATGCTTATAGGAAGCTCTATGTCGAAAGTTGCTATCAAAAAATTGAGCAGGTCGGTTTTGGAGACTCTAGTATAGAACTCTTGCTCCATCATTTGGTAGAGCTGGATGAATTTGAAGAGAAAAACTACCAGCTCTTGATGGAGTATTATAGCTTTCATCATCAGCTAGGAAAATTTTTTGAGACCTATTATAAGCTAGTCGATTTATTGGATCGCGAGCTCAGTGTGCGTCCCAGTCGAGCGATTGAGGAACTTTATCACTCCGTTTTGGAAGCCAAACGAACTCATAAACTGACCAATCGCTTGAATATCCGTGAACTTTCCTTTTTTGGTCGGAAACAAGAACTCTCGCAACTCGAGGAATACCTTTCCTTAGTCGAGACGGGTGAAGCGGTTGGTCCTTTTCTCGTGATGGGGCAATCTGGAACAGGTAAAAAACGTCTGTTGCGGCAGTTGGTCTTGATGTCCAATCGCAGTTTTAACTTTATCAAGGTGGAAGGAAAAGCTACCAGTCAGCGCTATGAAGGAAGCGCCTGGAATGATCTCAGACAAGCGCTAGAGAAAATGGGGGATGAGATGGGAATTTCCCTTCTGGAAGAGGAGGATGATCTCATTTCGGTATGGAATCAGCTTCAGAGCCTTAGCAAAGAAAAACCGCTCCTGATCCTGCTTGAAAACGCCCAGTGGTTCGATGCAGTGTCTCTAGAAAAAGTGAAACAACTAGAGGAGCGAAGAAACCAGGAGAAATGGCAACTGATTTTTACAGCTGAAGAGCCTCTGCCAGCTTTCTTCGTCAACTTCTTGGGGAACTTAAAGGTAGAGAAACGGCTGTCTCAACTAGAGTTGACCAATTTTGATCCTAGTGAAAGTCGTGCTCTCTTGAAAGGGGAACTGGGAGCAATAGAGCCGGCAGTGATGGAGCAGATGGTCGAATGGAGTGAAGGCAGTCCGTTCTTACTATCCAGCTATATCGAAGAGTGGAAAGAAAATGAAAATTTAGAACCCTTGCCTGATATCATTCAAGCTTATCTTTCTCAGGAGCTTGGGGATATGAGCAGCGAGGAAGAGGCTCTTCTACACTACCTATCGTGTTTTCATAAGCCAATTTCTCTGTCTATCTTGGCGGAATTGACGGCTACAGAGCTTCCTGTTTTGACAGAATTAATCGAGCCTTTATCTGAAAGAGCGATCGTCTCAATCGTAGAAGAAGGAGAGGCTCTCATGGTTCAATTTTGCAAGCAATTGGTAGCCATGTACTTTTACCATCTTCTTTCGCCAGCTAGACGGCGGCTCTTCCACCAACAAATTGCGCAAAAATTGGAAGAAAGCTTAGAAGATTCGACGGACCTTCTTCTTTATAAGGAAATTGCCTACCAATACAAGCAATCCCAAAATCTTTTGCGTTCCATATCTTTTGAGTTGACCTATTTAGAAGAAATCCTTCAGCTGGAGCATGAGCTGTTTCCGATTTATTCCAAGGTAGATGAGGGGTTCCTATCAGATGGTACAAATAGCCATTTGGACATTTTTGGAGAGCTATCCCGCATTCGCCAAGAATTAGATAACCTCTTTTCAAGGCACCAAAGAGATAGAGAATACAAGCATTTACAACTGCGTTACTTGTACTTAGAAGGTCGCTATTTTATTCGAAGTGGGGAGTATCAAAAGGGGATTCATGATATCCAAAAAGTCATCTCCTATGCGCGGGAACTCAAGCAATCCGACTTCCTCTTAGAGGGTTATCGGCAAATCATTTATTATTGCATTCAAACGGAAAATATCTCTGAGATGGCCTATTATACAGATTTAGCTTTGGAAGATGCCATCCAAGCTAATAATCATGAGGTCATCGCGATCCAGTTGCGTTTGAAGGGCTTGTATCACCTGATGGTTGGGGATGAGGAGCAGGCAACCCGGCATCTGTATCGCTCCATTGATTGCTTTAGTTTGACCAATAGCATGCAGGCCAAGTATGCCATTCAAATTGCGGCTTCTTTGGCCTATCTCGCTGAAATCGAGCAAATTAGGGGCCATTTCCAAGTAGCTGTCACCCACTTAGAAGAGGTTCTGCGTTTGGTGGGAGATCAAGCTGTTGATTCCGTCCGTGTCGTCTTTGATATTGATCTTGGGATCGCCTATTATTGGAAGGGAGATTTGATCCAAGCTCGCCGCTGTTTTGACAGAGCTCAGAAGATTTTGTCCAGTGTTCGCTTCCCTTGGAAGGAAGAATTGCTCGAATTTTACCAATCCTTAATTGCTTGTCAGCAAGGAGATCAAGAAAAGGTTGCGGCTTATCTGGCTCGAAAAGAAATGACGATGAAACCATCTGCTAATTCTCGGGATAAGGGAATGGTTCATTATCTATTAGCTTACTTATCTGATCAAAAGGAGAAAGGAGAAGAGCTCGCTCCTGCCCTGAGCACCTTCTTGAAAGAAGATAAGAATTACTACAAGAAGGTGGCAGAGCAACACTTGAATCCCTACAGAGATCGTCAGTTTCTTAAGAAATTAAAAGACCTGTAGTGTCTCTTATCTAAATCATAAGTGAAGGATAAGAGGCCATGCCTCCTTTCAGACAAAGATCATTGTGTCTGAAAACGAAGAAAAAGCATAGAAATACCCTAGTAATGGGTGTTTCTATGCTTTTTATGTGTGTAGAAATCTTCTTAGTTCAGTTTTTGTTGCGCCAATATTTGGGTCAAGTAAAAGATAAAGGTCGCAGCAAGATTTGAAGTATGATTGTCAATGTCATGAGGAGGAGAAACTTCCACGACATCAAATCCGATTAGCTTACCACTAGCAGCAATGTGTTGGAGAAGCAGGAGGGCTAGTTTAGGATCGACACCAAGTGATTGGATGGCGCTAACACCAGGAGCAGAGCCGACCGCAAAGCAATCCATATCAATAGACAGATAGATCGCGGTTTGGTTTTCTAAAAATTGATCGATTCGATCCAGAATGGCTTGGTGGCTCATCTGGAAGAGATCTTGGCCAGTTAAAAAATCAATGCTTGGTGTTTTAGCAACGTAATTAAAGAGGAAGAGGTTATTATTGTGCTCTTGGATCCCCAGGATGAGGTAAGGGAAGTCCTGACCTTTTTCTTTCGCATGATCAGCCATTTGACGAAAACCTGTTCCAGAATTGGGACCGGTTTGGTCGTAAGGTCGCAAATCAAAGTGGGCATCCAGATTGATCACAGCCAGTTGTTCATCTTTTTCTAAACTGGATTGAATCCCTAGATAGTGGCCGTAAGCAGTTCCGTGACCGCCTCCTAGGACAATGGGTTGGATCCCTAATTGGTACATGCGCTGGATCGCTTGTGAGAGACTTTCTTGGAGTTCTTCTAGTGAATGGTTAGGCCCGTCAATATTTCCCACATCATACACTGTCACATTGGTTCCCCAGTGCCATGGAAGTTTAGCGATTTGAGAACGGATGGCTGTAGGACCCTCGACTGCTCCCACACGCCCATTATTGATATAGACTCCTTTGTCGCTCTTAAAGCCGATGATCCCAAAGGTCATCCCCTCAAATGGAGTGAGGGTCTCGTCGTTTAGGTCTAAAAATTTGGTGACCATTCCCCATTTGGCCGTGTAGGGATTGTCCTCGATGCTACCTTGGTAGTAGCTGTAGGTCATTGGATAGTAGTTTGTGAGCAAGCTTGTCGCCTCCCTTATTTTTCTGAAAGCAGGCAGAGGCTGAGAAGATCGCCAGCCTCTGTTTTGCTTTATTCTTACTGTATCAGTATTGAATGCTTAAGTCAACTGCTTTTTCGATGGTTGCTAAGAATTCTTCGCTTTCGACAACAGCAGATGCTTTATTAAGTTCTTCAAAGATTTCGATATCTTTGTCAAATTCAATGAAGTTCAGTTTTTGACGAATCAGCTCATAAGCTGGTTTTGTACCTTTACCAAGTTCATGATTTTCTGGCTTGAGATCCAAGGCTTGGCAAGCTGCCATGATTTCAGTAGCAACGATGCGACGTGAGTTTTTAAGAATTTCTGCTGCTTTACGAGCGGCAGTCGTTCCCATGCTGACGAAATCTTCTTGGTTTTCACAAGATGGAATAGAATCGACACTAGCAGGGTGAGCCAAAATTTTATTTTCCGATGCAAGGGATGCACAAGCATACTGGGTAATCATGAAGCCTGAGTTGAGTCCAGGGTGTTTGACCAAGAAGGATGGTAATTTACTGAGTTGGCTGTTGACCAAGCGTTCCACCCGACGTTCAGATACGTTCCCAATTTCAGAAAGGGCAATGCCTAAGAAGTCAAATGGTTGCGCCATCGGTTCACCGTGGAAGTTACCTCCTGAGATGACGTGTCCTTCTTTGGTAATGATTGGGTTATCTGTGACAGAGTTGATTTCGATTTCAACTTTTTCTTTTACGTAAGCAATAGAATCCTTGCTGGCTCCATGGATTTGAGGGATACAGCGAAGTGTATAAGGATCTTGGACCCGTTGTTGAGTCGCAACAGTGGTATTCTTGCTTCCTTCAAGAAGGTTACGGATGTTGCGAGCAGTTGCCAATTGTCCACTTTGTGGGCGGATGGAATGAAGGTCTTCTTCGAATGGACTGGTAATTCCATTGTGAACTTCCATTGAGAGAGCACCAGCGATATCAGAGAGTTTGAGCAATTGGATACCATCATAAGTCGCAAGAGCACCGATACCGGTTAGGACAGTCGTACCATTGATCAAGGCAAGCCCTTCTTTGGCAGCTAATTGGATCTTTTCAATTCCAGCACGATCTAAGGCTTCTTGACCACTGAGAAGTTCTCCTTTGTAGTAGGCGCGTCCAAGACCCAACATTGGTAAAACCATATGAGCAAGTGGTGCTAAGTCTCCAGAAGCTCCGAGAGAGCCTTTTTCAGGGATATAAGGAGTGACTCCTTTGTTGAGCAATTCTAACAGTTTTTCAACAGTTGACAGACGAATGCCAGAATAACCTTTCAAGAGTGAGTTGATACGGATCAGCATGATGGCACGAACGGCATCTTCAGGAAGTGGATCACCGAAGCCAGATGAGTGAGTTCGGATCAGGTTTTCTTGCAGTTGAACAGTATCTTCTGGAGAGATGCTGACATTACAGAGGGAACCAAAGCCAGTGGTTACACCATAGACGACTCGTTTTTCCCGGACAATGTCATCAACGATTTTACGGGATGCGATAACGGCTTCTTTGGCTTGTTCATCAAGCTCACATTGGGCACCGTGCCGAGCTACAGCGATGACTTCTTCGAGTGTTAAGCTATTACCATCTAAATGAATCAATTGAGTCATATAAAACCTCCGATTATGAATAGTTGTTCTGTGGAAGTAGTGTTGTTTACTTCGGTTTGAATACCAAACATGGGCCCATTGTCTATTGATCATAAAAATTGAAAAGAGTCATAGAGAAAAGGGCTCAGGTTTGACATTCGTGGAGTCCTAGATGGGATAGGGAGCAAAACCGAGCTTCGCTCCCGCCTCTGTTCCCATCTACTGTGTAAAGAAAATTAGTGAGGAAGGGTTTTCGATTTATGTAGTTTATCGCCGTGGAAAACAAAGTAGAGTCCACTTGCGATCACGAGACCGATGGCACCCCAAACAAAGTTCATCAGGTTGTCCCCTGCGATCATCAAGATACTAATGACAACAGCTAGAACTGGGATAACGGGACCAAATGGTACTCGGAAGGTAACCTTTTTGTCTGGGTACATTTTTCTGAGTTTGATGGCTGCCAAAGCTGTTGGAATGTATTGGAAGAAACGGAAGACAACACTGAAGGTTGCTAATGATTCGAAAGAGCCAGATAACAAGAGTAAGAAAGCGAAGATACCAGAGATGATAATGGCAATGACAGGGGCATTCTTAGAGTTTGTTTTTCCAAGACCCTCTGGTAAGAGTTTTTCAGTTGCTAATGCGGCACCGAAACGAGGGACCATGATGGATTCACCGATGTTTAGACCGGCGATTGAAATGAGGGCTCCGTAAGAAACAAGGGGAGCTCCGATAGGGCCAATCATTTCGACAAATGCGTCTTGTACTGGTGCACCAGTTTGCATAATGCGGCCACCAAGCATGGCGATTGTTCCTGCGATGATCAACATGTAGAGAACAGATACAATACTGATAGAACCTAGGATAGCGCGGGGAACGTTCTTTTCAGGGTTGCGCATTTCCCCTGCAACGATAGACATGGTTTCAAATCCGATGAAACCGTAGAAGATGTAGACGGCTGTACTAGAAATGGAACTGAAGAGGCTTGTTCCACTTTCCAATTGAAGGAAAGGTGTGAAGTTGCCCTTGCTCACGCCACCGGAAATGAAGAAGATGGCAAAGAGTGAGAAGAGGACAATTGGAATTAATTTTGCAACAGTAGCTGTCAGAGTAAACATCTTAGAGGTTTTCAGGCCGGCAATGTTCATCAGACTCAAGAGAATCAGCATACCGATACTGATCGGAAGGTTGTAGCCTTCAAATGCTGGGAAGGTAATGATGAAGATCTTAGCAAAACCGGCTAACATGGCAGCCCAAGCGATAACGGTAACGGCCCAACCGAGAATCCCAACGTTAAAGCCAACGAAGTCTCCGAAAGCGGCTTTTGAGTATTGCATGGCTCCACCGTTTTTGTCGAAGTAGCCAGCTGTTTCAGCCAGACAGGCCGATAGTAGCATGACGAGAATGGCAACCCCGAACATGACAGCTAGAGAAGCTGGTCCGAGGCCAGAATATATTTTTTGAGGGAGGAGGAAGATACCAGATCCGATGACGGCGTTGATACCGTAAAGAGTGGCACCGCTAAAGCTGAATTTCGCTTTTTCTTGTTCCTCAATCGACTGTTTATGTGCTCCGTTCATAATGTTTCTCCTTTGTGAACATTATTGTAGTCCAGTCCAGATAGCAATCGGTTGCTCCCCAGACTGATGGGGTAAAAACGTGATTGTCATCTCTTGAAGAGGAGATGCTTGTTCGATCACCAGGAGCTCGTGAGTTTGGAGAGTTTGAGAATGATTGGTTCCCCATTTGAGTGTTAGTGGACAGAGAGCATAGATCAATTGATAGCGACTCTGACTTTTGACACTCTCTTTTGGGGATATAGCACTCATATGCCCCTGATAAGAAGGTTTGTAAATCAAATTAAAGTCTTGACAAGTCCCTTGGCTAGATACAGGATCTCCCCCATCAAAGAAGTAGCTTTGAAAGGGGTTCAAAACCACTTCTTTATGGTGATGGGTGAGCCTAATGGAGGCATTCAAGGGCATCAAGATTCGGTGGTAGCCCGTGAGATCGGTAAAGTTACTTTTTTCAACCTCTACCGTTGCAGTAGAGAGGCGGAAGTCAAAGGTCCGATCTGGATAGCTTCCTCCCTCTGGGGAGAGAAAGAGTTGGGTGGTTTGGCCACCGGACCAGGTAGAAATTTGATAATCTGCGGGGGTAAGATGAAGGAGAGTCACCATAGGACGCCTTCTTTCTTAAAAGAGACCAGTGATATTGCCGTGGGCATCGATATCAATCTTTTCACTGGCAGGAACTTTAGGTAGGCCAGGCATGGTCATAATGGTACCAGTTAGAGCTACGATGAAGCCAGCTCCGGCAGCCACCTTAAGGTTACTGATTTTAACTGTGAAATCTTTTGGTGCTCCCATTTTCTTCGCATCGTCTGAGAAGGAATATTGGGTTTTGGCCATACAGATTGGGTAGTTCGAGAAGCCAAGAGCTTCTAATTCTTTCAGTTCGCGTTTGGCCGCTGGTGTTAAGCTGATGCCTTTACCACCATAGACTTTTGTGACGATCTTGGTCAATTTTGTTTCAATGCTGTCTTCTTCGTCATAGACATAAGAGAAGTGGTTTTCTTCTTGAGCCAGTTGAATGACTTTTTCAGCTAAGTCACGACCACCAGCTCCACCATGTGCCCAGACATCTGAAATGACCACATCTACATTGCGTTTCTTACAAGATTCATAGACAGCTTCTAGCTCTGCTTCTGTATCCAGCGGGAATTTGTTGATGGCAACGACCACAGGTAGACCATAGACTTCTTGGATGTTGGCCAAGTGTTTGTCCAGGTTTGGCAGACCATCGATCACGGCTTGGACATTTTCAGTAGCCAGGTCCGCTTTGGCAACTCCACCATGCATCTTGAGAGCACGAATGGTTGCGACGAGGACAACGGCAGCAGGTTTGAGTCCGGCCATGCGGCACTTGATGTCGATGAATTTTTCAGCGCCTAAGTCTGCTCCAAAACCAGCTTCTGTCACGACATAGTCTGCATATTTGAGGGCTAGTTTAGTAGCTAGCACACTGTTACAGCCATGGGCGATATTGGCAAATGGTCCGCCGTGGATGATGGCAGGAGTATGCTCCAAGGTTTGCACCAAGTTTGGATGGATGGCATCTTTGAGGACAGCTGCCATGGCCCCTCCAGCCTTGAGATCTTTGGCTGTGACAGGTTGTCCTTGGTAGTTGTACCCAATAATGATGCGATCAAGACGTTCTTTGAGATCAAGGATATTTTCTGAGAGGCAGAGAATGGCCATGATTTCAGAAGCCACGGTGATGTCAAAGCCATCTTCACGAGGAACCCCGTTTGTTTTTCCTTGAAGGCCATCGACAATATGACGGAGTTGACGGTCGTTCATATCGACCACCCGTTTCCAGGTAATGCGACGAGAATCGATACCCAACTCATTGCCGTGATGGATATGGTTGTCAATCAAGGCTGCAAGGAGGTTGTTGGCAATCCCAATGGCATGGAAGTCTCCGGTAAAGTGAAGGTTGATATCTTCCATTGGAACCACTTGGGCGTACCCGCCACCGGCAGCTCCACCCTTGATCCCAAAGACAGGGCCAAGAGACGGTTCGCGGAGGGCAATGACGGCTTTTTCACCAATAGCTGAAAGAGCATCGACCAAGCCAACAGAGGTGGTTGTCTTTCCTTCTCCAGCAGGTGTCGGAGAGATGGCCGTCACGAGGATCAGCTTTCCATCTTCCTTATCCTTGAGTTGTTCCAGTTGGTTGCTATCAATTTTTGCCTTGTATTTTCCGTAGAGCGAAATATCGTCTTCGGTCAATCCAAGTTCAGCAGCGATATCGGTGATGGGCTTCATTTGGACAGAATTGGCAATTTCAATATCCGATAAAACCATAGAATCCCTTCTTTCTTTATTTTTATTTGCTAGGTTTAAGATAGACTTTCTAAAATGGTTTGGTAAATATTATCTGCAAGATCAGAACCGGTTTGGAGGAGTTTGAGTCCCTTACCGTGGTATTCTTGGACAAAGTCTTGGTCCTTGATTCCTGAAATGTTGATCAAGACATTAAGCCAAGCCCCTTGAAGGCCAGCTTTAAGATTCAGAGCAGCTACCCCTAGGTCACTCGCCGCATTGGTGTTGGACTTGCCAACAGCATCTTTGGTGGTTTCAAGAGCCTCAACGATGAGCTCCATCATAGAGAAAGGAGATACTGTCGCATGTTTCAAAGCTTTTTGCATGGCTTCACGACGAGCAGCTTTCTCTTCTTCCGTTTCTTTTGGAAGATCAAAGACAGCTGATACGACGTTGAAGGCTTCTGTATCCTTGTCGATGGCTTCTAGTAATTGGTCTTGGAGGTGAGCGCTTTTTTCGTGAACCGCTTTGATGTGGTCTTCAAATTCTGCGTATTTTTTCTTTCCAATGGTCAGTTCACAGACCATTTTTGTAAGGGAAATCCCATTTGCAGCGGATAGGGCAGCAGCAGAACCACCACCTGGAGCTGGAGCATCCGAACCAAGGACCTTGGCAAACTCCGTAATACTTAAGTCAACTAGTTTCATAGAACTCCCTTTCTAACCCAACAAGTGATTTTCCAAGACTTGTTTGCTGTAGTCAAAGTCTTCTAATTGTAAGTAGTATTCAGCAGAGTCGATCAAAGCCTTAGCAGGAGCCAGTCCAATGAGTTCTGTTCCGATGATGCGAACACCATAGCGTTGCGCTTCGAAACGAACGGTTTCCACAACACGATACAATGGGAATTGTTCCAAGTTGACCATGTTGATGGAGACTTGGGCGATGTTGCGATCTTCTAGCATGACACCGATCGCTTTACAGTATTTGTATCCACCGCTTGATCCACGAATGATTTTAGAAATCTTATTGGCAATCTCTAGGTCGTCTGTGTCAAGGTTGATATTGAAAGCAACTAGTGGCATACGGACACCGACAGCTGTAACCCCTGCAGTTGGGTGAATCTTGCGTTCACCGTAGTCTGGCTTCCAGTCTTCTTCCAACAATTTTTCTGGCATTCCTTCAAATTGTCCTTTACGCACTTTAGCCAAGTTCTTCCGTTCTGGACGAGTTGCAGCATCTTCGTAAAGGAAGATTGGAATACCTAATTCACGATTGATGCGTTCAGCCACTTTGTTAGCAATCTCAACGCATTCAGCTGTAGTGATATCTTTAACCGGAACGAATGGACAAACGTCTGTTGCCCCCATACGAGGGTGTTCGCCTTCGTGCTTGGTCATATCAATATTTTCAGAAGCGTATTTCACCAATTGGAAAGCTACTTCTTGAATGCTTTCTTCATCCCCAACGAGTGTAAAGACGCTGCGGTTGTGACTGGCATCAGACGAGTAGTCTAGTAAAGTGACACCTGGAATACTTTTTGCTGTTGCTGCTAATCCGTCGATCACAGCTTGATTGCGTCCTTCAGAGAAGTTTGGAATACACTCAACAATTTTTGCCATATGATTACCTCTTTTTATAGGAGAAGGTGGGGAGGAGGAGTTTTTGTATTTTCCTCCCCTTTCTCAGTTTTTATTTTTTGATGTTAAAACAATTTTTGAACGGCTTCTTTGACCAAATCTTCATCTGCCAGATAAGGAATGGTGATGTGGTCTGTTCCTGCATGGAGACGGTTGTACTCGATCGCTGTTTCGATAGCATGATCGTTCCGTGCCCAGTTCCGACGAGCAACCCCGCCCATGGTATCCCAGGCAATGGCAGACTTGATGATTTCATCGATCCGGTGGCTACCGTCTAGGACGAGACCAAATCCACCGTTGATAGCTTTACCGATACCAGTACCACCACCATTGTGGAGGGCAACGAGACTCATACCGCGAGCAGCGTTACCGGCGTAACATTGAACCGCCATGTCACAAGTGACGTTCGAACCATCTTTGATGTTTGATGTTTCACGGAATGGAGCATCTGTACCAGATACGTCGTGGTGGTCACGTCCGATCATGACCGGTCCGATCTTGCCTTGGCGAATGAGTTCATTGAATTTCAAAGCAATGTTGACACGGCCCATACAATCTTGATAGAGGATACGCGCTTGTGTACCAACCACCAGTTGGTTCTTTTCCGCATCGCGAATCCAGTTGTAGTTGTCGCGGTCTTGGTAGCGACGAGTTGGATCGATCGCTTCCATCGCTGCGTGGTCAGTTGCAATCAAGTCTTCATGTTTACCGCTGAGGCAGACCCAACGGAATGGACCGTATCCATAGTCAAAGAGCATAGGTCCCATGATATCTTCTACATAAGATGGCCAAATGAAGCCGTCCTTGTCATCCAAGCCATTCTTAGAAATTTCCTTGATGCCTGAGTCGTAAACAGATTTCATGAAGGCATTACCGTAGTCGAAGAAGTAAGTACCTTTAGCCGTCAAGGCTTTGATCACTGCAAAGTGACGAGCCAAGGTTTCATCAACCAAACGGCGGAAGGTTTCTTTGTCTTCTGCCAGCAAACGTGTACGCTCTTCAAAGCTGATGCCAACTGGGCAATAGCCACCATCATAGACGTTGTGGCAAGAGGTTTGGTCAGACAAGAGATGAACGTGAACTTGGTGTTCATTGACATATTCGAGCAAATCTACGATATTACCATGGTAGGCAATCGAAGTGGATTCACCAGCTTCAAGGGCTGCTTGAGCCAATTTCACAGCTTCTTCGGCACTGTCGGTCACTTGGCTAATCCAGCCTTGAGAGTGACGGGTTTCGATCCGAGAGCGGTCCACTTCTGCAACGATGGCCACCGCTTTTGCGATTTCAGCTGCTTTCCCTTGAGCTCCGCTCATTCCACCGAGACCAGATGAAATAAAGAGTTTACCGGTCAAGTCGCCGTCATCAGGCACACCGAGTTTAAGACGACCAGCATTGAGAAGGGTGTTGAAAGTACCGTGAACGATCCCTTGAGGACCGATGTACATCCAGCCACCAGCCGTCATCTGACCGTAGTTGGTTACTCCCATTTCTTCAGCGATTTCCCAGTCGCGCATATTGTCATATTCACCAATCAAGAGACCGTTAGTAATGACGACACGAGGAGCTTCTGGTTTCGATTTGAAGAGGCCTAGAGGGTGACCAGATTCAACCACCAAGGTTTGGTCTTCTGTCATGACTTCCAAGTATTTCTTGATCAAGTTGTACTGCATCCAGTTGGCGCAGACAGATCCTGTTTCCCCATAAGTGACCAATTCATATGGATAAAGGGCAATTTCAAAGCTCAAGTTGTTGTCGATCATGACCTGCATAGCCTTAGCAGCAGTGCATTTTCCTTTGTACTCATCGATTGGTTTTCCGTAGATCCGATCTTTTGGACGGAAGCGATAGCCATAGATCCGACCGCGAGTTTTTAGTTCTTCCAGAAATTCTGGGATCAATTCTTGGTGGAATTTTTTAGGGATGTAACGCAGAGCGTTCTTAAGAGCAATCTCAGTCTGAGCTTGCGTTAAGCGGAAGCCTCTATCAGGTGCACGACGGATGCCTTCTTGAAAAGTTGCCTTTTCAGGAAGGACATCAAAGTCAAGTTTGACAGACATAGCAGCTGCAATTTCTTTCTCGTCTATAAATGACATAGTAGGAACCTCCTTATGTGTAGACTATGAATTTATATTTTCTTTATTGTATCCAAGAAACGTCAATAAAGAGTCAAAAATAAATTTAATTTTTAATAAAGCAAAAAATAATGAGGGAGAAACTTTTTGACTTTTTTTTGACGCTTTTCCTGTAGAATTGTAAAATGAATAACAATGGAAATAGAAAGGAATGTTTTCATATGTCTGCTGATATCCTATTAACCCACTTTAACCAATTGTTTTGTCCGAATGATCTGGGTCATCCTCTCTATGGCAAGGAGATGGCAGAGGCAAAAATTCTTTCCGATGCTTATATCGCCATTAAAGATGGAAAGATTCTTGCAGTTGGGACAGGTCAACCAGACCCTGAACTGATCGATGACCATACGGAAGTGAAATCCTGTGAAGGAAAAGTTGCGACTCCTGGCCTGATTGACTGCCACACCCACTTGGTCTATGGAGGTAGTCGGGAACATGAATTTGCGAAAAAATTAGCGGGTGTTTCTTACTTAGACATCCTCGCCCAAGGCGGTGGAATTCTGAGCACGGTTCGGGCGACACGGGAAGCTTCTTTTGAAAATCTCTATGACAAGTCCAAACGACTGTTGGATTACATGTTGCGTCATGGGGTGACTACTGTCGAAGCCAAGAGTGGCTATGGTTTGGATTGGGAAACTGAAAAACGCCAGTTGGATGTTGTGGCTGCACTGGACCGTGGTCATCAAATAGACTTGGTATCAACCTTTATGGCAGCCCATGCGATTCCCATAGAATACAAGGGCCGTTCCCAAGAATATTTAGATCTCATTGTGGAGCAAATGCTTCCCAAAGTGAAGGAAGAAAAGCTAGCTGAGTTCTGTGATATCTTCTGTGAAAAAGGTGTCTTTACAGCAGATGAATCTCGCTATCTTCTTTCAAAAGCTAAGGAGATGGGCTTCAAGCTGCGGATCCATGCCGATGAAATCGAATCCATTGGTGGCGTGGATGTGGCGGCCGAATTGGAATCTACTAGTGCAGAACACTTGATGGTGATTACCGATGAAGGCATTCAAAAATTAGCTGCAGCAAAAGTGATTGGAAATCTTTTGCCAGCTACAACCTTCAGCCTCATGGAAGATACCTATGCACCGGCTCGTAAGATGTTGGACGCTGGCATGGCCATCACCCTGACAACAGATAGCAACCCAGGGTCTTGTCCAACAGCCAATCTCCAGTTTGCCATGCATCTGGGTTGCTTCATGATGCGCCTAACTCCAGTAGAAATTCTCAATGCAGTGACCATCAATGCGGCCTATTCAGTTGATCGTGCTAAAACAATCGGCTCTTTCGATGTTGGCAAACAGGCAGACATCACGATTTACGATGCACCTAATCTAGATTATCTCTTCTATTTCTTTGCGACAAATCTCGTGACAGATGTCTACAAGAAAGGTCAAAAAGTCATTTAACCTCCTCCATTTCATTTGGGACTTTGCTCGTTTGCAAAAATCAGCAAAGTCTTTTTTTAAAACCTATCCCTGTAGGGAATGGAACCACTTTAGTGGGAAATTAAAATTTGACGTTCAAAGAATATTTTTCTTACTTTCTGATGTACAAAAAGGGAAATTCTTGATAGAATAGAAGTAATATTGAATATTTTCTTCAATATCATCTGTTTGTCGTGAAAACAGATTGTTTAAACTATTGATCAAACGAACAGGTTGTTCAACAGACCTGTCTAGAAATTGTGAGGAGACAAGATGACTGTCGATTATAACAGCAAAGCTTACTTGGATAAAGTAGACGCTTGGTGGCGTGCAGCCAACTACATTTCAGCTGCTCAAATGTACTTGAAAGATAACCCATTGTTGAAGCGCAAAGTCGTTGAAAATGACTTGAAGGCTCACCCAATCGGACACTGGGGAACTGTACCAGGGCAAAACTTTATCTATGCTCACTTGAACCGTGCCATCAACAAATACGACTTGGATATGTTCTACATTGAAGGACCAGGTCACGGTGGACAAGTAATGGTATCGAACTCTTACTTAGATGGTTCTTATACTGAATTGAATCCAAACATCCCACAAAATGAAGAAGGTTTCAAACACTTGTGTAAGATCTTCTCATTCCCAGGAGGAATCGCTTCTCACGCGGCGCCTGAAACACCAGGATCTATCCACGAAGGTGGAGAACTTGGTTATGCCCTTTCTCACGCTGCAGGTGCTGTATTGGATAATCCAGATGTGATTGCTGCTACAGTTATCGGTGACGGTGAAGGAGAAACAGGTCCATTGATGGCTGGTTGGTTGTCAAATACCTTCTTGAACCCAGTCAACGATGGGGCGATCCTTCCAATCTTCTACCTCAATGGTGGAAAGATCCACAACCCAACCATCTTCGAACGCAAAACAGACGAAGAATTGGCCCTCTTCTTTGAAGGTCTTGGTTGGAAACCAATCTTTGCGAATGTCACTGCAATTTCAGAAGACCATGAAGCTGCACACGCTTTGTTCGCTGAAAAATTGGATGAAGCAATTGAAGAAATCAAGAAAGTCCAAGCAGAAGCTCGTAAAGGTTCTGCTGAAGAAGCAACTCAACCAGTATACCCTGTCTTGATTGCTCGTATTCCTAAAGGTTGGACTGGTCCAAAAGCATGGGAAGGAACACCAATCGAAGGTGGATTCCGTGCGCACCAAGTTCCAATCCCAGTAGATGCTCACCACATGGAGCATGTCGATGCTCTTCTTTCATGGTTGGAATCTTACCGTCCAGCTGAATTGTTCGACGAAACTGGTAAACTAGTTCCGGAAATTGCGGAAATTGCACCAAAAGGTGACCGTCGCATGGCGATGAACCCAATCACAAATGCTGGTGTGATCAAACCAATGAACACAGCTGATTGGAAGAAACATGCTCTTCAATTTAACACACCAGGTGAAATCATGGCTCAAGACATGATCGAATTTGGTAAGTATGCGGCAGACTTAGTAGATGCAAACCCAGATAACTTCCGTATCTTCGGTCCAGACGAAACCAAATCAAACCGTCTTCAAGAAGTCTTCACTCGTACAAGCCGTCAATGGTTAGGACGTATGAAACCAGACTACGATGAAGCCTTGAGCCCTGCTGGTCGTGTCATTGACTCTCAATTGTCAGAGCACCAAGCAGAAGGAATGCTTGAAGGATATGTCTTGACAGGTCGTCATGGATTCTTTGCTTCTTACGAATCCTTCCTTCGTGTTGTAGATTCTATGATCACTCAACACTTCAAATGGTTGCGTAAGTCTAAGACACATACAACATGGCGTAAAAACTACCCAGCCTTGAACTTGATTGCAACTTCAACTGTCTTCCAACAAGACCACAATGGTTACACTCACCAAGATCCAGGTATCTTGACTCACTTGGCTGAGAAAACTCCTGAATATATCCGTGAGTACTTGCCAGCAGATACCAATAGCTTGCTTGCAGTGATGGATGAAGCTTTCAAGGGAGAAGATGTGATCAACTTGATCGTTTCTTCAAAACACCCACGTCCACAATTCTACTCAGCAGCTGAAGCAGAAGAATTGGTTCGTGAAGGCTACAAGGTGATCGATTGGGCATCAACTGTTTCAGCAGATGAAGAGCCAGATTTTGTCATTGCAGCTGCAGGTACAGAGCCAAACTTAGAAGCTCTTGCAGCCATCACAATCTTGCACAAAGCCTTCCCAGAATTGAAGATCCGCTTTGTCAATGTGGTAGATATCTTGAAATTGCGTCACCCATCCGTTGATGCGCGTGGACTTTCAGATGAAGAATTTGACAAAGTCTTCACAACGGATAAACCAGTCATCTTTGCCTTCCATGGTTACGAAGGCATGATCCGTGATATCTTCTTCAACCGTCATAACCATAACCTTCGTGTACATGGTTACCGTGAAAACGGGGATATCACCACACCATTTGATATGCGTGTGATGTCTGAGTTGGATCGCTTCCACTTGGCACAAGATGCAGCTAATGCAGCTCTTGGAGATGCAGCAAGCGCATTTGCAGCGAAGATGGATGAAACAATCGCCTTCCACCATGACTACATCCGTGAAAACGGAGACGACATTCCAGAAGTTCAAAACTGGAAATGGGAAAACGTGAATAAATAAGAAAAGAGAGTGGGACAGAAATCGGTAATTCGTTAGAATTCGATTTCGTCGTCCCACCTCCGCACAGTTGAGTAGGGCTGTAAAAGCTGATGAAATCAG
>JAGZVW010000079.1:0-3583 GCA_018379295.1 Streptococcus parasanguinis | reverse complement strand
ATCGGTAATTCGTTAGAATTCGATTTCGTCGTCCCACCTCCGCACAGTTGAGTAGGGCTGTAAAAGCTGATGAAATCAGCGTAGTAGAGCCCACTCAACTACTGCGTCTTGCTCGACAATCCAAAAATAATTGAGAGGCTAGGACTTTTGTCCCAGCCTCTTTTTTATGTTAGTTAAATCGCAAAGAGATCGTTTAGGTTTTCTGCCATGGTTGGGTGGGTAAAGATTTGTTTTGCAATGTAAGTATAAGGGATCTTGTTGTCCATGGCCATGGTGATCAGGTTGATGAGTTCGCCTGCAGCTTCTCCAAAGAGCGTCGCTCCAAGAATTTCTTTGGTTTCTGGGTTGACAACGGCTTTGAAGGCCCCTCGGAGGTCTGCGTTGACATGGCCACGAGGCATGGCAGCAACTGGCAATTCTTTAACGGCAACTGGAAGTCCTTTGTCGCGTGCTTCTTGTTCGGTCAAGCCGACTTGGGCAAGTGGAGGAGCAATGAAGAGTGTTGTCGCATAATTGTTACGAGTTTCGAGATTGTAGCTACCATCGCCTGTGAGATAGTTGAAGACAATGCGGAAGTCATCGAGTGACATGTAAGTGAATTGAGGACCACCATTGACATCCCCAACTGCAAAGACACCAGGGACGCTGGTTTCCAAATGACGGTTGACTTGGATTGCCCCACGATCAGTGACTTGGATATCTGTGTTTTCAAGACCAAGTCCAACTGTGTTTGGCTTCCGTCCTGTTGCGTAGAGAAGGATATCGAACTCGAAGTCTCCCTTATCCGTTACAACGGTTAAGCTGTTTTGGCCATCTTTGATTTCTTGGGTATGAACGCCTTGCAAGAATTGAATACCATCTTCTTCCAGGTAGCCTTTTGCAAGAGCTGCGATGCTTGGCTCGATCCGTGGCAAGAATGCTTCAGAAGCATCCAATACTGTTACTTGGCTACCCAAGGTATTGTAGAGGTGGGCGAATTCCAATCCGATTGGTCCACCACCAAGGACGCCCAGGCGTTTTGGTAGGTTTTCCAAACGTTGAATACCGGTTGAATCCACTGCAAATTTACTTTCAGCCAATCCTGGGATTGGAAGGATAGTTGGCACAGCACCAGTATTGATAATAATGGTTTCAGCTGTCAATTCTTCCTTTTCATCTCCAACTTGAATTTCGATGACCTTGTTGGACACAAAGCGGGCTGTCGCATCGATAATGTCTACACCCGTTCCAGCAATCGTTGCGTAGTTCTTGCCGTTGAGACGAGTAGTGACCGCATTTTTTTCACTCATAGCTTGTTCAAAATCCAAGCCTTTTTCCGCTGCGACGATCAAGGTCTTAGTTGGAATACAAGCGATATTGATACAAGTACCACCATACATAGACTTGCTCTTTTCAATCAGAGCGACTTTTTTTCCTTGGCTTGATAATTTCGCTGCAAGAGTTTTACCAGCTTTACCAAATCCAATCACAATAACATCATACATTAACATATGTTACACCTTCTTTCGCTTTCTATTGTATCAAACCCATTTTAAAAAGTCTGAAATCTGCTACGGGATTTTTTGGAAGCTCATCAGGAAGGGGGAAACAGGGACAAGAAGTCTCGTTTCATGGTATAATAAAGGGTCGGTGGCCCGGATGGTCACACATGAGTTAGAAAGAGCAAATCAGATGGACGGAATTATCAACTTAAAAAAAGAAGCAGGAATGACCTCCCATGATGCGGTTTTTAAACTGAGAAAAATCTTAGGTACCAAGAAGATTGGCCATGGGGGAACGCTGGATCCTGATGTGGTGGGAGTGCTTCCGATTGCAGTTGGCAAGGCGACCCGGATGGTCGAATTTATGCAAGATGAAGGCAAGGTCTATGAGGGCGAAATCACTTTGGGATTTTCTACCACAACGGAGGATGCCAGCGGGGATGTCCTAGAGCGAACCCCAGTGGAAGCCCCTTTAGATGCAGAAGAGGTGGACCGTATGATTGCCCAGATGGTGGGAGAGATGGAGCAGGTGCCGCCTATGTATTCAGCGGTCAAGGTCAATGGGCGTAAGCTCTATGAATATGCGCGGGCAGGAGAAGAAGTGGAACGTCCTGTCCGACAGGTGACGATTTATGAATTCACGCGCATCGGTGAGATTGGCTACGAGGAAGGACTAGCCCGTTTTCGCTTCAGGGTCAAATGCAGCAAGGGGACCTATATCCGGACCTTGTCGGTGGACCTTGGTCAAAAACTGGGCTATGCGGCTCACATGTCCCACTTAACACGAACCAGTGCTGCCGGTTTGTCACTGGATGATGCCCTGACCTTAGAAGAAGTGGCTGAAAAAGTGGGGCAAGGAGATTTGAGCTTCCTTCACCCACTTGAGATTGGCACCGGAGATCTGGAAAAAGTAGAGCTGACAGTAGAAGAGGTCGGCGAAGTCCAAGTGGGACGCTTTATTCCAGTTGAGAGCGAAGCCAGGGAGTTGGCTGCTTTTTACCAAGGGAAATTGGTAGCCATTTTGGAGAAAAGGGAAGAACTTTACAAACCTCGAAAAGTTTTTCTAACAGAAAGTGTGTTACAATAAATTCATGAATATTCGTACGATAACTACTGCTAACCAGATCCATTTGGAGAATGAGACAGTTTTGGTTCTGGGCTACTTTGATGGCCTGCATCTGGGGCATCAAGAACTCTTTAAAAAGGCGCGTCAGATAGCGGATGAAAAAGGCTTGAAGGTCGCTTTGTTAACCTTCCCTGAATCTCCTAAGTTAGCCTTTGTTCGCTACCAACCAGAATTACTACTCCATTTGCAAAGTCCTGAGGATCGGTTCCAAAAATTAAACGAACTAGGTGTGGATGAGCTCTTCCTCATTGATTTTACGACCGATTTTTCTTCTAAAACAGCCAAAGAATTTGTCGATCAATTTGTCAAAGCCTTGAGAGCCCGAGTTTTAATTGCTGGATTTGATTATAGTTTTGGCTCTGATAATAAAACGGCCTCTGACTTAGCTGCTTATTTTGATGGTCAAGTGGAAGTCATTTCTCCTGTATTGGATCAGGGGGAAAAGATTAGTTCAACCCGCATTCGTCAAGCTATCCTAGAAGGACGCGTCAAAGAAGCTGCCCGTCTACTTGGTCACCCTTTATCCAGTCGGGGAATCGTCGTGCACGGAGATGCACGTGGCCGTACCATTGGCTATCCTACCGCTAATCTAGCACCGATTGATCGGACCTATCTTCCATCAGATGGCGTTTATGTAGTCAATGTCGATTTTAAAGGGCAGACCTACCGTGGGATGGCTTCTGTCGGGAAAAATGTCACCTTTGATGGGAAAGAGCTTCGTTTCGAAGTCAATCTCTTTGATTTTTCAGGAGATATCTACGGTCATACCCTGACCATTCGCTGGTTAGATAAGATTCGAGAGATGGTCAAATTCGATGGAATCGATCAACTAGTGGCGCAACTAGAAGAAGATGAAGCAGTTTCACGAAACTGGACCAAGAGGCTGGGACAAAAGTCCTAGCCTCTCAATTGTTTTTGGATTGTCGAGCAAGACGCAGTGGTTGAGTGGGCTCTACTACGCTGATTTCATCAGCTT
>JAGZVW010000078.1:0-3821 GCA_018379295.1 Streptococcus parasanguinis | reverse complement strand
TGAAAATCAAAGAGCAAACTAGGAAGCTAGCCGCAGGTTGCTCAAAGCACTGCTTTGAGGTTGTAGATAGAACTGACGAAGTCAGTAACATATATACGGCAAGGCGAAGCTGACGTAGTTTGAAGAGATTTTCGAAGAGTATTAGCGGATATCTAAGTAATCCAAGACTAATTCGCAGAACATCATGTTGGCCCATGAGAACCATTCGCGTGAATACTTGGTTGGATCATCTACATGGAAACTTTCGTGCATGACACCCGTGCCTCCATCGCAGGCAACCAACTGGTCCAGCAAGAATTTTTTCTCAGCCTTATCATTTGTTGTCAATCCTTGGATGGACAGGGCAATCGGCCAAATATAGCGATAGAAGGTATGAGAACTTCCGAGCCCACTTGCGTACTTCCCTTCATAGAAGTATGGATTTTCAGGACTCAAAATCGTCCGACGAGTAGCTTGGTAGACTTCATCGTCAATAGCGCAGTAGCCCATATAAGGAGCTGCCAACAAACTTGGAACGTTCGGATCATCCATGATGCTAGCATTTCCCAAACCGTCTACCTCAAAGGCATAGATTTTCTCTCCCTTGCTGTTAGTGGTGTAGGCGTAGTTTTCGATTCCTTCTTGAATCTCCGCTTGCAAGCGTTTGGCATCTGCAATGATGCTGTCACTATCGGCTAGATTCAATGCTGCGAAGATTTCTTGCACATAACCCAAGACAACCACTGCAAACATATTGGACGGGATTAAGTAGCTATACTGACAGCAGTCATCACTTGGACGGAAGGCTGACCAGGTCATGCCTGTCACAGCGAAATCTGGCCCAAAGCCGTCATTCACCAGCGTATCTTCCTTACGGTCTGTATCCCGAACAAAGCGATAAGGGGAATTCTTGTGGTCTTGCTCCACTGTCCAGAGATGAAGGATTTCCTTGGTCGCTGTGACAAAGGTTTCATCAAATTGGCTAGTCTCACCAGTTTCCTTCCAAAGGAGGTAAGCCAACTGCAAGGGATAGCACAGCGAATCCACCTCATACTTGCGCTCCCAAATCCAGCCATTCAAATCAGTATGGTCGGTCTCGTGATGGCCTTTCCAGTTCTCCTCAATATTGAAAGAGTTGGCATAGGGATCCTTGAGGATCAAGGTCATCTGGCGTTTGACCAAACCAGCAATGGTCTGACGCAATTGGGGATCTCGTTTAGCCACATGAAGATAAGGCCTCAATTGAGCCGTTGAGTCACGCAACCACATAGCTGGGATGTCCCCTGTTAACACAAAGGTTGAGCCATCTTCTAAAATTTCAACTGTATTGTCCAAAGTGTCTGTATAACAACGTTCAAAGACATCCACCCACTCAGGGTACTCCTTAGCTCGCTCAGCCACTTGATCCAACCATTCTCGCACAATTTCTTTTGAATAGGTCATTTATTTTCCTCACACGTATCGATTCTTTCCTATTCAGTATAAAAGATTTCAAAAGGGAAATACATACGCAAACTATAGCCCTTTTTCTACTAAATTTTCCATTTGATAAAAACGCTATCATATTTGACAACACTTTGATACAATGAAGAAAATACCACCGCGTGTTCCAAGAAAAACACAGATCATTTAAGGTTGATGAAGAAAAAGGAGACAAGATGCGCACACATTGCCAAACCATCGATACCCGCTGGGGAAGCGATAATCATCCCCACTATTCGCACGGGAACACCCTCCCTTATACCGGAGTCCCTTTTGGGATGAACTACTTCCTTCCCCAGACGACACACGAACAAGGAGCTTGGTTTTTCAACCCCAATCTCCCTATTTTTCAGGGATTTCGTCTCACCCACCAGCCTAGTCCTTGGATAGGAGACTACGCTTGGTGCCTCATCACGCCCATCACAGGAGAAATTGCAAGTTCCGACCTCTTCCGTCGCCAAAGCAGTTATTCGATGAAAGAAGCCGTTTTCCAGCCCCACTACCTTCGGATTTTTTCGGAACGTTATCAGATTCACAGTGAGCTGGTTCCAAGCCGCTACGGGGCTGTCATGCGCTTTCGAGCACCAGAAAAGCTGACTCTCTGCTTTCATGCAACAAAGGAACTAGAGGACTTGACTCTGACAGACCAAACCTGCCACTTCCACATTCTGGATCAGGCCCATACCGCAGATACTTCCTACTCTTTCTATCTCCAGTGGCAATTTAGCCAGCCGATTGAGAGCGTCACTCACATCGATCAAGATCTTTTCCTGACCTTTGCTAGCAAGGAAGTGACCGTCCAATTAGGAACTTCTTATCTGTCCCAAGACATGGCTCACAGTCATCTTCCCCACCTTTCCCTAGAGGAAGCTAAAAAAGAAGCAGCCGATCAATGGAATCAGCTGCTAAAACGAATTGAAGTAAAAGATGCCGGAGGGCGTGACCAAGCCTTTTTCGACCATTGCCTTTACCGACTCCTCCTTTTCCCTCAAACCTTTTACGAAACAGATACCAAGGGAAATGACTGGCACCTGGATGTTACTCATAATGAAATCAAACCAGGAAAAGCTTATACCAATATCGGATTCTGGGATCTCTTCCGAACATCTTTTCCGCTCTTTAGCCTTGTCTACCCCGATTATTACCGTCACTTTCTCGAAGGATTTTTAAATACATACAAGGATACTGGTTTTCTACCAAAATGGTTGGCCCCAGATGAACGAGGAATGATGCCAGGTACCCTCATCGATGGTGTCTTTGCGGATGCTGTCACAAAAGGGATCGCACCAGACCTACATGAAAACATGCTGACAGCCATGCTCCAGACGGCTCAAAAAATAGACCCCACTCAACATTTTGGTCGCCATGGTAATGAAAGCTACAAGGCCCTTGGCTACCTACCCGATGATTTTCACGAAAGTGTGAGCCATAGCCTCGATTATGCCTATAGTGATTTTTGCATTGCTACCGTTGCCAAGCAATTGGGTCAGACAGAAACGGCTACTCAGTATGCTACTTCCAGCCTCTCCTACCGAACATTGTATGATACCCAAACAGGCTTTATGAGAGCACGATCCACCAATGGAAACTTTAAAGAACCCTTCTCTCCTACCAGCTGGGGAGGAGATTATGCAGAATGTTCTGCAACCCAGGCTACTTTTGGAGCCTTACACGACCTCTCCGGCCTGATAGAGCTAATGGGCGGTAAAAAAGCCTTTACCCAACGACTGCTGGATCTAGCCAATCAAAAACCTCAATTTGATGTAAGAGGATATGGCTATGAAATCCATGAAATGAGTGAAATGGCCCAAGCCCCATTTGGGCAGATCGCCATCTCCAATCAACCCAGCTTTCACATTCCCTACCTCTTCCGTCACAGCCTTCATCCCGAATACACCAATCTCCTGATCCACCAGATCCGTTCTCAAGCTTTTCATCAAGATTTCCAAGCCTATCCAGGTGATGAGGACAACGGTAGCCTATCTGCTTGGTACATCTGGTCGGTCCTTGGACTCTACCCAACCTGCCCAGGAAAACCAATCTATGATCTGGGCCTCCCTCTCTTTAAAGAAGTTCTTCTCCATCTTCCAAATCATGAGCTCAAAATTTGCGCCAACTCACACACTGCAGGCGCCTATTTCATCCAAAAAGCCCTATTAGATGGCAAAGAGAAACAAGAGATTTCCCATCAAGATCTCCTTGAAGCCCAATTGCTCCAGTTTGACCTTTCATGGCTCCCCCCACATGCATAAGAAAAAGAAAGTGGGACAGAAATCGGTCATTCGTTAGAATTCGATTTCGTCGTCCCACCTCCGCACAGTTGAGTAGGGCTGTAAAAGCTGATGAAATCAGCGTAGTAG
>JAGZVW010000077.1:0-3947 GCA_018379295.1 Streptococcus parasanguinis | reverse complement strand
ATAGGTTTTTTCTGATAGTCGTAGGTTTTAGATGTTAAATCATTCAATTCTTGAAGAATTTTTTCAAATCGAGTATAATCACTCATTTTTTCAAATATTCCAAGTAATAAAAGTAAGGAATCTCTAACAATAAATACATAATCAAGATCGAACTTATCTAATTGTTGTAAAATATTGTTAGCTATTATTGTACATTTATGTTTTTCTTTCTCATCTAGTAGTGTATTGGGATGAACTAATCTTAATAAAAATAATTTTATGATTAAAAGCTCATTTACTTCGTATTCGGTTTTAATAAGAATTTGAGTAAAGTAACCTTGTAAAATCATTTCTAAATTACTATCATCATTTTGTAGGCCAAAGTCATCATATGCTTGTAAAATATCGATAATGATCCTTTCTTCTTCAGGCAAATCATCGTAATACTTGTCAAAAATCTTATCAAAAATTTTTTCTTTCTCTTTAGCAATGTTCTCATCTTCATATGTGGGGGTTCTCATCAAGTAATATTTTAACTGCAAATAATCTTTTTCTAACTCTACGTAATCTGGCATTAATTTAAAATCTTCTATTCCTAGCCGATTAGCAATATATTTCAATTTTGTTAGTGTAGGTCTTGACTCACCTCTTTCAATCCTAATTAATTGACGGACACTTAATTCAGATTCATCTCCACAGAATTCCTGACGACTTATTTTTTGAGCTAATCGCATCCTTTCAATTCTTTTACCAAAATCCAGCAACTAGTTTTAACCTCCTAAGTTATTTACTTATATTATAGCATTTATTGAATAACATTTAATAATTTTAATTTATGAATATAGATATGGATACTGTCAATAATTTTGTGTGAAAAATCAGGCAGACTTTTCTTTCCGAAATTGTCAAGTCAAGTGCAACAAAGATGTTCCTTTGATTAAGTCAGTATTCTTAAAGCTGTTTGAGCAATCTTAAAGAGCTTTTTTGCAGGCAGATAGACATGAATTTGTCTTGGTCTTTCATTGGTAGCATTTGTATAGTCCTCTAAAAGATTATGATTTAGTTCTTTTAACAAACTCCTCTTTTGGAATGAACTCTCTTAGTAGTCCATTGAAGTTCTCATTTTAATTTTCATAACAAAACACCCCAAAAGATAGATGTTATAATCTATCTTTTGGGGTGCTGTTTATTATTTATTTGCCCCTAAGTCTTTTTCTACGATTCTTAATCCGATTGGAAAATCATCTTTTCCCAATTTTAATTTCTGTTTCTCAATCAATTTAGCATCCTTGAGACTATATTGTAATAAATGTTGATCAGTAGCTAGATACAACATATTTTCATTTGAAATTGTAAAAGAATTTATTTCCTCTGGTGTTTCACCTGAATTGTCATCCAACACAATCGCTTTTATAGTTTCATTTTGTAAATCAAGAACAGATAAAATATTCTTTCCTTCTACCTCGTGCTTGACGACAAGGTAATGATTATCTGGACTTGGATAAAGCATATTAGGATAAGGATTGGGTAAGGTAAATAATTTCCTTTCTCCAGTGTGCAAATCGATTGACATCAATTGGTTTCCTGCCACCTTCTCAAAAGTATCTGTGTCACGAATTGCAGAGATACTTACGAATGCCCTATCTTTGACAATTGCCAAGCCTTCTAACATTTCAACCTTTTTACTATCTGAAGTTAATCTAATTCTATCTTTTTCTTTCCAATGCTCTTTTTCATTTAGTACTATTAAATCTGAATCTAACACGCCTTCTGGACGATTTCGTTTTGGATCTTGATAAGCAATCTCAGCATATACGTTAGAATTATTTTCAACAATCTGACTCGAAATTGCTGTCATTTGGTTAAATTTTTTCTGAAAAACTTGCTTTCCATTAAGAGAAAAGACTGTTAATATTCCTGAGTTTGCATCTGTTTGAGCAGTATAAAAGTAATTAGAAGAGATACCTGATCCCATCATTGCATAATTCTTAGTATGATTTTTCCTTATCTCGCCTTTGGAAAAATCAATTGAAATGATATTTTGATGATCTATTGGTGCAAAATCATCACCTTCCGTTACGATCATCTTATCACCACTGTTTAAACACGAAAACCAGAGATTAACATACGTTGCTACATCAATTTTTTCTACTCGATGTAACTCGAGCTTATTCTCTTTCTTAGTATATGATTGAATACTTTTTGAGGTGACCAAGTAAAGATTCGATTCTGGATCAACTTGAAACATTGGTGTTTGGACCTTAGAACAAGAAAGCAAAAGGAAGAATAGAAATAAAATCCCAAAAAGATAAGAGCGTTTCATAGGTTATCCCTCCTATCCATTTCACGACTCACTTTCTCACCAAGCATAATTTTTCTCACCGCAGGTAACCATGGCTGCTAATAACTCTTCTGGTGTCAGTTTCTTCAAGCCTCCATAGGTTGGATCCTGTACATGTGTATCTGGGTCTAGATAATAGATTGCTGAGATGTCCTTGCCATCTGCTGTCAATTCATAGCCTACTCCAATCACATTATGCTCTCCACTTTTTCCAGGATAGATTTGTGCTACATTGAAGGTGTAATAGAGAGGATAGCCATCATCAATATCTTTACGCACGCGTTCTTTAAAGAGACGGATATCTTCCGAATCTGGACGAGCATCTGTTACAGTAACCAATCGATAACCTGCTTGGTTTCCACTTGGTTCTGGATAGCCAAATAGATTCTGATTCAAGACGCGAATGGCATCTCGATTATGCGTCCCATAGGGATTATAAGTCCCCATTTCCTTAGCTAATTGATGTTGAGAGACGCTAACTCCTCGACTAGCCAGCATCATATGGACTGTCGCAGGAGCACAGAAATACCATTCTTCTTGAAGTTTTAAAGAAATAGGCAATAGTTTTCGGATTCCTTGATTCTCTTTTGACGATGTTTCTTTTTTGACCGACTGAGAAGGTTGCGTATTCTCTTTCAATGAAGCTTGTTCCTGTTTTGAAGATGGCAATGTTTCCTGACCACCGGCTTCCGTATTGCCTTCCTTAATTTTTAATCGCTCTGCTACCTCTGCTGGCATTGGAGGATTAGGTTCTGTACGCTCCTTTGTTTTTACACTAACTGTTGTTGATGAGGAGGATGTAACCTTACGAGAGCTGGAAGGACTTGTTTGGCTTTCTTTTGGTGTCTCTGTACAGCCAGATAAACCAAGCAAAGTCAGAAGTACAAGGAATAAATGAACTTTTCTCATGATTTTTCTCCTTTCTACCATTCTTGATAGCGCATTACGGAGTTTTCATTTCGATAGATTTCACCTTTTGGAATCTCACTATCTTTCTTTTTGAATTGAATCCATAGAATCCCTTTATCCGATAGTAAAATGGGGCCATGATCATATAAATAATGAATCCGATGCCTCAAATCCCACAAATAATATTGAGATTTAACACGCTCCTCATTTCTTCTTTCTCCCATATATGTGAGATAAATATTGCGATATATGGAGGTTTCTGCCTGTGAAGTAGAAAATATCTTTTTATGGTTTTTATTTTCGAAGGTAAACGAAGCATCTTTATTATTTGCAACCAAGTAAAGGAGATTGTGCCCGTTCGTCAATAAATCGACATAATAGCGTTGATCATCCTTTGTTTGATCTATAACTTTTTTCTGCCCATCATTTAAGGAGTAGGCTACAATTTTTGTAGTTAAAGCTGTGTTATCAATTTGTACATAATACAAGTGATCTTTAAAGACAGTCGGAAAACCGCTATTTTCTGATTCAATCGTCTGATGAGTCCCTGTTTCAAGGTCAAATTCTTCAATTTGATATAGGCTATCGCCTACTTCATAATTTATAAAGAGTTTCTGGTTGGATCGAGCTACTTGAGTAACTGGAACCGTTCCAATAGGTCTCCTATCGATCAGTGTCGTTAAAGATTTGTCTTTTATCTTCCAAAGATAGTAGATCC
>JAGZVW010000076.1:0-4158 GCA_018379295.1 Streptococcus parasanguinis | reverse complement strand
CTGATTTCATCAGCTTTTACAGCCCTACTCAACTGTGCGGAGGTGGGACGACGAAATCGAATTCTAACGAATTACCGATTTCTGTCCCACTCTCTTTTATTTTTCTCCTTTCCTTAAGAGATTCCTATTTCCATAGAGTCTTTGCTTTATTTACAGCCGTAAAAATTGTATAATAGTCAAATAAGGTCAATGATGAGAAGGAGTACTCTAAGGCCATTTTTATGGGCCAAAGAGCAGAGCATCCATCTAGAAAAAACAAGCCAGAAAGGAGCATCATGGCAAATAAGAACACATCTGATAGCATCGAAGCTTATATTAAGGCCTTGCTGGCTCAAGCTGGCATGGCAGAGCTCAAAAGAAGTGAGTTAGCCGATGTCTTTCAGGTCGTACCTAGTCAGATTAACTATGTCATTAAGACTCGTTTTACCGAGAGCCGAGGCTATATTGTAGAGAGCAAGCGCGGTGGTGGTGGCTATATCCGCATTGGCAAGGTCCAGTTTTCAGATCACCATCAGATGCTCCAAGACTTGGCAGCCAATATTGGAGAGACCATCAGCCAGCAGGTCTTCAATGATATCCTCCAGATGCTCTATGAAGAAAAATTATTGACAAAACGTGAGGCTCAGCTCTTGCTTGCGACGACCTCCGATGAGGTCCTAGGTCGAGATGCTCTCATCCTACGAGCAACGATGCTGAAAAAAATCATTCAACAAGTAGATAGAAAAGGAAATACCGACTAGATGAACTATTCAACAGCACTGTTAGAAAGTATAGAAGCGGCCCAAATACTAGCAGGCCACTATCAGGGGCATACCTTAGATACTTGGCATCTCCTGACGGCTATGGCCAATAATCCCTATAGCGTGGCAGGTTCTGTACTGAACGATTATCCTATGCAGATCGATGAGTTTCAGGATGCGGCGGAGCATATTACAGGCCAAGCTTTTCAAAGCGACAATCGGTATGAAATCTTCCCATTTTCTTATCGGATGGAAGCCATTATGAAGCACGCAAGAGAGATTGCCCAGGTCCTTCATGCCAAGACCTTGGGAACAGAGCATGTGCTCCTCTCTCTTCTAGCAGACCGTGGGACCTTAGCGAGCCAAGTCATGGAGTTTGCCGGCTTTGCCTTTACAGAGCAAGACAAGGGAGTTCCTATTGCCTCCCTTCGCAAGAATTTAGAAGACAAAGCAGGCTGGGACAAGAATGATATCAAAGCCATTCGGAGTCTCTATCGGGCCCAAAACCCCAACCGCCAAACCATGGGAAATATGATGGGCATGCCCCCAAGCACCAGTGGAGGTCTTGAAGATTATACCCGTGATCTGACAGAAATGGCGCGTGCAGGCCAGCTTGAGCCTGTGATTGGTCGGGATGCAGAGATTTCACGCATGATCCAAATCCTCAGCCGCAAGACGAAGAACAATCCTGTATTGGTGGGAGAAGCAGGGGTCGGAAAAACCGCCCTTGCCTTAGGTCTGGCCCAGCGTGTCGCTAGCGGCAATGTTCCAGCTGAAATCGCGCAGATGCGTGTTCTGGAATTGGATCTCATGAATGTCGTTGCTGGGACGCGCTTCCGTGGGGACTTCGAAGAACGGATGAACAATATCATCCAGGACATCGAAGAAGACGGTCACGTGATTCTCTTTATCGATGAACTGCATACCATTATGGGCTCAGGATCCGGTATTGATTCGACCTTAGACGCAGCCAATATTCTAAAACCAGCCTTGGCGCGAGGAACCTTGCGTACAGTTGGGGCCACGACTCAAGATGAGTACCAAAAGCATATCGAAAAAGATGCAGCCCTCTCTCGGCGTTTTGCGAAAGTCACCATTGAAGAGCCAAGTGTTGCAGATAGCATCCAAATTCTCCAAGGCTTGAAAGAAACCTACCAGGACCACCATCATGTGACCATTACCGATGAAGCGATCGAAACAGCTGTCAAATATGCCCACCGCTATTTGACCAGCCGTCAATTGCCAGATTCAGCCATTGATCTCTTGGATGAAGCGGCAGCTACTGTACAAAACCGCGATTCCAACGGTCACGTAAAAGAAGAGTTGACCGCCTTGGATCGGGCCTTGATGGACGGCAAGTGGAAGAAAGCAGCCCAACTCTTACAAGTAGAGGCCGCTCCCATTGTCTACAAAAAAGAAGTCACTGACCAAGATGTCTTGCTGACCTTGAGCCAATTATCTGGTATTCCAACTCAAAAACTGACTCAAACCGATGCCAAGAAGTACCTTAACTTAGAAGCAGAATTGCACAAGCGCGTGATTGGTCAAGATCAAGCGGTTTCGAGTATCAGTCGGGCTATTCGACGCAATCAATCAGGTATCCGTAGCAATAAACGTCCGATCGGTTCTTTCATGTTCCTAGGACCTACCGGTGTCGGAAAAACAGAGCTAGCCAAAGCTTTGGCGGAAGTTCTGTTTGATGATGAATCGGCCCTCATCCGTTTTGATATGAGTGAGTACATGGAAAAATTCGCGGCCAGCCGCCTCAACGGAGCTCCTCCAGGCTATGTGGGCTACGAAGAAGGAGGCGAGTTGACCGAGAAAGTCCGCAACAAACCATATTCAGTTCTCTTATTTGATGAGGTGGAAAAAGCCCATCCAGATATTTTCAATGTCCTTTTGCAAGTCTTGGATGACGGAGTCTTAACCGATAGCAAAGGCCGGAAGATCGACTTCTCCAATACCATTATCATCATGACCTCAAACCTTGGAGCAACAGCCCTTCGGGATGATAAGACCGTTGGCTTTGGTGCCAAAGATATCCGCTTTGACCAAGCCAATATGGAAAAACGCATGTTTGAAGAGTTGAAGAAGACCTATCGTCCAGAGTTTATCAACCGGATTGATGAAAAGGTGGTCTTCCATAGTCTCTCAAGCGAGGACATGCAGCAGGTAGTGAAAGTCATGGTCAAACCGCTCATCGCGACCTTGGCAGAACAAGGCATGACCCTCAAATTCCAGCCTTCAGCGCTCAAGTTGCTAGCAACCAAAGGCTACGATCCAGAAATGGGAGCTCGCCCACTGCGTCGTGTCTTGCAGACCGAAGTGGAAGATCAGTTAGCAGAGCTATTGCTGAAAGGTCAAGCCCAAGAAGGGCAAACGATCAAGGTTGGAACGACAGCCGGAACGATCAAGTTCGAGATTGTCTAGGAGGACGTCATGACGCTTCAGCGATTAACCCGTATTTCGCTTTTGGCGGCCCTTTGTGTCGCTCTACGTCAGGCTTTTGCCCCTTTCCCAAATGTCCAACCTATTTCTGCCATCTTTTTTCTCTTGGTGATATTTGAAGGGTATAGCTTTGCTTTTCTTGTGATGATGATCACCATGTTTGTCTCCGCCTTTTTCCTGGGGATGAGCCTGATTGTGTTCTTTCAGATTGTCGCCTTTGGCTGTTTGATGCTCATTTGGCGCATCAGTTACAAGTGGTTGCCCCATGTCCTTCAGATCCTTTTTGTGGGCCTACTGTCCTTTGCTTATGGGGTCTTGATCGATACTGTTTATGCCTTGATATACCATATTCCTTGGTGGACCTATGCTTTGGTCAATGGTTTTAGTTTTAACCTTGCCCATGCTCTGTCGACGATCATTTTCTATCCCATTATCTATCAAATCTTTAGGAGATTTTATGTTGAAAAAAATCATTTCTAGCTTGATGACCTTACTTGCAGCTCTTCTTTTAGCGAGTTGCGCTCCGTCTCATAGCACAAACAATCAAACAAGTGCTTCTAGCACAGAAGTTGCCAAGAAAAACGAAATTTCGATTACGATTAGCGTGACGCCAGAAGGTCAAAAAGCGCAATCGAAAACCTTGAAAGTAGCAGAAGAGAGCAATCTCATGAAAGTGCTCAAAGCCAACTACAAGATTGAAGAAAAAAATGGCATGATCACCTCGATTGACGGTCACAGCCAAGATGAAGCAAAAGGTCTTTACTGGATGTACAAGATCAATGGCGAAATGGCTCCAAAAGGTGCTGCTGAAACCACCGTTAAAAAAGGGGATAAGATCGAATTCTATCAAGAAGTGTATAAATAATGAGGAGAGAGTGGGACAGAAATCGGTAATTCGTTAGAATTCGATTTCGTCGTCCCACCTCCGCACAGTTGAGTAGGGCTGTAAAAGCTGATGAAATCAGTGTAG
>JAGZVW010000075.1:0-4430 GCA_018379295.1 Streptococcus parasanguinis | reverse complement strand
GTTAGAATTCGATTTCGTCGTCCCACCTCCGCACAGTTGAGTAGGGCTGTAAAAGCTGATGAAATCAGTGTAGTAGAGCCCACTCAACCACTGCGTCTTGCTCGACAATCCAAAAATAATTGAGAGGCTAGGACTTTTGTCCCAGCCTCTTTTTTGCTAAAGTTTAGGAACTTACTTAAAACTTCTTTCAAATTAGAAAAATATTTAAGAAACTATTGACAGCCTCATATAACAGTGTTACAATAATGTTACAAAATATTACAAATGTTACAAAAGAGGTTCTGTTATGAAAAACAAAAAAATCATTTCCCTAGCAGCCCTAGCTTTGACAGCTAGTCTTTTCCTAGGAGCTTGTGGCGGGAATAAAGAAGAAAAAACTTCAGAAGCAAGCAGTTCAAAGACCAGTCAGGTTAAACAAACAAGTTCTTCTTCTAAGAAAAAAGTGATCACTAGTAAAGATCCAATTGCCTCTTCATCCTCTGATAGCAAATCAGAAGAAAGTCATACCGTTGGTAGCAAAAATAACCAAGCTGCAGCTAGTCAAACACCAGCTCCAGCTAAAGAAGCGACACCAGCAGCACCCGTAACAAAAGAAACAAAAGAAGTAGCCACTCCAGCAACACCAGCGAAAGCAAAATTGCCAAGTCTAGAAGACGGTCATGCTCAGGCTAAGAAGCAAGCTTCTGCGACGGAGAATGCCCAATACAAGGGAGTCTATTCTGTAGCAGCAGGGGATTTCTCCGTAGCAGCTGGGAATTGGTCTGACAAACGCGACACTGGAGTCACTATTGGCCAAGGCGGTCAAGTAACCATCCAACTTCCTGGGGGCCAACCCGTAGCCTATGGTATCAGCGCTTATAACTATACCTTGGATGATGGTCATTACCATGCTAATCTCTCAGCAGGCGATGGATCTGCAGCGACTCTAGATATCGTAGTTGGAAAAGATGGCTCGGTATCTAGTGTGACGGTTTTGAAAGACGGTGTCAGCCACTCCCTCACTCGTGAATAAAATTCGAAAGATCTGAAAGGAGAAGCATCTCTTTTCAGATCTTTTTTTGTTGATTTGAATAAAAATATATTTTTTTATAAAAAACTATTGACAGATAGAAAATATAGTTTATAATAAAAACATAAAGAAAATATATTTATAAAAAATTATAAAAAGGAGCTTATATGAAAAAAGAAAGAATTGCCCTGGTTTTTGGAACCTTTGCGCCTCTTCATCAAGGGCATATTGACCTGATCCAGCGGGCCAAGCGTCAGTGTGATCGCGTTCGTGTCATCGTTTCTGGTTACGAAGGGGATCGTGGCGAAGAAGTGGGACTGCCTTTACAAAAACGCTTCCGTTATATCCGCGAAGCTTTCTCAAATGATGAGTTGACCCAAGTCTATAAGTTAGATGAGACAGAACTTCCTCGTTATCCCTTGGGCTGGGAGCCTTGGTTACAGACAGCCCTAGACACCATCCAGTATCAAACAGAGACAGAAGAGTTGATCTTTTATGTAGGGGAGAAAGCCTACAAGGAAGAGTTGGAAGCTAGAGGGTTTGAAGTTCACTTAGAAGAGCGTCGCTTCGGGATCTATGCTACTATGATCCGGGAAAATCCCAGCAAATACTGGAAATACATTGCCCAGCCCTTCCGTCGCCAGTTCACGAAAAAAGTCTTGATCATGGGGAGCGCCAGCAACGGGAAAACGACCCTTGCAAAGGACTTAGCCCGCTTTTACGATGCACCTGTTAGTCTTGAGTATGCCCGTGAATACCAGATCAAGAACAATGTGCGGGATGATGAACTCACGCCAAAAGATTACTATTACCTACTCTTAGGACAGTATGATCAAACCTCTAAGCTCATCGATAGTAGTGCCAATCGAGGCCTTGTCATCGCAGATACCAATTCCCTGGTGACCAAGGGTTATTACGACTACTATATGGAAGTCGAAGGCCAAGATACCAGCATGACCGATACCTTCGACAACCTCTTTGTCAGTATTCTCTCCAAAGAAAAATGGGATTTGATCCTCTTTGTACAGCCGATCGGCTCTTATGTCAATGATGGTTTCCGAGATATGACCATGGCTGACGAAGAGATCCGCACCAGCTTTTCAAATTACCTAGACCAATTGCGCCAGCAATACCTAGGAAACATTCCGACCACTTTCCTCGCATCAGACTACCTCGGCAACTACGAAGAAGCCAAGAAGGTGATCGATGCCATTTACCAAGCCGACTAAGGAGCAGCTTATGAAAAACCTATCTGAAAAATTCACAACCTTTATCCAAGACTTTAAAAATGTTCACCAAGAAGCGAAAAAACAAGGCTTTGTCAATATTATGAAACTCCTGTGGAAGGACCTTTTTGTAGGACGCACAGCCTTTCAATGGATCTATCTCCTGCTTCTTTCCAGCGTTCCCTTCTTCTTAGAATGGACCAAAGCCCTCAAGAAGGAGGTGGCTTAGATGGCAAGTCTCTCGATTCCAGCAGGAATGACGGAGAAAGAGTATTTTGAGACGGTTGCTAGTGAAGCAGACTTTCTCAAGTGGTACAAGGAGCAAGACCTGCCGGCTTATGAAACTCCAAGTGTCACAGCGGACATGGTAGCTTACTGTTTTGTTGAAGGCCAGCTCAAGCTCTTGGCTATTCGTCGCAAGGCCCACCCTTATCAACACCGCCTCGCCTTGGTGGGGGGCTTTGTGAACAAGGATGAAGATGCGACTCATGCCTGTATCCGAGAAGTCAAAGAAGAAGTTGGGCTCGATCTGCCAGTGAATAAGGTGGAGCAGCTCATGACCGTTTCCACCCCTGGGCGGGACCCCAGAGGCTGGGTCATTACCATCGCCCATCTGGTCTATCTGCCAGCAGAAGCAGTAGACTTAGCCCATGCAGGTGACGATGCCAAGGAAGTCGTTTTTCTCGATGTCGATTTCAAAAAGTCCCAGTGTTTGCTTGATGGAGAACCCTTAGCTGCTTCTGATTTTGCCTTTGACCACTACCAGATTATTCAAGAATCGATCAAGCGGATTCAGGGGCGTCTAGACTGGAATCCAACCTTCCTCTATCTGCTAGAGGAGCCTTTCACCGTTTATGAAGCAACTGAGTTGGTCAATCTGATCAATCCTGGACGTCCCATCGTTAGTAATAACTTCCTCGTAAAATTCGGAGAATTCGTGGAAGAAGTGGGTGTCAAGCGAGTACCTAAGAAAAAACCACGCAAGACCTATCGCCTAAAACAATAGATCGAGCTGGGTTCATTCTACCAGCCCTTAGTTACTAGTAGTAGCCAAGGGCTTTTTCTGATTTTTCCTGCTCCACTTGTGTGCAAAGTGGTATAATAATCATAATTGAAATCAAAAGAGACAAGACTATGGAAGAAAAAATAATTTTACCACAAAATACACGACTGATGGGGGCTCTGCTTGGTTTTATCGGAGGAGGCCTCGATGTCTTTTGCCACATGCACTATCGGAGTTTGGTCGCGACCCAAACGGGGAACCTCCTACTTCTCATCGCTGATTGGCACGATCCCCGTGTCGAAAATACCATCATGCGTTTTTCATCTATTTTATTTTTCTCGATCGGCTTTTTGGTTGCCCTCCATATCAAAGAGTATCGCAAGACAGCCTTTTGGCGGACCAAGATGTTAATTCCTTTGTTTGTGGTGACACTCCTGATTCCCTTGGTGTCTGTCATGCCACCTGTAGAAGTTCCCTTTATTGCTTTTGGAACAGGGATGATGATGTTGACCTTTACAGGAAGCTTGATTGAAACCCACCCTTACGTGATCTTTATGACTTCTGGTAATTACCGCAAGATGCTGACGGCCTTGTACCGAATCACTCGAGGAAAGGGAGATTTGGACGAGTATCGGCGTCAGGCCATGAATTACGGGATTGTTGTTGGAAGCTTTGTTGCAGGAGCTATTAGCGTAGCCATCCTCATGCATTTCATTCACCAATGGGCCATCTGGCTGATCACAGCCAACCTCTTTTTGATCATGACCTACTACACCGCCAGAGTTAAACAACTCGGCCTGCAAACAGACAATCTATAAAAACAGGACCTCACATGAGGTCCTGTTTTAGATTAATGACAAAGTCATCTTAGAAACTTTCCTTAGGTGAGTACGGACGTCAGCGAACTTCGAAGAAGTTCCATGACTTAGTTTTGAGCCTAAGGTCTCAAAACTCCCGAGTGCCTGAAACAATCGTGTTTCAGGCACCTTTCTCACAGCGGAAAGTTTCGGTATTTTTTTGATTCGCTCAAAAAATTAAAACATATTTATATTTCTTTGCAGAATTGCTTAACTTATTTTATTTAAAAATAGTACAGAGAGTGGGACAGAAATCGGTAATTCGTTAGAATTCGATTTCGTCGTCCCACCTCCGCACAGTTGAGTAGGGCTGTAAAAGCTGATGAAATCAGCGT
>JAGZVW010000074.1:0-4731 GCA_018379295.1 Streptococcus parasanguinis | reverse complement strand
ATCAATATTAGCTTTTACCACTTCTTTAGGGGCATTACCACCACCAATAATTCCGAGTCCACCAGCATTTGAAACGGCTCCAGCCAAGTCACCATCAGCGACCCAGGCCATACCACCTTGGAAGATTGGATATTTAATATTCAATAGTTCAGTAATTCGTGTTTGCATTATACCTACCTCTTTTTTCACTTAAGTAATAGTTTGAGTTTAAAAGATTGTTTCTTTGAGCCTCAAACTATTACCTAAATAAGAGAGAATATCTTTCGATACTCTCATCTATCATTATTTTGTTTTTTCTTCTACGTAAGCGACAAGGTCACCAACTGTAGACAATCCTTCTTCAGTTTCGATTTGGATGTCAAAAGCATCTTCAATTTCAGAGATAACTTGGAACAAATCCAATGAATCTGCTTCTAAATCTTCGAATGTAGATTCAAGAGTTACTTCTGATGGTTCTTTACCAAGTTCTTCAACGATAATTTCTTGTACTTTTTCAAATACTGCCATGATAGGCCTCCTTAAAAAATAATATATAAATTTTTTAAATGTGTTTCCACATGTTTAACTAGATTGTAACAAGAAGTGTGCCCCATGTCAAACCTCCACCGAATCCTGTTAGAAGAATTTTTTGACTTCCATCCATCTTGATTCGATGATTCTCGACACACTCCGATAATAGAATGGGGATACTAGCAGCACTAGTGTTCCCATATTCCATCATATTTGCTGGGATTTTCTCTCTAGAGACACCCAGCTTCTTTGACATCTTATCTAACATTCGGTCATTCGCCTGGTGTAACAGAAAATAGTCAATCTCTTCTGCTTCCATAGAGGCGTCTGCTATAATTTTTTGAATACTTTTCGTGACATCACGAATGGCAAAATCAAAAACTGCCCGTCCATCCATTGTCAGATATCTTCGATCGGAAACTTCATCTGAATAAGGGGAAGACAGCCCCAAATAGCAAGACTCAAGACTAGCACCTCGGCTACCATCTGTAAAAAGATTCTCAGCCAAAAACGATTTTTGATCGCTTGCTTCAAGCAAGACACCACCAGCTCCATCTCCAAAAAGGACTGAAGTGGAACGGTCTGACCAGTCTAATACTTTTGAAAGCGTCTCACTACCGATCACAATTCCTCGCCGGTACATACCTGAAGAAATGTATTTTTCAGCAGTGGCTAATGCAAATACAAATCCGCTACATGCTGCAGTCAGATCAAAGGCAAAAGCTCGAGAAGCTCCAATATTAGCTTGTACCCGGGCTGCAGTTGATGGCATTAAGCTGTCTGGAGTAATCGTAGCAACAACGATGAAATCAATTTCCTCAGCATCTAAGTTTGCTTTTGCTAATAATCTTTGTGCAACAATTGTTGCTAGATCACTTGTCGTCTCATCTTTTGAAATGTGACGCCGAAGGATACCTGTCCGACTACTGATCCATTCATCACTTGTATCCATGATCTCAGCCAAATCATCATTTGATACGACTTGGTCAGGTGCATAATGAGCAACTTGACTAATTTTAGCAAAGACCATTATTTAATTTCCTCCAAGAAACGATACAGATTTTGCAATCCTTTTTGCATCACTTTCTTCTCTTCGGGACTCATATCTCCAATAATCTGGTTGACCATCCGTTTATGGAATTGCTGATGAAGACGATAAAGTAGACGACCGTTCTTCGTTAAACTCAAGTGTACAACCCGGCGATCAACTTCCGATCTTCTTCTTTCGATATACCCTTTGCGTTCAAGATTATTCAAACTTGTCGTGACAGTCCCCAAAGTCACCATCAACTCCCGTGAAATATCACTCGGGGTTGCATTCGGTGTCGAACCAATCACATCGATCGTATGCATTTCTTTAATAGAAACATCTTTGAATCGACTTGCTCTTAGGCTCGACTCCTCAATAACCAAAACATTATTAAAGATGGATGTTAAATAGTCGTTAACTAATTGGTAATTCAAAACTCCACCTCCTAATTTTACTTTGATAGTCAAATTTTATCAAAAATGAAAATAATTTGCAAGCATTTTTTCACAAAACATAGAAAAAATACAAATTTATTTTCCTTTAAATTGTGGCCGACGTTTCTCAGAGTAGGCAATAACCCCTTCCTTGAAATCTTCTGTAAATGCTAGTTTCTTTTGCAAATCCAATTCAAGACCCGCATATTGGTCCCATTCTTTCAAGAATGCTTCCCAAACCATTTCTTTCATGGCAGCATAAGAATTTGAAGATCCTCTTCTTAATTTTTTAAGCAATTGCTCAACCGTTTTATCGAGTTTTTCAGATTCACAAACACGATAAGCTAGACCATAATCAAATGCCTTTTCAGCAGTCAAGGCTTCACCCGTCATTACTAAATGAGTAGCCCGAGACATACCAATGGCTTTTCCTAACAAGAATAAGCCACCCGCATCTGGTGCTAAACCAACCCCAACAAAGGCTTGGATAAATTTAGTACGATCACTAATAATACAAAAATCAACAGCTACTGCAATATTGGCTGCTGCTCCTGCGACCGCTCCATCTGCCACCATAATAACCGGCTTTGGTAATTGCTTAATTTTCTTTGAAATTGTATTAACTAATTCGGCAATTAAAACAAGAGACTCGATGTCATCCGCATCGACTGCGCGTTTCATTTCGCTCAAATCTCCACCAACTGAAAAGATTTTCCCTTCTGCTGATAGAATAATGAATTTTACTTCCTCATTTTTTTCTGCATCTTCCAGGGCAGCTAAAATTTCCTGACACATTGGAATATTAAAACCATTGGATACTTCAGGACGATTTAAAGAGATTGTCGCGAGGTCGTTTTCGACAGAATACAAAATTGTTTCAAACATCACAGACTCCTTTTATTTAAATATAAAATATTTTGATATTAAAACTTTTGAATTATAACATATCTTACCACAAAAAACAAAAATAGTAAAATATATCTATAAGATGTAACAAAATTGTAAAATTTGAATAATTACAATTTCTCTCTTCTACAGAATCAATTATTTTATGCCCTATCTGTAAATACATTGTATCAATAACTGAACTTTGGTATAATGTATTAATGAAACTATTAAGGAGAAAATATGAAAGTAACTAAATTCGGTGGAAGTTCTCTAGCATCAGCTTCTCAATTAAAAAAAGTACTTAATATCATTAAAGATGATCCAGAAAGAAGATTTGTAGTTGTATCAGCTCCAGGCAAACGCAACGCTGAAGATACAAAAGTAACAGATGCACTGATCCGCTATTATAAAGAATTTACTTCAGATAAGGATGTCACACAAACACAACAGTGGATTATTGAACGTTATCGGGCCATTACAGAAGAATTGGGTCTCAAAGATTCCATTATTCAAGAAATTGCTGAAGATATCTATGATTTAACAAATTTACCTAAAAAAGGGAATCCATTCACATACGATGCATTCCTAGCAGCAGGCGAAAATAACAATGCTAAACTCATTGCTGCTTATTTCAATCAAAATGGATTAGAAGCAAGATACATCCATCCAAAAGAGGCAGGAATTACAGTCACTGCAGAACCTTCCAACGCTCGTATATTACCATCTAGTTACGATAAAATTGAAGAACTAAAAGACTCAAGTGAAGTGATTGTCATTCCAGGATTCTTTGGTGTTACTCAAGATGGTGATATTTGTACATTTTCTCGTGGTGGATCTGATATTACTGGATCGATCATTGCAGCAGGTGTAAAAGCAGACTTATACGAAAACTTTACAGACGTAAATGGTATCTTTGCAGCACATCCAGGTATTATTAAACACCCACATTCTATTCCTGAATTAACCTACAAAGAAATGCGTGAATTAGCCTATGCTGGTTTTTCAGTCTTACATGATGAAGCACTTGTTCCAGCATACAGAGGTAAAATTCCATTAGTCATTAAAAATACAAATAATCCAGACCACCCTGGAACCCGCATTGTTTTGGAACATTCAAATGATCATGTGACTGTTGTAGGGATTGCAGGTGATTCAGGATTCGTTAGTATTAACACTACAAAATACCTTATGAACCGCGAAGTCGGTTTTGGTCGAAAAGTCCTTCAAATTTTAGAAGATCTCAATATCAGTTGGGAACATATGCCAACAGGAATTGATGATTTATCCATCATTTTGCGTTCACGTGAACTGACTCCAATCAAAGAACAAGAGATTCTGAAACAATTAACACAAAAGCTAGAAGTTGACACAGCCGAAATTGAACATGATCTTTCCATCATTATGATCGTTGGGGAGAAAATGAAGAGTCAGGTAGGGGTTACCGCCACTGCAGCCAAAGCACTATCAGAAAATGAAGTAAATATTCAAATGATCTCGCAAGGTTCTAGTGAAGTTTCCATTATGTTCGTTGTAAGTAAAGATCAAGAAGAAAAAGCAATTAAAGCCTTATATCAAGCATTTTTCCCAAATAACTAAATAGAGAAAAGCTCCGTTAACTAAACGGAGCTTTAATTAACATTAAAATGAAAAGTAAAAAAAGAGATCAATTACTTGATCTCTTTTATTCTATACTCCGCCAGTAGGACTCGAACCTACGACATCATGATTAACAGTCATGCGCTACTACCAACTGAGCTATGGCGGAATCAAGCTAAGCGACTACCTTATCTCACAGGGGGCAACCCCCAACTACTTCCGGCGTTCTAGGGCTTAACTGCTGTGTTCGGCATGGGTACAGGTGTATCTCCT
>JAGZVW010000073.1:0-4866 GCA_018379295.1 Streptococcus parasanguinis | reverse complement strand
AGGTAAGACTCTTGAAACTGTTAAGAACGATGCCTCAGGTAACGTTAAGTTCTCTAAACTTGAATTCAAGAAAGGTCAAGAAGGCGTTCACAACTACACAGTAGAAGAAGTTAAAGGAACAGACGCAACCGTTACATACGACACTATGAAAGCGAATGTAACAGTCACAGTTTCACACGACGGAAAAGCTAAAGTTCTGATCGCGAAAGTTGGCGACATTGCGGATAAAGAATTTAACAACAAGGTGACTCCTCCAGAAACTCCAGAGTTCAACCCAGAGAAATACATCTTGAACGCTGAGAAATTCGACCTTACTGGTAAATCACTTCTTGATGATGATAAAGAATTGGCAGACAAGGTTGCGGAAACAAACGCAAATCCTTACGCTGATAAGGCTGACAATAATGAAGCAGCTAACATCAATACTAAGACAGTGAAACGTGGCGATAAGGTTGTTTACCAAGTATGGTTGGATACAACTAAGTTCACTGAAGCGCACAACATCCAATCTGTTGGTGTTACTGATGACTACGAAGAAGACAAACTTGATATTAATGTTGCAAACATCAAAGCTTACGACTCTGTAACAGGCGAAGATGTGACTGCTAAATTTGATATCAAGGTTGAAAACGGTGTTATCTCTGCAACTTCTAAAGCGGACTTGACTAAGTCACTTGGAGACGCAGAAAATACTCCAGTGATCGACACAACTAAGTTTGCGTTTGGACGTTACTACAAGTTCGACATCCCAGCAACAGTGAAAGATACTGTTAAAGGTGGTGCGGATATTGAAAACACTGCGGCTCAAATCGTTCACCAATACGATCCAACAAGCAAGACAGTGAAGAAACCAAACAAACCAACTGAAAAACGTGTTGTGAACATCCCTGTTTCAGTAGAATTCAACTTCACGAAACGTTTGGAAGGCCGTGAGCTTAAAGCTAACGAATTCAGCTTCGTTCTTAAGGATAAAGATGGTAATACTCTTGAAACTGTGAAGAACGATGCATCTGGTAACGTTAAGTTCTCAGCTCTTGAATTCAAGAAAGGTCAAGAAGGAACTTACAACTATACTGTAGAAGAAGTCAAAGGAACTGATACAACCGTTACTTATGACACGATGAAAGCAGTTGTAACAGTTGAGGTTTCTCATGATGGAACAGCGAAAGCTCTCCTTACTAAGGTAACGGATCCATCAGACAAAGAATTCAATAACACTGTTCGCCCACCTGAAACTCCAGAATTCAATCCAGAGAAATACATCTTGAACGAATCTAAATTCGATCTTACAGGTGTGAAACTTCTCGACGATGATAAAGAGTTGAAGAATAAGGTTGCGGAAACAAATGCGAACCCTTACGTTGATAAGACTGATAACAACGAAGCTCAAAATATCAATACGAAGACACTCAAGAAAGGTGATAAAGTATACTACCAAGTATGGTTGGATACAACTAAATTCACTGAAGCACACAATATTCAATCTGTTGGTGTGACAGATAAATATGACAGTGCGAACTTGACTGTCAACGGAGCTGATATTAAGGCATACGACTCTGTAACAGGAGAAGATGTAACAGCTAAGTTTGATATCAAGGTTGAAAACGGTGTGATTACTGCAACATCTAAAGCAGACTTGACTAAGTCACTTGGAGACGCAGAAAATACACAAGTCATCGACACAACTAAGTTGGCCTTTGGACGTTACTACAAGTTTGAAATTCCTGCAGAAATTAAACAATCTGCTCAAGATGGTGTGGACATTGAAAATACAGCTTCACAAATCGTACACCAATACGATCCAACTAAGAAGACTGTAGAAAAACCAGAAAAACCAACTGAAAAACGTGTAGTCAACATTCCAGTTAAGGTTCAATTCCAATTCACTAAGAAATTGGAAGGTCGGGCATTGAAGGCTGGTGAATTCAGCTTCGTTCTTAAGGACGAAAAAGGAAATGTGATCGAAACCGTAACCAATGATGCGGCTGGTAAGATCACCTTCTCAAATCTTGAATTCAAACGTGGTGAAGAAGGAACTCATCTCTACCATGTAGAAGAAATCCGTGGCACAGATTCTAGCATCGAATACGATAAGATGGTTGCGACTGTGGGTATTATGATTAACAAAGACGGTAAAGTATTGACGGCTATTACTCAGTTGCCAGAAGATACAGAGTTTAACAACACTGTTATTCCGCCAACAACACCGCCAACAACACCGCCAAATACACCACCAACAACACCACCGAATACACCGCCAACAACACCACCGACAACACCACCAACGCCACCAACACCACCAACAACACCGCCAACACCACCAACGCCACCAACACCTACAACTCCTCCAGCTCCAGCACTTCCTGAAACTGGTGAAGAACAATCAGCATCTGCTGCATTGTTAGGTGCTGCACTTGGTATGGTTGGCCTTGCGGGACTTGCAAAACGCAAAAAACGCGAAGACTAAAATTGAGGTGACATCAGCAAACTTGTTGATGAGGTGACAATTTTAGATCCAACAGGAAGAGGCTTTGCTCGAAAGAGCAAGGCCTCTTTGTTTGTTGTTAAAAGCTTAGAAAAAATTGCATATACATTATGAAATATTTCAGAAATTATTCCATTAGTCATTTCATTCAGTTACTAGTTTTAGCCGATTTTTGTTGACTTAAAATATGGAAAACAGTATACTAGTAAAGTAATTTGATCTTTCAAACTGCCGGCAACAAGGGGAATGAATCCACTTTGAATTGGAATTACAGTAGGGTTTGGAGTGGTAGAACTTCACACCCTTATTGTCGTCAGTTACCCTATTAAGACCAGACTTGTGAAACAAACACAGGTTTCTTTTTTGCATAATTATAAAAGCTTATAGAACCCTCCTGCTCCATATAATCAGGAGGGTTCCGTTTTATTTTTAAAAAGCTGGTGATCCAAGAAATATTGTGAATTTCCTATAGGTTCTCTTCCATATTTATGTTACAATTAAACTACTACTATCGAAGGGAGAAACTATGATTAATTCAATTGTTTCACAAGGTTTAATTTGGGCCATTTTAGGATTGGGAATCTTTATGACCTTCCGAATTCTAGATTTTCCAGATATGACGACAGAAGGGTCCTTCCCGCTTGGAGGAGCGGTGGCGGTGACCTTAATTACTAAAGGGGTCAACCCACTCTTTGCGACGCTGGCTGCTATTGGTGCAGGATGCTTAGCGGGACTCGCGACGGGCCTTCTCTACACAAAAGGGAAAATCCCCACGCTTTTGTCAGGGATCCTTGTGATGACGTCCTGTAACTCGGTTATTCTCTTTGTCATGCAGCGGGCTAATCTGGGACTTTTGGGCTATAAAAAAATTCAGGAATTTCTTCCTTTTGCCAGTGGGTTCAATGAGATCCTGATTGGTTTAATTTTCGTAACGCTTGTGATCCTTGGTTTGATCTTCTTCTTGGATACACGCTTGGGTCAAGCCTATATTGCGACAGGGGACAATCCAGACATGGCCAAAAGTTTTGGGATCAACACCGACCGGATGGAATTGATGGGCTTGGTCATTTCAAATGGGATTATTGCTCTTTCTGGTGCACTGATGGCCCAACAAGAAGGCTATGCGGACGCTTCACGTGGGATTGGTGTCATCGTTATTGGGCTTGCCAGCCTCATTATTGGAGAGGTTCTCTTTTCAAATGTCACCTTGACAGAGCGCTTGCTCAGTATTGCAATCGGTTCAATCGCCTACCAATTTTTGATTTGGGCCGTGATTGCGCTTGGCATCAATACCAGCTATATCCGAATCTTCAGTGCCTTGATCTTGGCTATCTGCCTGATGATTCCAACCTTTAAGGGAAAAATCATGAAAGGAGCGAAACTCAGTAAATGACAGCAATTGTAGAATTAAAAAATGTAACCAAAGCTGTGAGCAATGGGATGAATGAAGAAAAAGTCATTCTGGATGATGTCTCCTTGGAAATTCGAGAGCATGATTTTATCACGATTTTAGGGGGCAATGGAGCTGGAAAATCAACCCTCTTTAATACCATTGCTGGGACACTTCCAGTTAGTAGCGGGAAGATCTATATTCTAGGTGAAGATGTGACCAACTACTCTCCTGAGAAGAGAGCCAAGTACCTATCTCGTGTCTTTCAAGATCCTAAAATGGGAACAGCGCCTCGTATGACAGTGGCAGAAAATCTCTTGGTAGCGAAGTTTCGTGGAGAGAAACGTGGTTTGATTCCGCGTCACTTGGCAAGCTATAAAGAAGAGTTTCAAACAGTTCTTGCTAAGATCGGCAATGGCTTGGAAAATCATATCGATACAGCAGTTGAGTTTCTATCAGGGGGGCAACGTCAGGCTTTGAGCTTGTTGATGGCGACACTAAAACGTCCAGAACTTTTGCTATTAGATGAACACACTGCAGCCTTGGATCCTAAAACCAGCCAGGCTCTGATGACCTTGACCGATGAGTTTGTGAAACAAGATGCTCTCACGGCTCTTATGATCACCCACCATATGGAAGATGCTTTGAAATATGGAAATCGCTTGATTGTCATGAAAGACGGGCACATCGTCCAAGACCTCAATCAAGAAGAAAAAGCCCAAATGGCCATCGCAGACTACTATCAATTATTTGAGAAAGAATAAGATACAAAGCCCGTAAAATGGGAGTAGGACAGAAGCGACATCACTTAGGTTGTTTGATAGAGAAGTAGTTTGTCTGCATGCTAGAGAGTGGGACAGAAATCGGTAATTCGTTAGAATTCGATTTCGCTGTCCCACCTCCGCACAGTTGAGTAGGGCTGTAAAAGCTGATGAAATCAGCGTAGTAGAGCCCACTCAACCACTGCGTCTTGCTCGACAATCCAAAAATA
>JAGZVW010000072.1:0-4931 GCA_018379295.1 Streptococcus parasanguinis | reverse complement strand
GCGGAAGGTCTTTTGACTCATGTCAAAGGCGCGCACAACGCCAAGCAAATCATTTTGCGTGAGCACGATGCCACCGGACTCGATCGCAATATCCGTTCCAGATCCCATAGCGATCCCCACATCCGCGATCGAGAGAGCTGGAGCATCATTGATCCCATCTCCAACAAAGGCTACCTTACTACTTTCTTGCAGTTTTTGGATGGCGCTGGCTTTTTCTTGAGGAAGGACATCAGCAATCACGGTGTCAATTCCCACTTGCTTAGCAATAGCTTGGGCCACCCGTTCATTATCCCCTGTTAACATGACCGTTTTCAAGCCCCGTTCTTTGAGCTTTTTGATCGCTTCTTTTGAGCTGGCCTTCGGAGCATCTTGAATGGCAATCAAGCCAATCACTTGCCCATCCACAGACAAACTGATCACTGTTTTGGCCTGCTCTTGCAACTCTACCATCCGTTTTTCAAGCTCCGGATCCATCGCTGTCCCGTCATGAAGTTTGCCATTTCCCAAGGTCACCAACTGCTGGTCGATCTGACCTTGGACCCCTTTTCCTTCAATCGCTTGGAAGTTTTCCACAGGGGTTAGCACCAAACCTTTTTCTTCTGCTCGTGATAAAACCGCTTGCGCTAGGGGATGTTCTGAAAAAGTTTCAAGACTAGCAGCCAGTGTCAAGACACGCGCTTCATCTCCTACAACATCGGTTACAAGTGGTTGGCCAATGGTAATAGTCCCTGTCTTATCAAACACAACGGTTTGAATCTTTTGCACTTCTTGAAGAACTGTTCCATTTTTAATCAGAACCCCCATCTTGGCACTACGGCCGGTTCCGACCATCAGAGCTGTTGGGGTTGCTAAACCAAGGGCACAAGGACAGGCAATAATGAGGACAGAGACTGCGTAGAGCATGGCCTCTTGAAGCGACGCACCCAGAAGCACGGACCAAACCCAGAAAGTCGCAATGGCCAAAATCGTCACCACTGGAACAAAGATACCTGAAATCTTATCCGTCAAATCTTGAATAGGAGCACGACTGGATTGGGCCATTTTGACAAAGTCCACAATTTGAGATAAGAGGGTCTCACTACCGACTTTTTCAGCCTTAAAGAGAATGGTCCCATTGCTGTTGATAGTGGAGCCGATAACTGCATCACCAACTGATTTTTCCACAGGCAAGCTTTCACCTGTCACCATCGACTCATCAATGGTCGTACTTCCTTCTACAATCGTCCCATCAACCGCGATCTTTTCCCCAGGACGGACCCGAATCAAGTCATCAATTTGGATATCTTCTGCCGCCACCTCGACATAGTTCCCATCACGGAGAACTTGAGCCGTTTTTGCCTGCAAATCCAACAACTTTTCCACAGCCTCGGAGGCATTGTTACGCATCCGTTCCTCAAAGATTTGCCCTAAGAGGATAAAGAAGATGATAAAACCCGCAGCCTCAAAGTATACTGGCTGACCAGTAAAAAGGGCAAATACACTATAGACATAGGCTACCAGGGTTCCAAGAGCTACCAAGGTATCCATATTGGAATGGTGCTTCTTAAATGAGGCCCAGGCACTCTTGATAAACGGCACACCTGCCACTAGCATAATCGGCGTTGTCGCGATAAAGGTCCCCCAGTGACTAACTGGATGCGACACAAAACCTGCTACCATCCCAATCATCAAGATCAATAACGGCAAGGTGAAGATACTGGTGATCCAAAAACGATCCAGCAAACTCAAGACACGACGGCGTTTTTCCACAACCGTGTAGGAACCCTTTTGCATCTTCATTCCACAAGAGAACTCAAAGTCCCCTGTTTCTGTTGGGGTAAAGGAAATGACCTTATCCACACCAACTTCCAAAGGTTCTAAAATTCCCTGATCTTCAAACAAAATCTCCTTGTAACAGCCGGATGGATTGACCCGATGGAAGGTGATTTCAGCAGGAATCCCTTTTTGAAGTTGAAATTCTTTGGGACTATAGCCCTTTTCTGCTGTAATACGGATCTTTTGCACTCCGTTTTCCACAACTGCTTTTTGTTTTTCTGCCATACCTACTCCTTTATTCCACAATCATGTGACCATGCATCATGTTCATACCACATGAATAACCATATTCGCCCGCTTTTTCTGGCGTAATTTCAATGACATGTTTTTCACCCAAAGGCAAAGCTTCATGCACCCCAAAGTCTGGAAAGATCACTTGATCCAGACATGAAGATGGATCCTTGCGATTAAAGATGATCCGGGCTGGAACATTCTTTTTCAGGACAATGGTTTCAGGCGAATAGCCCCCCATGACTTCGACTTCAATTTCTTGATAACCTGATTTCTGACGAGCGTGGTCGCTTACCTTTTCATGCTCTGCAAAGAACCACCAAGCAATAAAAGCAACCCCAAGTAAACAAACAATACTAATTAACAATCCAAACATTGAAATTCCTTCTTTCTATTACATACAATTGCAAGGGACTGTTTCGACAGCCTCTGCTTTCTTTTCTTCCAGGACCTGCTGCAGCTGATTAAGATCTGCAAGCGTAAAGTCACTCTCCTGAATCAAGTTTTCAAGCACCTGGACAATTCTTTTTGAGCAAACCTTGTCTTTCACCTCCTCAACCACCAAGTCTAAACTCTGGTCCTGCTTCAACAAAGCCGAGTAGACAAAGGCTTTGCCAGATTTTTCTCTGGTCAGACATCCTTTCTCCACCAAGCGGGTCAAGAGGGTCTTGATGGTTGACTTCGACCAGTCAAAGCGCTCGGACAAGACGGCGATCAAATCCGTGCTGGTCTGCTTGCCTTCCATCCAGATAATCTTCATGATGCGCCATTCCGCATTAGAAATTTGCATGGTTTCTCCTTTCAAAATCTACATTTGTAAATCTTATAATGCTATTCTACTCCTAAGATTTACATTTGTCAACCAAAAGTTTTTAAAAAAACAAATCTTCCTTTGAAGATTTGTCTGGTTGGGCTTTTTTCGCTCCCTATTTTTGTCTCTACAACGTCTCCTGCAGAGCTTGGGCTAGGATGCGGTAACCTGCTACACTTAAATGGAGGCCATCTGTCGTATAGGCTTCTGCTAACTGCCCCACTTCATCCAATAAAGACGAATACACATCGACATAGCTGACCTGGTGGTAGGCTTGGGCCAATTCTTGATAGGCCTGATTGAGGGCCTGAATTTTTTCATTGGTCCGGACATAGACCTTTTGCTTGTAGCGCTCTTCTTGACTCACCGGTAAAACCGAGATCAGGTTGATGTGGGTCAGCGGAAAATCCCGCATGATTGCTTGTAAGACCGCTTCTACATTGTCTAGGGTTTCCTTTTGAGGAATTTCTTTTCCAATATCATTGGTCCCGATCAAGAGAAAGATCTGATCCACCGCCTTTCCAAAAACATGGGCGTCGAGATGCTTACGAAGGAGATCCGTCTTATAGCCTCGTACTCCTCGATTGACCATGTGTTTGGGACTTTGTAATAGTTCATGAATGGGGAAATACTCTACGATGGAGTCTCCGATAAAGATCAAACCAGGCTCTTTCAGAGGGGCTTGATTGAGCTCCCGATAGGTTGTTACAATTTTCTCCTGCTCCTTTAAGAGCCAGTCTTCTAACAGTTGTACCGCCATCTACTTCTTTCCTTTCACTTGTTCCCAGGGGGTCAGTCCTAGATACTCTTCGATCACCTGGTAGACACCGCCTTCTTGATGGCTCGGTGCTAGGTGTTTGGCAACAGCCTTGACAGCTTCTTCTGCATTGGCCACCGCATAGGAGTGACCAGCCATTTCAAGCATTTCGATGTCGTTTCCGCTATCCCCAAAGGCCATGACCTGACTAGCATCGAGCTGCCATTTCTCCATTAATTGAGCCAGTCCCCAAGCCTTGTGAATACCTGCTTGTAAGAGATCCATGCTGCCAAAACCGCTCGAAACCGCCATCAGCTGATCTCCAAAAGCCCGCTGGACTTCTTGGCTCACTTGATCGAGACGATCCAAGCCAACCACCAAGCTCATTTTAAGCACCTGATCAAATAGATCTGCTGTCAATTCCGGAACAAACTTCATCCGCTTGTACAAGTCTTCAATCACTTCCGGCTGCATGAATTTCTCAACCTCTGTAAAGACCGTTCCTTCCTTGACAAAGCCACCATTGACAGCTGACACAACCAGCTGGTCTGAGATTTCCCGCCCCTTAAAATAAGCAAGAACCGCCTCTACTAGCTCTCGATCCCAGAATTTCCCAAGAATCATCTGATCATCCTCAAAAATCCGAGCTCCATTGGCTACGACCAGGGTCACCCGCTTGACCAAAGGACCCAAGAGCTGGCGCATGCGATGGATTTCATTTCCCGTCGCAATGACAAAGCGAATCCCTTTTTGATCCAAGTGGTCCAACAGCCTTTCCAGACGCGGAAGATCCACCTCTCCTCGCTCATCTAATAAGGTTCCATCCATATCTGTTGCGATTAGTTTGATCATAACTCACTCACCCTTCACCTTCAAAATGAATCCAATCTTCACTCCTGTTTCTTATTTTATCACATTTAAAAGAATTCCTTTCTTTTCGGAGCACCTTCATTTTTCTAACAAGACTCACATTTGTCACAATCATAAATAGCATATAGTTCTTGATATATAGTATAATATATGAAAACATACTTGTTGGAGGTTGATAATATGACTGAAAAAATCAAAAACTGGGTTAATATTTGTGTTTTGAAAAATCAAGAAATTTTATTACTTAATAGACAGCACGATAATTTTCCTGGCTGGATTCCACCGGGGGGAAAAGTTGAATTCCCTGAAAGTTTTTTTGAAGCTGCATTACGGGAACTTAAGGAAGAGACTGGACTTACCGCATTAAATCTTGAATTAAAAGGAATTTCAGGCTTTACTAATTCAATTGGTAATGAGAGATTTGTCTTCTATGACTTTTTATGTACT
>JAGZVW010000071.1:0-5202 GCA_018379295.1 Streptococcus parasanguinis | reverse complement strand
GATGAAATCAGCGTAGTAGAGCCCACTCAACCACTGCGTCTTGCTCGACAATCCAAAAATAATTGAGAGGCTAGGACTTTTGTCCCAGCCTCTTTTGTGATGAACAGCAAGTAACAAAAGGAAGAGGATTAGAATAGATGTTCGGAAATCAAGCGTTTTTCTAATAAAATTGTAAGAGTTTCTAGGAAAATATTGAAGTAAAACCGAAAAAATAGTAAAATGGAAGAGCTGATTGCAGCAAATCAACTGTTCTGCATTCTCCTTTTTGGAGAAGTGTTCTACATTAGAAAATGGAGTATTCTATGAAGAAAAAAATTATCTTGAAAAGCAGTATCCTAGCGGTCGCTGCGGGTCTTAGTGTTTTTGCGATCAATAGCGTTTTTGCAGACGAATTGCCCGTGCAGTTTATGGGAGTCAATGACTTCCACGGTGCCTTGGAACAAACAGGGACAGCTCGTTTAGAAGGCGAAACTGTGAAAAACGCAGGAACAGCCCCACTTTTGGCAACCTATTTGAACGATTCGCAAAAAGACTTTGAAACGGAGAATGCCGGAACGCCAAATGCCAGCATCCGTGTGCAAGCGGGAGATATGGTCGGTGCAAGTCCAGCCAACTCTGCCCTCCTTCAAGATGAACCAACTGTAAAAGTCTTCAATGAAATGAACTTTGAATACGGAACCCTTGGTAATCACGAGTTTGACGAAGGACTTGGTGAATTCAACCGGATCATGAAGGGAGAAGCCCCAACACCTGGTCAATTCAATAAGATCGTCGATGAATATCCTCATGAAGCTTCTAAACAAGAAGTCGTGATTGCCAACTTGGTCGACAAGGATACCAACAAAATCCCATTTGACTGGAAACCTTATACCATCAAAGAAATCCCAGTCAATGACAAGACTGTTAAGGTCGGATTTATCGGGGTTGTTACGACAGAATTCCCAAATCTTGTTTTGCGTAAAAATCATGAACAATACCGTGTTTTGGATGAAGCAGAATCGATTGCCAAATATGCGCGTGAATTAAATGACCAAGGGGTTCATGCGATTGCTGTCTTGGCCCACGTTGCTGCCACTAGTAAGAATGGTGTAGCAGAAGGTCCGGCTGCAGACATGATCAAAAAATTAAACCAAATCTATCCTGAAAACTCAGTGGATATCGTCTTTGCAGGTCATAACCACCAATATACAAACGGGATGGTTGGAAATACCTTGATTGTTCAAGGTACGTCTCAAGGGAAAGCTTACTCGGATGTCCGTGGGGTCCTAAATACGGATACAGCTGACTTTGTCAAAGCTCCAACTGCTAAGATTATTGCGGTAGATCCATCGAAAGGCAAAGCAAAAGATGCCAAGGTTCAAGCGATCATCGATGATGCCAATGCGACGGTTAAAAAAGTAACAGAAGCAAAAATCGGTACAGCAGAAAAAGCTGAAAATATTACCCGTGAATTGAATGCGCAAAAAGAAAGTGCTGTTGGAGATTTGGTCACAGCAGCGCAACTAGATATTGCCAAAAAATCAGGTTATCCAGATGTTGACTTTGCCTTCACCAATAATGGAGGAATCCGTGCAGACCTCGTGGTGAAACCAGACGGAACAGTAACTTGGGGTGCAGCTCAAGCAGTGCAACCATTTGGAAATATCCTCCAAGTAGTAGAAATCACTGGGGACCAAATCTACAAAGCTTTGGACCAACAATATGATGAAAAAGAGCTCTACTTCTTGCAAATGGCAGGGATCAAGTACACCTATACAAAACCGGCTGATGCAACAGAAGAAAATCCATATAAGGTCGTGAAAGCTTACAAGGCAGACGGAACCGAAATTGATCGCAACAAGACCTACAAGGCAATTATCAACGACTTCTTGTATGGTGGCGGAGATGGCTTCTCAGTCTTCCGTGATACAAAATTGATCGGTGCCATTAATCCAGATACTGAAGTCTTTATCCAATACATCGAAGATGTGAATAAGGCAGGGAAGAAGTTGTCTGCTTCAATCTTGGGCAATAAGACCTTTGTGGAAAAAGTGGAAGAAGAAACACCTACTCCAGAACCACAACCACAGCCAGCGCCAGTTGATCCAGTAAGTCCAGTTCATCCTGTAGCTCCAGTAACTCCTGTTACCCCAACTCCACAACCTGAAACTCCAGTAACTCCAGCTCAACCAGCTGCAAGCGAAACAAAAGAAGTGGCAACAAACAAACCAGTTGCTGTCACTTATCATACAGGTGGACAAACAGAAGTAGCTGCTACACCAGCAACAGGTCTTCCAAAAACAGGTCAAGAAGAATTGGCTTCGACAGTCCTTAGCCTCTTTGGCATGACCTCACTAGCTTTAGCAGGCTTTGTAGCTAGCAAAAAACGTGAAGGCTAAGTTCTTCATCCGTTAACTGACCCTAAAAAACGTCCGTTCTTTTGAGAAACGGACGTTTTTGATCTTAGGCTGTTTTCTCCACCCAGACACTGCGGACAAAGAAGAGGCTGATCAGAGCTAGTGCTAGAAAGGCAACTCCCAGATAATAATAGGGTTGATCCATTGTGGTAGATCGACCAGAGAGGTTGACAATCCCTCGGTAGAGGGCTCCAGCTGTGAGCGTAGCCACTCCTGAATTCCAAAGATTGAGGCTCAGGCGAGAGAAGCCTTTCACCATCAACTGTAGAAGCACTAGTAGGGCACCACCGATCAAAGGAATCAAGAAGAGGTAGTGCATGAAGGCAGAGGTTTCGCCAAAACTAAAATGTTCATAGATGCGACTTCCGACAAAGAAGAAAGCTGAAATCAGAATATACCAGAGAATCGTTTTTTTCAACCGTTGTTTAATAGGATTAGTAACCGATATAGACAATGTCACTCACCGCCCTTTCTGAGATAGTACCATTTGTTGTTGGTTTGTTAATAACTTGACCATTGAAGTAAAGGGTAGAAGATCCACCCCCATCCAGGTTGTAGGCTGTTTTGACGCCATACGATTTCATCACTTCCGCTAATTGGTAGAGAGAAAGCCCTTCACTCTCTGAAGTCCGTCCGTCTGACACGACGATAATGTAGTGGTTTTCATCGATGATCCCAATCGCTGTCCGTGGATTTGACGCCATAGATTGCCCGACCTCTGAGTTGGTATCGACAGTTATTTCCCCATTTTCAACTAAGGAAGGACCGAAAGCGAGGAGATTGACGACCCCGTCTTTGACCAATTGATCCGCAGAGATCTCATCTTCATAGATAATTTTGAAGGATCCATCCTTGTAAATGGCTAGGTCACCATTGCTTGAATCTTCCCGAACGGTATCGCGGTAGACCACTCCATTTCGGATGACGTATCCTGTACTGTTAGCCCCGTAATAGTCACCATTCACTGCCAGAATAGCACTGTTGTTGGCAGCTGTGACAGAGGTCTTGGCTGTCACGTTGGTTCCGTAAGTGTTTTGTGCAAAGGCTGTTTTGAGGTAGTCAGATGAGCTGACTGTGATATCTGCAATGTAAACCTGGGTATTTTCAACCGTTTTTTCTGTTAGGCTTACCTGGATATTGTCATCTGAATAGCTAGTATCAGTTGTTGTAGCCGATGCAGCTGCTTTTTTGGCTGCCTTGGTGTCCGTAGTCGTAGCTTTTACGGTTTGGATGGCATCGGATAAGACAAAGGTCTTGAGCATAGAGTAGCTAAAACTGCTGGTCAAAAGAAGACCAAAGCAGGTAGCATAGGTATAGGATTTTTTAAAGAATTTCATGGTGGGGAGCTGTCCTTTCTTTGAAGATCACTTTTTTCTGGATCACCCATGAGACCAGAAAGAGGAGGAAGCCAACGACAATTTTACTGATCAGGAGATTGAGCCCGAAAGCAGTATAGAAGAGTCGAATCAAGAGCGTATCGAGAATAAAGAGGCCGAGGGCTAGACCAAAGTAGCCACTTCCTGTTTTAGCGACGCTGTCTTTATTCTTAAAGACCAGGTGCTTGTTAGTCGAGTAGTTAAAAATGGAACTCGTCACACGAGCGATCCCGTTTGCTAGGAGAATGCGAAGACTAATGGGCACTGCCATCATTACAAAAAGGAAGAAGGCATAGACCAAGTAGTCTACGATAAAACTACTTAGAGAGGAGAGGGCAAATTTAAACATGTCCTTGTAGATCATGAGGCCATCTCGGATAGGTCGGAAGTGGGAGCCTTCGTTGTCATTGATGTAGACCGTCTCGATGGGAACTTCCACGATGGGGAAGGACTTGCTTGCTGCAAGGAGAACATTCATCTCATATTCATAACGCTGTCCGTCAACCTCAAGCATAAAAGGCAAGAGATTCGTAGTAAAAGCCCGTAAACCTGTTTGGGTATCGCTGATTGCCACTCCGGTTTGTTGTTTGAAGAGGAAACGGGTCAATTTGTTTCCAAAAGCAGAACGCAAAGGAACTTTGCCAGAAAAGGCGCGTGCTCCTAAAATAAGTGCTCCAGGATGTTCTTGAGATTGGTTAACAACCCTGAAAATATCCCAAATTTTGTGCTGACCGTCTGCATCAGCTGTAACAATGCTTCCATAGGTGCCTCTTTCTAGAATGTATGCATAAGCAGTCTTGAGAGATTGGCCTTTTCCTTGATTGTGCTCGTGGGTCAGGACTGTCGCAAGACCTTCCAATTTGTCAAAAATAACTTTCTTGTCGTCGTCACTTCCATCGTCGACGACGATGATGTGGAGATCACTCTTAGCGTGAACCAGGCGAACCAGTTTGACAAGATTCAGATCCGGTTGATAGGCGGGGATGATAAGATAATTCATAATCGTTCCTCGTTTCTTGAGATTTGTTGAAGCTAGTATAAAGGCTCTTTCTTAAAGCTAACTGATATCAGTTTTCTTTAAGGAAAAGGGACAGGAAAGGAGTATCTTTCCTTCAATAATTGCTATTTTTTAGAGCATGCCTTCCTTACATCTCATAGGACACGCCGAAAAAATGATCTTTCAAATCCTAAAGATAATCCTTGCCTTTGTTCGAAAAGTCTGGTATAATAGTTTCTTGTGAGTAAACCTCACTTACCCCTTGCAAAGACTTGGGGTCATTAGTCCAAAAGGAGGAACATTATCAATGGCTAAATACGAAATTCTTTATATTATTCGTCCAAACATTGAAGAAGAAGCTAAAAACGCTTTGGTAGCACGTTTCGATTCTATCTTGACTGACAACGGTGCAACTGTTGTTGAATCAAAAGAT
>JAGZVW010000070.1:0-5245 GCA_018379295.1 Streptococcus parasanguinis | reverse complement strand
AGCTGATGAAATCAGCGTAGTAGAGCCCACTCAACCACTGCGTCTTGCTCGACAATCCAAAAATAATTGAGAGGCTAGGACTTTTGTCCCAGCCTCTTTGAATGTAAACAAACTTTTTTAGAATTAAATGGCACAAAAATATAAGGGTGATTTTAGCATCAGACAAGCGAATATTGGAACTTTCCGCTGTGAGAAAAGCATCTGAAACACTATTGTTTCAGATGCTCGGAATTATTGAGACTTTAGGCTCAATAATTAGTCTTGGAACTTCGAAGAAGTTCGCTGACGTCCGTACTCACCTAAGGAAAGTTTTTAATAAGTTTCTGTCTTCAATCTTAAGCTCAAATGCTAGCTAAAATGTTTATAAATAATCAGCATAGGCTTTTTCTAGTTTACTAAGGAGTTCTTGTTTTTCCTCGTCACTAGCAAAGGAAGCCTGGATGGCATGGACATTGTGCTGGTAAAAGTCAGCTTCCTTGGTTTGGAAATGTTGATGGTAGAGGGTGTATTCCTTGGTGAGGTCGGTATCAGATACTGTTCGGTTATCGGTATTGATACTAATGCGAGCACCGGCTGCCTTCATCTTCAGATAAGGGAAATCTTCTATAGTCGGTGCTGCTTTTGTTTGAAGGTTGCTGGTCAAGCAGAGCTCTCCGGTGACCCCGTTGTCAATAAAGGATTGGAGTAAGGCCGGTTCATGAGATAGAGCCGTCACGTGGCCATTGCGTTTGATGCCAAATGCAATCGATTGGGCTACAAAGTGTGGGCAATGACACTCACCTGCATGAAGCGTCATGGGCCGATGGTAACTCTTGACTTGCTCGATTAAAGGTCGAATATCTTCTGGAGAGTAGTTGTGCTCATCTCCGGCAAAGTCAAAACCGACAAAATCCTGATCGCTAACTTGGTTGGCTTCTGCTAGAATGCGAGAGGTGAGTTCTTGGTCTGACTGGCGCATGCCACAGACTAAGGCTTTTGCAACAATGCCAAATTCATCCTGGGCTTGACGCAGTCCTTCACAGACAGCATCGATGGTTTCTGGGACGGTGAGCCCTTGGTCCATGGACAATTCTGGTGCAAAACGAACTTCGATGTAGACGACATTTTCGAGAGCAGCTTGCTTGGCCACATCGTAAGCAGCAAGGGTCAAGGCTTCCTTGGTTTGAAGGAGGGGCCGAATGTAGTCAAATGCCTCCAAATAGTCCAAAAGATTCTCACAGTGGGCAGGCGCAGTGACATGGTGCTTGAGCTCCTCATCGCTAGCAGGTAGGTCAATATTGGCCATAGCTGCCAATTGGCGAATGATTGGAAGCGATAAGGAACCGTCTAAGTGACAGTGAAGTTCTGTCTTTGCCAAACTATGAAAATCGATCGTGGACATGGTTTTCTCCTTAAAATTGTATTTTTTCTATACTATCATTTTGGCAAAAAAAGTCAAGTAGCCTTCGCGTAGCAGATCTTTGAAAGGGAGGCCGATATTTGATATGCTAAGAGTAGCGAAATAAAGGAGAAGAAAGATGTCAGACTATCAATTACCAGAAGTATGGGAAGCACCGAGCCAAATGGGAGGAGCTTGGGGTGGCTTGAACCAACCAACAGCAGGTGCCCGCTTTGAACAAACTCTTCCAAAAGGTGACCAGCCTTTCCAACTCTATACCCTTCCAACACCCAATGGGATCAAGGCCACCATTATGCTGGAGGAATTGAAAGAGCTGGGTGTGGATGCAGGCTATGACGCTTATCGGATCAAGATTGGCGAAGGAGATCAGTTTGGTAGTGACTTTGTAGCCATCAATCCAAACTCGAAAATTCCAGCCATGTTGGATCAATCAAGGGATCAAGCCATTCGTGTCTTTGAATCGGCTAATATCCTCCTGTATCTAGCAGAGAAATTTGGAAAATTGATCCCGACAGATCGGGCTAAACGGACAGAGGTGCTCAACTGGCTCTTCTGGCAGACAGGGGCTGCGCCATTTTTAGGTGGAGGCTTTGGGCATTTCTTCCACTATGCTCCTGAAAAAATCGAGTATGCCATCAATCGCTTTGCCATGGAAGCCAAACGCCAATTGGACCTACTGGACAAAGAATTGGCCACTAAACCTTATATCGCAGGGGATGACTATACCATTGCAGATATTGCCATCTGGTCTTGGTATGGCCGTCTCGCCCAAGACAAGGTCTGGGACCGAGCAGGAATTTTCCTAAATGTAAAGGAATACAAGCATTTGCAAGCTTGGACAGAGAAAATTGCCAATCGCCCAGCCGTGCAACGTGGCTTGGAAGTAGAATATAAGGAAATTGACTAAAGTCTAATATCGGCTTGTTGAGGATGATAGCGAGAGTTTCCGCCGTGAGTATAGCACATGAAACGTATAAGTTTCATGTGCCCGGAAGTTTTGAGACATTAGACTCAAAACTTAGTCATGGAACTTTGAAGAAGTTCGCTGACGTCCGGACTCACCTAAGGAAAGTCTAAAGTAATACCTTTCCATAATAGACAAGGCGCCGTTGCGCCTTTTTTTAATGGTGCAAACATGGTATACTAAAGGATGGAATAAAAGTATAGAAAGAAGCACATGGAATTTACAAAATTATCAAATCGATTGGACTTGGTGGCTAGTTTCGTCCCAGCTGGAGCGCGTCTTTTGGATGTGGGGAGTGATCATGCTTATCTCCCAATCGCCCTCTTACAAGAAGGCAAGATTGAGGCTGCCATTGCTGGGGAAGTGGTAGAGGGGCCTTATCAGTCTGCCCTCCAAAATGTCGTCGATAATGGTTTAGAGGACAAGATTGAAGTCCGTCTGGCCAATGGCTTGGCTGCCTTTGAACCAGCAGACGGCATTTCCTGTATCACCATTGCTGGCATGGGCGGACGCTTGATTGCAGATATCTTAGCGGCAGGTCTTGAGAAATTAGCCAATGTCTCTCGCTTGGTTCTGCAGCCCAATAATCGAGAGGATGAACTGCGGGCTTGGTTAGTCGACCATGATTTCCACATTGTTGATGAAGCTATCTTGGAAGAAAATGAGAAGTTTTATGAGATCCTTGTGGTGGAACACGGTTCTCAAGAGTTGACAGCCAAGGAACTACGCTTTGGTCCCCATTTGATGCGGGAACAAGCTCCAGCCTTTGTCCAAAAGTGGTCCAAGGAAGTGGAGAAATTAGCCTTCGCCTTGGAGCAGGTCCCAGTTGAGAATCAATCTGCCAGAGCATCGTTAGAAGAGCGCATCGCTCACATCAAGGAGGTTCTACATGTTAGCAAGTGAAGTCATCAAACGCTATGAATCCTATTGTCCTCAGGAATTGTCTATGGAGGGAGATGTCCGTGGCCTACAAGTCGGCACGCTACAAAAAGACATCAAGAAGGTCATGGTAGCCCTAGATATTCGGGAGCAGACGGTGGCAGAAGCAATCGCTCATGGGGTGGACTTGATCATCGTCAAGCACGCGCCTATTTTCCGTCCCATCAAGGATTTGGTAGCTGATCGGGCCCAAAATCAGATCTATATCGATTTGATCAAGCATGATATCGCAGTCTACGTCAGCCATACTAATATTGACATTGTCCCAGATGGTCTCAACGATTGGTTTTGCCAGCTCTTGGAAATTGAAGATACAGAGCCCCTCAGTTTGACTGGGGAAGGATTCGGAATCGGTCGCATTGGTCAGGTGCCCGCCCAAACTTTTGGCCAGTTGGCTGACAAGGTCAAAGAAACCTTTGGCTTAGATGCTTTGCGCTTGGTTAGCTATGATCAGGCGGATTTGGAACGGGTCATCAAGCGTGTCGCCATCTGTGGAGGAAGTGGTCAGTCCTTTTACAAGGATGCTCTCGCCAAGGGAGCAGAGGTCTATATCACAGGAGATATCTACTACCACACGGCTCAGGACATGCTGAGCGATGGGCTCTTGGCCTTAGATCCAGGACACCATATCGAGGTTCTTTTTGTGTCAAAATTAGTAGAAAAGCTCAATCAGTGGAAGGCTGAAGAAGCGTGGGATATTGAGGTGATTGGCAGTCAAGCCAGTACCAATCCTTTTTATCATATCTAAGGGGTCATGATGAAAGTTGCCATTATCGGTGCAGGGATCGTGGGATCCACTGCCGCCTATTATTTATCCAAAGAAGCACAAGTGGATGTGACCGTCTATGACCATGGAGTCGGCCAAGCAACCAAGGCAGCGGCAGGCATTATTAGCCCTTGGTTTTCCAAACGACGGAATAAGGCCTGGTATCGCCTGGCTCGTCTGGGAGCTGATTTTTACCAAGAATTGGTAGCAGACCTGGCCAAGGACGGAATTAAAACAGATTTTTACCAGCAGACCGGCGTCTATCTCCTCAAGAAAAAGGAGGAGAAATTAGACGAACTCTATCAGTTGGCGCTGAGCCGTCGGGAAGAATCTCCCTTGATTGGAGACTTGGCGATTTTGACTAAGGAAGAAGTGGCCCAGCAATTCCCAGGGCTGCAAGGTTTTGAGAAGTTGCTCTATGCATCAGGTGGAGCCCATGTAGAAGGAGCTCTTCTGACGGAAACCCTTCTTAAAGCCAGTGGCGCTAGAGTGATCAAGGAAGAGGTTGCTCTATCAGTCTCGGATCATGGCTATCAGATAGCAGGAGAGAGCTATGACCAAGTTATCCTAGCAACAGGAGCCTGGTTGGGGCAAATCCTCGAGCCACTTGGTTACCAAGTCGATGTCCGTCCGCAAAAGGGTCAACTACGGGATTATCAGCTAGACCGAGATACTGATGACTTTCCTGTGGTCATGCCAGAAGGAGAGCTGGATATCATTCCCTTCCAGCAAGGCAAGATCAGTATGGGAGCCACTCATGAAAATGAGATGGGCTTTGACCTGACAGTGGATCAAGCTCTGCTAAATCAGATGGAAATAGAAGCCTTGGCCTACTATCCAGAACTAGCTCAAGCCGAAGTTATCGGAGAGCGCGTGGGAACCCGGGCCTACACCAGTGACTTTTCACCATTTTGGGGAGTTGTTCCTGATCAAGCAGGCCTCTATGTCGCCAGTGGACTTGGTTCGTCTGGCCTTACAACAGGGCCGCTTATTGGTTGGCACCTAGCCCAACTCGTGGTAGGAGGAAACCTGCGCTTAGATCCAGCGGATTATCCAGTTGAACAATATGTGAAGAAGTAGGCTGGGACAAAAGTCCTAGCCTCTCAATTGTCTTTGGATTGTCGAGCAAGACGCAGTGGTTGAGTGGGCTCTACTACGCTGATTTCATCAGCTTTTA
>JAGZVW010000010.1:0-64271 GCA_018379295.1 Streptococcus parasanguinis | reverse complement strand
AAAAGCTGATGGGATCAGCGTAGTAGAGCCCACTCAACCACTGCGTCTTGCTCGACAATTCAAAAATAATTGAGAGGCTAGGACTTTTGTCCCAGCCTCCTTTTATTTATAAGTGAACCGATGGTTAGATTCCTTAACTTTTTCGTCTTTTTATTTGTCTCCATTCGTAGAGGAAAAAGAGAATGATTCCAACGAAAAAGGCAATGAGTCCTTCAATGAAGCCTTGGGGAACAAATGTTAAGGTGACTGTTCCGGATCCTTTTGAAACACGAACTCCCATTAATCCTTTCTGGATGCGATGAATTTTGATAGGTTTTCCATTTTGTTTAGCTGACCAGCCTTTATCATAAGGGAGTGTAAAAATAAGGGTAGTGTCTCTATTTGCGTTATAGGCTGCTACCAATTTGTTTTTCTTTTTGTGAATAGCAACTTCTTGCTGACGAATGCTAGCGATAGCTTGTGTGTATTGGTCAAGATCCAGAGCAAAAAATTCTGGTGTATCAAAAGAGACTGTCGAATTTTCTGGAAAACTCATACGAATAGTAACTGTTTCCTCTGTGTCAAAATGGCCAATCGAAAAGAATGGAAAGGCATTATCAATGGTATAGCGTTGAGTCTGTCCATTGTAGCTGATTTCAATATCTTTCCGATCATCGTTTGAAAATTGTAAATTTGGAACATTGACATATAGTTGGCTATGGGCAGGAACCGTTACTTCATATTGAATACTTGCGTAGGATAGATGACTATCTTCTTCAATTTTTGCAGTTTGCAACGAAGATGTAGTATTTTGTGAAGTAGGCGAGAGAATATTTAATTTCTTATAAAATTTATATTTTTCATCTGTGATTTGATGGATGAATCGTGTCTGATTATCCAGTGTCAAATTCGTAAAGGAAGTATTTTTATAAGGTTTTGCTGACAGAAAGGCGATTGGTAAGGCATATTCGTTTTCTGAAAGTGAGACTCCATTTTTGGTTGCAATCTCTTTAAATCCAAATTTTTGAACAGGTTGTTGGCTTAAATTATAGCGAACACCAAATAGACTATCCATTAAAATAGAATTGTTTTGGTATCGAAGATTGAGGTTAGTTCCTTCAGATTTAAATCCTAGTTTGTCCAATGTCGAGCTAGCATCCGTATTTCGTACAGATGAAAATTGAGAAATTCCATTATAACCATACTTCATGCTATCATTGCCCGTTTGTGGCTGTAGAATCTCAGTCCGATAATTAGAGTCTGTCTTCTCTCTTACTAAGGATTGGATGGCTTTTAAGTCTCGTTCATAGGATGACCGAGAAGCAAAGACCCATTCATTCGCAATTCCTTCCATTTGATAATAACTATTCACCGATAATTCAAAGATGGAGAAAAAAAGGATCGAAAGATAGAAAAGTCTAGGCGGTATCTTTTTTAGGATAAATCCTAAACAGACCAAATAGAAAGCAATTAAAAATTCAAAAGTAACAATAAAATTGACAGCATCTAAAAATTTATAGTGACTGCTGTAAAGGACAGTTGCTCCAAATCCTAGAATAAGGAGGAAATTAGCAAGACTAAAACGAATCCAAGTGATCTCCTCTATTCGATTTAGTACTTCTCCTGCCATCAGAATAATCGTCAAAGAAAAGATCCAAGAGTATCGATGAAGAAACATATTTGGCGCGTGCATACCTTGCCAAAGGAGATCTAATAATTGAAAACGAAAACTCAAAATAAGAATGGTCAAGAGTATAAAGTAAGAAAGTTTCACGTGAAACTTGATCGACTTTACAAAGAAAAAGGTGATCGCTAATAGAAGTGGAAATAATCCCACGTAGATCATTGGAATTGATCCATATTTAGTAGTGTCAAAACTTCCAATGAAATTTTTTGCAAATACGTCAAGATACCAACTTTTTTCTGTAAAGATACTGTCAACCTTTGAAAAACTTTCTCCATGAGTGCGTAAATCTAAGAAGGTTGGATATAACATCACAAGGCTTGTTATAACTGATAAAAGAGATACAATTACAAAATGAAAGAAGCGTTTTCCAATTACTTTGATGTCCCATGACAGTTGTGTCAAGTACCATAAAATAAGAAAAATAGACATCATAAACCCAAAATAATAATTTTGGATAAACAAGCTGGTTAAGCTGATAAAGTAGAGAATCTCTCCCTCATTGTAAATGAGTTTTTTGAATCCATAAAGAATTAATGGTGCTAGGATAAAAACATCTAGCCAAGTTTTGATTTCAATTTGGCTGATAGCAAAGCTCATAAGAGCAAATGAGGTTGAAAGGGTAAGAACCAGGGATCTAGGAATTTTAGAAAACATTCCATGTAAACTAATATAAGTGCTTAACCCAATAGCTCCAAATTTAAGAAGAGTGATGAGGTAAACAGCATCCGGCATGGATTGTGCATTAAAGAAGTAGACAAGAGGAGAAAAGAAACTTCCTAGATAATAGCTACTGAGTGCATAGAAATTAATGCCTAGTCCACTTTGAAAACTGTAAAATAGGCTATCTGTCCCGTGTAAAATATTTCGAAGTGTGGTATCAAAAATGACATACTGATGATAACCATCTCCTAATAAGGGGGATGTATCACTGTTCCAGTAGATTCCTTGCGAGAGGTAAATAAAGAACATCATGATAGCTGGAATCAGGAAAGAAGATACTATAAAAAGGGATGTTTTTAGCTTTGTTTTATTCATATATTTCTACTGAAAGAGCCTGAAATCATTATTTCAGGGCTCTTTATTTTTATGATTGACTCCAAAGTTCTTTCACTTTTGCTTGAACTTCTTCATTTTCAAGAAACTCATCATAGGTTTCATCAATACGATCGATTACGCCGTTTTTTGAAAGAACGATAATATGGTTGGCGAGTGTTTGAATGAATTCGTGGTCATGGCTGGCAAAGATAATCGATTCTTTAAAATTCTTCAATCCATCATTCAAACTTGAGATAGACTCCAAATCCAAGTGATTGGTTGGATCATCTAGTACAAGAACATTTGACTTGAGGAGCATCAATTTAGACAACATGACACGAACTTTTTCTCCCCCTGACAAGACGTTGACAGACTTGTTAACTTCGTCACCCGAAAAGAGCATACGTCCTAAGAAACCACGAAGGAAAGTATTGTCATCTTCTTCTTTACTTGCAAATTGACGAAGCCAATCGAGAATACTTTCACCACCTGCAAAATCACGACTGTTGTCTTTTGGTAGATATGATCGACTAGTTGTAACTCCCCACTTGACAGTTCCTTCATATTCAATATCATCCATCAATGCACGGATCAAAGCGGTTGTTTGAATATCGTTCTGTCCGATAAGGGCGGTTTTGTCACCAGGACGTAAGATAAAGCTGATATTGTCAAGGATGGTTTCTCCATCAATCTTGACAGAAAGATTTTCAACTGTCAAGAGATCGTTACCAATTTCTCGTTCTGCCTTAAAGTTGATGAATGGGTACTTCCGACTAGATGGAACAATTTCTTCAAGTTCAATCTTGTCAAGCATTTTTTTACGCGAAGTTGCTTGTTTTGATTTTGAAGCGTTGGCTGAGAAACGTGCGACAAACTCTTGTAATTGTTTAATTTTTTCTTCAGCTTTTGCATTTCTATCTGCTTGTAATTTTGCTGCAAGTTCAGAAGATTCTTTCCAGAAATCATAGTTTCCGACGTAAAGTTTAATTTTTCCAAAGTCGAGATCCGCCATATGGGTGCAGACTTTATTCAAAAAGTGGCGGTCATGGGATACAACGATAACCGTATTTTCAAAATCAATCAGAAAATCTTCTAACCAGGTAATGGATTGAATATCCAATCCATTGGTCGGCTCATCCAAAAGAAGGACATCTGGTTTACCAAAAAGGGCTTTAGCTAAGAGAACTTTCACTTTATCCCCATTGGCTAACTCGCTCATAGTTTGATAATGAAGGTCTTCTGAAATATTTAGATTTTGAAGCAATTGAGATGCTTCACTTTCTGCTTCCCATCCACCAAGTTCGGCAAACTCACCTTCGAGTTCAGCTGCACGGACACCATCTTCATCAGAGAAATCTTCTTTCATGTAGATAGCATCTTTTTCTTTCATAATGTTGTAGAGCTTTTCATTTCCCATAATGACAACATCGATGACCCGCTCATCTTCGTAGTCAAAGTGATTTTGACGCAAAACAGACAAACGTTCATCAGGGCCAAGAGAAATATGACCGGTTGTTGGTTCAATATCTCCAGCTAAAATTTTTAAAAAGGTTGACTTTCCAGCACCGTTGGCACCGATGAGACCGTATGTATTTCCTTCTGTAAAGTTGATATTGACATCGTCAAACAATTTTCGATCACTAAAACGTAGTGAGACGTCTGATACTGTAAGCAATGATTTTCTCCTCTTTCTATAATGTCTTCATTTTACTAGAAAATAGGGGAAAATTCAACTTTTTTACTGTCAATTTGTTTTTACAATGATGTAAACGAAATTGACAGTTCAGTAAAGTGTTAATTCCTTATAAACATAGAGGATAGACTAACATTTTCAACTAGAAAGTGCTATAATGATAGGGATAACGATTAAGGAGAAGAGTATGACAAAACCCATCATTTTGACAGGAGATAGACCGACAGGAAAACTCCATATTGGCCACTATGTAGGTTCTTTAAAAAATCGCGTCTTGCTACAAAATAAAGATGAGTATAATATGTTTGTTTTTTTGGCAGACCAGCAAGCTTTGACGGATCATGCGAAAGATCCAAAAACGATTGTAGAATCTATTGGTAATGTTGCTTTGGATTATCTGGCAGCTGGACTAGATCCTGAAAAAGTTACGATTTTCATTCAAAGTCAGATTCCTGAATTAGCAGAATTGACTATGTATTACATGAATCTTGTATCTTTGGCTCGACTTGAAAGAAACCCAACTGTAAAAACTGAGATTTCTCAAAAAGGTTTTGGTGAAAGTATTCCAACAGGATTTTTGGTATACCCTATTTCACAAGCAGCCGATATCACAGCATTTAAAGCGAATTTTGTTCCAGTAGGAAATGATCAAAAGCCAATGATTGAACAAACTCGTGAGATTGTTCGTTCCTTTAATCATGCTTACAACACAGATACTTTGGTGGAACCGGAAGGGATTTATCCTGAAAACGAAGCAGCAGGGCGCTTACCTGGTTTAGACGGAAATGCTAAAATGTCTAAATCGTTGAATAATGGCATTTACCTAGCTGATGATGCAGATACTTTAAAGAAAAAAGTGATGAGTATGTATACTGATCCTGATCATATTAAAGTAGAGGATCCAGGAAAAATCGAAGGCAATATGGTATTTCATTACCTGGATGTATTTGGCCGTCCAGAAGATGTAGCTGAAATTGCAGAAATGAAAGAACATTATCAACGTGGTGGACTTGGTGATGTAAAGACCAAACGATATCTTTTAGAAATTTTAGATCGTGAATTAAGACCAATTCGTGAAAGACGACTTGAGTTTGCAAAGGATATGGGTGAGGTCTACTCTATTCTTGAAAAAGGAAGTGAGCGCGCTCGAAATGTAGCAGCTCAAACACTGGATGAAGTAAAATCTGCGATGGGAATTACCTATTTTAAAAAATAAAACGACTTCATTAAAAGCGAACATTTCTTACTGTTCATTGATAATTTACCAATAAATGATTGACAAATTGCCATAGAATGGTATGATATTAACAATAAAAATTCGAGCCTTGCTCAAATAAAAAGAAAAGAGGATCCAGCTAATGTCTAATTGGGACACAAAGTTTTTAAAAAAAGGGTTTACATTCGATGACGTGCTTTTGATTCCAGCAGAAAGTCACGTATTGCCTAATGATGCAGATTTAAGTACACAATTAGCAAGTAATTTACGCTTGAATATCCCAATCATTACTGCTGCTATGGATACGGTGACTGAAAGTCAAATGGCAATTGCTATGGCACGTGCTGGTGGACTTGGTGTGATCCATAAAAACATGTCAATTGAGCAACAGGCAGATGAAGTACGCAAAGTAAAACGTTCTGAAAATGGGGTTATTATTGATCCGTTCTATTTGACTCCGTCTCATACAATTGCAGAAGCAGATGAGTTGATGGGACGATACCGAATCAGTGGTGTTCCTGTTGTTGAAACACTTGAAAATCGTAAATTAGTTGGTATCCTTACAAACCGGGATTTGCGTTTTATTTCTGATTACAATCAACCCATTTCAAATCATATGACGAGTGAAAATTTGGTGACTGCACCGGTTGGAACTGATTTGGAAACAGCTGAACGCATTCTACAAGAGCACCGTATTGAAAAATTACCATTGGTAGATGAAAATGGTCGTCTTTCTGGCTTGATTACAATCAAAGATATTGAAAAAGTTATTGAGTTCCCAAATGCGGCTAAGGATGAATTTGGTCGTTTGCTTGTGGCTGGTGCCGTAGGGGTTACTTCAGATACTTTTGAACGTGCAGAAGCTCTTTTTGAAGCTGGTGCAGACGCAATTGTCATCGATACTGCTCATGGACATTCTGCGGGTGTTCTTCGTAAGATTGCAGAAATTCGTGCCCACTTCCCAGATCGTACCTTGATTGCAGGAAATATTGCAACCGCTGAAGGTGCTCGTGCATTATTTGATGCAGGGGTAGACGTAGTTAAAGTCGGAATTGGTCCAGGATCAATCTGTACAACTCGTGTTGTTGCAGGGGTTGGTGTTCCTCAAGTGACTGCTATTTATGACGCAGCCGCTGTAGCTCGTGAATATGGAAAAACGATCATTGCTGATGGTGGTATCAAGTATTCAGGAGATATTGTCAAAGCACTAGCAGCTGGTGGAAACGCGGTTATGCTTGGCTCAATGCTTGCAGGTACAGATGAAGCACCAGGTGAAACAGAAATCTTCCAAGGTCGTAAATTTAAAACATACCGTGGTATGGGATCTATTGCAGCAATGAAGAAAGGTTCTAGCGACCGTTACTTCCAAGGATCTGTCAATGAAGCCAATAAATTGGTCCCTGAAGGAATTGAAGGACGCGTTGCTTATAAAGGTTCTGTAGCAGATATGGTCTTCCAAATGATCGGTGGTATTCGTTCAGGTATGGGTTATGTTGGTGCAGCAACCATTCAAGATTTACATGATCATGCACAATTCGTTGAAATGAGTGGTGCCGGATTGAAAGAAAGCCATCCTCATGATGTGCAAATCACAAACGAGGCTCCTAACTACTCAGCACAATAAATTTACACATTTGTAAATAAAAACAACAGCATCTTGACAATATTGTCAAGATGCTGTTTTGATATGACCAGCTTGAATAGTGAAAATTTTCAACTCTTCAGGCAGTTCTTTTAAATGATCGAGAGTGGTCGTTGTAATAAATGTTTGAATATTATTAGAGATAGTTTCAAGTAGTTGAAGTTGACGATAATTGTCAAGTTCGCTCATGACATCGTCAAGTAATAAAATAGGCTTTTCTCTTGTGATTTCTTCCATCAATTCGATTTCTGCTAATTTTAGAGAGAGAACAACACTTCGATGCTGGCCTTGACTACCAAAGGTAGCATTCATATTATTGATAAAAAATGCCAAATCATCCCTGTGAGGCCCAATACTTGTTGTTTTCCTAAAAATATCCTTCTGACGGTTTTTTTCCAACATAGAGAGAAACTGCTCTTCTATATCATTTCCTTCTTCAGAAAAAGCAGTTGACTGATATTGAATTGATAGGTTTTCTTTGTTGTCAGAAAGTCGAGTATGTTTTTCTTTTGCTTTAGCTTCTAATTTTTTAATAAACTCAAGCCGATGATGGATGACGCGACTTCCAAAACTAGCTAGTTGTGAATCTAAGACCTCCAAAAATGTAGCATCAATTTTTTCCGAATTTTTTAGATAACTATTTCTTTGTTTCAGTACATGGTTGTATTGAGATAAGTCAGATAAGTAGAGAGGTTTCATCTGACCTAATTCAATGTCAATAAACTTTCGACGCCCTGCAGGTGATCCTTTGATCAGTTGCAAATCTTCGGGTGCGAAAAGGACAACATTCATATGGCCAATATAGTTCGATAATTTGGCTTGTTTCAAATGATTTACCTTAGTTATCCGACCTTTTGGTGTCAAGGAAATTTCTAATGGAAGGGGACCAGTTTCTCTTTGTAATTGACCAGACACTTTAAAATCGGTGGATTCAAAATAGATGAGATCTCTATCATTTCGTGTTCGATGACTTCTGGTTAAAGCTAGAAAATAAATTGATTCGAGAATATTGGTCTTTCCTTGAGCATTTTGACCTAGGAAAATATTTAATCCAGGATGAAACTCGACTTCAAGTTCTTGATAATTACGAAAATGTTGAATGGATAAGTGTTTTAACCACATTAGGAGATACCAGGAAAGCGAATTGCTTTTTCTTTTTTGTTAGTCTTTGTCGGTTGTTTCTTTTGTTGTTGATTGAGTTGCTTGACAAGTTTAGCAACACGTTCCTTTTCTTCCTTCTCTTTAAGATGCTCTTCTATTTCTTCTTGAGAAGGTTCAAGAATGGTGATAGTCATGATCAGTTCAGGAATGTCAATTTGATCATTGACACGAAGTTTACGGCCTCTCCGTTGTTCTAATTCACCATTAACAAAGACTTCTTTTTCTTGAAGAAAAGCTTTGATTGCACCACCACTCTGTATAATACCGAGTTCTTTTAAGATTGCTTGTAATGTAATAAAGTCATCAAATAATTTGTAATTCATAGTTCACCTCTTTGCGTGTTATTATACCATATTTTTAGTTTTTCTAGGGTAGAGAATGTTGAGTGATTTGAGGAGCTTTTTCACAGTTTGAATTAGGATTTTAGTGTGATTTCGTGTTATAATGAAAGTTACTATTGAGTAGAACGAGGATGAAAATGGAATTAGTAAAGGGCGTGAATCTTCACTTTCTTCAATCAAAAAAATTTAAAACCAATAAAATTAAGGTCCGTTTTTCATCGCCATTAGATGAAAATACCGTGGCTGCGCGTGTTTTAGTAGCCTGTATGATGGAAACTGCAAATCAAAAATATCCAACTTCACAATTATTCCGTGAAAAATTAGCGAGTCTATACGGGGTAGAATTGTCAACCTCAGTCTCTAAGAGGGGGCGTGTTCATTATGTTGATTTGAATATTTCCTTTGTGCGCGATGACTTTTTGAGCAAGAAAAATGTTCTTACTGATGAAGTTTTGGACATTATAGAAACTATCTTCTTTTCACCTTTGGTAGTAGAAGATCACTTTGACAGTGATACATTTGACGTTGAAAAGAAAAATACAATTTCCGATTTGGAGTCAGAAATTGAAGAGCCTTATTATTATGCACATGGGCAATTGAATCAACTATTTTTTGAAGACGAAACAATCGGGATGTCAAGATTGGGGAAAGTTGATTTAGTGAGACAAGAGACAGCTCAAAGTTCTCTTTCACAGTTTCACCAGATGCTCCAATTAGATAATATTGACTTCTTTTTCATAGGCGATTTTAATGAGGTCGCTATTGTGGATCGAGTGAACCAGTTTGAATTCAAGCCACGTGATAACAATTTGTCTGTCACCTATCAACAACCTTTTACAAATGTTGTTAGAGAAAAGTTAGAGCAAAAACAAAACCAACAATCTATTTTAGAATTAGGTTACCATTTTTCTACCCAGTATGGAGAATCTCTCCATATCCCACTAGTTGTATTAAATGGGATGCTGGGAGCTTTCTCGCATTCGAGACTTTTTCAAATTATTCGAGAGAAAGAAGGTCTTGCTTATACTATCTCAAGCCATTTTGATATTTTTACAGGCTTTATGAGAGTTTTTGCAGGCATTGATAAGGAATCTCGTACGAAAGTAATGACCTTGATTATGAGACAGTTGAATGATTTAAAACGGGGAAAGTTTACAGAGTCAGAGCTTCAATTGACAAAAGAAATGTTGGTGAATACGACCTTATTAGCACAGGATCGGCAAAATACCTTGATTGAAAGGGAATATTTGAAAACGATCCTAGGAACGAAAGTCCTTTCTCTAGAGGAGTGGTTAGAATCCATCGATAAGGTTAGTAGAGAAGAAATTATTGAAGTGGCAAAAACAATTAATTTACAGTCTGTTTATTTTATGGAAGGAAAGTAGTGTAAAGATTGAAAATTAAAGAAAAATATTATGAATCAGTTGGTGAGCAAGTTTACTTTACACGCTTGTCAAATGGGTTGACTATTCATTTAATTCCCAAAGAAGATTATTATGAAACCTATGGAATAATCACAACTAAGTTTGGCTCAGTGGATACACGAATTCTAGTGAATGGTGATGAAAGACAATATCCTGCAGGAATTGCTCATTTTCTAGAACACAAAGTATTTGAAGATGAAAATGGTCAAGATTATTTAAAAAAATTCGTTCATTTAGGATCGGAAAGTAATGCCTTTACAAGCTTTACAAAGACAAGTTATCTTTTCTCAACAACTTCAAAGGTCCCTGAAAATATTCAATTGTTATTGGAGATGGTTTCAAAGGTTTCCTTTACAGAAAAATCTGTATCTAAGGAAAGAGAAATCATTCAACAAGAAATTGGAATGTACCAAGATAGTCCAGACTACCGATTATTTTTTGGTGCTTTAGAAAATTTATATCCTGGAACACCGTTAGCAGATGATATTGCTGGGACTAGGGAGTCTATCTCTGACATTACAATAGATAATCTCCGTGAAAACTTTGATCTATTCTATCATCCCTCTCAAATGCACTTATTAGTGATCGGAAACTTTGATGTTGATGAAGTATTGCAAGTAGTAAAGAAATATGATCTAGTTTCTCCTCATTCATCTGTCGAGTTAGAACGTTTTCCTGTAGAAAAAAATGAAGTAAGATTGAATCAATCTTGTAGAATGGAAGTTGCTACTCCGAAGTTGGCAATTGGAATTCGAGGAAATGATATCATTAAGGAAGAGGAAAAATTTCGTTATAAATTGATGTTGAAATTACTATTTTCGATGATGTTTGGTTGGACCTCGCAACGGTTTCAAAGTTTATATGAAGCCGGGAAGATTGACAACTCATTGACACTTGAGGTCGAGGTTGAGGAATTATTTCATTTCGTTATTTTGACAATGGATACTCAAGAACCGGTCTCCTTGTCTCATCAATTTAGGTCAGCGATCAAACAATTTGAAAAGGATCCAGATGTCAATCAGGAACATTTGGATACGATTAAAAGTGAAATGTTTGGTGATTTCTTACAAGGTTTAAATTCGCTTGAGTATAGTGCAACTCAGTTTGAATATTTTTCAGACGGTAGCACTTCTTATGATCTTCCAAAGATTTTACAAGGTATTAGTTTACAAGATATCATCAAATTAGGTCGTCAATTCGTCGACCAGGCTGAGATGGTTGACTATATGATTTTTCAAAAGTAGTACACAATGTATTAAGAAGGGAAAACATGAAGAAGAGAACGATTGGTCAAGTGTTAAGATTGTCAAGAGTAAATTTACACTTGAGTTTACAAGATGTGTCAAGTAAGACAGCCATCGAAATTCCATATATAGAAGCGTTGGAAAACGATGAGTTTGATCTACTACCGAGTCCCTTTTACGCCCAGATCTATCTCAAAAAGTTAGCATGGGCTTTGGGATTAGATGAGTCTATCCTATTGACAGCTTTTCGTGAAGGAAAAGAATTGTTATTTGATGAAGAGATACTTGTAGATGACGAAGAGCTTCATTCAAGAAAAGTAAGACAGAAAGCGAGCTGGTTACCAATCCTGTATTATCTACTAGTGAGTTTTGCCATTCTTGGTTTTGTGATTTATATCGTATATTTTTATAAGTTTACAGCATCTGTAAAATAGATGTAAAGATAGTTTATTTTTTGGAGGAAGTATGAAAAAAGAAAATATTCCTAATGCATTGACATTAATTCGGGTTGTGATGATTCCTATTTTTATTGCCATTTTAAGTTTAAGTCACTCTTACTTAGGACATATTGTAGCAGCAGTTATTTTTGCAATTGCTAGTATTACAGATTATTTAGATGGCTTTCTTGCACGAAAATGGAATGTGGTAAGTAATTTTGGTAAATTTGCCGATCCAATGGCAGATAAATTATTGGTCATGTCAGCCTTTATCATGATGATTGAATTAAAAATGGTTCCTGCTTGGATTGCAGCCGTTATCATTTGTCGTGAGTTAGCTGTTACTGGTTTGCGTCTTCTACTTGTTGAGACAGGTGGTACAGTTCTTGCTGCAGCCATGCCAGGAAAAATTAAAACCTTTAGCCAAATGTTTGCCATTATCTTTTTGCTTTGCCATTGGACTCTTCCTGGGCAAGTGTTACTTTATATCGCATTGATTTTCACAATTTATTCTGGTTACGACTACTTTAAGGGAAGTAGCTATCTCTTTAAAGACACATTTAAATAAATGAAACAGATGATTGAGTTAAAAAATGTATCCTTTCGATACGATAAAACAGTAGAAGAGTATCAAATTGACAGGGTTTCGTTTCACGTGAAACAAGGAGAGTGGCTTTCGATTGTTGGACACAATGGTAGTGGGAAATCTACAGTTGTACGCCTGATTGATGGCCTTTTGGAAGCTGAGTCTGGTGAGATTTACGTTGATGGAAAACCACTGACTCGTGAAACTATATGGGAAATCCGTAGTAAAATTGGGATTGTATTTCAGAACCCTGATAACCAATTTGTTGGTGCGACAGTAGAAGATGATGTTGCCTTTGGTTTAGAAAATCAAGGAATTCCACGGGAAGAAATGCTTCAACGTGTGGAAAAGGCTATTGAGCAAGTCGGTATGCTGGAGTTTAAAGATCGCGAACCATCTCGGTTGTCAGGTGGTCAAAAGCAACGGGTGGCCATAGCAGGTATTATCGCCTTGAGACCAACGATTATTATCCTTGATGAAGCAACTAGTATGTTAGATCCAGAAGGTAGAGAGGATCTAATGGCGGTAATGAGAGAACTTCAGAAAAAGTTTCAACTAACAATTATTTCTATTACCCATGATTTATCCGAAATTGCCTTAAGTGATCGAACACTCGTCTTTCAAAAAGGAAAACTAGAGTCTTCTATGACACCGCGGGAATTGTTTTCAAGAAATGATCTGAATGAGATTGGACTAGATAAGCCGTTTAGTAAGCAGGTCCAAGAATCTCTCAGCTCGCATTTTCCGCTAAAACAGGATTATCTAACAGAAAGTGAGTTATTAGACCAACTATGGGAATATCTTTAAAGAATGTCTATTATACTTATCAAGAGGGAAGTCCTTTTGAAGGGCAGGCGCTTTCTGATATTAGTTTGGAAATAAAAGATGGATCTTATACAGCCATTATCGGGCATACTGGTAGTGGCAAGTCTACTTTGTTGCAATTACTAAATGGTTTACTGCGTCCGACTAAAGGAACGATTCAATTTGAAGATTTTGTTTTAGATAATCATTCTGAGCCAAAAGAAATGAAGTACCTGAGAAAAAAGGTTGGTTTGGTTTTTCAATTTCCAGAAAGTCAGCTGTTTGCAGAAACTGTTCTAGCTGATGTAGCCTTTGGACCACAGAATTTTGGGGTACCTAAGGACAAAGCGGAGGAAATAGCCAAAGAAAAATTAGCGATCGTTGGTTTAGAAGAGTCTATCTATGATAAAAGTCCATTTGAACTATCTGGTGGACAGATGAGACGGGTTGCGATCGCGGGTATTTTAGCTATCGAACCAGAGATTTTAGTATTGGACGAGCCGACAGCAGGGCTAGATCCTGCTGGAAGAAAGGAATTGATGGCGCTGTTTGAAACATTACATAAAAATGGGATGACCCTAGTTCTGGTAACTCATACGATGGATGATGTAGCAAATTTTGCTGATACCGTATTTGCTTTGGAAGCGGGAAAACTTGTCCTAAAGGGATCCCCAAGGGAAGTGTTTCAACAGGTTGATTATTTGCAAAAACTTCAATTAGGAGTCCCACAAATTACGAATTTTGCTCTTCAATTGAAAAAAAGGGGGCTTCCTCTGGATAGACTACCAATCAAAATTGAGGAACTAAAGGAGCTGTTACTTCATGAATAATATGATTTTGGGAAGATATATTCCTGGAAACTCCATTATCCACCAACTGGATCCTCGTGGGAAGTTGCTCTCAATGTTCCTATTCATTTTTCTTCTGTTTTGGGCCAATAACTTGCAGACCAATCTTCTGCTCTTTGGTTTCATCTTTATTTTAATGTATTTAACGAGGATTTCGATTAGTTTTTATGTCAAAGGCTTAAAATCAATGATTTTTATCATTGCTTTTACAACGATTTTTCAATTATTTGCGACCTCTCAAGGAACCATTTTGTATCAATGGTGGTTTTTTAAATTAACCGACCAAGGATTGATACAGGCCTCCATTATATTTTGTAGATTTATTTTAATCATTTTTTATTCGACAATTTTAACAGTGACGACGACACCATTAAGTTTAGCAGATGCTGTTGAAAAGCTCCTTACCCCACTAAAAATTATTAAGGTTCCGGCTCATGAGATTGGGTTAATGCTATCTATGAGTTTGCGCTTTGTTCCAACCTTAGTAGATGATACGAATCGAATCATGAATGCGCAAAGGGCACGTGGTGTTGATTTTGGTGAGGGAAATCTATTAAAAAGGATCCGTTCCTTTATTCCGATCCTCATTCCTCTATTTGCTTCTAGTTTTAAACGCGCAGATGCATTAGCAATTGCGATGGAAGCGAGAGGGTACAAAGGCGGTGAGGGACGAACACGCTATCGGACTCTGCAGTGGGGAGTAAAAGATACCCTGGCATTGCTCGTTATTCTGTGCCTCATGTTGATAGTTTTTTATCTAAAAAATGGATAGAGCTAGTTGTATTGGTTCAAAAATAAGGAAAAAGCGCTATACAAAGCGCTTTTTACATTAAATTCACATATTCTTGTAACATTTGTAATATATTCTACAATAAACTGTAACATTTTGTGTGTATGATAGAATTATGTTCGAAAGGAGAATAGAATTCATGAACAGTAAAAAGTTCCAATGGACAGTCACTTCCCTACTTTCAGCAGCATCACTTTTCATTTCAGGTATTGCTACAGTGAATGCTGAAACTTACGAAGTGAAGTCTGGAGATACTCTATCAAAAATTGCACTAGAAAATAACACTTCAGTAGAAAATATTATTGCATCTAACAATCTGACCAATGAAGATTTGATCTATGCAGGACAAATTATTGAGTTAGGTGAGCGTTCAAAATCTATGATTGATAAAGTTGCTCCACAAGAGCAAGCAAAACCTGCTGAAAGTGCACCTACAGCAACTGCAACAGCACAAACTGCTCAAAAACAAACAACTTATGCAGCAAATGCTGCAGTGACTTCTGCACAATCAACAAATGGTGGAATTGTTCTATCAAATGGGAATACTGCTGGAGAACAAGGATCTTATGCAGCTGCTCGTATGGCTGAAATGACTGGTGTACCTGCTTCTACTTGGGAAGCAATTATTGCCCGTGAATCAAATGGTCAAGTAAATGCAGCAAATGCTTCTGGTGCCAGTGGTTTGTTCCAAACAATGCCAGGTTGGGGTTCAACTGCAACAGTTGATGATCAAATCCAGGCTGCATACAATGCATATAGCTCACAAGGTTTATCAGCTTGGGGTTATTAAAAAATAGGTTTACAATTTGTAAACCTATTTTTTTAATGTCTCAAGAATATCAAGTGGAGAGTGACAAATAAAATCTGGTGAGTAAAGAAGTAGCTCTTCAAGATCTCCAAATCCCCAAGTGACGGCCATGGTTTTTATGCCAACTGTTTGACCTCCAATGAGGTCAAATTTTGTGTCTCCAATAATCACTGTCTCCTCTTTTGGAAGGTCATTGATTGACAAGGCGTATCGAATGACATCAGCTTTGTGGATACGATCTGAATTTGATCCATAAATTCCTTTAAAGTATTTAGCGATACCTAAATCTTGACACATCTGTAAAGCAACTGGTTCATGTTTTGAAGTAGTTACATAAAGAGGAATGTTTTCGTCTTGTAATGCTTTCAAAGCTTCTACTATCTGAGGAAACAGAGTTGATTTGTATTGACCTTTTTTATGATAATACTGGCGGTAGATAGTTACGGCTTGATCTACTAAAGTTTCAGGAAGGGTAGCTTCAAAACTAGAAATCAAAGGTGGTCCCATAAAACTACGGATAGTTTTGAGATCGGGTTGAGGAACCTTCAAAGTATCGAATGTATGTTGAAAGCTCTCTGTAATTCCCTTGGAACTGTCAACTAATGTTCCATCTAAATCAAAAAATAAGGCTTGCATGCTATTCTCCAAATATCTCTTTTTGTAATCTACGTCCGGTTGGTGTTGCTGCCAATCCTCCTTCAGCTGTTTCTCTAAAGGCAGTCGGAAGACTAGATCCAACTTGGTACATGGCGTCAATCACTTCATCAACAGGTATTTTTGATTCAATACCTGCTAAGGCCATATCAGCAGCAATGAAGGCATAGCTGGCTCCCATTGCGTTTCGTTTGACACATGGAACTTCCACGAGTCCTGCTACTGGATCACAAATGAGCCCAAGCATGTTTTTGATGACAAAACAGACTGCCTGACTCGCTTGATAAGGAGTTCCCCCAGCAGCTAGTGTCAATGCAGCCGCACTCATAGCTGAAGCAGAACCGACTTCTGCTTGACAACCACCTTCTGCACCTGAAATAGAAGCATTATTTGCAATGACTAAACCAAAAGCTCCAGCTGTCAGTAGAAAATCTAATTGTTGCTGACGGTTTAACCCTAATTTTTGGGTAGCTGCAGTGAGAACTGCGGGAAGACAGCCGGCAGATCCTGCAGTGGGTGTTGCACAGACCAGTCCCATCTTAGCATTGTGTTCGTTGACAGCAATAGCATTCTTCGCTGCGGTTAGGACGGTCAAGTCAGATAACGTTTTTCCTGATTTGATATAGCGATCTAATTTTGCGGCATCCCCACCGGTTAACCCACTACGAGAGTGGTTTTCATTTAACCCTAACTTTACAGAATCAATCATCACTTCTAAATTACGGGTCATTAATCGTAGGACTTCTTCTCGTTCACGACCAGTTAGTTCAAATTCAGTTGCAATCATTAACTCTGCGACGTTTCCTTCGTATTGCGTGCTTGCTTGTTCTACGAGGTCTACAATTGAATAAAACATATGAACTCCTTATTTGAAAAAGTTGACATTATGAAGATGAGGAATTTTACGGATATCATCGATAGCTGCTTCACAACTCCTTGAGTCAACTTCTATAATCATAATCGCTTTTTCTCCAGCTTTTTCCCGCGTCACATTCATTTGTGCAATGTTAATATCATAGCGAGAAAGAGCTTCTGTCACATGGGCGATCATTCCAGGGACGTCCTGGTGAACAATGATAATGGTTGGAGTATTCATATTTAGCGAGATAGCAAAGCCATTTAACTCAGTAACTTGTATGTTCCCACCACCAATTGAGATTCCGGTGACAGAAATCGTTTTATGATCATTTTTAACAGTAATAGTCGTTGTGTTTGGGTGAGGAGCATTGCTTTCTTTTTGAATAGACCAAACAATCCGAATGCCTCGTTCATGTGCAATTTTTAGACTATCTGGGATTCTAGGATCATCTGTGTCCATTCCTAAGATGCCCGCTACTAAGGCTAAATCTGTTCCATGACCACGATAGGTTTTGGCGAAGGAATTAAATAATTGGAACTCAACTTCTTTTGGCTCCTCTCCAAAGATAGAAGAAACAATTTTACCAATTCGAACAGCACCTGCAGTGTGACTACTGGATGGGCCGATCATTACAGGTCCAATAATATCAAAAACTGATTGGAATTTTAAAGAGTTCATGCTCTGCTCCTTTGTGATCACTTTACTTCATTATATCAGATATGGCTGATGATTTCTTATATTTTTCCCGAAATATCTGAGAAATCTTAAAGGGGGCTTAAAGCATTTATATTATCCTGGATTTTTAGTATTTCTAACATCTGACTGAAATATTTGACACATTATTTCAATAAATATGAAATATTTCTTGTGTAGTATAGAGGTATACCAATAAAGGAGTACATAATAATGAATAAAAAACAAATGATGAAACGAATGATTGGACTTAGTTTACTTGCAGGACTTTTCCTTCCAATTGTAGCGAATGCAGATTCTTATACTGTAAAATCAGGTGATACTTTATCAGCTATTGCTAAAGAGAAGAACACAACGGTTGATGCAATTGCTAAGAAAAATAAGATTAGTAACGTGAATCTCATCTCAGTTGGTCAAGTTCTTGAGATTGAAGATGCAAATACAACGCAGAAAACCACGGAGCAAGCTCCTACTAGTAAAACTGATACTACACAAGCAACAACTACTGTCTCTGCTTCAGATGGCTTGAGTGCGGAGGATGCAGCTGCTAAGGAATGGATTGCCCAAAAAGAGTCAAGTGGTAGTTATACAGCACAAAATGGCCAATATTATGGCCGTTACCAATTGACTATCACTTATTTGAATGGTGATTTATCACCTGCAAACCAAGAAAAAGTGGCCAATCAATATGTTGTCAGCCGTTATGGATCATGGTCAGCAGCTAAAAATTTCTGGTTGGCAAATGGCTGGTATTAAATTCGTATGAAAAGAGTTCTTGAATAGGACTCTTTTTATATTTACAGGCCTGTAAACCCATCGATCCTGATCAACAAAAGAATAGTAAGATGCTTGTTTTCTAATATAAAGCGTGTTAAAATGGTAACTGCTCAAAACGACCTTCAATCGTTGAAGCAAACCACGACCTTCAATCGTGAGAAACGAAAAGATGGGAGAAATCTATGAGTGATAACTCGAAAACACGTGTTGTTGTTGGTATGAGTGGTGGTGTGGATTCATCTGTAACAGCTTTATTATTAAAACAACAGGGTTACGATGTCATCGGCATCTTCATGAAAAACTGGGACGACACAGACGAAAATGGCGTCTGTACAGCTACAGAAGATTACAAAGATGTAGCAGCGGTTGCAGACCAAATTGGCATTCCTTACTATTCTGTCAACTTTGAGAAAGAATACTGGGATCGTGTCTTTGAATATTTCCTTGCTGAATACCGAGCTGGTCGAACACCAAATCCGGATGTCATGTGTAATAAGGAAATCAAATTTAAGGCCTTTTTAGATTATGCTATGACACTCGGTGCAGATTATGTTGCGACAGGGCACTATGCGCGCGTGGCGCGTGATGAGGATGGCATTGTCCATATGTTACGTGGCGTTGACAACGGGAAGGATCAAACTTATTTCTTAAGCCAACTGTCACAAGAACAACTTCAAAAAACCATGTTCCCATTGGGACATTTGGAAAAGCCTGAGGTTCGCCGTCTAGCTGAAGAAGCTGGATTGGCAACAGCTAAAAAGAAAGACTCAACTGGAATTTGCTTTATCGGAGAAAAGAATTTCAAAGAGTTTCTAGGGAACTACCTTCCTGCCCAACCAGGTCGAATGATGACCATCGATGGACGAGATATGGGTGAACATGCTGGTTTGATGTATTACACAATCGGTCAACGGGGTGGACTTGGAATTGGTGGCCAACAAGGTGGAGACAATGCTCCATGGTTTGTAGTTGGGAAAGACCTCAGTCAAAATATTCTTTATGTCGGTCAAGGCTTCTATCATGAAGCATTGATGTCAACAAGTTTACAGGCTAGTCAAGTTCACTTTACACGAGATATGCCAGAAGAGTTTACATTAGAGTGTACAGCTAAGTTCCGCTATCGTCAGCCTGACTCTAAGGTGACTGTACACGTTAAAGGTGACAAGGCAGAAGTGATTTTCGCAGAACCTCAACGAGCCATTACACCAGGACAAGCTGTTGTCTTTTACGACGGTGAAGAATGTCTAGGCGGTGGCTTGATTGACAATGCTTATCGGGATGGAAAAGTTTGTCAGTATATTTAGAATTTTCTAGGAGGAACGAAAGTGTTTCAGTTCTTTAAGAAAAAAATAGAGAATACAAAGACTATCTCTGATTATAAGAAACAATATTTGAGGGAAAAAACGACGGAGTCAATTGAAGCTTTGTTCAAGGAATTGAAGCAATCTAAAGTTTGGGTTCCCTTTAATGCTTCTTTAATGGATGGGAGTGATGAACAAGAAGGTGTTCGTCTAAAACCGGATATTCTACGAAAGGGAGACGACTACTTTTATCCTTGTTTCTTGACGGAACAGGATATTCCTAAAGATTATTACGATCGTTTTTCTTGGCTGCAAATACCTTTTACGGACTGTTTATTTACTGCAGAAAGGATAGGAAAGTTTCCAGTGAGAGGGATTGTTCTAGATGCATTCTCTGATCCAGTTGAGATTGACAAAGGAGTTTTTGAAGCAATCCGTCAGTGTTAGTATATTTAAATTGACAAATTTTCTCAATTTGCTACAATAATAAAAGCAATAGAAATGATGGTCAAAGCTCATGGATGTTGCAGGCTTTTTTGTCCTGCACTTCTCAGAGTTTTGACTATTTTTGTGTGATTTCGAAAGGAAGTAAAATGAGGCAACAGGATTTTCGAACGAAAATAGGTTCTACTGTTTTTGGTGTGAGGGCGACTGCTTTGATTGTAAAAGATAATCGCTTGTTCGTCATAGAAGATGAGGACGGCTGTTATACAATCGGAGGTGCTATTCAAGTCAATGAAACTACAGAGGATGCTGTAGTTCGGGAAGTCAAAGAGGAACTTGGTGTCACATCTACAGCAGGTCCGTTAGCTTTCGTGGTTGAAAATCACTTTGAACAAGCTGGAATCCACTACCATAACATTGAATTTCATTATTTGGTGGACTTGCTAGAAGATGCACCTTTGGTCATGCAGGAAGATACCAAGCAATTACCTTGCCGTTGGATTGCTTTCGATGATTTACACACTGTTGACCTGAAACCGGCCTTTTTAAAATCAGCCCTACCAGAATGGGACGGAAAATTACGACACATCCATCTTGAGAAATAGGAGAAAAAATGACTTATAATTTTATTGAAGAATACGATATCATTGTAATCGGTGCGGGACATGCGGGGGTAGAAGCCTCCCTAGCTGCTAGCCGTATGGGTTGTAAGGTCTTACTTGCGACTATTAACATTGAAATGCTGGCTTTTATGCCTTGTAATCCCTCTATTGGTGGTTCCGCTAAGGGGATTGTCGTGCGTGAAGTCGATGCCCTCGGTGGAGAAATGGCGAAGAATATCGACAAGACCTACATCCAAATGAAAATGCTCAATACTGGTAAAGGTCCTGCGGTTCGTGCACTTCGGGCTCAAGCAGACAAAGAACTTTACTCAAAAGAAATGCGGAAAACGGTTGAAAATCAAGAAAATTTAACTCTTCGCCAAACTATGATTGATGAGATTTTGGTGGAGAATGGTAAGGTTGTTGGTGTAAGGACTGCAACTCACCAAGAATATGGAGCAAAGGCTGTTATTGTCACTACTGGGACAGCTTTACGCGGAGAAATTATCATTGGAGATCTCAAGTATTCGTCAGGACCTAATCATAGTCTAGCTTCTATCAATTTGGCCGATAATCTCAAACAGCTAGGATTAGAAATTGGACGTTTCAAAACAGGGACGCCACCTCGTGTAAAGGCGTCGTCAATTAATTATGACGAAACGGAAATTCAACCCGGAGATAAAGCTCCAAATCATTTTTCTTATACATCGCGTGATGAAGATTATGTAAAGGATCAGGTTCCTTGTTGGTTAACTTATACGAATGGGCATAGCCATGAGATTATCCAAAATAATTTACACCGGGCACCTATGTTTACAGGGGTTGTAAAGGGAGTAGGTCCTCGCTATTGTCCGTCCATTGAGGATAAAATTGTCCGTTTTGCTGACAAAGAGCGTCATCAACTATTTTTAGAACCTGAGGGACGAAATACAGAAGAAGTCTATGTTCAAGGGCTGTCAACGAGTTTACCAGAGGATGTTCAACGGGATCTCGTCCATTCTATTAAGGGACTTGAGAAGGCAGAAATGATGCGAACGGGTTATGCAATTGAGTATGATATGGTTTTGCCTCATCAATTGCGCTCAACTTTGGAAACTAAGAAAATTTCAGGTCTCTTTACAGCTGGCCAAACCAATGGAACGTCTGGCTATGAGGAGGCTGCTGGTCAAGGGATTATTGCAGGGATCAATGCGGCTCTAAAAATCCAAGGAAAACCAGAACTCATTTTGAAACGCAGTGATGGTTATATTGGGGTCATGATCGATGACTTGGTAACAAAGGGAACGATCGAACCGTATCGTTTGTTAACAAGCCGTGCAGAATACCGTCTGATTTTGCGTCATGATAATGCCGATATGCGCTTGACAGAAATGGGACGAGCAATTGGATTGGTAGATGATGAACGTTGGCAACGTTTCGAAACCAAGAAGTATCAGTTTGAAAACGAGATGAAGCGTTTGGATAGCATTAAGTTAAAGCCTGTAAAGGAAACCAATGAGAAGGTTGCTGCAATGGGCTTTAAACCATTGACAGATGCTGTCACTGCTAAAGAATTCTTGCGAAGACCAGAAGTCTCTTACCAAGATGTGGTAGAATTTATCGGTCCTGCAGCTGAAGAACTGGATGATAAAATCATTGAATTGATTGAAACTGAAATTAAATACGAAGGCTATATCTCAAAAGCAATGGACCAAGTCGAAAAAATGAAGCGTATGGAAGAAAAACGAATTCCTGCGAATATTGACTGGGATGATATTGACTCTATTGCAACCGAAGCGCGTCAAAAATTTAAATTAATTAATCCAGAAACGATTGGTCAAGCAAGTCGTATCTCAGGTGTCAATCCAGCGGATATCTCTATTTTAATGGTTTACTTGGAAGGTAAATCTCGTAGTATCTCCAAAAACAAAGCAAACCACTAATCAAATGGGGCTGAGATGATGTTTCAGCCTCAATTTTATGAATTGAAATCTGTTGTTGCTGTTTACACAGTTGTAAACCTTGTTTACAAAGTAGTGAAGTGGAGGAAGAGCTTTTTGCTGGTCAATTTTCTCTGTAATATAGAGAGAAACCTCGCTTTTTACCTCTATTTATGGTATAATTCCGAGAAGAGGTTTATGATGAAAAAATTTCGTTTATCGTTCATCCATTATGTGTTAATTGGTTTTATTTCATTTGCAATTTTAGCAATTTTTTTAAGAATCTTTGGCAAAGGCTATGTAACTCTCATTGCAATTTTTTTAGTCTTAGCTGGATTGATTGCTTTATTTGAATACCAGTTACAAATTTCAGAGTTAGATGAATTAGAACAAATACAATATGTTAACCATCAGGCAGAAAGCGGATTAGCATCCCTCCTTGATAAAATGCCTGTTGGAGTTATCAAGATTAATGAAGAATCAAATGAAGTAGAGTGGTTCAACCCTTATGCTGAATTGATTTTTTCAACAGATGATGGGGACTTTGATGTTGAATCATTGAAAAAATTACTCAATACTTTGTTTGAGGATAAAGGTCATTATGTCACGGTAGCCGATAAGAAATATTCTGTTTACTTTGATCAGACAGCTAGTGTTGTTTACTTTTTTGATGTATCTAGTGAGTATGAGGCAACAGTTGGCTTGGTGACAACTCGTCCTGTTATCGGTATTATCTCTGTTGATAATTATGATGATCTGGAAGATGTCATTTCAGACTCTGATATTAGCAATATCAATAGTTTTATTGCCAACTTTGTAGAAGAGTTTACAGCTCGCTACCATATGTTTTACAGACGTGTGGGAATGGACCGTTTCTATTTGTTTACAGATTACACGGTCTTGGAACAATTGATGGAATCGAAGTTTTCAGTCATCGATAAATTCCGAGAAGAGGCAAAAAATCGTGAACTTCCAATTACCCTAAGTATGGGATTCTCGTATGGTGATGGAGAGCATGATGAAATAGGTAAAGTAGCTCTCTTGAACCTGAACCTTGCGGAAGTTCGTGGTGGGGATCAAGCAGTAGTCAAAGAAAATGATGAACAGAAAAACCCTATTTTCTTTGGTGGTGGAACAGCTTCAGCTGTGAAGCGGACTCGGACTCGCACACGCGCTATGATGACAGCTATTTCGGATAAAATTAAATCCGTTGATCAAGTCTTCATTGTTGGACATAGAAACTTGGATATGGATGCTTTAGGAGCGTCTGTGGGAATGCAGTTTTTCTCTAGCAATATTTTGGCCTCCTCTTATGTGGTCTATGACCCGCATGCAATGGCTAGTGATATTTCAAGAGCGATTGCGAAACTAGAAGAAGAGCAGGTGACGAAAATCCTTCCCCTAGAGGAAGCCATGCAAATGGTGACGGATCGCTCTTTGTTAATTATGGTTGACCATTCTAAGACGGCCTTGACTCTTTCAAAAGAGTTTTATCAGGAATTTCAACAGATTATTGTCATTGACCATCACCGTCGGGATGATGATTTCCCTGAAAATGTTCTGATCACCTATATTGAAAGTGGAGCAAGTAGTGCGAGCGAATTGGTTAGTGAACTTATTCAGTTCCAGAAGTCGAAGAAAAATCGGTTAACGAAGATTCAAGCTAGTGTCTTGATGGCTGGGATTATGCTGGATACTAAGAACTTCTCCGCACGTGTTACGAGTCGGACCTTTGATGTGGCGAGTTACCTTCGTTCAAGAGGTAGTGATAGTGTAACCATCCAGGAGATCTCTGCGATTCAGTTTGATGAGTACCGCGAAGTGAACGAACTGATCTTGACTGGTGAAAAGATTTTGCCGCATATCATCGTAGCTTGTGCCAATACGACTAAAGCCTATGATTCAGTAACTATTAGTAAAGCAGCTGATAGTATGCTGGCCATGTCTGAGGTGGAAGCAACCTTTGTCATTGCTTGTAATCAAAGTGGGACTGTCTCGATTTCTGCACGAAGTCGAAGCAAAGTCAATGTACAGCGTATCATGGAACAGCTTGGCGGAGGAGGTCATTTCAACTCGGCAGCCTCTCAAATTGAGGGTCAAGATTTGATGAGTATTCGTCAACAACTGATTGAGACTATTGAAAACGAAGTAACTATTGAAAAGGAGAATGTAGAATGAAAGTTATTTTCTTAGCGGATGTAAAAGGTAAAGGTAAAAAAGGCGAAATTAAAGAAGTACCTACTGGTTATGCACAAAACTTTTTGATCAAGAAAAATCTTGCGAAAGAAGCCAATGCCCAAGCAATCGGTGAACTTCGTGGAAAGCAAAAGTCAGAAGAAAAAGCGCATGCTGAATTGTTAGCGGAAGCGCAAAAGATTAAAGCAAAATTAGAAGAAGAAGCAACTGTTGTTCAATTCACTGAAAAAATTGGGCCAGATGGCCGTACTTTCGGCTCTATTACCAATAAAAAGATTGCAGAAGAACTTGAGAAACAATTTGGCATTAAGATTGATAAACGTCATATCCAAGTTTCCACTCCAATTCGTTCAACAGGTTTGATTGACGTCCCTGTAAAAATTTATCAAGATGTTACAGGTGTGATTAATATTCGTGTAAACGAAGGGTAAACACGATCGATAGAAAGGTTTTTTTATGGCTGAGATAGAGGAATTACGAACACAACCTCAAGATATCCAAGCTGAACAATCAGTGTTGGGAGCCATTTTTATTGATGAGGGGAAATTGGTCTTTGTTCGTGAATATATCGAGCCTGGCGATTTCTTTAAGTACTCGCACCGTTTGATTTTTAAAGCCATGATCGATCTAGCTGACCGCGGGGATGCGATTGATGCGACGACTGTTCGAAATATTTTAGATAGTCAGGGGGATCTCCAAAATATTGGCGGTCTCTCCTATTTGGTAGAAGTCATTAATTCGGTACCAACTTCAGCTAACGCAGAGTATTACGCGAAAATTGTTGCCGAAAAAGCTGTTTTACGTCGATTGATCTCTCGATTAACGGAAAGTATTAATCAAGCTTATGATGGTGCAAGTCCTTCAGATGAAATCATTGCGGGTGCTGAAAAAGCTCTGATTGATGTTAGTGAAAACGCAAATCGTAGTGGATTTAAAAATATTCGAGACATCTTGAATATAAATTTTGGTAGCTTGGAAGCCCGCTCGCTTCAAACCTCTGATGTTACGGGTATTGCGACAGGCTATCGCGATTTGGACCATATGACGACAGGGCTACATGAGGAAGAATTGATTATTTTAGCGGCTCGTCCTGCAGTAGGGAAAACAGCCTTTGCTCTAAATATTGCTCAAAATATCGGGACAAAGTTGGATAAGACAGTGGCTATTTTCTCATTAGAAATGGGTGCTGAAAGTTTGGTTGACCGGATGTTAGCAGCTGAAGGCTTGATTGAATCCCATTCGATTCGTACAGGTCAATTGACGGATGAAGAGTGGCGGAAATATGCCATTGCTCAAGGAAATTTGGCCAATGCGAGTATTTACATCGATGATACCCCAGGAATTCGGATCACTGAGATTCGTTCGAGAGCAAGAAAATTAGCGCAGGAAACAGGCAATCTCGGTCTTATTCTGATTGACTACCTGCAGCTGATTACAGGAACTGGAAGAGAAAACCGTCAACAGGAAGTTTCAGAAATTTCTCGTCAGTTAAAGATTTTGGCGAAGGAACTAAAAGTTCCCGTTATTGCTTTGAGTCAGCTATCACGTGGTGTGGAACAGCGCCAAGACAAACGTCCTGTTCTTTCTGATATTCGTGAATCTGGATCGATTGAGCAGGATGCGGATATTGTTGCTTTCTTGTACCGTGATGATTATTATGATCGAGCTGGTGAAGAGGAAGAAGATGGAATGCCCAATAATACGGTTGAAGTGATTATTGAGAAAAACCGTTCAGGTGCGCGTGGGACAGTCGAATTAATATTCCAAAAGGAATACAATAAATTCTCAAGTATTTCAAAGAGAGAGGATCAATAAGATGAGTGATGCATTTACAGATGTTGCAAAAATGAAAAAAATTAAGGAAGAGATCAAGGCTCATGAAGGACAAGTGGTTGAAATGACACTTGAAAATGGACGGAAACGTCAAAAAAATAAATTTGGACGCTTGATTGAGGTCTATCCTTCTTTATTTATTATCGAGTATACGAACGACAATAGTTTACCAGGTGAACCAGCTAATACCTACGTGGAGTCTTACACCTATTCAGATATTTTGACAGAGAAGAATTTAATTCGTTATTTGGATTAATTCCTTGCTTTTATCGTCTAAATCAGTTATTATAATAAATACATATGGGAGTCTGTGTACAGTCTGAGAGGAAGTGTAAGCTTCGACCGCACCTGATCTGGGTAATGCCAGCGTAGGAAACAAATGAAATGTATTTTTCGTTATGAGTGACCTTGTGCAATCCGTCTCCTATTTTGGAGGCGTTTTTTATTTGTGAGAAAGGAGGTTACGATGTCTCTTGTAAAAAGATATTCAAAACAATTGATAGGATTTGCAGGTTTTAGCAGTCTTCTTGTCTTATGGCAGTTAGCAGGATTTTTAAATATCCTCCCCAAATTTGTATTACCAACGCCACTTGAAATTGGGAATGCCTTTGTACGAGATCGAGTTCTCCTGATTCATCACAGTTTGTCTACCCTTCAAGTGGCCTTGATTGGACTTGTTATAGGGGTTCTTCTTGCTGCTGGCTTTGCGATTCTCATGGATAGTTTTCAATGGGTGAATGATCTGGTATATCCTTTTATGGTTGTTATTCAAACCATTCCGACGATTGCCTTGGCCCCTATCCTGGTTCTTTGGTTTGGTTATGGTATGCTTCCAAAACTGGTTTTGATCATTATTACGGTGGTATTTCCCATCGTAGTCAGTCTGTTAGATGGTTTTCGGCATTGCGATCAAGATATTCTGAGATTGTTTCAGATTATGCAAGCCAATCGCTTTCAGACTTTAGTCCATTATAAAATTCCTGCAGCGCTTCCTTATTTTTTTGCAGGTTTACGTGTGAGCGTTTCCTATGCTTTTATCAGTACGGTAGTTTCAGAATGGTTAGGAGGTTTTGATGGATTGGGGGTCTATATGATCCAGTCGAAGAAGTTATTTCAGTATGATACGATGTTTGCGATCATTGTATTGATTTCTGCTATTAGTTTACTCGGTATGTTTCTCGTTGACCAATTAGAACGAACCATTCTGAAATGGAAAAAGGATTGACAAACTTGTAAATGGTGTAAAAATTAAATTGACAAAAATGTAAAAGAGGTATAGCTAATGAAAAAGTCAATAGGTTTATTTTTATCAATAATATTGGGATTTGTTTTCTTGAGTGCTTGTCAAAATTCTGTCAAGCAATCGTCAAGTAGTTTGAAAAAGATTGATTTTATTCTAGATTGGACCCCGAATACCAATCATACGGGTCTCTATGTAGCAAAGGAAAAAGGGTATTTTAAAGATGCAGGACTGGATGTAGATATAAAACTTCCGCCGGAAGACAGTAGTTCTGATTTGATTATTAATGGGAAAGCTCCATTTGGTATTTATTTCCAAGATTCTATGGCCAAGAAATTGGATAAAGGTGCGGGGATTACCGCTGTTGCAGCTATCGTCGAACACAATACGTCAGGGATTATTTCAAGAAAAGATGCAGCGATCACAAGTCCAAAAGATTTGGTTGGTAAGAAGTATGGTACCTGGAATGATCCGATTGAGTTGGAAATGATCAAATCGATGATGAAAAAAGAGGGGGCTGATTTTAATCAAGTAAAATTGGTTCCAAATAGTGATTCAAATTCCATTACTCCGATTGAAAATAAGGTCTTTGATGCTGCTTGGATTTATCACGGTTGGGATGGAATTTTAGCTGAGCAAAAGGGAATGAAGACCAATTTCTTCTATATGAAAGATTTTGTTCCTGCATTTGACTACTATTCGCCTGTTATTATTGCTAACAATGACTATTTGAAGTCTCATAAAGAGGAAGCAAAAAAATTCATTCAAGCGGTGAAAAAAGGCTACCAATATGCTATAGAGCATCCAGAAGAAGCTGCGGATATCTTGATCAAACAGGCCCCTGCCTTAGCTAACCAGCGTGATTTTGTACTCGCTTCCCAAAAATATCTTTCTAATCAATATGCTTCAGACAAGGACAAGTGGGGGCAGTTTGATCCTAAGCGGTGGAATGCTTTTTATGCTTGGGCAAAAGAGCAAGGATTGGTTTCAAATGACTTAGAAGACAAAGGTTTCACAAACGAATTGGTAGGTGACTGATATTTTAACCGTAAAAGATGTAAGTTTCTCTTTTGGAGATAAAGCAGTTTTAAATAATGTATCACTAGAAGTGCAAAAAGGAGAAATCGTCTCTATTCTAGGTCCGAGTGGGGTAGGGAAATCAACCTTGTTTAATTTAATTGCTGGGATCCTTCCCTTACAAAAGGGTACCATAGAAGTAGATAATGCTCCGATCTCCTTTGGGAAAGTCAGCTATATGCTACAAAAGGATCTTTTGTTGGAACATAAGACAGTATTGGGAAATATTATTCTTCCCCTTCAATTGAAAAAGATTCCTAAGGAAGAGGCGACATCTACAGCTCTAAAATTGTTAGATGAATTTAAATTGGGAAGTATCGCCAACCTTTATCCCAATGCCCTGAGTGGGGGGATGCGGCAACGGGTGGCGCTATTGAGAACCTATCTTCTGGGTCATTCTGTCTTCCTATTAGATGAAGCTTTTAGTGCCTTAGATGAATTGACAAGGCAGGATCTTTATCACTGGTATCTAGACAGTAAGGAACGTCTTGGTCTCACCACTCTAGTGATCACTCATAGTATCGAAGAAGCTTTGACATTGAGTGACCGGATCTATATCTTAAATCATAATCCCGGTGAAATTATTGCAGATCTTCCTTTAAAATGGGATCCAGCAACGGATAGAGACTGGCAACAATTGCAATATAAAAAACGAATCATAGAATTATTGTCTGAATTTCATTGAAATTGTTTTGAAGGACTTTACAAAGTTTCTATTCCGTGATAGAATAGAATTTGTGCGAAATGACAGCAGGACAAAATGAAGCTCGTCAACAGGAAGTCAGCTAGAAAAGTAACCTTTGCTGTTTGGGCGAAGGCTTTCTGAACGAATCAGGTTTGTCTAAAACGTTATTTCCTACAAAAATTATTTTTATAGGAGGACATTTTAAATGTCACGTTATACAGGACCATCTTGGAAACAATCTCGCCGTCTTGGCTTGTCACTTACAGGTACAGGTAAAGAATTGGCACGTCGTAACTACGTACCAGGTCAACACGGACCAAACAACCGTTCAAAATTATCAGAATACGGTTTGCAATTAGCTGAAAAACAAAAACTTCGTTTCTCTTACGGACTTGGTGAAAAACAATTCCGTAACTTGTTCGTACAAGCTACTAAAGTTAAAGAAGGAACTGTCGGTTTCAACTTCATGCTTCTTTTGGAACGTCGTTTGGATAACGTTGTTTACCGTCTTGGACTTGCGACTACTCGTCGTCAAGCTCGTCAATTCGTTAACCACGGTCACATCCTTGTTGACGGAAAACGCGTTGATATCCCTTCATACCGCGTAACTCCAGGTCAAGTGATCTCAGTTCGCGAAAAATCAGCTAAAGTTCCAGCTATCCTTGAAGCTGTTGAAGCTACAGTTGGACGTCCAGCATTCGTATCATTCGATGCTGACAAACTTGAAGGTTCATTGACTCGCCTTCCAGAACGCGATGAAATCAACCCAGAAATCAACGAAGCACTTGTCGTTGAATTCTACAACAAAATGCTTTAATTTTAAGATATACTTTGCAGAAAGCCTACTACAGTGGGCTTTTTGTTTTGTCTTAAAGGGTTGATTTCTGGGTTTGCTCTCCTTTTTGTTTTCTTAAAACCTAAACCTGATAATAAAAAAACTCCTGATCTAGATCGATCAGGAGAGACTGTTACCGTAACATTTTCATTAAAAATTCAGCCATTTGTTGAGGGCTTTCTTTTTTTCCGCGCGAAACCCACATCTGACAGACTCCGAAGAAGGCATTGGTCAGATAGACAGAACTGTAGACTCTTTCAATATCTGTTAATGATTTATGACTATAGCGCTCTTGCAAACTATCAACCAGAAGAATCTGTAATTTATGTCGTAAGAAGGTTTGGATCTCTTTGGTTCCATTCTCTGTCAGAAGAACCGCAAAGAGTGGCTCCTTGGTTAGAAATTCGAACACTTCTGTAATCGCTTGGCGCTTGTCATCTTGGTGTTTATCAAAGATATATTCAAGCTTGTGAAAGAGTGCTTGTTGGTAGCGCTCGATCATATCATACTTGTCTCGATAGTGGGTATAAAAGCTAGAGCGACTAATGCCGGATTCTTGTGCTAACTCAACCGTTGTGATTTGGTCGAATGATTCCTTTTCTAGTAGTCGAACCATCGCCTCCTCGATATTTCGTTTTGTTTTTAATCGTTTATTGCTCTCAGTCATCTGTTAATCCTTTTTGCACAAAATTATACACAGTGTCTAAAAATAAAGATTTCCTACTTGTGAAAATTTCTAGAAACTGTATAATCTATTATATCAGAAATTTAGACAATGTGTATAAAAAGGAGACAAAAAATATGATGAAAGAATGGAAGGCTATTCTTAAAAAGCCAACATTTATCATTGTCATGATTGGAGTTGCTTTGATTCCAGCTCTTTATAATATTATTTTTCTATCTTCCATGTGGGATCCATATGGCCAAGTTTCGGATCTTCCTGTAGCGGTTGTCAATAAGGATCAATCTGCTACATATAATGGACAAAAAATGGAAATCGGAAAAGACATGGTGTCCAATTTGAAGGACAATGACTCACTTGATTTTCATTTTGTAGATGAGAAAGCTGCGAAAGATGGTCTCAAAAATGGCGATTATTATATGATTGTAACCCTGCCTGAGGATCTTTCAAAAAAAGCTAGCTCCATCTTAACCAATCATCCGGAACAGATGACCATTGATTACCAAACGTCCAGTGGTCATAGTTTTATCGCAGGGAAAATGAGCGACACTGCGATGACAAAAATGAAGCAGTCAGTGGCTGAAAAAGTGACCAATACGTATACAACAGCTTTATTTTCCAAAATGGGATCGCTTAAAACTGGTATGGGGACAGCGGCAGATGGAAGTGCTAAATTAGCAGATGGTGCAAGTAAATTGGAAGATGGTGGTCAAACACTATCTACTAATTTGAATACATTGGCTCGTTCAAGCTTAGCATTTTCAGATGGTGCAACTACTCTTCGTACAGGTCTAGCGGCTTATACAGATGGTGTTGGTCAATTAGGAAATGGTCTCAATCAAATGGCTGGTCAACTTCCAAACTTGGTATCTGGCGTCAATCAATTAAATAATGGGTTTGGTACTTTTAATACAGGCTTGATGGCTTATGCTACCGGAGTGGATCGATTAGGAAATGGTCTCAATCAAATGGCGAGTCAAACCCCTCAGTTGGCTTCAGGAGTTGGTCAATTAACCAGCGGTATGGGGACCCTCAATGATGGTCTTGGGAATTATACCAATGGCGTGCGTCAATTGAATTCAGGCCTATCTAACTTTTCAAATGGTTTAGCAACCTATACAAATGGAGTCGCTACTTTATCAGAGGGAGCGGGTCAATTAAGTAGTCAATCTGCTACCCTTCGAAATGGGGTTTCACAATTAGAATCAGGTATTCAAACATTATCAAGCCAGCTACAAGCTTCTACAAGTCAATCCGCTCAGATTGATCAATTGGCAGCAGGTTTAAACCAATTAAATGCAGCGATTCAAAATGCTACGGTAGATACCAGTCAACTTTCGTCTGGATTGACGAGTATTGCGAATTCAGCTCAATCAATCCTTGCTTCAGCCCAAGCGGATCGTGCAAATGCCCTTGCAAGTGTGCAAGGGACAGCAGCCTATCAAGCAATGACAGCTGACCAACAAGCGGAAATCAATGCGGCAATCTCATCGAGCCCAAGCTCGAGTGAAACGGCGGCTCAAGGGATCTTGACAACGATTCAAACGATCCAAGGTAGTTTGAATACAGGAAATAGCTTGACACAACTGCAAACGGCAGCCAATCAAGTTTTACCGACAGCTTCTTCTACCTTGACAGACTTGTCAAGTGGCTTGTCTAAGATCCAATCCGCAGTTAGTGGACAATTGTTGCCAGCTAGTCAAACCATCAGTCAAGGGATCAGCGCTTATACAGCTGGTGTCGATAAAATCGCTAATGGAGCAACCCAACTTCAGACGAATAGCAGTACTTTAACAAATGGGGCTAGTCAGTTAGCAGCAGGTGTTGGTCAACTAGATAGTAAATCATCAGAATTACTTGCAGGAAGCAATCAATTGGCTTCTGGTCTAGGTGAGTTAAATGGGAAGATGCCTGCCTTGACATCAGGCATGAATCAACTGGCTTCAGGAGCGACCCAATTAACAGGTAAGTCGGGTGAATTGGTTGCTGGTGCTGGAAAATTAGCTGACGGTGTAGGACAATTGAACAGCAAGACTCCAGAGTTGGCAGGTGGTGTCAATAAACTTGTCACTGGTGTCAATCAGTTGACAGAAAAATCAGGTCAACTAGTTACCGGAGCTGATAAACTAGCCGACGGTGCAAATCAAATCTCAGATGGGTCCAGCAAATTAGCAGCAGGTGGCCAAACATTGACAAATGGTTTAGGTGAATTAGCAACAGGAAGCCAAACCTTGAGTCAAGGATTAAACGATGCTAAGGGACAATTGAATGTGGCTACAACTGAAAAAGAAAACGCTAAAACCTTAGCAGATCCTGTCACTTTGTCTAAAACAGACCGTGACAATGTCCCGGTGAATGGTGTCGGAATGGCTCCTTATATGATCTCTGTAGCACTCTTTGTTTGTGCCTTGTCAACCAATATGATCTTTGCAAAATTGCCATCCGGTCGTCATCCTGAAAGTCGCTGGGCATGGTTTAAATCTCGCTTTGAGGTCAACGGAACGATTGCGGTGATTGCAGGAGTCTTGGTCTATGGTGCCGTTCACTTGATTGGGTTATCAGCTAATCATGAGATGGCTACTCTCTTCCTTTGTGTGATTGGTAGTGTGGCCTTCATGTCTATCGTGACTGCTTTGACAACATGGCAAAGAAAGATCGGTGCTTTCCTTTCCTTTATCCTCTTGCTCTTGCAATTGGCTTCTAGTGCAGGAACCTATCCTCTTGCTTTGACAAATGGCTTTTTCCAAGCCATTCATCCATTCTTGCCAATGAGTTATACCGTTTCTGGTCTTCGTCAAACGATTTCGATGACAGGAGAAATTGGAAATCAAGTGGCCTTCCTTCTGATGACTATTGCTCTTTTTGCAGGGCTAGGAATGTGGTTCTATAATCCAAAACAATATGAAGAGGACTAATCTTCGGGAACTCCCAACAGAATGTGTTGGGAGTTTTTTGTTTCATGTGAAACAAAAATTCTCGCTTGTCTAAGCGAGAATGTAAATTATTTAAAGAAGACGATATCAGGATTTGGAGTAATATAGAGAAGTTGGTCGTTTTCAAAGACCAGTTGGATAGTGTTGTTTTTATAGGTGTAAATGGTGTAGTTTACTCCGAATTTAGAAGCTTGTTTGAGATCAACAGCTCCCATCAAAAAGGCGTGAGCTTGTTCCCCTGTGATTTTTCCCTCGTGGTAGAGCCCTTTAATATTTTCTAATTCGGTATTTTCAAAAGATTCGGCAATATAAGCAGGGTCTGTTATTTGTTTCTCTGGATTCCCAAGAATTGTTTGGACAAGAGCGGTGGTATATCCTTCATAATCCGGCGTCTGTGCAAAAATTTTATCGTCATTTCTAGAGTAGGCTACTTTTAGGTTCCCTGTCGCATAAATCTTATCTTTTGGAGCTTCTTGAGCATTTTTAGGGAGTCCTTCGGTCGTGACGATGTCAGAAGAGGTTTCCGTAGTAGTTGAGGGAGAGCTAGAGGAGTTGCTTGAGCTATTTGAACTGGTTGAGCGACTCGGGAGGCTAGAACGACTCGAGCTACTTTTTTTAAAGGTTTTCTTTTTTGAGCTGGTAGCAGTGGGTACTTTTTTAAAGTTGATCTTAAGGTCCGGCACACAGGCTGATAGAAAAAGAAGAGACAGCAAGAGTGTGAACAAAAGAGGTAGTGTCTGTTTTTTCATCATGTTCCTTTCGATAAGCTGATTGAATTTCTATTCTATCATAAAAAAGGCAACAAAAAAAGGTCAGGAAGAAATCCTGCCTTTGTTTGTTATTATTGATGCCCGCCTCCAGGTCCACCGCCTTGAGGTCCGCCACCGCCTGGAGCCCCACCGCCTCCAGGCATGGAGTTGACAATTTCCGTTTGTTTTTCACCGTTGATATAGATGTCTCCGCCAGTGTAGGTAGCAGTACCATCAAAGTCGAATCCAGATTGTCCCGTTAATTTAATGGTTCCTCCGGTAACAGTGATATTTCCATTCGAATCAATTGGATCGGTATCGCCTTGGCCAACTTCAACGTTGAGGGTTCCACCATTCATGGTGAAGAAAATTTCATCTTGGTTAGCATTAGCATTGGCTGCATTGACACCATCATCAGTTGCGTAGATGGTGATATCACCACCGTTGATGGTGATCGATTTTCCTTCGAGACCTTCGACAGACTCTGTTACCTCATAGGTTCCGCTATCGATGATCAGATCTCCAGAAGCATGGATTCCGTCGTCTCCTGCGGTGATGGTCATTTTGTTATCTGAAAGATACATGGTTCCGACCGAAGTATCTTCATCATTATCCACCTTGACTGCATCTTCATCTGCATCGATGGTCATGGTCGTACCAGTGATATTGAGTTCGTCATTGACGTTGAAGGCATCTCCTACAGCCGTGATCTTATAGGTTCCACCTGTGATATGGAGAGTGTCATTGGCCTTGATACCGTTGTTCTTCTTGGCGTCAATGTTGAGTGTACCTGAACCATTGATGGTGAGGTCGCCTTTAGAGAAGATGACCGCATCGGCATCTTCATCATTGTTTGAACTTGAATCAGACAAGGTATTGGTCGTGCCGTCTGCTAGAGTGAGGTAGACATGACCTGCTTTCGTAGCAGAAATTGGCGCGTTGGTGTTGGTCATGGTAACGCCTTTCAAGACGATGTGAACATCATCTGAGTCACCTGCTTCGACCTTGATTTGAACTCCATCGGATTCACCAGAGATGACATAGGTTCCAGCCTTTGAGATGGTCACGGTGGATCCAGATACAGTAACGCCGTCACCTGATACACTTGCAGACGAACCAGACAGTTTTACAGTAGAGGCTTTGCTTTCATCATAAGAGCTGTCCTTGTCCTTATCTGTAAAATAGTTGGAATTGTTTGTTTTATTTTTTGAAGTAGAAGTAGCGGTTGTTTGTGCAGTATTGCTTTTTGTAGCTGATTGTGATGACGCCTGGGTGCAAGCTGTCAGTAAGGTGAGGGTTGCGGCCCCCGTTAATAAAAATTTCCATTTGTTTGATTTCATGAGCTTTTCCTCTCGTTCAATTGATATGCTCCTAGTCTAAAGTTGCTAGCTGAAAGTTTCCTAAAGTTTTTCTGAAAGGAACCTTAACTTTAGTTTTCTTTAAGTTTGGCTTAATGACCAGTTAAGAAAGTCCTATTAAACTAGAAAGCACGTAAGTCGTATTCATACTTACTGAAGGTTAGAAACAATAGATCCCCCTTAAAGGAGAAGAAACATGAAAAAAACAATTGAGATAAGTTTCAAACGAATCGAAACAAAATATATCGTCGCAAAAGATGACGTGAAGGACTTGATCAAAGACTTAAAAGAATACGTCGTAGAAGATGATTACCCAACTTCAACCATTTCAAACATTTATTTTGATACGGAAAATTTTGATGTCATTCAAGATGCTCTTGCCAAACAACACCGCCGTGAAAAAATTCGGATGCGGACATATATAGAAAAACCTCAAGCAGACAGTCCAGTATTTCTAGAGGTGAAGTCAAAAGATGAAGAAGGAATTGGCCATAAATTCCGTCTAGTCGCCACTTCGCAAGCCATTATCAACTTGATGACAGATGGGAAAGTAGATCATCAGATACAAGATCCAGACTTAGTGCAAGAGATTCAGAGATTGCGCAAACGTTATGGTCATCGATTGGAACCACGGATGTTCATTTACTATGATCGTCTGTCTCTCAAAGAAAAGAAATCCATTCAGGGTTATCCTTATCAGAAGATTCGCGTGACAATCGATCAAAACTTAGTCTTTCGAGACCAGGCTGTTAGCCTTTTTGATGGGAAGAAAGGAGAACCTCTACTAGAGGATGACTTCGTGATCATGGAAATTAAGGCTCCTGGGCAAGAACCTCAATGGTTAAAGGATATTTTAGAGAAGTATGGTTTGGTGAAACAGAAATTTTCAAAATATAGCTGTGCTTATAATAAATCACAAGGCTTGGATTATGCCCCAAGACCAGTTCAAGAAACGGTAGGTGCTGCCTATGTCTAATTTATTTGATTCTATTTTTAATAATGCTACAGCAACGGTGGATCCCTTGCGCTTGCTGCTGGCCCTTTTGGTCAGCCTCTTTCTAGGGCTGGCCCTATCTTGGACCTATAAATACCGGACACTTTACACTCGAGAGTTTGTCATTAGTTTGACCTTGCTTCCTTGTATGATGACCTTAGTGATCTTTTTGGTCAATGGAAGTTTGGGAACCTCGATTGCAGTGGCAGGGACCTTTAGTTTGATCCGTTTTCGTTCGGCTACGAGTGGTTCGAGAGAGTTGATTGCCATTTTCTTAGCTATGATTATAGGACTAGCGGCAGGTTCAGGCTATCTTTTATTGGCCATATTATCAACCCTTTCTTTACTAGGGGTATGGCTGGTATTAGAGAACAAACAGAGCAAGGCAGACCATCAACGGCGCCGTCATTTGACCATTACCGTCTCAAAACAAGATTCTGTTGCAGAACAAATCAGCCAGTTGTTGGACCAAAGGTGTTCAGAGATTGACTTTATTTCTGTCACAACGGCCCAAGCTGGAGAACAACTGACCTTGAACTATGAGGTAAATATGAAATCAAACATTGATGATTTTGGCCTTGCCAATCTATTGATTAGCAAGATTGAAAATTGTGATGTCGCTCTGACAAAGAAAGCGAAGAAAAGAAAGAATTTATAACTGCTATCCTACTTTAGGATAGTTTTTTAGGGTTTTAAGAACTTTTTAAGAAAAAGTGGTATACTGTTTCTAAAAAATGGAAGGAATCCTTTATGAAAAAGACTGCTATTTTTGAAGATGTCGTCTCTATTATGACCCATGATTCATCTACCATCAAGGATCGAAAAGGATGCGATCTAGAGCCTTTTCGAGAAAACATTACAGATGATATGACAGATGATGCCTTTCTCTATCAAGTTAAGACTTACCTAGCTAGTTTTGGGGTGATCGGGCATGTTTCCTTTCGAGATAAAAAGGCCAGTCCAAAAGGGTTTCTTTTGAGAATAAACGGACAGAAACTGTATGTTGAGGAAGCTAATGAAGATACGGGTCTTCAAGTAGGAGATCAGATCCTAGGTTTGGATGGAAGTGACTTGGATCAGATAGCTTCTCTTCATAAAGACTATTTTATCAGTAAGACCCCTGAAAGACACTACCGAGAATGGGCGGATTTGGTCTCTCAGTCAACGAGTGTCACCCTGCTTCGAGAAGGGATAGAAAAGACCATTGAAGTAGTCCCTAGTCGAGAACCGATCCAAGATCAGATTTTTTGGAAAAGATTAGACGATGAGATTCTTTATCTTCGTCTGGATAACTTTATGGATGAAGGAGCCATTAGTCGGGTATATCAAGAGTGTTTACCGATGATGACGGAAGTCAAGTTTCTTCTCATTGATGTTCGACAGAACGGCGGAGGGACAGATTCTTTATATATCCCTCTATTACATCTAGGTTTAGAAAAGGATCAGGGCTATGATTCGCTTGACGGGGACGATGATGGTATGGAAATTCTCTATACGGAACGCAATGTTGATCTGCGCTTGAAAGATTTTGAGGACTGGATGCAACAGGAAGAAATTAGTCCTGAAACAGTTAAGCTGCTTGAAGATATGAAAAAGGATTTGCTCCGCCATCGAGGCAAAGGTTATGTACTGTATCAGCAAGAAAGCGAGGAATTCTTCCCAGAGGTTAAAGGTGGCCACTATCCTGAACGGATCTTTATATTGTCGGATATCTACTGCGCTTCATCTGGGGATAACTTTGTTCAGATGATGAAACAGTTTAAGAAGGTAACGGTGGTGGGTCGACCAACTCTCGGGATTCTAGACTACTCTAATTGTTGTACGGTTGATTATGGCAATTTTTGTTTAATGTTTCCCACCTCTCGCTGTTTAAGCGTGGATAAAGGGAAAGGGATGACGGATCAGGGTGTTCTACCCGATATAGAGATTCCTTGGACACCTAGCCATTTCGAGAGAGATGTGGATCTGGACAAGTGTCTGGAGTTGATTCGTCAGGGGAATGTTAAATAAAACAGGATTTCAATCAGAAAAACTGATTAAAGAAAAAAATCCTTTGGTTAGAAGGGATAAATGTCTGAAATGATAACGTTTTCTACGACATTCTCACTATGTTTAAAATTGCTTACTTGGTATAAAAAATGGTAAAATAGTGAGTAACAATCAAAATGAAGAGTGAAACTTATGAAACATAAAACACTTTATAAATTTATCGGGCAGACGGTCTTGTATTTCGCCATTTTCCTAGCCCTACTTTATTTCTTTAGTTACCTTGGTCAAGGTCAGGGTGGCTTTATCTACAACGAATTTTAGAAAAGGAGACTCCTAGCCGTGTCAAACCAACCAATTACTGATATGATCGAGACAATTGAACGTTATGCGCAACTACAACCAGACTATCCTGTCTACAATGTCCTTGGTGAGGAGCATACCTATGGCCAATTGAAGGCTGATTCAGATAGCTTGGCTGCCCACATCGACCAAATGGGACTTCCTGAAAAGTCACCTGTAGTGGTCTTTGGTGGTCAAGAATATGAAATGTTAGCAACCTTTGTGGCCTTGACAAAATCTGGCCATGCCTATATCCCAATTGATAGCCACTCTGCCTTGGAGCGCGTGTCTGCCATTGTTGAAGTAGCAGAGCCAAGCTTGATTATTGCCATCAATGAATTTCCATTGGAAAACCCAGCTGCTCCAATCATGTCCTTGGTGCAAGTGCGTGAAGCTTATGCGGCTCAGCATGCCTATGACTTGAAACATCCGGTCAAAGGGGATGATAACTACTACATCATCTTTACCTCAGGGACAACTGGGAAACCAAAAGGGGTGCAAATTTCGCACGACAACTTGCTCAGCTTTACCAACTGGATGATTACGGACAAGGAATTTGCAACGCCAGAGCGTCCGCAAATGTTGGCACAACCGCCCTATTCCTTTGACTTGTCTGTCATGTACTGGGCACCGACCTTGGCTCTTGGAGGAACCCTTTTTGCTCTTCCATCAGCCATCACTCAAGACTTCAAACAACTCTTTGCGACGATCTTTTCTCTTCCGATTGCGATCTGGACTTCAACACCATCTTTTGCAGATATGGCTATGCTGTCTGAAGATTTCAATGCTGAAAAGATGCCAGGTATCACCCATTTCTACTTTGATGGGGAAGAGTTGACCGTTAAAACGGCTCAGAAATTGCGCGAGCGTTTCCCAAATGCACGCATCATCAATGCCTACGGCCCAACGGAAGCAACTGTAGCTCTTTCGGCTGTAGCCGTAACAGATGAGATGTTAGCTACTTTGAAACGTCTGCCAATTGGTTACACCAAAGAAGATTCTCCAACCTTCATCATTGATGAGGCAGGCAATAAATTGCCGAATGGTGAGCAAGGGGAGATCATCGTATCTGGCCCAGCTGTTTCAAAAGGTTATATGAATAATCCAGAGAAAACAGCAGAAGCCTTCTTCGAATTTGAAGGTCTTCCAGCCTACCATACGGGAGATGTCGGAACCATGACGGATGAAGGCCTTCTTCTCTATGGTGGTCGGATGGACTTCCAAATCAAGTTTAACGGTTATCGTATCGAGCTAGAGGATGTCTCTCAAAACTTGAACAAATCGAAGTATATTGACTCAGCAGTCGCAGTACCGCGTTATAATAAAGATCACAAGGTCCAAAATCTCTTGGCCTATGTCATCTTAAAAGAGGGCGTCAAAGAACAATTTGAGCGCGAAATTGATATCACGAAAGCCATTAAAGAAGATTTAGAAAACATCATGATGTCGTATATGATGCCTTCAAAATTCCTCTATCGTGACAGCCTGCCATTAACACCAAACGGGAAAATCGACATCAAAGGGTTGATTAGCGAGGTTAACAACCGATGATCGAGTTTTTGAAACAGCTCCCTCATTTAGAACACTATGGAACACCGATCTATTTTATCTACCTCATTCTAGCTTTTTTGCCGATCTTTGTGGGCCTCTTTTTCAAAAAGAGATTTCCGGTATATGAAGGACTTGTGAGTCTGATCTTTATCATTTTGATGCTGACAGGTTCGAATCTCAAGCAAATTTATGCCCTGCTCTTTTACGTAGTCTGGCAAATCTTGATTGTGTATTCCTACAAGATCTATCGTCAAAAAGCGGACAATAAGTGGATTTTCTATCTTCATTCCTTCTTGTCTGTCTTGCCCCTGATCTTTGTTAAGGTAGAGCCAGCAATCAAGAATGGGCACCAATCCTTGTTTGGATTTTTAGGGATTTCGTATTTAACCTTCCGAGCTGTCGGAATGATCATCGAAATGCGAGATGGTGTCTTGAAAGAATTCACACTTTGGGAATTCTTACGCTTTATGCTCTTTATGCCGACCTTCTCAAGTGGGCCGATTGATCGTTTCAAGCGTTTTAATGAGGATTATAAAACCATTCCTGAGCGTGAAGAATTATTGGATATGTTGGAGCAAGCTGTTAAGTATATCATGTATGGCTTCCTTTATAAATTTATCCTAGCTCATATTTTTGGCCACTTATTGTTAGGACATGTGCAGACCTATGCCTTGTCTCAAGGTGGATTCTTCAATATCGGAACGCTGGGAGTCATGTATGTTTATGGCTTTGACCTCTTCTTTGACTTTGCGGGCTATTCGATGTTTGCTTTAGCAGCTTCAAATCTGATGGGAATTAAAAGTCCAATCAACTTTGATCGTCCCTTTAAATCACGTGACTTAAAGGAATTCTGGAATCGTTGGCATATGAGTTTATCTTTCTGGTTCCGTGATTTTGTCTTTATGCGTCTCGTGATGGTATTGATGCGCAATAAAGTATTCAAGAGCCGGATTACCACCTCAAATGTTGCCTATATTATCAATATGTTGGTCATGGGCTTCTGGCACGGGGTGACCTGGTACTACATCGCTTACGGGCTCTTCCATGGGCTTGGACTGGTTATCAATGATGCTTGGATTCGTAAGAAAAAGACCATTAATAAAGAAAGAAAAGCAAAAGGATTGGATCCTATACCGGACAATCGTTGGACCAAAGCTTTAGGGATCTTTATCACCTTTAACACAGTGATGCTGTCCTTCCTGATTTTCTCAGGATTCTTGGATCAACAATGGTTTCCAAAATTGAAATAAAAGGAGAATAGAAAAATGGATGTAAAATCACAAGTAATTGAAATTATTGACGAATTGTTTATGGAAGATGTCTCAGACATGATGGATGAGGATCTCTTTGATGCGGGTGTCCTTGATAGTATGGGGACAGTCGAATTGATTGTGGAACTGGAAAATCGCTTTGGCATTCGTGTTCCTGTATCTGAATTTGGACGCGATGATTGGAATACTGCTAACAAGATCGTAGAAGGTGTAACGGAGCTTCAGAATGCTTAAGCGTTTATGGCTGATTTTAGGGCCCGTATTTTGCGCGCTCCTCATGGTAACAGCTTTATTATTCTTTTATCCAATCAATCATAAGCACAACTATACTGAAGAGAAAAAAGCTGCGGTTAGTCTGAATGCAGAAGGATTCAAGAGTCGTACAAAGAAACAAGAAGCACTTTCTGATCCACAGCATCGCTTTGTCCCTTATTTCGGCTCCAGTGAATGGTTGCGTTTTGATGTGGTGCATCCAGCAGTTTTGGCTGAAAAATATGACCGCAATTACAGACCCTACTTTTTAGGAGAACGTGGTGCGGCTTCTTTGAACCAGTATTTTGGGATGCAACAGATTTTGCCAGAACTCAAGGACAATACAGCTGTTTATGTAGTTTCTCCGCAATGGTTCACCAAAAAGGGATACGATTCCTCTGCCTTTCAACAATTCTTTAATAGCGATCAGTTGAATAGCTTTATTGCCAATCATAAACAGGATGCTGCATCCCAGTATGCTGCAAAGCGTCTGTTACAACAGTATCCAAATGTCGCCTTTCAAAGTGTTGTAACGAAAATTTCTCAAGGAAAGAAAATTTCCAGATTTGATCAGTCTTTGAACCAGTTTGTTTCCCACCTTGTCCAACGCGAAGATGCTTTGTTTAGTAATCTTGCAACGCGTACAAACGGGAATTACGATAAGAAGGTCAAAAAACGTCTACAAGATTTACCAGATCAATTCTCATATGAGAAATTGGAAGAAATTGCAACGGCTGAAGCAAAAGTCAAGACCAATAACAACGACCTTGGAATCAGCAATCATTTTTACAATACTCGTTTAAAAATGAAGTTGAAGAAACTAAAAGGTTTCCAAAAAAACGAATCCTATGTTCAATCTCCTGAGTACAATGACTTGCAGTTGGTTCTAGACCAGTTTGCTAAATCTCGGACCAATGTTATCTTTGTCATTCCTCCAGTTAATGCCAAATGGATGAAATACACAGGCTTGAGCCAAGAAAAGTATGAACAGGCTGTTCAAAAGATTCGTTACCAATTGGAAAGTCAAGGATTCACCAATATTGCAGACTTTTCTAAAGATGGTGATCAGCCCTACTTTATGGAAGATACGATTCATATGGGATGGAATGGTTGGCTAGCCTTTGATAAAGCGGTCAATCCCTTTGTCACAAAGGCTGAAAAAGCACCAACTTACCATCTAAATGATCGCTTCTTCAGCAAAGACTGGGCCCAATATAAAGGGACACCAGACGAATTTAAATAATGCTTGATCAAAGGGGGCAGGATCAAATCCTGGCTCCTTGATTTGTGAGGAAAGTGACGAGAAAGTCACAAATAAGCAAGAGAGTTATCCACAGGCTGTGGGAAACTTGCTTGTAAATGGATGAAAGCAAGTCCTGATGCTGACGACGCTTCCTCTTTTGAGGGGGCAAAAGGTGAAAGTTATCCACATTTTTGTGGATAAGTGATAAAAAACAGTGGATAAGTCAGCTGGTTTGTGAAAAGGAGAATAGTGTGAAAAAAATTTGGTTTTACGCAATCGTTCAGGGAATTGTGATCTTTTTTATTGTGGGTGGCATGACCTATGTGCTTAGGGGAGATTTCTTTTTCCGCTACCTATCCCCTATTTTTGGACTAGCAGCAGCTGTCTTGCGATTTGGGACGGCGACTTTAATGAAGGTGCTAGCACCCACTCTCTACGATGATCCCAAAAAGAAAGAAGAGAGCCACGATAACTAAAGAAGTTGGTGACTGAAAAAGTTGAGCTAAAGGCCACTTTCTGCTGGTCTTTATGGTAAAATAGAAGGAAGAATATTAGTTTGGAGATTAATTAGAAATGAAACGTTCAATGTATGCTGGACGTGTTCGTGAAGAACACATTGGAACTCGTATTACCTTGAAAGGATGGGTTAGCCGTCGTCGTGACTTGGGTGGTTTGATCTTTATCGATCTACGCGACCGCGAAGGAATCATGCAATTGGTGATCAATCCAGAAATAGTTAGTGCAGAAGTGATGGCTACAGCCGAAAGCATCCGTAGTGAATATGTTGTAGAAGTGACAGGTCTTGTAGAAGCTCGTGAACAAGCTAATCCAAACTTGCCTACAGGAGCAGTAGAACTCAAGGTAGAAACTATTACGGTTCTCAATACCGCAAAAACAACACCATTTGAAATCAAGGACGGTATTGAAGCCAATGATGATACTCGTCTTCGTTACCGCTACTTAGACCTTCGTCGTCCTGAGATGTTGGAAAACCTCAAACTTCGTGCAAAAGTAACCCATTCAATCCGCAATTACTTGGATGAATTAGAATTTATTGATGTGGAAACACCATTTCTTTCTAAGTCAACTCCAGAAGGAGCGCGTGACTATTTGGTTCCTTCCCGTGTCAATAAGGGGCATTTCTATGCCCTTCCACAAAGTCCTCAGATTACAAAACAATTGTTGATGAATGCTGGATTTGATCGCTATTATCAAATCGTGAAGTGTTTCCGTGATGAGGATTTACGGGGAGACCGTCAACCTGAGTTTACACAAGTCGACTTGGAAACTTCTTTCTTGAGTGATCAAGAAATCCAGGATATCACAGAAGGCTTGATTGCACGTGTCATGAAAGAAACCAAGGGAATTGAAGTAACACTCCCATTCCCACGGATGAATTATGATGACGCTATGGCCTTGTATGGTTCAGATAAACCAGATACACGTTTTGACATGTTGCTCCAAGACTTGACAGAGCTTGTCAAGGCTGTAGACTTCAAAGTCTTCTCAGAAGCTCCAGCAGTTAAGGCGATTGTTGTCAAAGGTGCAGCAGATCATTACTCTCGTAAAGACATCGATAAATTAACAGAAGTTGCGAAACAATACGGTGCAAAAGGTCTTGCTTGGGTGAAATATGCTGAAGGTGCTTTGAATGGTCCTGTTGCGAAGTTCTTGACAGACTTGACAAGTGACTTGACAGCTGCTTTACAGTTAGAAGACAAGGATCTAGTTCTCTTTGTAGCAGATACTCTTGAAGTAGCCAATGCAACGCTTGGTGCTTTGCGTGTTCGTCTTGCGAAAGAGCTTGACTTGATTGACAACAATCAATACAACTTCCTTTGGGTAGTGGATTGGCCAATGTTTGAATGGTCTGAAGAAGAAGGCCGTTATATGTCTGCTCACCATCCATTTACACTCCCACAAGCTGAAACAGAGCATGAATTGGAAGGAGATCTTTCAAAAGTTCGAGCAATTGCCTATGATATCGTCTTAAATGGCTATGAATTAGGTGGAGGAAGCCTACGGATTAATCATAAAGATTTACAAGAACGGATGTTTAAGGCACTTGGATTTACAAAAGAAGCTGCCAATGAACAATTTGGTTTCTTGTTGGAAGCAATGGATTATGGTTTCCCACCACATGGAGGATTGGCAATTGGGTTGGACCGCTTCGTGATGCTTCTTGCAGGTGAAGATAATATTCGGGAAGTCATTGCCTTTCCTAAGAATAACAAGGCGACAGATCCAATGACACAAGCTCCTTCTGTCGTTTCTGAAAAGCAATTGGATGAGTTAGATCTTCAAGTAGAAGTAGCAGAGCAAGAATAGGACAAGAGAGAAAAGGGAGAGTCTAGGAATCAGTTGCTCTAAGATTTTCCTTTTTCTTCTAATCGATGGATTGAAAATGAAAAAAATTCGCTTTCATAAGCTATTTCGCTATCATGTGCGGCGACTAGCTTATAACATTAAATTATTGCGCGTGCTGAAGAGCATCTCCCGTGAGAAATACGATGAAAAAGTGTCAGCTTCCTTGCTGTATGGTTTTCTATCAGCGATTGCCGTCAACTTCTTCTTTCAACCAGGACATGTATACTCCAGCGGTGCAACAGGTCTTGCTCAGATTTTATCTGTTCTGAGCCAACGCTTTATTGGCTTTACGATTCCCGTTTCCTTGACCTTTTATGCCATCAATATCCCTTTGATGATTGTGGCTTGGTATCAAATTGGCCATAAATTTACCATCTTTACCTTTATTACGGTTTCGATGAGTTCCCTCTTTATTCAGTTCGTGCCAGTGATTACGTTGACCAACGATCCGATCATGAATGCCCTATTTGGTGGAGTTGTCATGGGAACAGGGATTGGTTTTGCTCTTCGGAACAACATTTCCAGTGGAGGAACGGATATTGTTAGTTTGACGATTCGAAAACGGACAGGAAAGAATGTCGGCAGTATCTCCTTTTTGGTCAATGGGACCATCATGTTGATTGCTGGTCTGACCTTTGGTTGGAAGTATGCTCTTTACTCTATGATTACCATCTTCGTATCGAGTCGAGTAACGGATGCTGTCTTTACCAAGCAAAAACGGATGCAGGCAATGATCGTAACGAGCCAACCAGATGCCATTATTGAAAAGATTCATAAAAAATTGCATCGTGGAGCGACCATTATCCACAATGCAGAAGGAACCTATAACCATCAGGAAAAAGCGGTTCTGCTGACAGTTATTACGCGTGCAGAGTTTAATGAATTCAAATATATTATGAAAAAAGCTGATCCTCAGGCTTTTATCACCATTTCAGAAAACGTTCATATCATTGGACGCTTTGTGGAAACAGAAGAATAAAAATAAAGGTCACCACATTGTGGTGACCTTTATTTTGTTGATTCAGTTTCGTGGAGAAGGAGCCAACTATGGGCAGGAATAGAAAGTTCCTTGCCTTTAGGAATAGGCGCTTGTAGGTTGGCATGAGGATAGGCAAATAGCAGCTGACTATCGCTCGGATGTTGATAGGTCTGTTCTTGATCACCGATATTGACGAGAATCGTTATTTTTTCACGATCTTTCTCAATCGTGTAGATCAAATGATGATCAGACAACCATTTGACATCACAGTAGTCGCGAATCTCTTGCCCTTTTTTCAAACGAAGGAGTGGCTGTGATTTCCGATAAGCAATCAATTCTTCAAGAAAAGCAATTTCTTCTTGGCATTTTGAAAGGGATGTCCAGTCCAATTGGTTGAGACTATCTGGCAAGTTATAGGTGTTGTCTTCGAGCCCTTTTGTGCGGTAACGTTCTTGACCCGCATGGATAAAAGGTACACCTTGGGATAATAATACCAAATGAAGAGCGAGGCGTGAGAGAGTTTTTCTCTCCTCTAGACGAATCTCTTCTTTTTCAAGTTGGAAATAATCAAAAACAGTTGCATTGTCGTGGCATTCGACGTACTGAATGGCTTGTTGAGGTTGGATGAAATGAGCAGGTCCTACTTTCCCGACATTTGCTGTTAGGATATTAGAAAAATCATTGGCTGGATGTTGACTATCACAACGGTGACCGGCTAAGAGTGTTCTCTTGACCGTATCCCGGAAATTATCACTGAAAAAGCCAAAATCTGGTAATCGTTTTGAGTTGTACTGGTGAGCGAGCTGGTCTTCAGAGAGGCCTGTATCCATCTTCCACCCTTCCCCATAGAGATAGACGTTAGGATAGATTTCACGGAGCTCCTCTGCAATCTCTGTCATGGTTTGAATGTCTAAGATTCCCATCAAGTCAAAGCGAAAACCATCAAAACCGTAGAGGGAAACCCATTGCTTGAGGGATTGCTTGATATAGTGTCTTATCATGGAACGTTCACTTGCGACATCATTCCCACAGAAGGTTCCATTGGTCCGCCCTCCTTCTGCATTATAGCGGTAGAAATAACCGGGTACGATTTGTTCAAATGCATACTCATCGGCCTGGTAGACGTGATTATAGACCACATCCATGATAACACTGAGATTAGATTGGTGATAGGTTGCAATAGCATCTTGGAGCTCCCAAATCCGTGCATAAGGATCGTTGGGGTCACTGGCATAACTACCTTCTGGAACATTGTATTGGACAGGATCATAACCCCAGTTGTAGGCTTTCCATTGATTCTCTTCATCAACACTACCGAAATCATAGACAGGAAGTAACTGTACATGGGTAATGCCCAGTTTTTGAAGGTAATCAAATCCAAGGATTTGACCATTGAGTTGAGGCGATTCTGTCAAGCCTTTAAACTTACCAGGGTGTTTAAAGCCGGCCTCTTTTTGGACAGAGAAGTCCCGAACGCTCATCTCGTAGATGATTGCTTCTGTCGGGTCTAGTTGACGAGCAGCACGTGTGATAGGACGTGTGATCTTCTTGCGGTCGACGACTAAGCTATCTCCAGAGTTTGCTAAAGAGGATAGAGCATAGGGATCGTGGATCCGACGTTCTAGGCCATTGACACGGAACTCATAGTGGTAGGCAGCTCCTTCCCAGTCCCCTTTAAGCAAAAGTTCCCAGACTCCATTTTCTGTACGATGCATTGGATAGACCTGATCTTCGATATGAAGGGTCACATCTTGCGAAATGGGTGCCCAGAATTTAAATTGCGTCTGATTTGGTGTGTAAAAACTTCCTAAATCTTCTCCAGTATAGGTGAAGGTTTGATCGAAAATGGGTTTGCGAACGATGTTTCGATAGTGGAGTATAGAAGAATTTCCAGTAGCATCGTAGATGGTGTACTCTTCTCCGAGTTCAAGTGGAATAGGGCTTAAGAAATAGTCTCCTGTGTCAGTCGCTCCACTTGACGTTTTGACAGGGATTAAGGCAAGACGACCTTGGTTTGTTTCCAAATAAAAAGGAAGGATATGCTCCTCTCCTTTTTGGATACGAATCAGGTCTTGGTCATCTAAATAAGCAGTAAATGTAGACATAAAGACTCCTAAAGTTTCGTAATGGTATGGTCAATCAATTGACGGTAGCAAACGGTTTTTCCTTCTTTGTGATCCTTGATAATTTGTAGAATTGTCCGAACAGACTCACGTCCGAGTTCCACCGCATTGATGTCAATATAGGCTTCAATATCGAGTCGTGGCTTGATCGAATCAAAGGAAATAATCGGGATTGTCAGCTGGTGTTCTAATAGGTATTGACGCACCCCTTCAGCAACGAGAATATCGGTTGTCATGATGGCATCTAACTCTGCTAGGGGAAGGCTTTCCATCATTTGATAAGAATTGTCTTCCAACATAAAGCCAAATGAGAAATGAACCAGTTTTTCATCCAGAGGAATCCCTGCTTTTTGGAGGGCTTCTTTATAACCTTCGTAGCGGTCTTGAGATACGAACAGTTCTTTGTTTCCCCCGATAAAAGCAATTTTTCGGTAGTTTTGTTGAATGAAATAATCCGTCGCATCAAATGCAGCCTTGATATTATCATTATCCACTAGTGATACAAAAGGTGAAGCTGCCTTTCCGAGAATGAGGAAGGGGAACTTGTCTTTGATCGCAAATTCAACGAGGGGATCATTCGGGTTGGAATAAAGGAAAATCAAACCATCTACACGATTTCCGTAGATGAGTTGTTTGAGGTTGTCGAGCCGCCGTTCTTCATTTTGCCCCGTACAGATTTGGATGGCATAATCATTGTCTGACGCGATCTGGGTAATCCCTCTTAAAACAGTTGGGAAGAAAGGATTCTGGTAGAAGACGTCACTGTCGATTGGTAGGACCAAAGCAATGACTTGACTAGATTGGCTGACAAGGCTGCGAGCATTAAGATTGGGATGGTAGTCCAATTCGACCATGGCCTCACGGACACGTTTTTTTGTTTCATCACTAATCGTGGATTTGTTTTGGATGACGCGCGTGACAGTTGAAGGCGCGACGCCAGCGAGTTTCGCCACATCTTTGATGGTAACACGCATGAGAAAACCTCCTAGCGGTGATAGTCTGGATCACGGAAGTGGGTCTTATAAAATACCATAGCAAGATAGAGTACAAATAAGACATTTTGGATCATGATCGTCGTAGTAAATACTTGATGGAATAGTAAACTAATGAAGACACTCAGTAAAATAGGGAGTCCCAAGCAATTCAGAATACAATTGAAACATTCCTTGAAAGTTTGTAGTGAAAAGAGTCGAGATTTTCGTGTCAAGTAGAGGAAGAAAGATGCCCCTACGATGAGAATCAAATAATTGACTGTCGATAAGAAGCCGGAGAAAATCACGAGAAAGAGACTGACAGGGAGTCGATTTTCACGGAACCAATCGCTAGAGATAGCTTGAGTGAAGCTTTTTTTATCCCGGAGGCTCTCCTGATTGATAGCCTGGTATGAGACGGTAGCGAGTTCTTTATTTTCTTTTGAGATAATCAATTGTTTGCGATCAAAATGGAGTGTTAACTCCTTGCCTTCACTAGCCTTTGCCTCTTGGCCTAAGATAACCTGTCCTTTTGAAGTCTTGTGTACAGGGTTAGTCCCTGTATAGGTGAGCTCTTGGTCTTTGATCACGACGTGTTCTTGGATATCTTTCATAACGTCTGTTGATAAAGGATCAAACACATCGCTGACAAAGGTTGTCAAAGGATAGGTTTTGAGTTGAGCATTTTGCAGAGCCACAGGTAATAGTGTGATAGAGATTAGAAAGAAAGAAGTAAAAATCATTTGGAACCAGCTCAGTTTTTTGCGGTTTGCAAAAGAAGAGCGAAAATTGAAGATACTTGCGAAATAATTAAAAGGATAGGGCATAAGATGACCTTTCTAAACATAAGAGTATCAGAAATGCAAAGAGAAATCTCTTTGATTGATTTTATTCTTAACGAAGGGTAGTAAAGCATCCACCATACTACCCTTAACTTAAAAATAAAATGTGCTTGAAATAAGATTCTATTTTATCCTTTATCTCCACCAGCTGTCAAGCCTGAAACAAAGTTCTTTTGTAGGAAGAAGAATAAGATACAGATTGGAACCGCGATCAAAATAGCACCGGCTGCAAAGAAGGCGATTTTTTGATTTTTTTGGTCACTGATAAAGGTTTGAAGACCAACGGCTACCGTAAAGTTCACTTCGTCACGAAGCAAGAATTTAGACAAGATATAGTCTCCGAAAGGCCCCATGAAAGCCCAAAGTGCTTGAACGGCAATCATTGGACGAACAAGAGGAAGGACGATTTGCCAGAAGCGACGGAAGTGTCCAGCTCCATCCAATTTCGCAGATTCATCGAGGGAAATTGGAACAGTATCGAAGTATCCCTTCATCAACCAGGCATTCATTGGAATACCACCACCAACATAAAGGAAGATCAAGAACCAAGGTTGGTTCAAGGCATTCAGCATCAAAGCCATAACGAAGAAGGCTGTGAGGGCTGCCATGGTTGGGACCATTTGAATAATCAAGAAGAAGACCAAACTTTGTTTACGCGCCAAGAAATTGTAACGGCTGTATGCGTAACCTGCGAAGGTAACGATACTTGTTTGTACAATCATGGTGATAATGGCGATAACCAAGGTGTTCATATACCAAGTGCCATAATGAGTTTCAGAGAAAAGTTTTGAGAAGTTATCAAAACTAAGATTGCCACTAAAATCAAGTGTAAAGGCACTGACATTCCCTGATTTGAAGGCTGATAGAACCGTAATCAACAATGGATAAATGATAACGATTGAAAGAACCACCATGTACAGGTAAGTCAAGAAATGATTGAGGCGGCGTTTAAATTGAACTGAATTTTTCATTTTATACATCCTCCATATCAAATGCATGTAGTTTCTTGAAGGCAATCATAGAAATTGAGATTACAATCACAGAGACAATCAAGGTAACTGCAGCAGCCATTGAATATTGAGGCGTTGAGTTCGATGTTGTCAATTTATAGATCCAAGAGATCAAGATATCTGTAGATCCAGCGTTTCCTCCGACAGAACCAGGTCCCCCATCGTTAAACAAGTAAATGATGGAGAAGTTGTTAAAGTTGAAGGTGTATTGACTGATCAAGGTTGGTGCTGCAACCGCAAGGATCATTGGGAAAGTGATGTTGCGGAATTTTTGCCAACCGTTGGCACCATCAATATAAGCAGCTTCGTAAAGATCGTTTGGAATAGATTGAAGAATCCCTAAAGTCAAGACGTAGAGGTAAGGGAAACCGAGCCAACCTTGCATCATAATCAAAGCGATTTTTGTCCAAGTAGGATCAGTCTTCCAAGGAATCAAGACCCCATCTAAGAATGGGAAGATCTTTGCAAATAATGGGATAACTTGCGCATTGATGGCCCCGACACTATCATTAAACATATTTGAGAAAGTTAGGATCGTGATGAAGGCTGGAACAGCCCAAGGAAGCAAGAAGATAACCCCAAAGATCCGTTTTCCTTTTACGAATGGTTGGTTGGCAACAATAGCGGTCAAGATACCGAGTACGATTTGAAGAGTAGAAGCTGCGAGGGCCCAAATAAAGGTCCAACCAAGAACCGATGTGAAGGCTGAGCGGAAGGTACTCAAGGTCCACATATTAGTGAAGTTTTGGAACCCGATCCAATCAAGCAAGGCTGTTGGAGCGGTATGTTTGAAGTCGTAGTTGGTAAAGGCGATCATCAAAGTTACTAAAACTGGGAAGATAATCGCAAATGTCATAGCAATGTATGAAGGAATGATCAATAAATATGGGAAGCCATTTTCATAGATGGCTTGAACCATTTCTTTTCCAGTTTTTGGAACAGCAATGCCATTGTTGATACGTTTTGCAACGGTTCCAGCATCCTTAATATTTAAGGCATAAAATAGGAAGTAAACAATGGTAATGATCAAGTGGAAGGCGCCACGAATCAAGATAAAGAGAGAATTATCTTGTCCACGGACGGTTCCAAGTGTAACCAATTTCGCTAATTCTCCAACTCCGATTCCTAGGAAATAGGCGAGAAAGAGAACAGTTACGGCAAGAAAAATATAGCCTTTGGTTTTTTGTTTGTTATAAATTTGCCCAAGACCCGGGATCAAAGAGAGCCACATAGCCTTTTTAGGGTTTTGTTCTGTAGTCATTCAAATCTCCTTATAATGTCCTTGCTAGAGAGCAAGAAGACAAGTCAGACAGTAAGTTGTGCTTGAAAATTGAACATAAGAGGTTGGGACCTTGTCTCCAACCTCTTACTCACACCTAAAAACTGTCTTATTTGCTACCGAATTTTTGTTCGATGGTTTCTTTAATCAATTTCACTGCATCGTCAGCAGATGCTTTTGCAGATTTTTTACCACTTACAGCATCGAAAAGCATAGTAGCAGCTGGATCCCAAACAGCACTCATTTCTGAGATATTTGGCATTGGTTGAGCGTTCTTGAATTGATCAACAACGGCAGTTGTCAATTCATCGTTTTTGCTAACCGCATATTTACGAGCTTCGGTGTTGGCAGGAACTTCATTGGTCTTGTCAAACAAAGCTTTTTGTTGATCAGTACTTGTCAAGAAGTCAATGAATTTTTGAGCGCCATCAAGGTTTTTCGCACCTGCAGGGATAACCCAAGCTTTACCACCACCAAAGGCAGAGTATTGTTTTCCGTTTGGAAGAGTTGGAATCGTTGCGACACCGTAGTTTACTTTAGCTTCTTTCAATGAAGCAGCTTTCCAAGGACCATCGATGATAGCAGCTGTTTTACCTTCTTGGAATTGTGTTTGGATGAAGTTAGCAGCACCTTTTGTATCTTGCAAACCTTTTGGCCATTTAGCATACCAAGTTTTTGCATATTCGATACCATCGATAGAACCTTGGTTGTTCAATCCAATATCTTTAGGATCTGTACCGTCTTTACCAAACACATAACCGCCGTTACCTGAAAGTAAACCGTAAGTGTAGTAGAAGTTTGTCCAGTCAGCTAAGAAGGCAGTTGTTTTACCAGGTTCGCTAGCGAAGTCGTACTTGCTATCTTTTGCAAGATTTTCAAGATCACCAAACGTTTTTGGAGCTTCGCTTACAAGATCTTTGTTATAGTAGAGAACCAATGTTTCGATGACAGCAGGTGCACCGTAAACTTTACCACCGTTTGTTACAAGAGCTTCAGTTGTTTTATCTGTATGGCTATCTTTGTTTAATGTCACTTCAGCCAATTGACCATCGCTACCAAGACCACCTACACGGTCGTATGGAGCCATCATTACGTCTGGAGCTTTTTTAGATTGGTTATCAAGAGAAAGGTTATCCAATCCACCAAGAGCATCACCAGTCTTGATGTTAACTTTTACGCCATTTTCTTTTTCAAAAGCTTTTGCAGCTTCTTCAACATAAGATTTGTAGCCTTTGTCTACATAGACGTTGATTTCTTTACTTGCCTCAGAAGAACCTGATGAGCTATTGCTACAAGCAGCAAGTAAGAAGCCGGCAAAACCAACTGTACCAAGTACAGCAGCACTACGTAAAATTGTACGTTTCATGATTTATTCCTCCTAAAGAATAAAAAAAGATAATAATTAGAAACCATTTTAGACAAACGTTTTCCTAAAACGTCTTAAGTATATCACAAGGCGAAAACGTTTGCAAGTAGTTTTAAACAATTTTTTTAAAAATATTTTAATTCCGAACTTTCTTCTATAAAATGCATCAAATTTGTTGACATTAGCCAAAGGAAAGAATACACTAAGGGGGTGAGGACATTCTGAAAAAAGTTAAAAAAGTTTTTAAAAAATCCCTTGCAGAAAATAGGGAAAAAGTTTATAATAACATGGTACGCAAACGTTTTCGCAAAAATTGCGTAAACTGAGTTGCGCCTGTTCGATTTTTAACAAAGAGTAGAGCCGCTTGAGAGCTGGATACGACTCTGCAACGATACCCATACCGTGCACCGAATCGCAGGCTTCAAAGAAATAAAAAAAGGTGGTAACCCATGAAAAAACGTCAAAGTGGTGTTTTGATGCACATTTCTTCCCTTCCTGGACAATACGGGATCGGATCATTCGGTCAATCAGCATATGATTTTGTTGATTTCCTCGTTCGGACCAAGCAACGTTACTGGCAAATCTTGCCGCTTGGTACAACTAGTTATGGAGATTCTCCATACCAATCTTTCTCAGCTTTTGCTGGGAACACTCATTTTATTGATTTCGATCTTTTGATTGAACGAGGTTTGTTGACAGAAGCAGATCTTAAAGGAGTGGACTTTGGTCAAGATCCTACTCAAGTGGATTATGCAAAGGTTTTCGAACAACGTCGTCCGCTACTTGAAAAAGCCGTTGCGAACTTCTTGAAATCAGGTGATCAAAAAGAATTCCAAGCCTTTTGCGAAGCCAATGCTTCTTGGTTGGAACTATTTGCAGAATACATGGCTATCAAAGAACACTTTGATTTAAAAGCCTGGACAGAATGGCCAGATGCAGCTATTCGTGCACGTGAACCAAAAGCTTTGGCTCAATACCGTGAAGAATTGGCGGATCAATTGACTTACCATCGTGTGACTCAATTCTTCTTCTTCCAACAATGGTTGGCCTTGAAAGCTTATGCCAATGACCATCACATTGAAATCGTCGGAGACATGCCAATCTATGTAGCGGAAGATTCAAGTGACATGTGGGCGAACCCTCATCTCTTCAAAACAGATAAAAACGGGAAAGCGACTTGCATCGCAGGATGCCCGCCAGATGAATTCTCAGCAACTGGTCAACTTTGGGGGAACCCAATCTATGACTGGGAAGCAATGGACAAAGATGGCTACCAATGGTGGATTGAACGCTTGCGTGAAAGCTTCAAGATCTACGACATCGTGCGGATCGACCACTTCCGTGGTTTTGAGTCTTACTGGGAAATCCCTGCTGGATCAGATACAGCAGCACCAGGTAAATGGGTTAAAGGTCCTGGCTACAAACTCTTTGCAGCTGTGAAGGAAGAGCTCGGTGATTTGAACATCATCGCTGAGGACCTTGGCTTTATGACAGATGAAGTCATCGAACTTCGTGAAAGCACTGGCTTCCCAGGAATGAAGATTCTTCAATTTGCCTTCAATCCGGACGATGAAAGTATCGATAGCCCTCACTTGGCACCAAACAATTCTGTGATGTATACAGGAACACATGATAACAACACAGTTCTTGGATGGTACCGCAATGAAATCGACGATCCAACTCGTGAGTACCTTGCTCGTTATACTAACCGGAAAGAGTACGAATCTGTACCGCATGCGATGCTTCGTACCGTCTTTGCTTCCGTCAGCTTCATGGCGATTGCTACGATGCAAGACTTGCTTGAGTTAGATGGCTCAGCTCGGATGAACTTCCCATCTACTCTCGGTGGTAACTGGTCATGGCGAATGACAGCGGATCAATTGACTCCAGCTGTCGAGCAAGAATTGCTTGATTTCACTACGATCTATCGTCGTGAAAACAAAGACTTGAAAAAAGAAGTTAAGAAAGCAAAAAAATAATCTTTCCCCCTATTAAAATTGTTGAAACAAAGGAGACTCCCAACATGGAATCATTACAAAAATATGTGATTGATCATCATCAAAAAACAATTGCTGAATGTTCAAATGAAGAATTGTACATTGCCTTGCTAAATTACACCAAGCAAGCAAGCGCTCAAAAGAAAATCAATACTGGTAAGAAAAAAGTTTACTACATCTCAGCTGAGTTCTTGATCGGTAAACTCTTGTCTAACAACTTGATCAACTTGGGTCTTTACGACGATGTTAAAAAAGAATTGTCAGATGCTGGTAAAGACTTGATCGAAGTCGAAGAAGTGGAATTGGAACCATCACTTGGTAACGGTGGTTTGGGACGTTTGGCAGCCTGCTTTATCGACTCTATCTCAAGCCTTGGTTTGACAGGGGATGGGGTTGGTTTGAACTACCACTTTGGTTTGTTCCAACAAGTCCTTAAAAACAACCAACAAGAAACGATTCCAAACGCATGGTTGACTGACCAAAGCTGGCTCGTTCGTTCAAGCCGTAGCTACCAAGTGCCATTTGCACACTTCACATTGACTTCTACCCTTTATGATATCGATGTCCCTGGTTACAAGATTGATACCAAGAACCGTTTGCGTTTGTTCGACTTGGATTCAGTTGATTCATCTATTATTGAAGATGGTATTAACTTTGACAAGACAGATATCGCTCGCAACTTGACCCTCTTCTTGTACCCAGATGATAGTAACCGTCAAGGGGAATTGCTCCGTATCTTCCAACAATACTTCATGGTATCAAACGGTGCACAATTGATCATCGACGAAGCCATCGAAAAAGGAAGCAACTTGCATGACCTTGCTGACTATGCTGTTGTCCAAATCAACGATACTCACCCATCAATGGTCATCCCTGAATTGATCCGTCTTTTGACAGAACGTGGTATTGGAATGGATGAAGCCATCTCTATCGTTCGTAGCATGACGGCTTACACTAACCACACAATCCTTGCAGAAGCCCTTGAAAAATGGCCACTTGAATTCTTGCAAGAAGTGGTTCCTCACTTGGTTCCAATCATTGAAGAATTGGACCGCCGTGTTCGCGCTGAATACAAAGATCCAGCTGTTCAAATCATCGATGAGAATGATCGCGTACACATGGCGCACATGGATATCCACTATGGATTTAGCGTAAACGGGGTAGCAGCACTTCACACAGAAATCTTGAAGAATTCTGAGTTGAAAGCCTTCTACGACATTTACCCTGAAAAATTCAACAACAAAACAAACGGTATCACATTCCGTCGTTGGCTCATGCATGCCAACCCAACCTTGTCACACTACTTGGATGATATCCTCGGACGTGACTGGCACCATGACGCATCTAAATTGGAAGACCTTCTTTCTTATGAAGATAAAGATGCAGTCAAAGCAAAATTGGAAAACATCAAGTCTCACAACAAACGTAAATTGGCTCGTTTCTTGAAAGACCATCAAGGTGTGGAAATCAATCCTAACTCTATCTTTGATACCCAAATCAAACGTCTCCACGAATACAAACGTCAACAAATGAACGCTTTGTATGTGATCCACAAATACTTGGACATCAAAGCTGGAAATATCCCTGCTCGCCCAATCACTGTTCTCTTTGGTGGTAAAGCAGCTCCTGCCTACACCATTGCACAAGATATCATCCACTTGATCCTTTGCTTGTCTGAAGTGATTGCAAACGATCCAGCAGTAGCTCCACACTTGCAAGTGGTGATGGTTGAAAACTACAACGTAACTGCTGCAAGCTACTTGATCCCAGCTAGCGATATTTCTGAGCAAATCTCTCTTGCTTCGAAAGAAGCTTCAGGTACTGGTAACATGAAATTCATGTTGAATGGTGCATTGACACTTGGTACGATGGATGGAGCCAACGTGGAAATCGCTGAATTGGTTGGACGTGACAACATCTACATCTTCGGTGAAGATTCAGAAACTGTAATCGATCTATATGAGAAATCAGCATACAAATCAGCGGACTTCTATGAACGTGAAGCTATCAAACCATTGGTAGACTTCATTATCAGCGATGCCGTTCTTGCAGTTGGTAACAAGGAACGCTTGACTCGTCTTCACAAGGAATTGATCAACAAAGACTGGTTCATGACTCTTCTTGACTTGGAAGACTACATTGTCACCAAAGAACGTATGTTGGCTGACTACGAAGACCGTGATGCATGGTTGGATCAAGTCATCGTTAACATTGCTAAAGCAGGATTCTTCTCATCTGACCGTACGATCGCTCAGTACAATGAAGATATCTGGCACTTAAACTAATCATTAGTTGTTAGACCAAGGTTCTTAGGACCTTGGTCTTTTTCATTTCTTGTTATTTGGGAAGAAAAAGGAAGGAATTTAAAGAATGGACACTTCTGTAAACAGTGTTGTTTTTTTGAATTTTTCCGATCCGGCAGGGAAAAAATTACATAATTTTTTATTTTAACCTTCAAATCTAATCTATTGGTATAAAAAAATACTTCCCCTAAAAAAGCCTTCCGGTGAAATTTATAAAAAGAGAAACCGGGATGAAAATCCTTGAAAATAAAGGATTTTTCACAGGTTCTTACATATATTTTCAACTAAAAGATGAGGAAGGTCCGTAAGGTTTGGCGTTTCAAGTTGTTATATCTTTAAAGTAAAATAAAAAATTAAATAGACAAATATTTAAAAATGGTTGATTGTGATACAATAGAGTTAACTGGCAGTAGCATATTTTTGCCTCTACAGTGAGATTTTTTTAAACATAAACAAAAAGGAGAGTTTTGAAAATGAAAAGCTATCGTGAACATGTTTCGAAGCAGGAAAAATTTTCAATTCGTAAGTTATCAGTCGGTGTTGTTTCATTGGCCATCGCTGGATTGGCTACTGTTAATACCTACGGAGCAGAAGTGAAAGCAGATGAAGCAACAGCGCCTGCAACTGAAGCGACTACTACGGATACAGCAACAAGCGATGCAGCTGTTTCAACAAGTTCTAAGTTGACATCTACAACTGTGACAGAAGGAAATAAAACAGTTACGACGACTTATGTAGAATCACCAGAACTTGAAAAAGCAAAAGCTGATGCGGCTACAGAAGGTGTGACCGTTACAGAAGAAGCTGAAAAAGTCCAACCATCTATCGCAGCAGCAGAAGCAGATAATAAAGCTCAAACAGCTGAAATCAACACAGTAGTTGATAACTACAAAAAGGCAAAAGCGGAGTATGAAGCAAAATCTCAAGAAATCACATTGATTGAAAAGAGAAATGCAGAAGCAGAAGCGGCTTACAAGAAACAAGTAGAAGACTACAAAACCCAACAAGCAGCTTATGATAAAGCTTTAGGAGAGTACAATGCTAAAAAGGCAGCCTACGATGCTAAAGTAGCAGAAAAAGCAGCAGCAGATAAGGCCAATGCAGAAGCAAAAGCTAAGTATGAAGCAGAAATGGCTGTTTACAATACAGCGAAAGCGCAATACGATAAAGATTTACAAGAATACCAAACTAAGAAAGCGCAATACGATAAAGATAAAGCAGCTTATGATCAATTGGTAGCGAAGAAGGCAGAAGAAGATGCTGCTAAGGCTCAATACGAAGCTGATCTTGCAAAATACAATGTAGAAAAAGTACAGTACGAAAATGATTATATTGCTTATCAAAAGAAATTAGCTGAATACGAAGTTGCCAAAAAACAATATACGGACGCGAAACAAGCATACGACAAATATATGACAGACAATGCGTATGCTGACCTTAAAAATGTTTCAACTGTTCAAGATTTGACCTTCCAACGTGAAGGTGGTGCAACTCACACCATTGACGGCATCAGCACTTATCTTACTCGTGATGCTCAAGCTCGTTTAAATACAAGCAATGTCCATCAATATGATTCTAATAAATTGGAAGCTTCAGATATTGTAGCAACTAGTCCTTGGGCCAATAATGAAACTGAGTACATTCAAGTGAAAGAAGGCGATAAATTTGTCGTTACTTATGATAACTTGAATCAGTCCAGCATGCGTGAAAATACGGATATGCATCCAATCAAACGTGTGATTTACCGTTATGAGATTTTAAGTCTTCCATCAAATGATGGCAAAGGGATTGCAGCAGTCAACGCAGATCCAACGGTAACCATGACAGTGGGTGCTTCAACAGACCAAGACAAACCTGTTAAGGTTGCTGTCGATGTTGAATTCTATGATGGTGATGGCAATAAATTTGATTTGACTCAACGCAATGCCATTGTCGCTTTGAACTCGCTCAACCACTGGACAGGTGCTTCCTATGTCGATAGTGGAGACAAACCTCGTGCCCTTACAGTAGAAGCCAAAGATAAAGATGGCAACACTGTTCGTGGAACTTGGGATCCATATGCAGATGGTTCATCCATGAGCATTGAAAACAATGAAGTGAAGGTTAAAACAGGAAAAGCAGACTTTGGTACTGCAACTGTTTCCATTTCAGCAGACAACCCTCTCAAAATTGTGACTCAGAAATATGGTTATGTTAAAGATGACACAGGTAAATGGGTTCCTGGTACGACACCTGAGAAGGAAGAAGTAACGGATGCGTTAACTGTAAATGCTTCGGGTTCAGGAAGTGTTCATTCTATTGGTACAGAAGAATTTACCTTTGAAGGTAAGGATGATGTTATCGGATCATACAAAGTAGATGCAACTACAGGTCAAATTACGTTCACACCTAAGAAGAAATTTGAAAACGTGGAACACCAAGAGTCTGTAAATGTTGGAAATAATAAATTTATTCCAATTCCAAACTCAAGTGTTTCTTATGATGCTGCTACTAAAGAAGTGACTTCCTTTAAAGATAACCAATATATTGAACATGGATCTGTCTTTAACGGTGAATCTTCAACAACTCTTGAAGGTTGGGATAATCCATCTTCTCCATACCTCTATTATGGTGGAGCAGGCTTGAAGATGTCAGATGGACACTTAGTCTTTACGGCTAATGGTGCCAATGCGGCTGGTCAACCAACGGTTTATTGGTTTGCCATCAACTCAAATGTAGGTCTTCCTAAAGAGCCAGGAGAAGAACCGAAAGAGCCAACAAAACCAACAGAACCAAAGGCTCCAACTCCACCAACGATTACAGTGGAAAATCTACCTGCAGAGCCAACGAAACCAGAAGAACCTAAATCACCAACTCCGCCAACAGCACCTAACTACACTGTGATTACGGTCGATGTGGAGGAACCAAAATCACCAACTCCACCAACAGAGCCAACCCCACCGACTCCTGAAGTTGTTCCAAATACGAATCCGGTGAAACCGGAAGCTGAAGTGAAATGGCATAAGAATAAAGTGGTAACGGAAACAGATATTCCAACCCCACCAACGCCAGTTCCTCCAACTCCACCAACACCATATAACCCACCAACACCAATTGTTCCACCTACACCAATCGTTCCACCAACTCCAGAGGTTCCAACCGAACCAACTCCTGAAGTTCCGGAACAGCCTGTACAACCTGCGCAACCACAAACACCTGCGCTTCCAAATACAGGTACAGAAAGCTCAACTGCAGCTGTTCTTGCAGGTGCGATGGCTGGATTGCTTGGATTGGGTCTTGCACGCAAGAAAAAAGAAGATTAATTCTTCGTTCTTTCGTCCATTCATCTAAATAAAGAAAGTCAGAAGGCAAGTCCTTCTGGCTTTTTTGATGGGAGTGATGACCAAATAGTTGAGAAATAGAACAGAATAGTTTTTGGATAAGGAGAGGAAATGGCTTTTATAGACCAAATCGTGTCGAAATGAAGCAGAATAGAAATGGATGACACAAGAAGAAGAGAATGAGGTATACTGGTGGTGTTCGAATGAAAGTTTATAGGACTCCGTTATATCTCTAATCATTCCAATGATACAGTTGTGATGTCTTTTTCATCTTTTGCACACATTATTTTCCAAATGAATTTCATTTGAACGTATCAGTGATCAGGCAAGTGCTTCCACGGTTTTGAGGCGCTTGCCTTTCTATCTGTATCGCGATATAATAGGGTGTAAGAAATGAAAAGGAGTTTGTATGAAAAAGAAACCTATCTATCTTTACATCCTGTTATTTTTCTCTACGGTTGGAACCCTGACTTCAGCTGTCTCAACCTTTGGAGCTTCAAAGAGTTTTGAGCTGACAGATGATTTTGCGAAACAACTTGGTTTAACAACGGCTCAAGACAAGGCGGACTATGTGACATATTATGAGAAATCAGCCCAACTCAATCAGTCTCCACTAACCTTTTTATTTGTTTCCCTGATTCTGATTGCCTTACTGGCAACTTTCTATTTCCTCTTTATGAAGCAGGATCTGTTAACAGCCCATTATACTTACATGGGGCAGATTTTATTAAGTCAAGCCTTCTCTTGCTATAATTATTTTGCAGGGCGTCCGCTATTGGCTAGTTTTTCAAACCCGTCCCTTCGTCAACGATATCTAGCATCTTCGTCCATTGCTTTGTTGCTCTTGACTGCTTTATCTCTTCTCTTCCTTGGAATTGTTTTGTATAAAACCTTGCGTTTGAGAAAAGCTCAAGCTACGGCATAATAGATAAGTTTGAATGGAGCTCTCTTAGAGGATAAGAGAGCTTCTTGATTGGAGAAAAAAGATGAAAGTATCCTTTGTTTATATTAGTCTGAGTGGGAATACAGAGAGTTTTGTCCGCCGCTTAAGTGACTATTTGCTGGAAGCCCATCCCGGACTTGAAATCGAGAAAGTGCATGTGAAAGACATGGTCAAAGAGGGCCAGTCCTTCTTTGAAATGACCAATCCTTTTATCACTTTTTTGCCTACCTATTTGGAGGGTGGAAATGGTGTTGACAATGGCGATGTGGAAATTTTGACGACAGATGTTGCGGATTTTATTGCTTATGGAGACAATGCCAGCAAGTGCTTAGGAGTGGTTGGATCAGGCAATCGGAATTTTAACAATCAATATTGTTTAACCGCTAAGCAATACAGCCAACGCTTTGGTTTCCCCATGTTAGCCGATTTTGAAATGCGGGGGATGTTGGGAGATATTAAAAAAGTAGCCGCCATTGTAGAAGATTTGTATCATCTTTAAAATAAAGAGAGTGGGACAGAAATCGGTAATTCGTTAGAATTCGATTTCGTCGTCCCACCTCCGCACAGTTGAGTAGGGCTGTAAAAGCTGATGAAATCAGC
>JAGZVW010000069.1:0-5783 GCA_018379295.1 Streptococcus parasanguinis | reverse complement strand
ATTGAGTTGATCATACTCTTCAAAAACAACAATATCATGATCTACATAGCTAACAGCTACATGAGTCAGATTGGATGTCCTTTCAACATCTTTTATCTTTTGAAATTCCTTGGTATGTAAATTCATACTGGCAAGATAATTCTGATCTTCGTGTCCTTGGTCAACAGCCTCGCCATAAGCAATCCCATCATTTGACAGCGCGGTAGGTGTAAAGATTTTCGCATCTGGATAAGGGATAGAAATAGAATTTTTTAATAAATCTTCTGCCTTTCTTTCCTCGAATCCTATTTTCCTAGACACATTGGTACTACCGGAAGGAGATTTTTTTTGTGGTCCTACAAGAGTGCAGGCTGATAAGAGAATGATAATACCAAGGATGATAAAAGTTAAAAATTTTTGTTTGACAAGATCTTTTTTCTTCATCAGCCTATACCTCCTGACTTAAGCATTACTTCATTACCTATTTATCTACAATAAAAAGATAACGAACGATTTTAAAATTGAAATCTTTTTTTCTTTCTAGAATAATAATACACAAAATAAAAAAGCAAATGTCAAATTGTCTCTTATATACACATTTTATACTTAGATAAATGAACTCAAAATATTTTCCTCAGTATTTATTGGTTCAAACTATGCTATCAAAGTCTTCTGAACGGAAATCTCTTTATTTGATAATTGAAAATAATTGTATTTCATATTAAAATCACCTCAAATATTAGATGAACTCTAACATTTGAGGTGCAATTCAAAATTATTATTTGTTAAATTAAATGATCATTTTTTCAAATATTGCTTAACTAGCTGATCTAACGGGATAATGTGTAGGTTGCCATCCCTTACCCAATAACCATTGAGCATGGATACAACAATATGTCGATTATATCTTCAAACCGTTTTATGACTAAATCCATTTAGAAACTCATTCCTTGAAAAAACGATTCACATCTGACTGACATGCTTCCAATAGTGTTTGTTCATCCGTTAATTCGAGTAGTTGCAATCCTTCATCAACTAGCTTTTTATCACTTAAACAAATTCCAAGTGTCACTTTGGCATTTCCTAGAAAATCATATCGCTTACTTTTTTTTGCCGTATCTAACAATAGATAACTGATCCTCGTACATTTCTCCATCAAACCATTCCACAGAAAAATACTGGCTAAATTTGAGAGTAATTTATACTTGGTGGGAAGAATCTCTGTATAATCAGAGTAATCATTGAGCCTATCTATCACTTCATCACAGATAGAAATCACTGTTTCTAGTGGAAGTGTAAATAAAATAACGACAATTAATTTGAGGTCACTATGATACCAGACATCCTGATTTTTAATTTCGTTCCAAGCTTCCGTTGCCATTATTCTTACCTTTTCATTTGGACCAGATTCTCGTAAACAAAGAATGACCTCTACTCTCTTTAGTATATTTGACACAGGAATATCATTAGGATGTTTTCTTAAATAAGCTACACTCTTATTCTTCAGTTCCAATAATTTATCATTTGATTGGTAGGCATTGTTATCTTCTGCCAATAAGATAATTTCTTCTCTATCGGAATGGTGGTAAGAATGACATATATATCGAAATTCTTCGAAATCTAGGCCAACTTGCTTTAGAAGATGCTCCATCAACTCAAAACTAGGCACTACTTGGTTCGATTCAATACGCGACAAGTGCGCTCTTGAAGTGTAATCCTGGCAAACTTCCTCTTGACTAATATGTTTTGATTTCCGTATTTTTTTATAGATCGTACCGTAATCCCAACGCATAACAACTTCACCTCTAATTATGTGTATAAATGTTACATTTTTACACTTCGTTATGTATTTAGTATATCATATATATAGAAGAAGGAGGTTCAGATATGCAAAAGAAAATCACTATTTATTTTTTGTATTAATGCTTTCACAATCCAAATAACTGGGGTGCATTTTCAAATTATTACCATGATTACAAATATCACTGGTCAAGCGTAACTCGTGCAAGAGATAGTAAATCATCATATGCTTACGCTCCTTCTCATCAGACCTCAAGAGCTTTTATAAATAGAAATTTTGGTGAAACAGTATATTTTAACTACGGATTTAAAAAAATTCATAGCTCATAGAAAAGATTATATTACTATTCATGAAAATTTTAGAAAGTGAGTAAAGTATGAAGCGCTTATTTGTCATCCTTTCAAATATCTTTATAACAAGTTTTCTACTTTGGATTTGTTTTTCAACCTCATATGTGGTTATTCACAATAGTTTTCCAGCTATTAGTATTTTTTCCCAGAACAAAGAGGTATCAAAAGATCAGGTAAAATACAGTTTAGATCAATTAGCAAATGAAACAGACAGTGTGATTGGTGAACAAATTGAAACAATAGACGATAAAGGTAAGGTTCATTTTTCCTATGCAATATTTGGATCTGGCCATATCCCAAACGGCCTTGTTAAAGCTAGTGAAGAAGATTTTTACAATAGTGGCTTATTGTCCAATTATTATATTTTATCTGGAAATCTCACTCTAGATAGATTAAATCATGAACTTCAATCATTGGGTTTCACACAAACATTTGTTTCATATCCAAATATTTTTCTTAGCTTATTTACGTATATGGGAAATGGTAGTCAATTACTCGTTTTGGTCATTTTTCTACTAACTTTTATAGCCTTAATGATTATTCAAAAAACCAAGGAAATGCGAACAGTTGGGATTCGATATATTTCTGGATTGCACCTAACTCAGATTTTTGGAAACTCAATAATTAGTGATTGTGGAGATTTACTTTTAGGGATAATTACAGGGGTTTTTCTTGGAATCTGTGGTGTAAGTCTATTCCATATCACACCATTTTCTATTCCAGTTATTTTTTCAGCTAGCATAACTTATAATTTGTTACTTTTGTTCCTTTCTATACTCTTTAGCTTTCTTTATGTTTTAAGTATTAAAGCGGTACATTTGGTTTCTTTACTCAAAGGAAAGTTACCTTTGAAACAGATTATGGGTATTCTTTACTTGGGGCAATTGGTTGCTTTTCTTTTAATAGTACTTACCATTCATAGAACAAGTATCTATTCAACTATTTGGCAATTGCATCAGGCTGGAGATACAGCATGGTCAAATCAAAAAGATTGGGTATTGCTTTCAACAAATAGGGAGTTTGGGGCAGAGGCTAGAAATCATGATAGTAGAAAAATGTTGGAAGAACAATGGAAAAGCTTCATAGAAACTGGCATTCAGAATGGAGGAATGCTTGTTCAGCATCCACTTGCATCATTCGATCTAAAAGGTCTGTCTTCACATCCCTTAATGGGAAAAATGTCGATAAATGACTACAATCCGTATGCTAATAGCTTATATGTGACTCCTAATTATCTAGATGTTCAGAATGTAGAATTAAATGAAGAAGATAAGAAGAGCATTAATAGCCTTGGAGAAGGAGAATTTGGACTACTATTGCCTGAAAAATTAAAAGATCAAGAAGATAAATTGCGTCAAATTTATGAAGATTTCCTAGCGATTCGAAACGATAAGGGAAATAAAATTCAACAGGCTATGAAAGCTCGTGTTTTCTATATTTCAAACAATAAGAAGCGTTTCGTATATAATTCTACACCAATCTCATATCAACAATTTCTAAGTGATCCTATACTTATTGTCCTTAAACCAAGCTCTTTTGGAAAAAATCGAAATGATTTCTTCACTTATCCATCTGATTATCTGTATTTTAAAGGTTTGGATGCCACTAAAAAACTAGTTGAACAAGGTGGAATAAAGAAATATATCAGTCAGTATGATCTTGCCTATTATGTTTATCGTGGTATGAGTCACAACATTCAAGTTGAAATATTGACAATCATTGCTGGTGGTTTTCTAGGTATTGCTACCTCAATTCTACTCTTTAATACAATGACAATCCTCTACTTTGAAGAATTTCGTAAAACTATTCTTATTAAGAAAATATCAGGATTAAATTTTTTTGAGTTACACCAGAAATTTTTTATCTGGCAAATAGTTATCTTCATTTTGGGAGGGGCTATTGGTCTTTTGCTAACAAATAAACTTTGGGTAGTCTTTCTAACCTCTTGCGTCTTTGGTTTGAATTCTATTTTAATACTAATGCATCGTTCTCGTAAGGAAGATAGGATGGCTAGTATTATATTGAAAGGAGCATAGAAATGATTAAAATCCATCAACTAACAAAAACCTTTGGGGACCGGACGGTATTTAGTGATTTGAACTTAAATTTTGATGCAGGTAAAGTCTATGCTCTTATCGGAAATAGTGGTTGTGGCAAAACAACCTTACTAAATATGGTAGCCAAGCTAGAACCTTATGATCAGGGAAGTATTCAATATAAAGGAAAAGATTTACGAAAGATTAAACCAACAAACTATTTCAGAAATGAACTCGGTTATCTCTTCCAGAATTTTGGACTAATCGATAATAAAACTGTTTCAGAAAATTTAGATTTGGGATTAATTGGTCATAAATTAGACAAACAAAAAAAGAGAGAGACTAAAGAAGAAGTATTAGATAGAGTAGGACTATCTTATATTCAACTAGATCAAAAAGTATATGAGCTTTCTGGAGGAGAAGCACAACGTGTAGCCTTGGCAAAGATCATTTTAAAAGATCCTCCTCTAATTTTGGCAGATGAATTAACTGCCGCTCTTGATCCTGAGACCTCACAGGAGATTATGGACTTACTCCTAACATTAAAAAATAAGGAACGTCTGATCATTATTGCAACACATAATCCAACCATTTGGAAACAAGCTGATCAAGTGGTAAGCCTAAAAATTAGTCAATGAAGAATAGGGTAATAGCACAGATTTTCATTACGTTACATATTCATTTCCTGACAAAACATCCCGAAAGTTAAGTGCACCCAAATAGTTAGATTAATAATTTATCCAAAGGATTTAGTTCTGTATTGCACAGGACTGAGTCCTTTTCTACTATTTGTATAGAATTGTATACATTTTTAATCTATAGTCGTAGAGATTTAGTAAAACTACAGCGCAAACTTCCTCTTGACTAATATGTTTTGATTTCCGTATTTTTTTATAGATCGTACCGTAATCCTAACGCATAACAGTTCCACCTCTAATTATGTGTATATATGTGACATTTTTACATTTCGATATATGTTTAGTATATCATATATATTAAAGAAAGATGTGATAAACGTGAAAAAAATCACTATTTATTCTTTATAGCATCACTCCCACTCTTCAACTTGTTAGATAGTTGGCGATGGTGGGGATTCCATTCATTGAAGGGATGTGTCCATAGATGAACAAAAGAAGCTTCAAAAAAATGTCTCTAATATTTATTTTAGGTATCATTGTAGGTCTATTCTTAATCCCATTACTTAGACCACTTATAGTTGATTGGCTAAAAACTATATTTGGTTAATAGTAACGATAACCTTATTTAACAAAAAAGTTTTCCCTTATATTTTTTAACAGCATTGTTTTGACAAATTAACTTCCACATTTATTGGCGGTAGAAGTTGGTTTGAGAATTTAGCACTTTGATGACTTTAGATCATTATAATCCTACAAGTACAGGTATGACTTTTAGTTTTAGATATTCTCATTAGTTTAATTAAAGGAGATCCGTGTTATGGTAACGAAGTATTACAAGTACATTCCTTGGTTGATCTTAGGAGCTATTGGATCTTATGAATCCGCAACTTATTTTGGACATAGTACATTTGATATACTGTATTTATCTATTGTTTTTATGATTGTTTACGTAGCTTTGTTCATTCTACACGAAAAATAT
>JAGZVW010000068.1:0-5907 GCA_018379295.1 Streptococcus parasanguinis | reverse complement strand
AGCTGATGAAATCAGCGTAGTAGAGCCCACTCAACCACTGCGTCTTGCTCGACAATCCAAAAATAATTGAGAGGCTAGGACTTTTGTCCCAGCCTCTTTCTTGTCTAGTGGTCACTAAAGCGTCTATATTTAATGCGGAAATCGAAATAATTTTCTTCCTGCAGTTTACGGAAAATATCGCGATAAGCCTCTTCGTCAAAGTGGTCACCCCGATAGAGAATTTCAAAGCTAAGTCCTTCGTATTCTAAAAAGGCATTGGCAGTTTTAAATCCATTTCGCTTATAGAAATCCATCCGAGACTGACGTTGCTCTAGATTGTCACATTCTTCATCCAAACGTTCCACTTCAAGAATCATGGATCTTTGGTAAAATTCTACCAATTTTTCAATGATTTCTTGACCATATCCGTGGCTTCTTAAATGTGGCATAATGGCAAAGAAACTGACATAAAAAGCTTTCTGATTATAGATTGAAAAAGCAAATCCGACAAATTCTTCCTCGTTATAAAAAGCAAAGAAATTGGCATCGTCATTGTCCGTATAGCGTAAAAATTCTGACAAAGGAACACGCTCTTCTTCTGGAAATGCTTCGATATTCAGCCTTTCGACTTTATCCAGATCTGGGAACGTTTCAGTGATTAATTGGCTCGTTAAGCTCATATGGCCTCCTTTTCTGACACGATTATATCAAAAAATGTAAGGGGATTCAACTACTGATGCTTGTCGCTGGTTACTGAAGTTGGTATAATGACACTATGAAAAGAATTCAACGTGTGGACCTCATAGATGGTCCTATTTTACCCGCTCTTTTGAGTTTCGCCTTTCCTATTCTTTTGTCCAATATCTTTCAACAACTCTACAATATCTCAGATGTCATGATTGTAGGGCGTTTTTTAGGTCAAAAATCTTTGGCCGCCATTGGGGCAACCTCTGCTATTTTTGATTTGATTGTTGGATTTGCTGTCGGTGTTGGAAATGGGATGGGGATTATTATCGCGAGAAATTATGGGGCCAAAAACGAAGACCAATTACGAAAATCAGTCGCCGCAACTGCTATTATTGGTGGCATCCTCAGTCTCTTTGTGATCTTCATTGGTGCTGTCGGACTTTTTCCCATGCTCCAATTTTTAGGGACCCCATCAGCCATTGTGTCTCAGTCTTATCTCTATATCTCAACTATTGTAAACGGTGTGGCTGTGACCTTTGCCTATAATCTTTGCGCTGGACTTCTTAGGGCGGTTGGCGATAGCTTAGCGGCACTCTACTTCCTGATTATCGCTGCCATTCTCAATATTCTTCTCGATCTTTATTTTATTACCCAACTTCATCTTGGAGTCCAATCTGCTGGGATTGCGACCATCATCGCCCAGGGTATTTCGGCCCTTCTTTGTCTTCTCTATATTCGTAAGAAGGTCCCTTTTCTGCTCCCGCATCGCAAGGATTTTGTTTGGGACAAGGAGCTTTATCAGGATCTGCTAAGTCAGGGCCTTGCCATGGGCCTCATGACTTCCATCGTTTCGATTGGAACGGTTATCCTCCAATCCGCTATTAATCAGCTTGGAACAACCATTATCAGTGCACAGGTCGCAGCCCGTCGTATCATGTCCTTTGCCGTTTTACCGATTACAGCTATCGCCTCAAGTATCACAACCTTTATCTCGCAGAATTTTGGCGCAGAGCAATTCCAGCGGATCAAAAAAGGCGTTACCATTGCCAACCTTCTTTCTTGGGTTTGGTCTGTCTTGGTTGCTGCTCTTCTATTCTTCACAAGTCCGTCTTTAACCAGCTTTATTTCCGGCTCGACAAATCCTGATCTCATTGCAAATGCCAGTCTTTATCTCCAGATCAGCTCTTGCTTTTATCCTATTTTGGCGAGTCTCATCATCCTGAGAAATGCCCTACAGGGAATGGGTAAAAAATTAACCCCACTCACATCCAGTTTTATTGAATTGTTTGGAAAAATTTTCTTCGTTCTGTGGATTATTCCTCACACCGGCTACATGGGGGTCATTCTCTGCGAACCCCTTATCTGGATTCCCATGACCCTACAGCTCATCATAATCTATCGAAAAATCAGGTACCAACTCCTTACTGAATAATGATTGATTAACAAGACCAAAACAACTTCTGCTCATTTGAACAGAAGTTGTTTTTAGATATCTAGTTATTAGAACAAACCGATTGCTGTTCCATCAGCAGCCACATCCATATTCAAAGCAGCTGGACGTTTTGGTAAACCAGGCATGGTCATGACATCCCCAGTCAAAGCGACAATAAAGCCTGCTCCCAATTTTGGAACCACTTCACGGATAGTGATTTCAAAGTTTTCAGGAGCTCCCAAGGCATTTGGATTATCAGAGAAGCTATATTGTGTTTTGGCCATACAGATTGGCAACTTATCCCAACCATTTTTCACAATTTGGGCAATTTGTGTCTTAGCTTTCTTCTCAAAATTCACCTTAGTACCGCGATAAATTTCTGTAACAATCTTTTCAATTTTTTCTTCAACAGAAAGGTTGTTATCATACAAGCGTGTGTAGTTAGCTGGACTTGTTTCGATGGTCTTAACCAAAGTTTCAGCAAGGTCAACTCCACCGTCCGCACCATTCGCCCATACACTCGCAAGCTCAACTGGAACATCAATTTCAGCACACAATTCTTTCAAAGCAGCAATTTCTGCTTCTGTATCAGTGATAAATTCATTGATGGCAACCACTGCAGGAATGCCAAACTTACGGATATTTTCAACGTGACGTTTCAAGTTGGCAAAACCAGCACGAACAGCCTCTACATTTTCTTCAGTCAAAGCATCCTTGGTCACTCCACCGTTCATCTTGAGAGCACGGAGAGTTGCTACGATCACAACCGCATCTGGTGATGTAGGCAAGTTTGGAGTTTTAATATCGAGGAATTTTTCAGCGCCAAGGTCAGCCCCAAAACCTGCTTCTGTAATCGTATAGTCTGCTAAATGAAGAGCTGTCGTCGTTGCTAACACAGAGTTACATCCATGGGCGATATTGGCAAATGGACCACCGTGGACAAAGGCAGGTGTTCCATAGATGGTTTGAACCAAGTTTGGCTTGATCGCATCTTTGAGGATCAAGGCAAGAGCCCCTTCCACTTCCAAATCACGGACATAAACCGGGCTACGATCATAACGGTAACCAATCACGATGTTGGCCAAACGACGTTTCAAATCTTCAATATCTGTCGCCAGGCAAAGGATGGCCATGATCTCAGAAGCAACGGTAATATCAAAACCGTCTTCACGCGGAATCCCATTTAAAGGACCGCCAAGACCGACAGAGACATGACGAAGAGCGCGGTCATTCAAGTCCACTACCCGTTTCCAGATAATCCGACGTTGGTCAATACCTAGCTCATTTCCTTGATGCAAATGATTATCAATCAATGCTGAGAGGGCGTTATTAGCCGTTGTGATCGCATGCATATCCCCTGTGAAATGAAGGTTGATGTCTTCCATCGGTAGAACTTGGGCATAGCCACCACCAGCAGCACCACCTTTAATCCCCATAACCGGACCTAAAGAAGGTTCGCGAATAGCAATCATGGTTTTCTTACCGATTTTATTCAAAGCATCTGCTAGACCAATGGTAATGGTTGATTTCCCTTCTCCAGCTGGAGTTGGGTTGATCGCAGTGACTAAGATAAGTTTTCCTACTGGATTTTTCTCAACTTCACGAATCTTATCAAAGCTCAATTTCGCCTTGTATTTTCCATACAATTCAAGATCATCGTCAACCAAACCAATCTTCTTAACAACGTCCACAATCGGTTGGAGTTCAATGCTTTGAGCAATTTCGATATCTGTTTTCATAAGGGACTCCTTTATATTTGATAGATCTATTATACCGAAAATTCGCGTAAATAACATGGTTTTACCACCTTTTGAATCGAACGTTCGTTTTTAATCTAAATTTTATGGCTACACATAGTTAATCCTAATAGCTTCAGAACTTTACTTACGTATCTTTTTTGTGTAAAATAAGCATATGCATATTTTAATTACATCAGGCGGAACGAGCGAAGCCATTGATAGTGTTCGTTCGATCACCAATCATTCCACCGGGAAATTAGGGAAAATCCTTGCAGAAACAGCTCTTGCTATGGGACATCAGGTGACCTTGATCACAACGCCTACCGCTCTTAAACCCGATCCTCACCCACAGCTTCGACTTCTATTGATCCAGAATGTCGAAGAACTTCTCGCACAAATGAAAACGGAAGTCCCTCATCATCAGGTTTTGATTCACGCTATGGCTGTTTCAGACTACACACCTGTTTACATGACAGGCCTTGATGAAGTTGAGAAAGCTCAAGACCTTCATAGCTTTATCCATCGCGAAAATCAGGAAGCGAAAATTTCTTCCAAAGAAGAATACCAGGTACTCTTTCTAAAGAAAAATCCCAAGATTATCTCGCTCGTCAAAGAATGGAACCCTGCTATTCAACTGATTGGCTTTAAGCTATTAGTCGACGTTTCTTCTGAAGAGTTGATCCAGGTAGCGCGTGAAAGCCTCGTTAAAAATCATGCCAGCATGATCGTTGCCAATGATCTGACCAAGATTCAGAACGGTCAGCATCAAGCCTATCTAGTGACAGACGATCAGGTCCTAGAAGCTTCTACGAAAACAGAAATCGCAGAGGCTATCCTACGTTATATCAAATAAAAAGGAACATATGACACACATTACTTTAGCGGTTACCGGTAGTATTTCCGCCTATAAGGCTGCTGATATTACCAGCCAACTAACCAAATTGGGCTTTGAAGTGAAGGTCCTCATGACTCCTTCAGCCCAAAAATTTATCACCCCTTTAACCTTGCAAGTTCTTTCAAAAAATCAAGTCGGGCTAGATGTTATGATGGAAGACGATCCACAGCGGATCGAGCACATCAACATTGGGAAAGAAACTGACCTCTTTCTTGTCGCGCCAGCCAGTGCCAATACCATTGCTAAATTGGCTATGGGACTGGCAGATAATATGGTCACAAGCACAGCTCTAGCCTTGCCACAAAGAACTAAAAAATTACTGGCCCCTGCTATGAATACAAAAATGCTAGAACATCCCGCTACCCAACGAAATCTAAAGCTCTTACAAGACTATGGTTACCAGATCATCCAACCTCGTGATGCTGTTCTTGCTTGTGGGGACAAAGGTGCTGGAGCTCTAGCGCCTGTAGAAACTATTGTAGAAACTGTTAAGGAGAATTGTTTATGAGAAAATCATCTTCTATTTCACGAATTGCCATCTTTTTTGCGGTGATGATCACCATTCACTTTGTGACGTCCTTCATTCTGCAATTTGTTCCATCAGGAATTCAACCAACCTTGGTTCATATTCCTGTCGTGATCGCCTCTATCATATACGGTCCACGGATTGGAGCTATCTTAGGACTCCTCATGGGACTCTTTAGCCTCACTATGAATACCCTGGTTATAACACCCGCCAGCTATCTCTTTAGTCCCTTTGTCCCTCACGGAAATCTCTACTCCCTTATCATTGCCATTGTCCCTCGGATTCTCATCGGGGTAACCCCTTACTTCTTCTATCGCTGGATTCGCAATCGTACTGGACTTGTGATCGCTGGAATTGTCGGCTCTATGACCAATACTGTTTTCGTTTTAAGCGGGATTTACTTCTTCTTTGGTAACAGTTTTGGAGGGGGGATTCAACATTTCCTAGCCTTGATTGTATCTACCAACTCTCTCATCGAAGTCATTGCGACAGTACTCATTACCAGTGCAGTCGTTCCATCTCTTGAAAAATTAAAATAACCTTTCAAGCCAATGTACTGACCCCAAAAAGTTAGACAAATAATTTAAGTTAAGGATTTAGTCCTGTATTGCACAGGACTAAGTCCTTTTAGTTTTACCTTAATTCGTTT
>JAGZVW010000067.1:0-6106 GCA_018379295.1 Streptococcus parasanguinis | reverse complement strand
TGGGCTCTACTACGCTGATTTCATCAGCTTTTACAGCCCTACTCAACTGTGCGGAGGTGGGACGACGAAATCGAATTCTAACGAATTACCGATTTCTGTTCCACTCTCTTTTTGCTTGTCTTCCTTAGATCCTAGCTGGTTTTGGGTTTTCAGGGTCTCCTAAAAATGTTATAATAGAGTGTTACTAAATTGGGTTCCATTAGCCCTGAAAGGAAAAGAAAATGACAAAATCATTCTACATCACAACCCCTATCTATTACCCATCTGGTAAACTGCATATTGGTTCAGCTTATACAACGATCGCCTGTGACGTCTTGGCGCGTTACAAACGTATGATGAACTACGATGTCTTCTACCTGACTGGTCTCGATGAGCATGGCCAAAAGATCCAACAAAAAGCAGAAGAAGCTGGGATTACGCCGCAAGCTTATGTAGATGGGATGGCCGTTGGAGTGAAAGAACTCTGGCAATTACTCGATATCTCATATGATAAATTCATCCGTACGACAGACGACTACCATGAAAAAGTGGTGGCCCAAGTCTTTGAACGCTTGCTTGCTCAAGACGACATCTACCTGGGTGAGTACTCTGGCTGGTATTCAGTCTCTGATGAAGAGTTCTTTACAGAAAGCCAATTGGCTGAGGTATTCCGTGATGAGAATGGCAAGGTTATCGGTGGGGTAGCCCCATCAGGACACGAAGTAGAATGGGTTTCTGAAGAATCTTACTTCCTTCGCCTCAGCAAATACCAAGACCGATTGGTTGAATTTTTCAAATCCCAACCAGATTTCATCACACCAGATGGCCGTCTCAATGAAATGTTGAAAAACTTTATCGAGCCAGGCTTGGAAGATTTGGCAGTATCTCGGACTACCTTTACTTGGGGAGTCCCAGTTCCATCTAATCCAAAACACGTGGTCTATGTATGGATTGATGCCCTTCTCAACTACGTGACAGCTCTTGGTTATGGTCAAGAAGATCATGAAAACTTTGACAAATTCTGGAACGGAACGGTCTTCCACATGGTTGGAAAAGACATCCTTCGTTTCCACTCGATCTACTGGCCAATCCTTCTCATGATGTTGGATATCAAATTGCCAGAACGCTTGATTGCCCATGGTTGGTTTGTCATGAAAGACGGCAAGATGTCTAAGTCTAAAGGGAATGTCATCTACCCAGAAATGTTGGTGGAACGCTTTGGCTTGGATCCACTTCGTTACTACCTCATGCGTAGTTTGCCAGTTGGTTCTGATGGGACTTTCACACCAGAAGACTACGTGGCCCGCATCAACTATGAATTGGCCAATGACCTTGGAAACCTCCTCAACCGGACGGTCGCCATGATCAATAAATACTTTGGTGGTCAAGTTCCAGCTTATGTCGAAAATGTCACAGCATTTGATGCAGATTTGGCTAAGGTAGTTGAAGAAAACATCGCTGAATACCACAAGCAAATGAACGCGGTTGATTACCCACGCGCTTTGGAAGCTGTATGGAACATCATCTCTCGTACTAACAAGTACATCGATGAGACAGCGCCTTGGGTTCTCGCCAAAGAAGATGGCGACAAGGAACAATTGGCAGCGGTTATGGCTCACTTGGCAGCTAGCCTTCGTGTCGTGGCTCACTTGATCCAACCATTCATGATGAACACCTCAAATGCCATCATGGAACAACTTGGCTTGGGCTTGGACTTCGATCTTGAAAACTTGACACTAGCAGGCTTCCCTGAAAATGTCACAGTGGTTGCCAAAGGAACTCCAATCTTCCCACGTCTCGACATGGAAGAAGAAATTGCCTACATCCAATCTCAAATGACTACTGGAAAACCACAAGAAAAAGAATGGAATCCAGAAGAAGTGGAACTCAAGTCTGAAAAAGACGAGATCAAATTTGAAGACTTTGACAAGGTTGAAATCCGTGTAGCAGAAGTCAAAGAAGTGGAACGAGTCGAAGGATCAGACAAATTGCTTCGCTTCCGCCTAGATGCAGGAGACGGTGAAGATCGTCAAATCCTCTCAGGCATCGCTCAATTCTATCCAAACGAACAAGAATTGGTCGGCAAGAAACTTCAAATTGTGGCCAACCTTAAACCACGGAAGATGATGAAGAAATATGTCAGCCAAGGCATGATTCTTTCTGCTGAACACGGAGATCAATTAACAGTCTTAACTGTTGATCCATCTGTTCCAAATGGAAGCATCATCGGCTAAACGATAGATGAAGAAAAGTCATCTAAAAAACTTTCCTTAGGTGAGTACGGACGTCAGCGAACTTCGAAGAAGTTCCATGACTTAGTTTTGGACCCTAGGTTCCAAAACTCCCGAGTGCTAGAAACACAATTGTTTCTAGCACTTTTCTCACGGTGGAAAGTTTCAGTAGATGATTGAATAATTCTAACGAATAAATTTTTTGATTTTTATAGAATTTATTTGATTTGTAAGGAAGAGCAGATTGTCTACTCTCTCAAGCACTCCCGCGGGAGTGCTTTTCTTGTGTCGATATGGTTCCTATCATTGAGTTTTACAAGGGTGTTAGAAGAGTCTTATTAGCAATGGATGTTAACGGAGACTTCCGCAGTGAGAAAAGAGTCTGAAACATTTTCATTTCAGACTCTCGGAAGATTTGAGACAGTGGGCTCAAATCTTAGGTATGGAATCCCAAAGGGATTCGCTACCGTCCGTCCTCACCCAAGGAAAGTCTCCAATTATATTTTTAAATACATGTTCTATTCATCTGGCCGGTATTCTAGGATATCTCCGGGCTGGCAGTCGAGTTCTTTGCAGATGGCTTCAAGGGTGGTGAAGCGGATGGCTTTGGCCTTGCCGGTCTTGAGAATGGAGAGGTTAGCTGTCGTGATGCCGATTTTGTCGGCTAGCTCGTTGGATTTCATTTTCCGCTTGGCCAGCATGACATCTAGATTGACGATAATCATGGCACCCTCCTTAAATGGTTAGCTCATTTTCTTCAGCAATCTCAATACCTCTCTCTAAAATCTTGCCAGAGACCCAGACGATTGGAACGGCAAGGAGAAGCCCTGTGTTAAAGGTCAATTGGAAAGTGAAGGGAAGGAGATAAGCATTTCCACTGGTTTCAAGTGTGCCAGACATAAAGGACAAGACCAAGAGAATCTTCCAAGCTCGGTTGCAAAGATCAATGTTGGAGTGAGAAAAAATCTTTTCTTGGTAGAGATTTTGGAGGAAGTTGCGAATGGTGATGAGAAGGTAAATATAGATAGCGCTTGAGGCTAGTGGGAAGAGCAGCTGCCAGAGAGGTTGTGGATGTTTGGGGAAGAGCTGGATGCCATTCGCATCAAAGGACAAGCGACCTGATTGAATGAGATCTTTGAAAAGGCCCATGCGGGAAAGCAGATGGACGACCAATGCAGCCACGGTCATAAAGCCACAGAAGTAAATGAAAGCCGTTAAGACTTCAATGACATTTTTTAAGGTTTTTGAGTTTTTCATCGCAAGCCTCCTTGAAGTTTATTTATTTTTCACTTATAGTATACTCCTTATAAAAAATTAGTCAATAAAAAAGTATCGAAAAACGATAAAAAAATAACGATAAACAAAATATTGTTTTTGAGAAACAGGTATTTCCTACTAAAACTAGTCAGTTCAAACCTGGAAAACTACTACATAGAGGGGAATTTTACTATACCTTCGATTTAGGGTATACTAGTGTAAAGATCTTATTCCATGGAGGTAGTAAAATGAATCTTAAGTGGAAGAAAAAATACCTGGGGCCGATTTTGGGGCTGGTCGGAGCAGCTGTTCTGATCGGAGGAGTCTATCTCTACTCTAGCTCCAATATCCAACCAGACCATCAAAAGGAATTTAACCAGACCAGTAAGAAGGCCACTAAGCCAAAGGAAAAAGCTATTGACTTGAGTGGTGACTACGTCTCTAATGAACGGGATGAAGCCAAAATCGAGAAAAAAGGCAAGGCTTGGAAGATCGATTACCAAACGTCTGATGGCAAGGTATCTGCTGAATTTAGCACGAATTGGAAGGTCGAAGGATCTAACAAAATTTCAACAGGCAAGATGAAAAAATCCGATGGCAATACAGACTTTACAGTCACTGTTCGTGTCTTCAAATACAAGACAGATAAGAAGCCTTTGATCACGGTCACCATGTCTGATAAAAATCCCGACCACGAGATGGTCTTTGCCAATCGAGAGAATTTTTTCAAATCGACAGATCCCAATGATGTCGTCCTTGATGGCAATCTCTCACCGTTTGAAGGTGCTTATTCCAATGATGCCTATGAAAAGGAAATCGCCGATTCTGGTTTTAAACTTTATGGCTATACTCCAGAAGAATATTACCAAAACAAGACCAATGCCTTCCCAAGTATTGTAAATGGGGAGACCGGATGGACTTTCTGGAGTGGAGGCACTCGGGCAAGTTACTTGTTCAATAAAGAAAAAGAGCCCAAGAAGCGAAAAGGCTATTATGAAGTTTATTTCACTGGGGCAAATGGGACTGCGATCCAAGGGCAAGAGCAAACCTTGTACTTGATCCCAGCGGGTGTGACAGGTCCTGATGGAGTAGCTTCCCAAGAACGTCGGATTCTCTTTGGTGACGTGGCCTACCGTGATTACCATCTAGAGTGGTGGAAAGCCTACCCGCAACCGAAAAAAGAGAAAGACTTGGATATTGCGGCCATTAACGGAGGCGACTTCTCAAGCTTAGCTGGAACCTGGCGCAATGGCAAGGGAGCTGAAATCGTCATCCAAGCAGACGGAAAAGTCAAGGGCCAAGGCAGCCTCAAGGCTGTTGCGGACTCGGATAAGAAGAGCAAGATCCCTTATGTTGAGATGAAGATGGGTGAGACTGGTGCTGCGATTGGACTTTTGAAAATCGGGTTCCAAAATCCAGATGGAGACCAGTCTGATACCAGCAAGCCACGTCTAGTGGTCACTCAATCTGCAGGCAACTATCCGGCTGATCAATATTTCTACCGTCAATAAAAAAGGAGATTAAACCATGGGCCATCACATCAACTATAAGTGGGCTAGCCTTGGAACAGGCGTTATTGCCAATGAATTGGCGCAAGCCCTTGAAGCGCTTGGTGGGAAACTCTATTCCGTTGCCAATCGGACATACGATAAAGGTGTAGCCTTCGCTGAGAAATACGGGATCGAAAAGGTGTATCATGAAATTGATGAAGTCTTTGAGGATCCTGAAGTGGATATCATCTATATCTCAACACCTCACAATACTCATATCCAGTATCTACGCAAGGCCCTCGCAGCTGGCAAACACGTGCTCTGCGAAAAGTCCATCACTCTCAACAGTGAGGAATTGGCAGAAGCGATAAAGCTTGCTGAAGAAAACCATGTCAAACTGGCAGAAGCCATGACCATTTTCCATATGCCTATTTATCGGAAACTCTCTGAAATTGTGGCAAGTGGGAAGTTGGGCCCTCTCAAGGTCATCCAGATGAACTTCGGTTCCTATAAAGAATACGATATGAGCAACCGCTTTTTCAATCGCAATCTGGCAGGTGGTGCTCTACTTGACATCGGTGTCTATGCCCTGTCTTTCGTACGTTGGTTTATGACGTCACAGCCGACAGAGATGGTTTCACAGGTCAAGCTGGCACCGACTGGTGTTGATGAGCAAGCGGGTATTCTCCTTACCAATCGTGAAGGGGAAATGGCGACGGTGACGCTGAGTCTTCACGCCAAACAACCAAAACGCGGTACCATCGCTTATGATAAGGGCTATATCGAACTTTACGAATACCCGCGCGGGCAAAAAGCGGTCATCACCTATACGGAAGATGGATCACAAGAAGTGATCGAAGCAGGAGAAACCGCTAAAGCCCTCCAGTATGAAGTCCTCGATATGGAAGCAGCAGTCGCAGGAAAGGAAAATCATCTCTACCTAAACTACAGCCACGATGTCATGGACCTCATGACTCAACTCCGCAAAGACTGGGACTTGGTTTACCCAGAAGAAGAATAAGGTTGAAAAAAGAGGCTGGGACAAAAGTTCTAGCCTCTCAATTATTTTTGGATTGTCGAGCAAGACGCAGTGGTTGAGTGGGCTCTACTACGCTGATTTCATCAGCTTTTACAGCCCTACTCAACTGT
>JAGZVW010000066.1:0-6268 GCA_018379295.1 Streptococcus parasanguinis | reverse complement strand
GCTGATGAAATCAGCGTAGTAGAGCCCACTCAACCACTGCGTCTTGCTCGACAATCCAAAAACAATTGAGAGGCTAGGACTTTTGTCCCAGCCTCTTTTAGTCGGTTTTATTAGTAATTTGATGGAAAATCTTTTGCCACGTTTCATGGCGACGCCAGAGACTGGTATGGATTTGACCGTCTAGTTCATAGCGTATGAGTTTGGTTTTTTGACTGATGGACTCCAGTTCAAAGTTTTGGAATTGAACTTGGTCGATTGCGAGAGCCTCTATTAATTCTGCCTTGTTGTGTTCGTGACCGGTATCGTCAATCAAGGTATAATTATCCGCTAGTAATGTATCAAACTCTTGCTTAGCATAGAGGCGTTTTTCGTAGGTCAAGAGTTTCTTTTCAACGTTTTCGATCAGCTCATCCTCAGGAATTGAGCTAGGTTCTACATGGACGTCAATGTCAAAGACTCCAAAGTCTTCTTTCAGGAGATCCTCGACTTCTTCTGTGATCGCATGGCTTTCATAGACGGAAAGATCGGGATTCATCTCCAAGACAACGTCCAGATAGATATTGCTTCCGTAGGTCCGTCCGCGTTGGTATTTCACACGCGCAATCTTAGGGAGTTTTAAAATAGCTTTTTCGTAATCTTCGAGGAGACTATCGTCAAAGCCGTCTGAAAGACTAAAGGAAGATTCCATAAAGATATCGTAGGCTGTTTTGAGGATAAAGAAGGTGATGATGATGGCTACGATTTTATCGACAATTGGATAGTTAAAAGCACTAGCAGCGATCGCGATCGACGTTCCAAGAGAAGTGACGACGTCTGAAAGATTGTCTTTTGCGGCAGCTTTTAAGGCTTTTGATTTGGCCCGTTTTGCTAAGCGAAGATTGTAGAAATAAACGCCTAGCATGACAAGGGCTGAAACCACTCCGACACCAGCACCGAGTGGATCAATGCTAACTGTTTCATTGCTGAAGATCTTTTGGAGGGTATCGCGTAAGACATCAAAACCAACATAAAACATAATGATGGAGGTGACTAGGCTTGCTAGATCCTCAATTTTCCAGTGACCAAATTTGTGATCGCGGTCAGCAGGTTGGCGAGCGAGACGAATCCCGATGAGCAGGGCAGCATTGCTGATGATATCAGATAAGTTGTTAAATCCATCGGCTACCAAACTGGATGAATGAAGTAGATGGCCGGTAGCCAATTTTACTGAAGAGAGCAATAAATAGGCTAGAATACTAATGATAGCGCCACGTTCGGCCAGTTTTAAGTTACTGTATGGTTTATCCAAAATATCCTCCTAGACCTCGGATGAAATCCTGTTTTCTTTAAGCTACTATTATATCGTTTTTGGAAGGGAAATTCAAATGAGTCCTTTTTTAAAAGAAGCTAGGCAGGTTTTGTGGTATAATAGAACGATTGAATGAATGAGGAGTATGAGATGAATCCTTTATTGAATGGTATGAATGATCGCCAAGCAGAGGCGGTCCAAACGACAGAAGGTCCCCTCTTGATCATGGCGGGGGCTGGTTCTGGTAAGACACGTGTCTTGACCCACCGCATCGCTTACTTAATCGATGAAAAAATGGTCAATCCTTGGAATATTTTGGCCATTACCTTTACCAATAAAGCCGCTAGGGAGATGAAGGAGCGGGCTTATCAGTTGAATTCAGCCACCCAAGATTGCTTGATTGCCACCTTCCACTCCATGTGTGTGCGTATCCTTCGTCGAGATGCGGATCACATTGGCTACAATCGTAATTTTACCATTGTCGATCCAGGTGAGCAACGGACCTTGATGAAGCGGATCTTGAAGTCCTTGAATTTGGATCCTAAGAAATGGAATGAACGGACCATCTTGGGGACTATTTCCAATGCAAAAAATGACCTGATCGATGAAGTAGCCTATGCTGCCCAGGCGGGAGATATGTATACCCAGATCGTCGCCAAGTGTTATGAGGCTTACCAAAAGGAACTCCGTCAGTCAGAAGCAGTGGACTTTGATGATTTGATTATGCTGACCTTGCGTCTTTTTGATCAGCATCCAGATGTGCTGACCTATTACCAGCAGAAGTTCCAATACATCCACGTAGACGAGTATCAAGATACCAACCATGCCCAATACCAGTTGGTCAAACTCTTGGCTTCACGTTTTAAAAATATCTGTGTCGTTGGGGATGCGGACCAGTCTATTTATGGCTGGCGGGGAGCAGATATGCAGAATATCCTGGACTTTGAGAAGGATTATAAGGAAGCTAAGGTCGTCCTCCTAGAAGAGAATTACCGCTCGACTAAGACGATTTTGCAAGCAGCCAATGATGTCATCAAAAACAATCGCCACCGCCGTCCGAAGAATCTCTGGACACAAAATGAAGACGGGGAAGAAATTGTCTATTATCGGGCTAATGATGAGCAGGATGAAGCTGTCTTTGTTGCTAAAACGATTGAAGAGCTTAGTCGCGAAGCTGGCTACAAACACCGTGATTTTGCAGTTCTCTACCGGACCAATGCCCAGTCACGGACCATTGAAGAAGCGCTACTCAAGTCCAACATTCCTTACACCATGGTAGGGGGCACCAAGTTCTACAGCCGGAAGGAAATTCGGGATGTCATTGCTTATCTGAACTTGATTGCCAACCTCAGTGACAATATCAGTTTTGAGCGCATTATCAATGAACCCAAGAGGGGAATCGGGCCAGGTACAGTGGATAAGATTCGTGACTTTGCCCAACTGCAAGAGTCTTCACTCCTGGATGCTTCAGCCAATATCATGCTCTCAGGCATTAAAGGAAAGGCAGCTCAATCCATCTGGGACTTTGCCAATCTCATTCTTGATTTGAGAGAAAGATTGGACCAGCTGACCATTACAGAGTTGGTCGAAGAAGTCCTTGACAAGACGGGCTATATGACGGCCCTAACCAATCAGGGAAATTTGGAAAGTCAGGCTCGCATCGAGAATATCCAAGAGTTCTTGTCTGTTACCAAGAATTTTGATGAAAATGGAGAGACCGTCGAAGACGAATCAGGTGTGGAAACCTTGAGTCGTTTCTTGAACGATTTGGCTTTGATTGCTGATACAGATGATGGGGCGCAAGAAACTTCAGAAGTCACCTTGATGACCCTTCACGCGGCTAAAGGATTGGAGTTTCCAGTCGTCTTCTTGATTGGGATGGAAGAAAATGTCTTTCCTCTTAGTCGAGCAGCTGAGGATCCGGATGAATTGGAAGAAGAGCGTCGCCTAGCATATGTAGGCATCACGCGGGCAGAGAAGGTTCTCTTCTTGACCAATGCCAACTCTCGTTTGCTCTTTGGACGGACCAGCTACAACCGCCCGACGCGTTTTATCAATGAAATTAGCTCGGATTTATTGACCTACCAAGGATTGGCCCGTCCAGTCAACACTAGTTTTAAGGCTTCTTATAGTAATGGTGGCGGAACGACCTTTGGAAAAGGGATGAGCCTGTCACAAGCCCTTCAAGAGCGCAAGAGACAAGCAGCTCCAAGTGCTCTCACGTCATCAAGTCTCCCCTTTGGCAATAGCAACCGAGCGGGTGCCAAAGAAAGTGTCGCTTGGACCATTGGCGACATTGCCATTCACAAGAAGTGGGGCGAAGGGACTGTCCTAGAGGTCTCTGGTAGTGGCAATACCCAAGAGCTCAAGATCGACTTCCCAGAAGTGGGTCTCAAAAAACTCTTGGCTAGTGTCGCGCCAATTGAGAAGAAATAAGTCGAGATCAGGAAGCGAAGTTCACTGTTTCAGATTATAAACAAGCAACCTCTATTCAGAGATCTTAAGTTATTACTGAATGAGACTATTGAAAAAGGATATTTTGGAACTAGTTCAAAATAGATTGAGACTTTTCGCCGTGAGGAAAGCACCAGAAACGCATTGGTTTCTGGTGCTCGGTATATTTGAGACGCAAGGCTCAAATCTAAGGTATGGAATCCCAAAGGGAGTCGCTACCGTCCGTCCTCACTTAAGGAAAGTCTCTATAAAAAAATGAATATTTACTTAAAACCAGCAAACGAGGCTTGCTGGTTTTGATTCTACTGGTGGCATGATATAATATACTAAGAATAGAGAAAGAGGCATACTATGAACGAAATCAAGTGCCCCAACTGTGGGGAAGTCTTTACAGTCAACGAAAGTCAATACAGCGAACTCTTGTCACAGGTACGGACAGCAGAGTTTGACAAGGAAATTCATGAGCGAATTCGGCAAGAGTTGGCTTTAGCAGAGCAAAAGGCCCTTAATGAGCAGCAAGAGAAGTTAGCAAAGAAGGATCAAGAAATTGCTCAGTTACAAAACCAGATTCAACAGTTTGATACTGAAAAAGAATTGGCTAAAAAAGAGGTGGAGCAAACAGCTAGCCAAAGCCTGCTAGAGAAAGAAAAAGAAGTGCAAGCACTGGAGAATCAGTTGGCCACCTTGCGCTTGGAACATGAAAATCAGCTGCAAAAGACGCTTTCTAATTTGGAGAAGGAGCGTGATCAGGTACAAAACCAATTGCTCCTTCAAGAGAAGGAAAATGAACTGTCCCTAGCTTCTGTCAAGCAAAACTACGAAGCCCAGCTAAAGGCAGCCAATGAACAGGTCGAGTTTTACAAGAATTTTAAGGCCCAACAATCAACCAAGGCCATTGGGGAAAGCTTGGAGCAGTATGCGGAAAGTGAATTCAACAAGGTTCGCAGTTTTGCCTTCCCAAATGCCTATTTTGAAAAGGACAATAAGGTCTCTGCACGTGGGTCTAAAGGCGACTTTATCTTCCGCGAGTGCGATGAAAATGGGGTGGAGATTATCTCTATTATGTTCGAGATGAAGAATGAAGCTGACGGGACAGAGAAGAAGCATAAGAATGCGGATTTCTACAAGGAATTGGACAAGGACCGTCGAGAAAAAAACTGTGAATATGCGGTTTTAGTGACCATGCTTGAAGCAGATAATGACTACTTCAACACAGGGATTGTCGATGTTAGCCACGAGTATGAGAAGATGTATGTGGTCCGTCCTCAGTTCTTTATCCAGATCATTGGGCTCTTGCGCAATGCGGCCCTCAATTCCCTTAAATACAAGCAGGAACTGGCGCTTGTTCGTGAACAAAATATCGACATCACCCACTTTGAAGAAGACCTGGATGCTTTCAAAGTTGCCTTTGCTAAGAACTACAATTCGGCTTCTGTCAACTTTGGCAAGGCCATCGATGAAATCGACAAGGCCATCAAGCGAATGGAAGAAGTCAAGAAATTCCTGACCACATCAGAAAATCAACTTCGTCTCGCTAACAACAAGTTGGATGATGTTTCCGTTAAAAAATTGACTCGGAAGAATCCAACCATGAAGGCTAAATTTGATGCTCTGAAAGGAGAATAATCTTTGTATTCAGCTAAGAACGCTACCTTGTCCATGAATGGGAAAACCATGGACTATGTGACATTTGGAAAAGGAAAGGACCCTCTAGTAATTATACCAGGCTTGGGGGATGGATTGCAGACCGTTAAAGGAAAGGCACAGCTCTTTTCTCTCTCGTATCGTCTACTTGCTAAGCGATATAAAATCTATGTTTTTTCTCGAATCAATGAGTTGAGACAGGGCTATACGACGCGGGATATGGCAGCAGATGTAGCAGAAGCAATGGAGACACTAAACATAGATACAGCCTATGTCATGGGGATTTCACAAGGTGGAATGATTGCCCAATGGTTGGTGGTAGATTTCCCTGAAAAGGTTCAAAAGCTCATCTTAGCCGTGACTACTGCAAAACCTAGTCAACTTGCTAGAGAGCGAATTGAGCATTGGCAAAAGCTTAGTCAATCTGGAACTTTTAGAGACCTCATGCTGGATATTGCAAAGCATTCTTACACGCAAAAGAGTTATCAAAAGTGGCGGTTGCTTTATAATATTATGGGTCGCTTGGGGCGAATCAAAGATGAAAATAGAATAGCCATTCAGTCTCAGTCTTGCCTGGAACATAATAGCCTTGAGGTCTTAAAAGAAATTCAGTGTCCAACCTTGGTCCTTGGTGCGCTTGAAGATGATGTGATTGGTGTGGACGGATCCAAGGAACTAGCAAAAGCGATTTCGGGTTGTCAACTCCTCATTCTTAAGCATTCTGGGCATGCTCTTTATGAAGAAAATAAAGCATTTCAAGAGGTTGTCCGTGAATTCTTAAACTAAAAAAGAGAGTGGGACAGAAATCGGTAATTCGTTAGAATTCGATTTCGTCGTCCCACCTCCGCACAGTTGAGTAGGGCTGTAAAAGCTGATGAAATC
>JAGZVW010000065.1:0-6465 GCA_018379295.1 Streptococcus parasanguinis | reverse complement strand
AAAAGAGAGTGGGACAGAAATCGGTAATTCGTTAGAATTCGATTTCGTCGTCCCACCTCCGCACAGTTGAGTAGGGCTGTAAAAGCTGATGAAATCAGCATAGTAGAGTCCACTCAACCACTGCGTCTTGCTTGACAATCCAAAAATAATTGAGAGGCTAGGATTTTTGTCCCAGCCTCTTTTAAATTATTTACTTGACCAGACACTTTCAAGGATATTGGTTTGGTCACGATCTGGTCCGACTGAGAAGGTTGAAATGCGCACACCAACCAATTCGCCGATCCGGCGCACATAGTTGCGGGCATTTTCTGGAAGCTCGTCCAAGTGGCGAACACCGGTGATGTCTTCTGACCAACCTGGCAATTCTTCATAGATTGGTTTGCAACGTTTGAGTTGCTCCAAGCTTGCTGGATAGTGATCAATGCGTTCGCCATCCAAGTCGTAAGCCACACAGATTTTCACTGTATCCAAGCCTGATAAAACGTCGATGGAGTTCAAGCTAAGATTGGTAATTCCTGAGACACGACGGCTATGGCGCATGACAACTGAGTCAAACCAACCAACACGACGAGGACGACCGGTTGTTGTCCCATACTCATGCCCCACTTCACGGATCCGGTCCCCCACTTCATCAAAGAGTTCTGTAGGGAATGGTCCGTCACCGACACGGCTGGTATAGGCTTTACATACACCGACAACCTTATCAATCTTACTTGGGCCGACACCTGATCCGATGGTCACCCCACCAGCAACTGGGTTTGATGAAGTAACAAATGGATAAGTTCCTTGGTCGATATCCAACATAACCCCTTGGGCTCCTTCAAAGAGCACGCGCTTGCCGTTATCCAAAGCATCGTTCAAGATGACAGAAGTATCGGTTACATATTGTTTGATTTGTTGACCATATTCATAGTATTCTTCGAAGATATCGTCAAAGGAAAGAGCCTCTGCTTCATAGAGTTTGGTAAATTGACGGTTCTTTTCTTCCAAGTTGATGCGCAGGCGTTCTGCAAAGACGTCGCGGTCCAAAAGATCCGCGATCCGGATTCCCACACGCGCAGCCTTGTCCATGTAAGCTGGTCCAATCCCTTTGATGGTCGTTCCGATTTTGTTGTCCCCTTTTGACTCTTCTTGGAGACGGTCCAATTCGATATGGTAAGGGAGGATGACATGGGCGCGGTCTGAAATGCGCAAACTGTCTGTTGTCACACCTTCTTCATGAAGATAAGCCAACTCTTTGACCAATGATTTAGGATTGATCACAACCCCATTCCCAATGACAGAAATCTTTTCAGGGAAGAAGATACCTGAAGGAATCAAGTGCAACTTGAATTTTTTGCCGTCGATCACGATGGTGTGACCGGCATTGTCCCCACCTTGGTAGCGAGCAATGACTTCTGCATTGGCTGATAGAAAGTCTGTAATCTTCCCTTTTCCTTCATCTCCCCACTGGGTTCCTACAACAACTACTGATGTCATATCTTTGTCTGAGCTATATAGCTCGTCCTTTCTTGAAAAGCAGGCAGGAATCTCACCTGCGATTATGTTTTATACCTCATTATATGAAAAATTTGACAATTTTTCAAGGAGGGTTCATCATTTCATTTGTTTTTTCTCTTATGTAGACGAATTACATTTTTACAAAATATGTATTTTCTGAATTTTAGTACTTAATTTAAAATAAAAGTTCGGAATTTTTGTAAAATCGTAGCGGAAATTTGCTTTCTTTTTCCGTTTGTAATAGACTAAAATAACTACCATAGGACGGTGAAACGATGACGATTAATCAATTACTGCAGAAACTGGATACATCAAGCCCTATTCTCCAAGCGACCTTTGGTCTGGAGAGGGAAAATCTGCGAGTGACAACTGATGGACACTTAGCTCAAACTGCTCATCCGAGTCAGCTTGGTTCCCGCAATTTCCACCCGACCATCCAAACAGACTTCAGCGAACAACAACTGGAACTAATTACACCTATTGCTCACTCTACTAAGGAAGCGCGGCGCTTACTGGGAGCTATCAGCGATGTGGCAGGCCGCTCAATTGACCAGAGTGAATGCCTGTGGCCTCTGTCCATGCCACCGCAGCTGACTGAAGAAGATATTATCATCGCCCGTCTGGAAAACGAATACGAACGCCACTACCGAGAGGGTTTAGCGAAAAAATATGGCAAAAAACTACAGGCCATCTCTGGCATCCACTACAACATGGAGCTAGGGAAAGATCTGGTCGCTGCTCTCTTTCAAGTCAGCTCCTATCATTTACTCAAGGACTTTAAAAATGACCTCTATCTCAAACTGGCTCGAAACTTTCTGCGTTTCCGATGGCTCTTAACCTATCTCTACGGTGCTGCTCCTCTGGCAGAAGCCGGCTTCTACAGTCAGGAATACCCGCAGCCTATCCGCTCTTTTCGCAACAGCGACTATGGCTATGTCAATGACGAGAATATTCAGGTGTCCTACACTTCTTTGGAGCAATATGTAACCGATATTGAAAACTACGTTCAGTCTGGCGAGCTCAGTGCTGAAAAAGAATTTTACTCAGCCGTTCGCTTCCGTGGACAGAAGCACAATCGCGCCTATCTGGAGCAGGGTATCACCTATCTGGAATTCCGCTGCTTCGATCTCAATCCTTTTGACCATTTGGGCATTAGCCAAGAGACCTTAGATACTGTCCATCTCTTTTTACTGGGCCTGCTCTGGCTAGATGATGTAGAAAATGTTGATGCAGTATTAAAAGCTGCCCATGATTTGAACCAGAAAATTGCTTGTAGCCACCCGCTGACTGCCCTGCCAGATGAGGCAGACAGCTCAGCCCTTCTCCAAGCCATGGAAGAGCTCATCCAGCATTTTGAACTGCCAACTTACTATCAAACTTTGCTGGACCAGATGAGAGAGGCTCTCTTACATCCTCAGCTGACACTGTCAGGACAGCTCCTGCCCCATATCCAGCAAGATTCCTTAACAGCTTTTGGTCTAGAAAAAGCAGAAGAATACCACCGCTATGCCTGGACTGCTCCTTATGCCCTCAAAGGCTACGAAAATATGGAACTGTCCACCCAGATGCTGCTCTTTGATGCTATTCAAAAGGGGCTGAATGTTGAAATTTTAGATGAAAAGGACCAATTTCTCAAGCTTTGGCATGGTAGTCATGTAGAATATGTCAAGAACGGCAATATGACCTCCAAGGATAACTATGTCATCCCTTTGGCCATGGCCAATAAAACAGTCACCAAAAAGATTTTGGCAGCAGCTGACTTTCCCGTTCCGGCTGGAGCAGAATTTTCTTCTCTAGAAGAGGGACTGGCCTACTACCCTTTGATTAAGAACCGAGAAATTGTTGTCAAACCCAAGTCAACTAACTTCGGACTGGGCATCTCTATCTTCCAAGAGCCAGCTAGCCTGGAAGCTTATCACAAGGCTCTGGAGATTGCTTTTTCAGAAGATGTCGCCGTCTTAGTGGAGGAATTTATCGCTGGAACGGAGTACCGCTTCTTTGTCTTAGACGGACAATGCCAAGCAGTCCTCTTGCGAGTGGCGGCCAATGTCGTCGGAGACGGTCAGCATACCGTGAGAGAATTGATTGCCATCAAAAATGACAATCCTCTGCGGGGCCGAGATCATCGTTCACCGCTTGAAATCATTGAACTGGGGGACATTGAACTGCTCATGCTGGACCAGCAAGGCTATGGACCAGATGATATCCTGCCTGCTGGAGTCAAGGTTGACTTGCGGCGCAATTCCAACATTTCTACTGGCGGAGACTCGATTGATGTCACAGACAGCATGCACCCATCTTATAAGGAACTCGCTGCGGACATGGCAAAGGCTATGGGAGCCTGGGCCTGTGGCGTTGATCTCATCATCCCTGACAGCTCTGCTATTTCCACAAAGGAAAATCCCAACTGTACCTGCATCGAGCTCAACTTCAATCCTTCTATGTATATGCACACCTATTGTGCTGAGGGGCCGGGACAAAGCATTACTCCGAAAATACTAGCTAAACTTTTCCCAGAAATGGACCTATAAAGTAAGAAAACGCAGAAGATGTCTCTGCGTTTTTGTTTTGTAACCGAGGTAGAGTTTTAGATGATAACCTAAAAAGATTAAGCATGGTCCTCCTACAAGTTTAAAATAGCAAGTCATTTGCTGTAAAATCATCCTCTAACAAGCAAATTTCAAACCTCTCCTGCATATAGCAGAGGAAATCTTCCCTTTTTCCCAAAAAGAATCATAGGCCGCGAATACAAGGCTAGTATCATCTGAACAAGTTCCAGCCAGTTACTGTTGGCTTCCATAGCCCACCATCTCAATCGCTTTAAAACTGCCTCGGGTTAAAAATTCATACGGAACCCCTAATGCATCAGCTACCGCCAAACCATAGACTGCCGCTTTCAAAGATTGGTTCATGCTAGCCTCCTTTGTTTTATTATACTATTTTTGGTCTTAAAATTCTTCCTAACCCCAAAAAACAAGCGCAGGCCTGCGCCTGTTTTTCTATTTTGTGTTAAAATAAAAGGTATGGACAAAATTATCAAAACTATCTCAGAAAGTGGCTCTTTCCGTGCCTTTGTACTAGACAGTACAGAGACCGTGCGAGCAGCCCAAGAATACCATCAGACACAAGCAAGTTCAACAGTGGCCCTTGGGCGCACCCTGATCGCTAGTCAAATTCTCGCAGCCAATGAAAAGGGAAACACCAAGATAACAGTGAAAATCCTGGGCACTAGCTCACTTGGTGCTATCATCACTGTGGCAGATACTCAAGGAAACGTCAAAGGCTACGTGCAAAATCCTGGTGTGGATATCAAGAAAACAGCGACCGGTGAAGTCGTGGTCGGACCATTTGTCGGAAACGGGGAATTCCTAGTGATTACCGACTACGGCACAGGCAATCCTTATCATTCCATGACACCTCTCGTCACTGGAGAAATCGGTGAAGACCTAGCTTATTACTTGACTGAAAGCCAACAAACGCCATCTGCGGTTGGGCTCAATGTCCTCCTTGATGAAGAAGACAAGGTCAAGGTTGCCGGTGGTTTCTTGCTTCAGGTCTTGCCAAATGCCAAGGAAGAAGAAATCGCGCGCTTTGAAAAACGGATCCAAGAAATGCCTGCTATTTCAACACTTTTGGAATCTGAAGATCATATTGAAGCTCTTCTTTCTGCTATCTATGGGGATGAACCTTTCAAACGCCTCTCTGAAGAAGAACTTCGCTTCCAGTGCGACTGTAGCAAGGAACGCTTCATGAATGCCTTGGCAAGCTTACCGGCTAAAGACCTTCAAGAAATGAAGGACGAAGACCATGGCGCTGAAATCACTTGCCAATTCTGTCAGACAACCTACCACTTTGATGAAAACGACTTGGAGGAACTCATTCGTGACAAATCTTAATACACCTTTTATGATTGGGAACGTCGAGATCCCAAACCGGACGGTCCTAGCACCTATGGCCGGTGTGACCAACTCAGCCTTCCGGACCATTGCCAAAGAACTGGGGGCGGGGCTTGTGGTCATGGAAATGGTCTCTGACAAGGGGATCCAATACAACAACGAAAAGACCCTGCATATGCTCCATATCGATGAGGGAGAAAATCCTGTATCGATTCAACTATTTGGTAGTGATGAAGACAGCTTGGCACGCGCGGCAGAATTCATCCAAGAAAATACCAAAACTGATATCGTGGATATCAACATGGGCTGCCCAGTTAATAAGATCGTGAAAAACGAAGCGGGTGCCATGTGGCTCAAAGACCCAGACAAGATCTATTCCATTATCAATAAGGTTCAATCTGTCCTGGATATCCCCCTCACTGTTAAAATGCGGACGGGTTGGTCGGATCCTTCCCTAGCAGTTGAGAACGCCCTCGCTGCCGAAGCTGCGGGTGTCTCTGCCCTTGCCATGCATGGGCGAACTCGGGAGCAAATGTATACGGGGCATGCGGATCTTGAGACCCTTCACAAGGTTGCACAAGCCCTGACTAAGATTCCATTTATCGCAAACGGAGATATCCGCACAGTTCAAGATGCCAAACAACGGATCGAAGAAGTCGGTGCTGATGCGGTCATGATTGGTCGCGCTGCTATGGGGAATCCTTATCTCTTCAACCAAATCAACCACTACTTTGAAACAGGAGAAATCCTGCCTGATTTGACATTTGAAGACAAGATGAAGATTGCTTACGAACACTTGAAACGCTTGATCGATCTCAAAGGTGAGCACATTGCCGTTCGTGAATTCCGTGGCCTCGCCCCTCACTACCTCCGTGGGACTTCTGGTGCAGCCAAACTCCGTGGCGCCATCTCGCAAGCTAGCACTCTGGCTGAGATTGAAGAACTCTTACAATTAAAAGTATAGAAATACAAAAAGAGGCTGGGACAAAAGTCCTAGCCTCTCAATTATTTTTGGATTGTCGAGCAAGACGCAGTGGTTGAGTGGGCTCTACTACGCTGATTTCATCAG
>JAGZVW010000064.1:0-6512 GCA_018379295.1 Streptococcus parasanguinis | reverse complement strand
AGCTTTCGTTACTTTTTCACCAAGGTAATCTTCAGCATAACCTTTCAAGTATTGAAGAATCATAGCTGAAATTTCTTGTGGTGTGTATTCTTTACCGTTAGCAGAAACTTTTTCAGAAGTCCCCATCTTAGATTTGATAGAGATGATGGTATCTGGGTTTGTGACTGCTTGACGTTTTGCAGCGTCACCAACGATGATTTCACCGTTTTTGAATGACACAACAGATGGAGTTGTGCGGTTTCCTTCTGGGTTTGCGATAATTTTTGATTCAGTTCCTTCAAGAACCGCTACTGCTGAGTTTGTTGTACCTAAGTCAATACCGATAATTTTAGACATATGTTTTTCTCCTTGTTGATTTTTCTTCTTTTTTTGATATTTCCCTTAAGTGGTGGGGACGTGAGCAACTCCCTTCGGGATTTCATCACTTATTTTTGAGCCTACTGTCTCAAAAATCCCCTGTTTCAGTAGCACAAGCTACTGAAACTTTCACCACGGCGGGAAATATCTTCCTTGCAAGCCTCCGGCTTGCGTCTTATCTTTCTTTCATAGTTTAGTGTCGTTTCGGACAAGGCAGCCTAGTTATAAACCACTACCATGGCTGGGCGAAGGATGCGGTCATGGAGTTTGTAGCCTTTTTGGAAGACTTGTGCGATAGTGTCTGCTGGATGTTCGTCATCTGCAGGTAAGGTTTGGATGGCCATGTGGTAGTTATGGTCAAAGGCTCCATCTGCTGGAATTTCTTCGATTCCTTCTTCTTTCAGAGCATGTACCAAACTTTCTTGGACCATTTCCAAGCCCTTCTTCACATCATCTGTCAATCCTTCGACGGCAAGGGCACGTTCGAGGTTGTCAAGTGATGGTAAGATCGCTTTTGCCAAATCTTGGCTACGGTATTTTTGTAATTGTTGACGTTCTTCATTGGCACGGCGCTGAATGTTTTGCATTTCTGCATGAGCACGAAGGTACTTGTTTTCAAATTCCTCGGCACGCGCTTGTGCTTCTTCTAACTCAGAAGGTTGGTTGCTTTCCTCTACAACTTCTTCAGTTGTTTGGGCAACTTCCTCTTCTTTCACGTCTTCTTTTTTGATATCTTCTGTCAAGGCATACACCCCTTTCATTTGGTCTTAATTTACTTCATAATGGTTACTGTTGAGGTAACGGTAGTAGTCCGTCAACTTCATGACCAGTACCCGTCCGATAACATTGACGAGGCTAATCACACGCCTGTAATCCATCTCTACAGGACCAATCACATGCATGAGGGCCATCCCACGATAAGGAACTAGGAATTTATGACTAATCACGGTCACATTTTTCAAAGCCTTCTCTTGGGATTCTGCAACCAGGATCTGGGTCATTTGGTCCTCTGGCATTCCCCCTCGCAACTCGAGAGCTACGTGTTGGGGGTTATCTAAGAACTGATAAGTCTGGAGGTCAGCGTAGGTTAAGGATGAAACCTTTCCTTCTACAAAGACCAATTCTTGAAACAGTTGCGAGAAGACGTAATCAAACAGATCCAAGACATTGTCTGTCGTCTTGAAATAGCGCTGTACAATCTGTGGAATCTCCGTCCGCAAGCGGTAGTGGATATCCAAGACTGTATTTCCAATGAAACGCTCTTGAACCAGCTGATGGAAGATTTCCAAGTCACTGGTTAAGAAATTCTTTGGAATGGCAAACTGGACGGTGACAGGCTTTGATTCATCCAAGGTCAGAACCGCTAAGGCATCGTGATTGGATAATGGAACAATCTCAAAGCCAGTCAAGCGCTGCCGTGTCGGCTCAACATCCTGAATGACTGCGGTGTAGCCCGTCATCTGGGCTAGTAACTTAGCTGTAGCATCCAAGATATCGTCTAACTTAAAGGCTTCGAAATCAAAGGCTTTCACCACCTGATAGACATCTTGTTCATCAATCAACTCTAGATCAAGCGAGTTCTGAACAAAATATTGAAAACCAGCCCGGCTAGGCATTCGACCACTCGAAGTGTGAGCCTTTTCTAGTAAGCCCTGTTTTTCGAGGGCAGCCATGTCGTTTCGAATGGTCGCACTACTGGATTGAATGACATCTTGCAGTGCTTTTGAACCGACCGGTTCGTGGGTCTTGGTAAAGATATCGACAACAAGATTAAGAATCTCATTTTGACGTTCTGTAACCATGACCTCACCTCTCTTTCGTCTTTAGCACTCTAAACATCCAAGTGCTAAACCATGATTCTATTATACACCCATCCAAAAGAAAGTCAAGAGAAAAATCCAAAAAATTAGCACTCTTTTTTCAAGAGTGCTAAAAATCATTCTGAAGACCTAGAAAAAGTGAATCTCCTCCTATTTTCCAGCCTTTTTCAATAGTTGAATATATTCTTCCAATACTAGCTGATGTTTGGCCATATACTGGGCATTTTCTACGCCAACATAACGGAAATGCCAATTCTCAAAATTCACACCCGTGATGTTGCTCTTCCCATCTGGGTAGCGAAGGACAAAGCCATATTGCGGTGCGATGGCAGCTAGCTGCAAGCCCAACTCATCACTTTGACCAGCTTCGACACTCATATCGATCGCAAGCCCCGTCTGGTGTTCACTAGCACCAGGGACCTGTACCTGGGTCTGCACCTGCTTTTCAGCTTCTTCGTGTGAAAGACCACTGGCCTCTAATTGCGCAACACGCTCATTATAGAGCTCTGTTTGTTCCGCCACGCTTCGATAACCCGATATCAAGGTTTCTTCTGGGGCAATTTTTCGAGCCGCCTCTAGAAATTGACGAGTTGGCTCTACAATCCGACTATCCACTTTGATAGCATCTACATCTGTCAATTGCGGGTTCAACTCTGGCTTCACATTGTCACGATTGACCAAGATCAACTGCCAATCTTTTGTCGAAACGGCTGGTAAATCTGATTTTTCTTTCTTTTTCTTAGAAGAAGAGGGAGTCGTTACAGCTGTTTTTTTTGCCTTCCAAAACTGAAGCCCTGAAAACAAGCTTGGTTTAGCCAAGTAAGCACCAATTCCTGATCCAAGGACCACAAGAAGAAAGAAACTCAATAGATAGGGCCACCGTTTCTTACGTTTTTTTCTTGCGCGTCTATACTTATTTGTCATGGCCATCCTCTAAGAGTTTTGCTCCAACCTTACGATAGGACATATCTCCAATCTTTTCAATATGAAAGGCGCCATCCTCATAGGCCAAAACCGTTACACTTCCGTTGTCCAAGACCAATTCTTCGACAGCTTTCGGATCGATGAGATAAATCAAGGTCGTAATGGTCATACCGTGGCTAACCACAATAGCATTGCCACCGCCAGTTGCTTCTACCTCTTTTGCGATGGCTTCAAACCCTTCTTTGATCCGACCACTCAAGGCACCCCAAGATTCAGCCCAACCAGTGGTGTCAACTTCAACAATCCCTTCTGCCAACTCCATCAAGCTCAACTGATGAAAATCATCAACCTTAAAAACACGGGGTAAAACCCCCATAAAGAGCTCGCCATCATAGGCACCGTCGAAGCTACCAAAACACCACTCACGAATGCGTTTATCATAGCGATAAGGAATCTGACCTGTCAAACCAAGCTCTTGAAGAACAATTCCCATGGTTTGAATAGTTCGACCAGAATCACTCGAAACAGCCTCTTTAAAAGAAAGACCTGCTTCCTTAAGGCCAAGCCCTAATTCTCGAATCCCACGCTCTCCTGCTTCTGTCAGCGGAGTGTCTGACCAGCCCTGTGCTCGCCCAATGGTATTAAACATGGTTTTTCCATGACGGGCAATATATAATCTGGTTTTTGTCATTGTATTACCTCCGTATGTATCTCTTTCATTATATCATTTTTTGCAAAAAGAAAGTAGGAAAGCTCTTACAAGTTTTGAGAGAAAGAAAAGGCTATGACCAAAAGGTCAGCCTTTTGCGACGAACTAGGATTCTTGCAAGCTTTCACCGACTTCACGGTAACTGCTATCTCCAAAGACCTTAACCGTCAATGCACCATCTTCATATTCTACAAGGGTAACACTACCGTTTGAAAGAGGCAGATTGAGATTTGGTTTTCCTTCGATCAAGCAGACCAAGGTCTGAATGGTCCAACTATGGCTGACCACCAAGGCATTGCCTCCTCCATTTTCTTCTACTTCTTTGGCGATAGCTTCAAAACCATCTAAGATTCGGCCTTTCAAAACTTCCCAAGGTTCAGCCCAATTCGCTGTGTCCACTTGGCAGATGCCATTGGCCAAGTCTTCCAAGGTCAAGGTCTTATAATCTTCTACATCCAGCACGCGCGGTACAACACCATGAAAGAGTTCCCCACCGTAGGCTCCATCAAAACTCCCAAAACACCACTCGCGAATCCGCTTGTCAAAGCGATAAGGAATTTGGTCTTTCAAACCCAATTGATCAAGTATAATCCCCATGGTCTGAATGGCACGACCTGAATCACTGGAATAGGATCGGGTAAAGTCCAAACCAGACTTACGCAAGCCGATTCCTAGAGCCTCAATGCCTTTTTCTCCCTCTGCTGTCAAGGGGGTATCGGACCAGCCTTGAGCACGGCCAATGGTATTAAACATGGTTCTCCCATGACGAATCACAAATAATCTTGTTTTAGCCATCTTGTCTCCTTTTGCAAGAAAAAAGTCTGGAGTTTCATCATCACAGACTTTTCTATTTTCTACTATTATACTAGATTTCTCTTAGTTTTTAAAGCTATGAACCGGAGCTGGAATTTGACCACCACGGGCAATGAAATCAGCTGACGAAGCTTTGTTGACCTTCATCACTGGAGCAAACCCAAGAAGTCCTCCGAGCTCTAACATATCGCCTTCCTTGCCATAAGGAATGATGCGAACTGCTGTTGTCTTTTGGTTGATTACCCCGATAGCTGCTTCATCTGCGATCATGGCCGCAATGGTCGTAGCTGGAGTATCAGCTGGGATGGCAATCATATCCAGACCGACGGAACAGATAGCCGTCATGGCTTCCAATTTTTCCAGGTTGATATGACCCGATTGAACTGCTGCAATCATCCCCTCATCTTCTGATACCGGAATGAAGGCACCTGACAACCCACCGACTTGGTTACAAGCCATGATGCCACCTTTTTTCACTTGGTCATTGAGCAGAGCGAGCGCTGCTGTAGTTCCATGGGTTCCAACTACTTCAAGCCCCATCGCTTCAAGGACACGGGCAACCGAATCCCCAACAGCTGGTGTTGGCGCGAGAGACAAGTCTACAATTCCAAACTCCACACCGAGACGTTCACTAGCCATTTGCCCCACTAATTGTCCGACACGAGTGATTTTGAAAGCTGTCTTCTTGACTGTTTCCGCCAATACATCAAAGCTTGCTCCGGGAACTTTTTCGATGGCCCGTTGGACGACACCAGGTCCTGAAACCCCAACATTGATGACGACATCCGCTTCACCGACACCGTGGAAGGCACCCGCCATAAAGGGATTATCTTCTACCGCATTAGCAAAGACCACGAGCTTACCTGGCCCCATTGGATCTGCTTGGGAAGCTTCTTTAATGATGCGCCCCATGTCTCGGACAGCTGTCATATTGATCCCCGTCTTGGTCGATCCAATATTGACTGAAGAGCAGACAAAATCCGTCTCTGCAAGGGCGCGAGGAATGGAATTAATGAGGATTTCATCCCCTTTTTGGTAGCCTTTTTGAACAAGGGCTGAGAAACCACCGATAAAGTTGACCCCAACTTCTTTGGCCGCACGATCTAGTGCCTTGGCAAAGGGTACATAATCTGTCGCATTGGTTGCTGCCCCAATAATGGAAATTGGAGTGACTGAAACCCGTTTATTCACAATTGGAATGCCAAGTTCTGCCGCAATCTCATCCCCAACAGCCACTAAGTCCTTGGCCTTTGTCACAATCTTATTGTAGACTTTTTCTGCCGCCTTTTCGATATCTGGATCGATACAATCTAGAAGGGAGATCCCCATGGTGATGGTCCGAACATCGAAGTTCTGCTCCTCAATCATGGCAATGGTTTCTGTTACCTGTCTAATGTCCATAAATTCTCAACCCCTATCTTACAAATTGTGCATAGCATCAAAAATCGCTGCGCTTTGGATATTGATTTTCACATGCAGAGACTGACCGAATTCTTCCAACTCTGAACGAAGCTGTGTGAAATCTTTTTTCTCATCTGACGATACGACCGCCATCATGGTAAAGTATTCATCCAATACAGTTTGAGAGATATCATCGATATTGAGTCCTAATTCTGCTACTTTCGTTGCAACACCCGCTACGATTCCTTTTTGGTCTTTACCAACGACTGTAATAATTGCTTTCATTTCACTGCTCCATTCTATCTATTTGCTTCCATTGTAGCACAATCCCCTTAAAATCGCCCTTCTCAACTGGGAACGTTCGTATATTTTTATGTGTATAAAAAAATAAAGAGGCTGGGACAAAAGTCCTAGCCTCTCAATTATTTTTGGATTGTCGAGCAAGACGCAGTGGTTGAGTGGGCTCTACTACGCTGATTTCATCAGCT
>JAGZVW010000009.1:0-66928 GCA_018379295.1 Streptococcus parasanguinis | reverse complement strand
GATTTCGTCGTCCCACCTCCGCACAGTTGAGTAGGGCTGTAAAAGCTGATGAAATCAGCGTAGTAGAGCCCACTCAACCACTGCGTCTTGCTCGACAATGCAAAAATAATTGAGAGGCTAGGACTTTTGTCCCAGCCTCTTTTTTCGTCTAAAAAAACATCTAGCAAAATTGCTAGATGCTTCAAAAACCACTATTTTTTAAACGTTTAGAACCTTATCCAAGAATTCTTTCAAACGTGGGTGTTGTGGGTTGTCGAAGATTTGGTCTGGTTTGCCATCTTCGAGGAATTCACCGTCTGCGGTAAAGATGACGCGGTTGGCTACTTGGCGGGCAAATCCCATCTCGTGGGTAACGATGATCATGGTCATGCCTTGCTCTGCCAATTCTTTCATAACGTTCAATACATCTCCAACCATCTCAGGGTCAAGGGCAGAAGTAGGTTCGTCAAAGAGCATAATATCTGGATTCATGGCAAGTCCACGTGCGATAGCCACACGTTGTTTTTGACCACCGGAAAGGCTGTTTGGATTGGCATCGGCTTTATCTGCGAGTCCAACTTTTTCCAACAATTCCATCCCCACTTTTTGAGCTTCTTCACGGGTCATTAGTTTGTGCTCTACTGGTGCAAACATAATGTTTTCAAGGACGCTCATGTGAGGGAAGAGGTTGAAGTGTTGGAAAACCATCCCGATATTTTCACGGACCAAATCAACATTGGTTTTTGGATCGGTTAGATCATATCCATTTACGGTAATTTGACCTTTAGTAACTTCTTCGAGGAGATTGAGACTACGAAGGAAGGTCGATTTACCAGAACCGGACGGTCCGATAATACAGACCACATCCCCTTCGTAGAATTTTGTTGAGATTCCTTTTAAGACCTCATTTTCACCGTAGTATTTGTGGAGGTCATGGACATCAATTTTTAATTTAGCCATTAGTTAGCCCTCTTTTCTAATTGTTTTGCAAAGCGTGTTAGCAAGGTGATAATCACGAGGTAGAAGACGGCAAGGATCGCATACATCTTGAAACTTTGGTAGTTTCGAGCGATGATGATCTTACCAGTTTGGAAGAGTTCTACCAATCCGATCGCAGAAACGATAGTCGTATCTTTCAGGGCAATGACGAATTGGTTAACAAAGTTTGGAAGCATGAGTTTGGTTGCTTGTGGCAAGATGATCTTGCGCATGGTCTTGCCATAAGAGATCCCAAGGCTTCGGCTGGCTTCCATCTGTCCAATCGGTACAGCTTGGATCCCCCCACGAACAATTTCTGCAATATAGGCAGCAGCATTGAGGGAGAGGGCGATGGTACCTGCAACAAAGTCGTTGATTGGGGATTGATGACCTGTGACCGATTCAATCAAGTTTGGAATTCCCCAGAAGATGAAGGCAGCGAGGATCATGAGTGGGATTCCACGAATGACATCGACGAAGATTTCTGCTGTCCAGCGGAGCCACTTATAAGGGCTAACACTAAACATCCCAAAGATAACACCGATCACCATAGCAATGGCGAAAGAGAGAAGCGCAAGGGCAAGAGTCACACCCAAACCACTTAACAATTGTTTGTAGTTGTTTTGAAGCAAGCCCCAGATCGTTGTTTCATCTGCTGTTGTACTTGAAGTACTTGATTTGCTATCTGCTTTAAGGTATTTATCGAGGATCTTTTGGTATTGGCCGCTTTTCTTCAAGTTTGCAAGACCGTTATTGAACATTTCGATCAATTCAGGATTTTCACCCTTTTTAACAGCAAATGCTAGTTGACCACTTGGAGTTCCTTCGATAGGTGTTTTGAATTTACGTCCTTGTTTAATAGCGTATTTGATAACAGGTTCGTCATCCATGATCGCTGCGACAGAACCAGAATTCAAACTATCGTACATAGAAGCTCCGTCAGAGAAGGTTTTGATCTTGTAACCATATTTCTTTTGGTTCTTTTCAAGGAAATTTTGTGAGGAAGTACCGTTTTTAACACCGACTGTCTTTCCTTTTAGGTCATCATATGAATCAATCTTGCTGCTTTCTTGAACGGCTAGAATAGAATTGGCCGTGTAGTATGGTTCAGAAAAATCAAATGTTTCTTTCCGAGCATCTGTTACGGTCATCCCTGCGATCATTCCTTGCGCATGGCCGGATTGGACATCACTTACCGCTGCGTCAAATCCAGGATTATTAATCTCGATGGTAAATCCTTGGTCTTTGGCAATAGCCTTGATCAAGTCCATATCGATCCCTGTGTATTTGTTTTTTCCATTTTGGAAGACAAATGGTGCAAAAGATGAGTCACTTGAAATTACATATTTTGATTTTTTAGGAGTTGCTTTTTGACCGGCAGGAGTAGTGGTTTCTGGAACGGCACTGTTACTTGATGATTGGCTTTCACCTGTCCATTTCTTGATGATCTCATCAAGTGTTCCATCAGCTTTCATTTGAGCGAGAGCCTTGTTAAATTCAGTGATCAACTTTTCATGATTTCCACCTTTTTTAACACCAAAGGCAAAGCCACCGACTGCCTCCCCGTCCATATTGATAGCTAGGTCCTGACCCTTTTGGATGGCGTATTGAATAACAGGTTGGTCATCCATGACTGCATCCACTGCACCAGCTGATAAACTGTTATACATGAGATCACCAGTATCAAAAGTCTTGATCTTGTAGCCGTACTTGTCCTTGTTTTTATCGAGGAAGCGTTGGGCTGCAGTTCCGTTTTTAACACCGACTGTCTTCCCTTTTAATTGGCTGTACTTCGTGATTTTGTCAGCTTTCGTAGTCGCAATGACAACTTTTGTATCATAGTAAGTATCAGACATGGTGAAGACTTTTTCACGCTCGGTTGTTTTGGTCATTCCGGCCATGATGGCATCCGCTTGACCAGCTTGAACTGCGTTGACCGCTGCATCAAATCCAGGGAAGGATTTGTCCAAATCCCAGCCATTGATTTCAGCGACCTTGTCCAAGATCTCTACGTCAATTCCTTTATAGGTTTGATCTGAATCCTTAAATTCAAACGGTGCATATGCTGTGTCGAAAACGACCTTGATCGTTTCAGCATGAGCATGACCAGCGAATGCAACGATTGGAAATAAGAAAAGCAAACATGCTAGTAATTTTTTCTTCATTTCTGTCTCCTTCTAATTCTTTCTCTTAGGGGATTTGACCCATGAGCACATTGACCAAAGGATGGCCTTAAAAAAACAAATCATTCATACCAAAACGAGTATGAATGGTCTTATGTTTTTCTACAAAAGCTATTATATCATAAAAGACTTTGCTTTGCAAGAAAAATCGAGTTTTCATGTTAGGTTTTCTAACATGAAACGATATTGCGGCTCTAGATTTTCTTTGCTACAATGGACCTATTAGATAAATGGAGGTTGATCATGAAGAAAGGAAAGATCATTCAGGATATAAAAACAAACACATCTATGCCAGTTCTTATTTCTACACTATTCTATGTATTTTTAGCCTCCTTCTTTATAGAAGGGGGACTATGGCTTAGTAGTGAATTGGTGGGACCATTTTCCTTAGGGATCGGTTTTCTGGCGGAGTTCTTTTCACCAGGAAATGGGACAGCAAGTATTCAAGAATTTTTCTACCATTATTTTCTCTATTATGAGCTTTTCAGTTTTGTAATCATTCTGTTCCTCTTTATTTTTTGGGTAAAAGTCATAGAGAAGAATGCATTATCAAGCTTAGGCTTTGTAAAAAGGAATTGGCTTAAGTATCTAGGTTGGGGTATCTTGCTTTCCCTTCTTCAAATGGGTGTGATCGCCCTTGTCTACCAAGTAAGTGGAATCGGGTCTTTTGAGCTTAATGAATTAAGTTTAGAACCCATCCTCTTTATTCTAGGTTTATTCCCATTTTGGCTTCTTCAAGGAGGAACGGAAGAAGTGGCCACACGGGGTTGGCTCTTAACTCGGATTGCTGCAAGAACTAATCTGCCTTTAGCGATCGCGATTTCTAGTAGTCTCTTTGGCATTCTGCATATGGGAAATGCAGGAGTGACCTTCTTATCCGTTCTGAATATCATCCTCGATGGAGTGCTGGCTGGTCTGCTTTTTATTTATACGGATAGTATCTGGCTAGTGGTCGCCCAACACGGCACTTGGAACTATGTACAAGGAAATCTCCTTGGTTTTCAAGTCAGTGGGACGGGCGCAGATGCGTCTATCTTTAGCTTTACCATGGGTTCAGGACCTGACTGGTTGACCGGAGGGGCATTTGGAGCAGAAGGATCGATCATCACAACTCTGGTTCTTCTAGTATCCGTCGTGATGGTTTACCGCTTAGGGGAAAGAAGAGAAAGAGTTGTTGAATAATAAGTGTGAAATGGCTGATAGGAAGGTATAAGGAATGAAAAAAAATGTTAAGAGAAAATTAATTTATTTTGGACTATTTACGATTATCTTTCTAGTTATATTATTTGTTAAACATTCATTTGATAAAAATAATTTATTGCAATATAAGTATTGGATTGCTGATACAGAAATCACAGATTATGAATTTCTTGAAAATGGAGAAGCAATCAGTGTTTCATGGGCTGCGAAAAAGAAAGTGACAGATGAATTAAGAATTCTAGGAGATAAGGTTAAGATAGGCGGGCCGGGTCATGCTGTAGGACAAAAGTTTATTATTTCTTAAGGTGCGAAATTGCAATCCGAACCATCAAGAGATATAACGCATAATAACTTTCCTTATTTAAATCGAAATATACCTAAGGATGGTGAATATTGGCATATTAACGTTTATGATACCTCAAATTCCAAATTAAAAAAGAAAGAATTGGATGTGTTTAAAATAACTAGAGAATATAACAAAAATTATTTTCCAATGTTTATATCCAACTCTCAGAAAATAATCGTTGATAGAGAAAATGAGTATATAACTTTAATAGTTGGTAAAATTGGTGATAAATCTTTTCAGGAACAAAAATTAATTAATTTGAAAACAGGTAAAATAATAGACAATCGAAATAATAAGATTAAAACTCACTCACTAAGTGTTGGTATTGAATGGCTTGAATCTTTTTCTAAGTTATTTAAAAGTAATGGGTTTGATTTTGAGGATAATACATTCCATTTTTGGAATGTAGGAAATAACTGGCTCCTAGATTCAAAGTATCCAAAAACACGAAAACTATTATTGAATAATATAGATAATAATTTTATTTATGTTCTCAATCCTAAAAATAGATTAGAAACAACTCTTAATGTTATTAAATTGGCATTTCCAAATGGCACAAATATTTTTAAAGATATCACGATACCGGCAGAAAACTCTATAGATTACAAAGAACATGTTGTTCAAAGTGAAGAGGAGTTTTTAAAATATTATAAAATTATAGTAAGATAAGAGTGAATCATTGATAGAATTGTATGCCAGTAAAAATTTCTCTTCAGCAACGAATGAAATAAAGCGGTAGTGTAAAAAAATTGTGTAAACAAAAAAGGAATAAATCTGTTAAGATTGAGTTTTGTTATTTAACATTGCTACAGGAAAAATTGAAGGTGATTTTATGTAACTTTCAGATACCTATGAAGATATATAAATAATATTCACTTACACAACCTTAGATAAATACACTGAGGAAAAGGAGTATCTAGTACAAAGTAGTATAAGCAATTACTAAGATTTGAACAATAAAAAAGATTTGATAAATTGCAAGAATAAGTGCAACATATCCTCGAACTCATCAACTAGGGCTTCACAAGCAGTTCTGAAAGATAACCATTTTCGTGGTCAGTAATTGATATCATATAAGACCTTGTTTAAAGCTTCATGAGAGATAGTGACTAAATTTGTTTTCATCGCTTCCTTTTTTAACCTTAGTGTCAAATGAAACTTTCGATCTTTTTGCTTAGCCCTGCAGTTGTACTGTTCCTGTGCTTTGATTGCAGAATAACCATTTTGGCATCGTCTGAAATACTATTTGTTTTTTGTTGCACTATATTTTACAATTTATCAATTATAAATGAAGGAAAGCCGAACACATATTGATGAGTTCGGCTTGTTTTATATAATGGGAATAATTAGCTTGACTTGGGCACCATGACTAATATTTTCTAAATGCATCGTTCCATTATGAAGTTTCATGACGCGTTTTACGAAAGATAAACCAAGTCCATAGTGACTTTCTTGAGAGGGTGTTCTTGCTTGGTCATCTTTATAGAAAAGATTTCCAGCATTCTGTAATATTTTTTTTGAAAAACTAGATTGGTTATTCCATATAGTTAGAACTAATTGACTATTTTCTTGTGAAATTGTTAGCTGGATTTGTGCATCATTTTCTTTTTGATGTTGTATTGCATTATTAATGATATTTGTGATTGCTCGGAAAAATAGATTGGAATGAATTGCAATTTGTGTTGATGGAGTTACTGTGTTTGTAAAAACAAAGTGTGTATTTCTGGGGAGTAAAGGTGAGATATGTTCCTGTAATTGATAAGTTACTTGTTTAATTGATATGTTTTCAAGTTGAATATCATGGTCGTAAAAGGTTTTGGAGTATTGGATGAAGTGGTTAAAATAATCGTTTAATTGAATACTTGCTTGCTCAAGATCTTTTAGACATTCCATTACTTGAGGTGTTTGTTTGGTAGATTGTAAGAATTCAGCATTTCCTCTTATGACAGTTAGAGGAGTTCGAAGATCATGTGCAGCGCTAGATACTTGAAACATGAGTTCTTTTTTTTGTTCTTTTTCATGTTCAATCCTATTTTTTATATCAGATTGCATTTTTTCGATTAGTTCATTTGTTTCAATAAATTCTTTAATCTGCAAATGGTGATGTTCATTTTTGGTGAAATATAGACCACTATGATAAACCATGTTCATTTCTTTTTGAATCTTGGTTAATAACTGTCTAATATTTATTACAATGATAACAATTAAAATGATGCAAAGATAAATCCAAGAACTGACGCTAAAAAATAAAGCAAAGCGATTGGCATTTTTCTCATTGATTCCAGATACAGAAGATAGAAGAGCGGGGAGTATGTAAAAAAGTATAAGACATAGAAGAAATTGCCAAATGATTTTAAGGTAGGTACGCTTAATGAGTTGCTTGATCGTCAATTCTTTTTCCATTTGTATCCTCCTCCCCATACTGTTTTGATGGGATCAATTTGATGAGTTTTAAATTTTTGTCTAATTTGATAGATGTATTCGGTGATTGACCGTAGTTGAGCATCAGAGCTTACAGGATAAAGATAATTGTAAAGTTCTTCTATGCTAAATATTCGGTTTTCATTTTTGGCTAAAAGATAAAGTAAATCAAACTCTCGCTTAGTTAGTGATATTCTCTTTGATTGATAATAAACTTCTTGACGATCTCGATAAAAAGTAATATCTGAATTCATTTCTTCTTTAGAGGCAGGGTGAGATCTTTCTTCTCTCCGAAGATGCATTTGAATTCTTGCAATCAATTCTTTAATACTGAATGGTTTTGTGATGTAATCATCGGCTCCGGCTTGTATTCCTTTTAGTAAATCTTCTTCAAAATCTTTAGCGGTTAGAAATAAGATTGGAGTAGCAATTTGTGGACGAATGGAACGACAAATTTCTAAACCAGAAATAGGCATCATGACGTCAAGTAAAATTAGATCAAATCCAGTAAAGTCACAGATATTGATCTCCTCTATATTTTTACGAGTTTCCACGTGAAAGTTGTTTGCTTCTAATGCATTCCCTATTAATCGTAAGATTTTTTCATCATCGTCAATGGCTAAAATTTTATACTTCATAGTTCCTCCAATTATATGAGCATATTATAGCAAATATAGAATGTAATTTGTTGAAAATAAAAAAAATAATTATTCTGAGAATTTCCTGATTTTCTCCTGTTATACTTGCTCCAAGTGAAGGTGGAATTTCACTAAAAGTCAGAAGGGAAAAAGAATGAATGATAACAATTCAAAAGCTACATAAGGAATATAATAATAAAATTGTCCTTCAAAACGTGTCTTTCAAAGCTAAGAAAGGTGAGATTACTGGATTGATTGGACCGAATGGATCTGGAAAATCAACTTTAATCAGAATTTTACTTGGCTTAGAAAATAGTCAAATGGGAATGGCATTGATCAATGGCAAAAAATACTCTCAATTGGGAGATAATCCTTTTTGTATTGTTGGATCGTTCCTTGACAGTTGCCAACCTTACCCAACCAGAACAGGATTTCAGCATCTTCGGTGGATTGGGTTGGCTTGTGGGGTTGATAGAAATAGGTGCAAGGAATGTTTAGAGTTGGTGGGGTTAAGTGAAGCTAAAAATAAAAAGGTAAAAGACTATTCATTAGGAATGAAGCAACGTCTTGGGTTAGCAACAGCCTTATTAGCAAATCCTGACATCTTAATTTTAGATGAACCAATCAATGGACTAGATCCAGAAGGAATTCGCTGGGTACGTAATTTTTTACAATCTTTTGTCAATGAAGGTAAAACTGTATTAATGACAAGTCATTATATGAGTGAGTTAGAATTAACTGTAGATCATTTGGTTGGTATTTCTAATGGCAAAATTGTTATTGATGCTCCTACAAAAGATATTTTGAAACAGTTTGGCTCTTTTGAGGAAGCATATTTTAAAGCACTCGAAGGGAAAGAAGGTGAATAATTTGTTGAAGCGTTCCTTTTTTAGTGACCTTTATAAATATAGTAGTTTACCTACTTTTAAAGTTACTTTTTTTCTTATTTTGGGAGTCAGCATATTTTTTACAATTCAAAATATCCAGGTGATAAATGCCTTAGTAGAAGGAAATGGACAAGCGGTTAACCTTGATCCATCTATGTTATCATCGAATCCAGTGTATACAGTCAGGGATGCTCTCTTATCTTCACCCTACCAAGCAAGTGTCATTTTCTTGCCAATTCTTGTTTCACTTGTTTATTCAACCCATTATCAATTTGGTGATGATTATTTTAGCCAGTTATTGATTCCTAACTGGAAAGTTCGTCTTACTGGGTTTATTGCAAGTTCGATTGTCCTATCGTTACTCTCTACTTTAATATTTTCTATAGTAAACGCTGTTATTTTATTCGTTTTTCTAGATTCAACTCTAAAGAATTTTTTAGAATTGACATTGTTTTTAGATGTCACGGTAAGAGTTATGATATTTGCAATCGTTCTTACTTTATTAGCTTTACTTTTCGTAATCGTAACGAAAAAATCAATGACTGCATTAATTGCAGACGTTTTATTATTGGTAATCACCTTATCAGGTATTCTAAGAGGAATTTCCTCTAAAATAGAAAATCTATTGCCTTTGATTGGAGCAAAGTCATTTGCATTTGGCCGAATCGAAGGGACTCAAACGAGCCAATTGTACGGGTTTACACTTTTAGTAGTAGAAGGGATCTTGTTCTTGGTGTTCATAATGGTTGTAGAAATGATTCGAATGAGGAGGAAGAATGGCAAGAATATTATTTAGTCTTATCGTCAAAAAATATAGTTTAAAACCCGTAAAGTACCAGATAGCTATACAGTCACTTTTGATAGGTTTTGTGTGTCTCTTCTGTGTGTTACCAGTTTCAATCAATGATACTGTTGTACAATTATCTATAAAGCAAGCTCTTGTTTTTGCCTCAATGCTCTCTGTTAGTATAGGGTGTGTTAATGCATTTGTTGAGTTACAATCACACGAAACAAAACTAGTTTATTTGGTAAGTGGAAAAAGGATCTTTAGTTCAATTAGGATCCTGTTCGTAGAGTTATGTGATGTAGTACTACAATCAACCTTGTATTTCATTGTACTGCTTATATGGTTTCATTTTTTTAGTAGCGAAAATGGTGTCAGTTTAGAAATTTTCAGCTTCTATTTGATTGGCTCCATCCAATACTTTTTAATATCTTACTTCTTAAGTTATTTTTTCAAAAGTCCAATGGGGAGTTTAGCTATTTTGTTGCTATTTCCTATTTTGGTACAACCATTCATAGAAAGAGTAATGGAACCATTGACTAGTTATCTATTTTATAATATTGTTGCGGATACCATTTTAGGTAGTGCTTCCAATCTACAACTCTGTATTTACGTTATTGGATTTGTATGTTCACTTGGAGCAACTCTCTACTTCTTGGTAAGGAATCAAGAAGTTAAGTAGTAAATAAAAATGATACTGATGAGCAAACTTATCTAATTTTGGGAGAGTGGGACAGAAATCGGTCATTCGTTAGAATTCGATTTCGTCGTCCCACCTCCGCACAGTTGAGTAGGGCTGTAAAAGTTGATGAAATCAGCATAGTAGAGCCCACTCAACCACTGCGTCTTGCTCGACAATCCAAAAACAATTAAGAGGCTATGACTTTTGTCCCAGCCTCTTGTTACGTATTGCATGGTTTTAGAATAAAAGACAAGACTTTCGAAGTAATTGCGAGAGTCTTGTTTAGTTTTTATGCTAATGAGTGTCCAATTAATTAGATTGTAATTCGCTCATGTACCAATTTAATAGATCGTTCTGTAATATGTTGTCTTCTCTCTTCATTCCTCATCTCAGAGAATTCTGGTGATTTATGGTAAAATAAGGTCTATATATGTGAGGACAAAGAGATGATTAATAGAGTAACAGACAACAAATTTAAACTAGTATCCAAATACCAACCGTCTGGGGATCAACCGCAGGCCATTGAACAGTTGGTGGATAACATCGAAGGTGGCGAAAAGGCCCAAATCTTGATGGGGGCAACTGGTACGGGGAAGACCTATACTATGAGTCAGGTCATCGCCCAAGTCAATAAGCCGACTCTGGTCATCGCCCACAATAAAACGCTAGCGGGCCAGCTCTATGGGGAGTTTAAGGAATTTTTCCCTGAAAATGCGGTCGAGTATTTCGTCTCTTACTACGATTACTACCAGCCAGAAGCTTATGTGCCATCGAGCGATACCTATATCGAAAAAGATAGTTCGGTCAATGATGAGATTGACAAGCTTCGTCACTCAGCAACCTCCGCTCTTTTAGAACGAAATGACGTTATTGTAGTCGCGTCTGTTTCATGTATCTATGGATTGGGTTCGCCTAAGGAATATTCCGACAGCGTGGTCAGTTTGCGCCCAGGTCTCGAGATTTCTCGCGATAAACTGCTGAACGACTTGGTGGATATCCAGTTCGAGCGCAATGACATCGACTTTCAACGGGGGAAATTCCGTGTCCGTGGGGATGTGGTCGAGATTTTCCCAGCTTCCCGTGATGAACATGCCTTTCGCGTTGAGTTTTTCGGGGACGAAATTGAGCGGATTCGTGAGATTGAAGCTTTGACGGGCCAAGTTCTAGGAGATGTGGACCACTTAGCCATTTTCCCTGCCACTCACTTCGTGACCAATGACGACCATATGGAAGTAGCCATTGCCAAAATTCAGGCGGAACTAGAAGAGCAGTTAAAAGTCTTTGAAAAAGAAGGTAAGCTCTTAGAAGCCCAGCGATTGAAACAACGGACTGAGTATGATATTGAAATGTTGCGAGAGATGGGCTACACTAATGGCGTCGAAAACTACTCCCGTCATATGGACGGACGGAGTGAAGGAGAGCCGCCGTACACCCTTCTTGACTTCTTCCCTGAAGATTTCCTCATCATGATCGATGAAAGTCACATGACCATGGGCCAAATCAAGGGTATGTACAATGGAGACCGCTCACGCAAGGAAATGCTGGTCAACTATGGTTTCCGTTTGCCATCTGCCTTGGACAACAGACCACTGCGTCGTGAGGAGTTTGAAAGCCATGTCCACCAGATCGTTTATGTGTCTGCGACACCAGGTGACTATGAGATGGAACAAACGGATACCGTCATCGAGCAAATCATTCGTCCGACAGGTCTACTCGATCCCGAGGTGGAAGTGCGTCCGACTATGGGACAAATGGACGATCTCTTGGGTGAGATCAATGCGCGTGTAGAACGTGGAGAGCGGACCTTTGTCACTACCTTGACCAAGAAGATGGCAGAAGATTTGACCGACTACTTCAAGGAAATGGGCGTCAAGGTCAAATACATGCACTCGGACATTAAAACATTGGAGCGGACGGAGATTATCCGTGATTTGCGTTTGGGTGTCTTTGATGTCTTGGTCGGTATCAACCTTCTTCGGGAAGGGATTGACGTACCAGAAGTTAGTCTAGTTGCCATTCTCGATGCGGATAAGGAAGGCTTCCTCCGTAATGAGCGGGGTCTCATCCAGACTATCGGTCGTGCAGCCCGTAATAGTGAGGGTCACGTGATCATGTATGCGGACACCATGACCCAATCTATGCAAAAAGCCATCGATGAAACGGCCCGCCGTCGTCAGATCCAGATGGCCTATAATGAAGAGCATGGCATTGTGCCACAAACCATTAAAAAGGAAATCCGTGATCTCATCTCTGTTACCAAGGCTGTGGCCAAGGAAGAGGATAAGGAAGTGGATATCACTAGTCTCAACCGCCAAGAGCGTAAGGAACTGGTCAAGAAACTGCAAGGCCAAATGCAAGAAGCCGTCGAAGTGCTTGATTTCGAATTGGCAGCACAGATCCGCGATATGATGTTGGAAGTGAAGGCTTTGGATTAGTAGGAGGGAAGAATGAAAATTCTAATCATCAATGGGCATCCGGATAAGGAAAGTTACTGTCAGGCTATTTTTCAAACCATTGTAGAGAATATTGATCCAAATCGCCACGAGCTTAAAGTGATCAGTCTCAATGATGAGGACTTTGATCCAGTCCTTCGCTACGGCTATCGAAAGCGGATGGAGGAAGATCCTTTTATTCTTCGTTCCCAAGAATTAATCCAGTGGGCGGATCACCTGATTTTTGTTTATCCCATCTGGTGGAGTAGTATGCCGAGCCTTATGAAGGGCTGGATCGACCGGGTCTTTACACCAGGGATTGCATACTCAGCCAATGATCAAGGAAGCTTCATCTGGAATTACCTTAGAGGCAAGCAATTCAAGAAGTTGCTTAAAGGCAAAACCGCCAGTATTTATGCGACCTCCATGGCGCCTACTTGGTGGTACAAGATCTTTTCAGGTCCTCTCAACATTCCGGATAGTTATGGTATCTCTGTTTTGAAAAATGCCGTCTTGAACCACTGTGGGATTAAAACCAAGCGCGTCTGCATCTTGGGAGAACTCGGACGGGATGTGAATACCGCTAGCATGCGGGAACACCATCTCCAAAAGATAGCAGCAGAAGTGAAAAAACTCTGATCAAAAGTTAGTTTGTTCTCATAAGTTAGGGTCTTTAGTTGTATTTTGAATAGGTTTTAGTTAAACTATTAATATAATCTATAAAACATAGGGATGATTCAATATGCTGCTATTTATCTATATGATCTATGTCGTTTTTTCACTATCCAAAATGAAAAATGAAGGAAAAAGGGTCTCTATTTTTACTAAGGTGATTGTTTACGGCCTATTGATTCTCTCTTTGTTTATGTTCTATTTCAGATTTTTGGCATTTTTATTTAGTCCATTGCCATTTTTTGGCTTTCTAGCTGCTCTTGCTATTGGAGGTATGATGCTATCTCTTAAAATAGTTATTGCCCTTGCTTTGCTTTTGTTATCTCTTAGCCTATTCTTAGATAGCAAAAATAGTAATCCGGAAACGCCTCTCATTGATCATTGGTTACGTTTGGGGGTTCATATTCTACTGATCATTATTTAAGGCAAGAACTCTACTTTCAAGCCTGAATGTGGAGTTTTTTGTCCCTTGAGATTTGCAACCACCAGAAACGGAAGTTAAAAATCTCAAGTGAAGGTATCAATCAATGCACATTGACGTAGTTATGGATTAGCTTTATAATCTAGTTAGTTACATCTTTTCTAAATTAGGGGGACTTCTCTATGCTAAAGCAGTTAAATGGTTTTAAAATGTTTTATTTATTCTTCTTAGCTTTTTTCGTTATTGAAGTAATACTAGTTTTTTTGGGTCTATCATTTACCCCTCTACTTAGTTGTCTCTGGTTTGATTTCTTATTTCTAGTTCTTTTTTTCCATCTTTGGTCTATCTTTTATAAAAAGAGAGAGTTCAAGTTTTTTCATCTAATCTTACAATTTTTGAGTGTCATTCTAGCATTTTTCATTTGGTTCATTCTCCAAGTGTCTTTTACAGATTCAACTAATACCATAATCCCTCCAATCCATCATAATTCGGAAATACGAGGGAATTATGTTGAAATCCCACATGGAGCGATCCCTATACGGAGTCGTGATTACTATGAACTGGTCAATCCCTTCATCATGAAGCTAGAAGTGAAATACAGAGAAGATGGATGGTAAATCCATAGAAAGGAAATATATGTCACGTACAACGCCTACTATACTGTGCAATCTTTGCATGGTCGAAGATCTTGAAAATGGGAAAGTAGTCCTCCAATACCGCTCACCTGAAAAGACTCACTGGGCTGGCTATGCTTTTCCAGGTGGCCATATCGAAGAAGGAGAAAGCCTTGTAGAATCCGTCATTCGTGAAGTCTACGAAGAGACAGGACTGACAATTGCAGATCCAAAACTCGTCGCAGTCAAAGACTGGGAGCCAGAAGAGGGAGGCCGCTATATTGTCTTTTGCTACAAGGCAACAGAATTCAAAGGTCAGCTAAGATCGTCTGATGAAGGAGAAGTTTCTTGGGTTGAGAAGGACCAATTAGAAAAGTTGGACTTGTCCTACGACATGCTTCCTCTGCTGGAAGTGATGGAAGACTCAGATTTATCCGAGTACTATTATCGCAAACGGACAGACGACGACTGGGAAAAATTAAGATTTTAAGTAAAGGGGCTAGAGGTATCTAGTTCTTTTTTCTCTTCAAAGATAAAATGTTGCTTAAAGCATTTAGAATGTTCCATTAGTGCTTGAATCTGCTTTAAAAAAGTACTATAGTATAAGAATAAAATACAATTGTAATCTTTCATACTGTGAATAGAAAGAAGGCAAGATATGAAATTACAATTTAGAATCCTTATAGGAATTTGCTTCTTGATCGGTGCCTTAGTCTTTGCCTTTCAAAAGGAGTGGTTATACGCTTTGCTGTTGCTTTTAGTTGGGGCTTCTTACCTTTATAAAGGAGTGCGTCGATGAAGAGTGAGTGTTTAAACATCAAGGGGCTAAATGTTTGGTATAAAAAAGACAAGCCCGTTATAAAAGACACGAATTTGCTTGTACTCAATCGTTCTGTAGTAGGGTTGATTGGTCGAAATGGAGCTGGGAAGACAACCTTGCTAAAAGCTTTAAGTAGTGTTTTTGATCATCGGCAGTACGCAGTTGAGACTGTTACTATAGAAGATAAGGTGACCTCTTTTCATACGAATTTCTATAAGAGCCGTACCTATACAGTTTTTACTGAAAACAATAGTTTTTTAAACTGGGATTTTGTTCATTATTTTAATTTTGTCTGTCGTTTGTATCATCGAAAGAGAGATGAAACGTTATTGCAGGACCTGATCTCAGGTTTTCATTTTGAAGAATTTCTCAACACCGATATCGGTAGTTTGTCAACGGGAAATAAGAAGAAAGTCTTCTTGATCACAGCTTTTTATCTCAAACCTCCCCTCCTTATTTTGGACGAACCATTTGATGGTCTTGATTTTGATGCGACAGAATTTCTATATGGTTTGCTATTGCAGTATAAAGAAGAAGGCGCTATTCTGATGAGTTCGCATATCGCAGAAAGTATCGTTCGAGTCTGTGATACAGCTTATACTATTGAAGATGGTCACCTAGACGCGATCGAATCGAATTTAGAAGATTGGTTTCATGACGTCAATCGTCAAAGGGGGTAGAGCATGCTACTAGCAATTTTTAGAGATTTGGTATCCAAAAATCGGTTCTTCTTGTTCTTGACTTCCTTAGCCTTTGCTCTTTATTACCATCTTGTTGGGGGCAAATTTTCTACGAGCTTTCAAGTCTTATTGATCAGTACGGCTATTGTCACTGCACTATCAACCTTTCAATTGTTGTATTCCTACTTTTCGATGGACAGGGTCCAGGCCTATTACCAGCTTCCGTTGTCTCTCAATCGTTTCAAAGGTTCTTTTCTGACTGTAACCTTTCTTCTCAATTTGTTAGAGCGCGTGCTGTTATTGATCCTCTTTTTGGGAATCAAGTTAGACCTGCCACAATCCTTTAAGCTTGTCCTCCTATCTTTACTGGTGGTATTGAGTGTTTTTTATGTCTTTATCCAGTTCAATACAAGGCCCAGTTTTCTAGGAGGGGTGCTCATTTTTGTAACAACTGTTCTCACAGTCTCTTCTTTATGGGTCCAACAAGTGTCCTATATGATCTTACTGTCAGTCCTCCTTGCTGTCTTAATTTTTAAAAATGAGGACCTGGTCGCGATTTCAAAAAATGATCAGTTGCTCGTCGCAAAGGGAAGAAGTGGCAATTATTTTTGGATTTCTTTGTTTCAAGAGCGCTATTTTTCCATCAATTTTGTCTTTACTCTCATATTCCTCCTTCTCATTCTGATACAGGATTATGATGCTCCTTTAAAAATCATCATTCTTTTAACGATGGCTTCTGTCAATACGCCATTAACCACCCTCATTTCCGCGGATAAAGATTTGATTGATCATGTTAAGTCCCTTCCTAAGAGTTGGTTCTTTTACTTGATGTATTACCGTGTATTGCTGACTTATCTCTTAGCTGTGAATCTATTTGTTGCTCTATTATTAAAAATGGAGGTCATGCCTGACTTGGGGATTCTATTTTTACTAGGAGTCATGATTCTAGCAGTAGTGGAAGCTTTTTTGCACTTACTTATTGAAATCTATTTCCCTTTAAGAAAATGGAATTTAAAGAGGGAATGTTGGAAGCACCCACGAAAATACATTGTTCCTAGTATCGTCTTCTTACTTAGTTGGAGTCTCCTTTTCTGTTTCTAAGGAATTGCTCCTTCGCTTGTATCTACTCCTTAATTGTAGTATGATAGAGGAGTTGAAAAGATGCTAGAAAAGGTGGCAAGTATATGAAAGATTTTCACTTTGATGCAATTGCTGCATTTGAAAATTACGAAATCGAAAAGATGAGAGATGGCCATGTAGTGGTGTCAACCAAGGTCGTTGAATCATCTCTCAATTATTATGGAAATGCGCATGGAGGCTATCTCTTTACCCTGTGTGACCAGATCAGTGGTTTGGTCGTGATTTCTCAGGGGGTCGATGGTGTGACCTTGCAATCCTCCATCAATTACTTGAAAGCAGGGCGTCTGGGTGATGTCCTCACGATCCATGGTGAGTGTGTCCACAGTGGACGGACGACTCGAGTTGTGGATGTGGATATTACCAATCAAGACGGTGTCAATGTCTGCAAGGCAACCTTTACGATGTTTGTTACGGGAGTGAGAGATGAATCCGTACAAGTACGCATTTAAAAATTATATTTTTGATTTTTATGGAACCTTGGTCGACATCGAAACTGATGAGGACAGTCCAGTCTTATGGGATACTATGGCTCAGATCTACCAATCCTACGGGGCAAGTTACACAGGAGAATGTCTGCACCTGCGTTATAGAGAGTTGGTGCAACAAGCTGAAGAAGACTTGGCCAAGGAAAAACAAGTTGACCATCCTGAGATTGATCTGACAGTCATTTTTGTGCAATTGTATCTAGAAAGTCATCCAAGTGGAAACAGTGTTACCCACCTCAAAGAGTGGGGACGTTTGATTGCACGGACTTTCCGTGTCCTTTCTCGCAAACGATTGGAGCTTTATCCTCACACGAAAGAAGTATTAGAGGATATGAAAGCTGCAGGTTGCCGGATCTATCTCTTATCCAATGCCCAAGCAGATTTTACCAATCCTGAGATTGATTTAGTAGGCTTGAGAGAACTTTTCCATGCCATTTACTTGTCATCAGATGCAGGTATTCGCAAACCTCAGCCAGAGTTCCTCTTGAAAGTCATCAAAGAACACCAGTTGAACCCTGAGAAAACGGTCATGGTGGGGAATGACTTTACAACAGATGTTGCTGTTGCCCAAAGTGTCGGGATGGAGAGTATCTTGATCAATACCTTCCCATACTCTGATGCTGAATTGCGCGAGAAGAATCAAGCAGGCGTGCGCGTGATTCAAGACATTCAAGAATTGCAGGAAGATTGAAAGATATCATCTATTTAAGGAGGCCAAGTTGCCTCCTTTTTATACAGTCGAGCAGAATTTGTCAAATTTTCGCTTTCATGGTATACTATGAAAGTTAATTTGAATAAGGAGATAAACATGAATAACTTACCAAACTGTCCAAAATGTAATTCTGAATACGTCTATGAAGATGGAGCCCTCTTGGTGTGTCCAGAGTGTGCTTATGAATGGAACCCAGCTGAGGTCGAAGAAGAAGAGGGTGTCGTAGCGATTGACGCCAACGGAAACAAATTGGCTGATGGCGATACAGTGACCTTGATCAAAGATTTGAAAGTCAAGGGTGCACCGAAGGATTTGAAACAAGGAACGCGCGTGAAAAACATCTGTATCGTTGAAGGAGACCACAACATCGATTGTAAGATTGATGGCTTTGGCGCAATGAAACTCAAATCAGAATTTGTGAAGAAGATCTAAAGATAAGAAGAAATAGTTCTATATAAAGTATACAAATTAATAGAGTTGTTTAAGTTTATAAGGAACTTTCCGCTGTGAGAAAAGTACTTGAAACAATATCGTTTCAAGTACTCGGGAGTTTTGAAACTTTGGGTTCAAAACTAAGTCATGGAACTTCGAAGAAGTTCGCTGACGTCCGTCTTCACTTAAGGAAAGTTCCTGATTATCTGAAGGGCCTAGCCCCTTTTCTTTCAGGAGAATACTATGAAATTCAAACTATTGTTTAGCTATCGTTTTCTATTGTTTATCTTAAGTGTGCTCGGCGTTTATCTGCAACTGACCAAGCATGGTGGCTTTGGTATGATGCTTTATTACACCATTTTGTCTAACATGTTGGTCATGTTCTTCATGGGAGACATGGTCTGGCGCATGCTTCGTGGTCGTTCGACCCAGACCCAGGGCTATCTTCGCTTGAAGGGGGCGGTGACCATGGCTATTATGATTACCTTTGTCATCTACCACTTTATGTTAGCGCCTCTGGCGACACCAGAGAAGTTTTATCGTTTAGAAAACTTCCTTTGTCATTACATCGTTCCTTTGATGTTCTTCTTTGATACCCTAGTGATTGATAAAGCCAAGCAATACCGTAAGCTCGATCCTTTCCTTTGGACCTTGATTCCCCTTGCTTATATGCTCTTTGCCCTTCTCAATGGTTTGGTCCTGAAGTGGCCGATTCCAGGTGCAAAAGATAGTCCTTTTGCTTATTTCTTTATCAATGTCAATAAATACGGCTGGGCTTTTGTTGGCAAATGGGTGGTGATCATCTTTATCGCCTATCTCTTGGCTGGCTATGTACTCTATGGGATCAAAAATATCAAGCGAAAATAGGCTGTTTTTTAGTAAAAACCGAACATTATTCAGACGAAAAGTCATATCTTTAAATTTTTTTGAAAAATGTTGAGTTTTTTCTTGCATGTCGTTTGAAACTGTGATATAGTTATCTCAATTAAATAAATCCTTTAATCCTGTCCCGTGAGGCAGGCAAGGAGACTGTGAAAAACAATGGCTAGGACCATAGGGCGAGACTCTATCCTCTTAGACCATTCATTTGCTGAACCTCCTTGAAAAAGGAGGTTTTTCTTTTACAACTAAGGAGGACTGAATGAAAACCAAAGAAGTCGTTGATGATTTGACGATGAAACGGGCCATTACCCGGATCACCTACGAAATCATTGAACGAAACAAAGATTTAAGCCAGATTGTGCTGGTGGGGATCAAGACGCGCGGTGTATACATCGCTCGCCGTATCCAAGAACGCCTCTCTCAGCTGGAACAAATCGATGTCCCTGTTGCAGAACTTGATACCAAGCCTTTCCGAGATGACATGAAGGCGACAGAAGATACGACGGTGTTACCAGTTGATATCGCTCATAGAGAAGTCATCTTGATCGATGATGTCCTCTATACAGGTCGCACGATTCGCGCTGCCATTGATAATCTGGTCAGTCACGGTCGTCCTGCTCGAGTAAGTCTTGCGGTTCTAGTCGACCGTGGGCATCGGGAGTTGCCGATTCGTCCGGACTTTGTTGGGAAAAATATCCCTACCAGTAAGTCAGAGGAAATCATTGTCGAGATGGTGGAGCTAGACGGCCAAGACCGCGTCCTCATCAAAGAAGCTTAAATAAATAATAAACCATTCACAACATAAAAGGAGAATCAACATGTCTGAAAATCAAATCGCTCTTAAAAACCTTGTCTCAATGGAAACTCTTACTAATGAAGAAGTAATGGCTTTGATCAAACGTGGGATTGAGTTCAAAAACGGAGCTAAAGCAGCCTACGAAGACCAACACATCATCTCAAACCTTTTCTTTGAACCTTCAACTCGTACCCACAAAGCCTTTGAAGTGGCAGAGTTGAAATTAGGATGTGATCTCCTTGACTTTGATGTGAAGACAAGCTCTGTGAACAAAGGGGAAACACTTTACGATACCATCTTAACCATGTCAGCTCTTGGTGTAGATGTCTGTGTCATTCGTCACCCTGAAGTGGACTACTACAAAGAATTGGTTGAAAGTCCAACAATCACTGCCTCTATCGTCAATGGTGGGGACGGTTCAGGTCAACACCCAAGCCAAAGCTTGCTTGATTTGATGACCATCTACCAAGAATTCGGTCACTTTGATGGCTTGAAAGTTTGTATCGCTGGGGACTTGGATCACTCACGTGTGGCAAAATCAAACATGCAAATCTTGAAACGTTTGGGAGCAACTCTTTACTTTGCAGGTCCAGACGAATGGAGAAGTGCGGAATTTGAAGATTATGGAACCTTCGTCACTATCGATGAAGTCATTGAAGAAGTGGATGTGATGATGTTCTTGCGTGTGCAACACGAACGTCATGATTACGAATCACTTTTCTCTAAAGAAAACTACCACCGTCTTCATGGTTTGACACAAGAACGTTATGACCGTATGAAAGATACTGCTATCTTGATGCACCCAGCACCAGTCAACCGTGACGTTGAAATTGCGGACCACTTGGTAGAAGCTCCTAAATCACGCATCGTAGAACAAATGACCAATGGTGTCTTTGTCCGTATGGCCATCATTGAAGCCGTCCTTAAAGGTCGCGGAGCAAAATAAGTTAACTGATAATTCATTGAAAGGAAAGAAAGAGGACAGAGTAGATCGCTACATGGAATCTGACTTTCCTTTTTTTGAGGAACTGTGATAAAATTGGATTAGTGTAATAGAAGGGAGGGGTTCAATGAAACGATTATTGGTCCTAGAGGATGGGACTGTATTTGAAGGAGAAGCCTTTGGTGCAGACCTATATGTGACTGGTGAGTTGGTCTTTACCACAGCCATGACAGGTTATCAAGAATTGCTAACGGATCAGGCTTTTAGTGGCCAGATTCTCTCCTTTACCTTCCCGGTTATTGGCGCAGCAGGGATCAATCGGGATGATTCTGAATCCATTACACCCACTTGTCTGGCAGTAGTGGTTCAGCATCTGGTGGAGATGCCGAGCAATTGGCGGCAGCAGATGACCTTGGATGAATTCTTGAAGCGAAAAAAAATCCCTGGTATTGTAGGGATTGATACCCGCCAGGTGGCAAAAATTGTCCGCAAGTATGGACGAATGAAGGCAACTGTTATTAACAAGGGGGATTCGATCGAGCATATCTTGGATCAGTTGCGAGCGACAGTCCTTCCAAAAGACCAAGTGCGTCAAGTCTCGACCAAAACGGCTTATGCTGTACCTGGTTTTGGAAAGAGTATTGCCTTGATTGATCTAGGGGTCAAGCACTCTGTCTTACGCCAGCTGAGTCAAAGGGACTGTAATGTGACAGTCTATCCCTATGATATCTCTTATGATGAACTGATGGAGCAGCAACCAGATGGGGTTATTTTATCCAGTGGGCCAGGCGATCCCCATCAGGTAAAAAAACTCTGCCGCTTGATCAAAAAGCTCAATGGTCAGATTCCGATCTGGGGTATGGGCTTAGGGGCTCAGTTGTTGGCACAAGCTTACGGCGCTGAGCTGGCCCCTATGGAAGTCGGACATTTCGGCTTGAACATACCTGTGCGTGAAATTGCGACAGGAAAAATCGAGATAACTAGTCAAAATCACTTGTATAGTATAGCGAGGGACAGTCTGCCCCATGATTTATTGGTCACACATGAAAATGTCAATGACCATAGTATTGAAGCTTTTCGTCATCGTTACCAACCGATTTTAGGAGTTCAATTCCAAGTGGATGCTAGTCCAGGTCCAAGAGAAAATCTCTATTTTTACGATGAATTTTTAGAGTTGATTGATGCCAAAATTCACGAAAGTAGAAGGGAGAAGGAATGATGAAAAAAAACCAGAAATTGCTTCTCCTGTGTGGAGATTCTTATCAGGATATTAGCCTCTTGGCTGCTGTAAATGAAGCACAAAAACTCAATGCCAAGGATGGGAATGCTCTTGTCCTTTACTTGGGCGAAGAAAATGCTATCACCCAAGAAGCTGCAGATATAGTTGTAGTTAGTAAGCTCAAGCTGGATGCTCTTAGGACGACTCTTCTTTCTTATACCGGATCTCGCTTGCTCTTAGCCTTTGCGGATAAACAGATTTTGAATCTCTTGTTTCGTTTCGAAGAAACTGGATTTTTCAAAGAAGCATCGATCATGATTGTCGGGCCGAGTCTCCAACGCTACCGTACTTTTTACCAACAGGCAGATCAACGACGTCTCTTTCAAGAGCTGGGCTATCAGGTACCGGCTTCGGCACTGGTTGGTTCGGTTCGAGAAGCTATCGAGTTTTCTGAAGGCATTCAATTTCCTATTATGATCTGGCCGGTAGCGAGTAAGCAAGGGCAAGGGCGAAAGATTGCTCATAACCTGGATGATTTGTGCGAAGCTGTAGAAATGGGACTTTCGGTTTCTCCAAGTCAGCAGTGTTTGCTAGAATTTTCGACCTATGGCTTTAAGGAACTGGATTTTGTAGTCATGCGGGATCGTGAAGACAATCACTACCTGGCGGCCTCTATTGAAAGCATTGATCCTGTTGGGATCCACTCTAGTGACTCTTACCAATTTATGCCAGCGATCACTCTGACTGACCGGGAGTTTCAAAATCTTCGTGAAGCAGCGATCCACATCAGTCGCTATCTGAAGCTGACAGGAGCCATCTCCATTAAGTTTGCCTTGGATCCAACCAGTTATGCTTTCTATATCTTAGAGGTTAATCCATTTGCTTCAGATAGTATCTCGATGGCCTCTATGGGCTTGGGCTATTCCTTGTTTGAGCAAGGCGTGCAGCTGCAATTGGGGCGCTCTCTCGAGCATTTGCCCCATCCATTATTACAGAAGATTAAGGCAGTCTATGAACCTAGTCTAGACTATATTTTCTTTAAGATTCCGATCTTTTCAGATGCTGCGCAAAATGCTCGTCTCAATACCCAAATTCACTCCTATGGGGCAGTTTATGGATTTGGAAAAAGGATCGATGAAGCTTACCAACAGGCCTTAGAAACCATTAAAGATAAAAAACTGCTGACTGTCTTTCCTGAAGAAATGACCGATGATGAGTTAATCCAAAAAATAGCTCGTCATATGCCCCATCGGCTCTTCTATATCTTAGAGGCTCTGAAACGTGGTTTTGAGTTTGAGGAACTCTTGGATTTAAGTAAATTATCCCCTATTTATTTGCAGGTCTTGGCCAATCTAGTGGAGTTAGAAAAAGGAGTAGAGGCTGAGACAAGTCCAGCATTTCTTCCGGTTGAGCCATCAGCTGGCTTATATGAGGTCAAAGCAGGAGCAGCCTATTATCTGACCCAAAATGGGACCAATGAGTCATTCGGTTTGGATGCTGCGTGTATCTTGGTGGATGATCTAGAAATTCGAGACCCGAGTTTTTACCAAAAGGTACGAAAGAAGGAGCAAGAGTTAAAAGAAAAAGGACAACAGGTGATCTTACTCACCAATCGTCCTTTTACAGAATCTTTGGCAGATAAAGTCTATTATCTTCCTATCAATGAGACAATCCTTAACCTAATTCAGACCATTGATCAGGTCAAAGATATTGTCAAGCTTTCTAACCTACAATAAAGGATCCGGACAATCTATCCGAATCCTTTTTGTTTCTTATTTTTTGGTCACAATACCGATAATGGTATCAACTGCGCGTTCCATGGTTTGGAGGCTTACGTATTCAAAGCGACCATGCATGTTTTCGCCACCGGCAAAGATATTTGGTGTTGGAATCCCCATAAAGGAAATTTTAGATCCATCTGTACCACCGCGGATCGGTTCAATGATTGGAGTGATTCCAAGATCTTCCATGACTTCCTTAGCAAGGGTAATCGGTGTCATATCTTTTTCAATCACTTGCTTCATGTTATAGTACTGATCTTTGAGGGTGAGGAGAATGCGTTCGCTACCGAGCTCCGCATTCATCTGATCGGCAATAGATTTCATGAGATCTTTGCGTTTCTCGAAGCTTTCAGTTTCAAAGTCCCGAATGATGTAGCTGGCACTTGCTTCCTCTACAGTTCCATCGATGTTCATCAAGTGGTAGAAGCCTTCATAGCCTTCGGTTAATTCTGGACGTGCTCCTTCAGGGAGTTTGTTATGGAAATCAATGGCCAATTGAAGAGCGTTGATCATTTGACCTTTGGCTGTACCTGGGTGGACATTGCGTCCTTTGAAGGTAATTTCAGCTCCAGCTGCTGAGAAGGTTTCGTATTGAAGCTCTCCGAGAGGACCCCCATCGACAGTATAGGCAAAGTCTACGTCAAAATCTTCTGCATCAAATTGATCGGCCCCAACACCGATTTCTTCATCTGGACCAAAGCCAACACGGATTTCTCCGTGTTTGATTTCAGGATGAGCTGTCAGGTATTCAATAGCTGTCATGATTTCAGCGATACCTGACTTATCGTCTGCACCCAGAAGAGTAGTACCGTCCGTTGTGATCAAGGTTTGTCCCTTGTAGTTATTCAAATGAGCAAAATCGGCTGGATCGAGTGTGAAACCAGAGTCACCAAGGGCAATGACATCCCCATCATAATTCTCAACGATTTGTGGATTGACATTTTCGGCATTGAAGTCAGCGGTATCCATGTGAGAGATAAATCCAATCTTGCGTGTAAAGCTTGGATCATTAGCTGGAAGTGTTCCAATAGCATAGCCGTTTGGTAAATAGTAGACGTTTTGAAGCCCCACGCGTTTCATCTCAGGGATCAAGATGTTTGTTGCAAAATCAACCTGTGATTGGGTACTTGGGGTGGTTGTAGAGTTTTCGTCTGAACGTGTGTTAACCTTTACATAGGTAATAAAACGGTCCAACAAATTTGCGTATTTCATGATCATTCTCCTTTTTCAGTTTCAATTAATTTGTGAATAGCATGTGCCACGCCATCTTCATCATTGGTCAGGGTGATGAAGTCTGCGATTTCCTTGACAGCAGCATTGCCATTTCCCATAGCAACGCTGTAACCAGCAAAACGTAGCATTTCAAGGTCATTATTGGCATCTCCAAGAGCCATGACCTGGTCTCTCCTGTAACCTAATGTTTGACTTAATGCTTGAAGAGCAGAAGCCTTGCTCGCGCCTTTTGGCAGGATTTCAAACAGGATATCCTGTGAACGAACAGTGTTAAAATCGGCCTCTAATGCAGCCTCGTTCTGAGCTTGGAAGTCATCAATAGCAGAAGGATCTCCTACATACATGGCTTGAAAAATAGGAACAAGGTTGGGCAGATCTTCTTCTGAGACAGGTGTCGGTTTAGAATTAACAATGCCCGCATCCATCGTGACAAGTTCACTGGCTTCAGGTGCGACCACTAGGTAGTGATCCATGTCAAATAAGGTTAACTGGACGTCTGTATCTTCCGTCAAAACATGCAACCGGTGCATGTCCTCAAGGCTCAATTCTTCCTTACCAATGATTTCCCAATTCTGAGTCGACAAGGTTGTACACCCGTTATTGATAATCATATAGTAGTTGCCATCCGGAAGACCAATCTCTTCAAAGATGGGCCGTACACCTGCTAAGGGGCGCCCAGTACAGATCACAATATCATAACCGGCTTCATGGGCCCGGTGGAGAGCTTCAATATTGCTTTTAGAGAGAGACTTATCCTCATGTAAGAGGGTTCCATCCAAGTCAATCGCGATTAATTGAATCATTTAATATCCTCCAAATCAAGAGGAACAAAGCCATCAATCACTTTTCCAATCACTCCAGGTTCCTCATCTAGTGGAATGATTTGATCACTATATTTCTTATTGAGGGAAACCAGACGAATACCGTTGGCCTCACGAAAGACACGTTTGATCAACGTTTGTCCATCAAAATCAATGGCATAAATAGCCCCTGCCTGATCATAATAGGTTTGCTTGATTAACACAACAGCCCCTTTTTCGTATTTAGGCTCGAGGGAATCTGTATGAATCCAAAAAGCCAAATCGTAAGGAATCTTTTGATCAAACCAGACGATATCTGCTTGTTTCTGATTTTGGTAAGCTGCAAAAGAATCATAGACAGAATAAGAGTGGTATTGCTTTTCAATTTTCTGTCTTTCTTTCTGATGGGTCAAGAGACTCTTTCCGTAAGAAAGAAGATTTTCTTGATTTCCTTCATCGAGCTGTTTATACAATCGTTCAATCTCTGAATCAATGACCACAAAATCATTGCGCAATCGAGGGTCAATATCAGCAACTGCTACCTGGAAAAAGGCTGCAATCTTCTCTAAATTTTCAGGAACGGGAAGAGAAGTTCCTTTTACATATCCAGTCAGGGTACTTGCAGGGATTCCAGTAATACGAGATAATTCGATCTGTTTTTTCCCTTGTTCTTTCAGTAATTCTCTAATCTTTTCCGATATAATTCGTAATGCCTCTTTGTCTTGAGGGCTTGCTTTTCCACGACCTCTAGCCAACGTACTCACCTCCTTGTATTTACCCTTACTATTATAATGAATTAAATCGAAAAAGTAAATAGAAATCCCTGAGAAATGTGAAAAAAGATGAATTTGATCTAAATCGGATTTTCTTTTTAAATTTTATTTGGTCTTCCTTTACTTTTTGAGGAAAAAGGTCTAAGATAAAAGCAAAGAGTTCATGGAGGTGGAGGTATGATTCGTACTGTTCAAGTCAGAGATGCAAGTCAAATTAGAGATTTATGTCATCAAGCATTGGGGTATGATTCGACCCTTGAAAAAGTGGCAGCTCAGATTGATAAGTTTAATCAGCCAGATTCGGGTCATTTTTGCTTTGTTTATGAAGAGGACCAAACTGGAAATATTCTTGGTTATGTGGAAGCGGAAGTCTATGAAAGCCTCTATAGTGATGCTGGTTTAAATATTTTGGGTCTTGCGGTTTTTCCATCTGCACAAGGACGTGGGATCGGTCGCCAATTGATGGAGCGAGTTGAAGAACTTGCCAAAAGCAAGCATTATGCTTTTATCCGTTTAAATTCTGCCTCTCATCGTAAAGAAGCGCATGTCTTTTATGAACGGATTGGATATGAGGGAAATAAAACGCAAAAGCGATTTTTGAAAATAATGAATTAAGATAGGCAAAGGCCTATCTTTTTTGTTATAATGAAGAGTACGATTAAATTTACTAGGAAGATGATTATGCCAAATTTTGAAGAATTAAAAAAACGACAAGAGAAGATTCGGAACTTCTCGATCATCGCCCATATTGACCATGGAAAGTCAACCTTGGCCGATCGAATCTTAGAAAAAACCGAAACCGTGTCTAGTCGGGAGATGCAAGCCCAACTCCTAGATAGCATGGACCTAGAACGGGAACGTGGGATTACCATCAAGCTGAATGCCATCGAGTTGAACTACACGGCTAAAGATGGGGAAACCTATATCTTCCACTTGATTGACACACCAGGACACGTGGACTTTACCTATGAGGTTTCGCGGTCGCTTGCTGCCTGTGAGGGGGCCATTCTCGTAGTGGATGCCGCTCAAGGGATTGAAGCTCAGACCTTAGCTAATGTCTACTTAGCACTGGACAATGATTTGGAAATCCTGCCAGTTATCAATAAAATTGACTTGCCAGCTGCAGATCCAGAACGTGTGCGCACAGAAGTAGAAGATGTCATCGGCTTGGATGCTAGTGAAGCTGTCCTAGCTTCTGCCAAGGCTGGTATTGGGATTGAAGAAATTTTGGAGCAGATCGTTGAGAAAGTTCCAGCTCCGACTGGGGATGTTGAAGCGCCTCTTCAAGCCTTGATCTTTGACTCTGTATATGATGCCTATCGTGGGGTGATCCTTCAAGTCCGAGTGGTCAATGGAATGGTCAAACCAGGCGATAAGATCCAGCTCATGAGCAATGGCAAGACCTTTGATGTTACCGAGGTTGGGATCTTTACTCCTAAAGCAGTTGGCCGTGATTTCCTGGCAACTGGAGACGTTGGCTATATTGCGGCTTCTATCAAAACTGTTGCCGACACCCGTGTCGGGGATACGGTGACCCTAGCGACCAATCCAGCAAGTGAGCCCCTTCATGGTTACAAGCAAATGAATCCAATGGTCTTTGCCGGTCTTTACCCAATCGAATCTAACAAATACAATGATCTTCGGGAAGCTTTGGAAAAATTGCAATTGAATGACGCCAGTCTTCAATTTGAACCGGAAACTTCTCAAGCCCTCGGTTTTGGTTTCCGTTGTGGTTTCTTGGGTCTCCTTCATATGGACGTTATCCAAGAGCGTTTGGAGCGTGAGTTCAACATTGACTTGATCATGACAGCGCCGTCTGTTATCTACAAGGTCAATTTGACAGATGGAGAAGCACTGGATGTCTCAAACCCTTCTGAGTTCCCAGATCCAACCAAGATTGCTTCGATCGAAGAACCGTATGTCAAAGCACAAATCATGGTGCCACAAGAGTTTGTAGGAGCTGTGATGGAATTGGCCCAACGGAAACGCGGTGATTTTGTGACCATGGACTACATCGATGAAAATCGTGTGAATGTCATCTATCAAATCCCACTAGCGGAAATTGTCTTTGATTTCTTTGATAAATTGAAATCCTCTACTCGTGGCTATGCAAGCTTTGATTACGAGTTGTCTGAATACCGTCCTTCTAAATTGGTTAAAATGGATATCCTTCTCAATGGCGATACCGTCGATGCCCTCAGCTTTATCGTTCACAAGGACTTTGCCTATGAACGTGGTAAGTTGATTGTTGAGAAACTCAAGAAGATTATCCCTCGTCAACAGTTTGAAGTGCCTATCCAAGCAGCGATCGGTCATAAGATCGTAGCCCGTACAGATATCAAGGCCCTTCGTAAGAACGTCTTGGCCAAGTGTTATGGTGGGGACGTCTCACGGAAACGCAAGCTTCTTGAAAAACAAAAAGCTGGTAAGAAACGGATGAAAGCGATTGGATCTGTAGAAGTACCACAGGAAGCCTTCTTATCTGTCTTGTCAATGGATGAAGAATAACATTTAAAGTGCCTCAAAAGGGCACTTTTGTTTTAGGTTCAAAAGAAATAGACTGAATAAGAAAGGTTCCATCAGATGTGACACTTATCCTATTTTAAAATATCCACTTTCATGGTAGACTAGAAGAAAGAAAACGTTCTCAAGGAGGTTGAGCATGAAACATAAATTATTGGTCACATCACTGACGATTCTTTCTACCTGCACATTAATGGCTTGTAGTCACACCACTCAAAAGGACACAGCAGCTTCTTCTACAAAAGAAAGTAGCAGCAAAGTCGAAAAGCAAACAAGCAGCTCTTCGTCAAAGGATACTTCTTCTACAAAGAAAAATTCTTCCAGTCAAGAAACCAAGCGAATTGGAAATGCAGATTATGGATACATCGATATTCCAAGTAAATGGTTCAAGTTCACGGATATCGATGGGACAGAAGCTGTCCAGTATACGGATGGGAGTGGCTATAATATTGTCACCTTGAACAGCTTTACGCGGGAAAAGGCCAAAGTTCCTGCGGATATCGAGTTTAATGCAGAATTTTTAGCCAAGAAACTGGCCGTAATGTGGCAAGATAACCAGGATGTTGGAAAGATGACGGGAGCGCGGACTAAAGTCTCAGGTCTGGATGCTTACCAGCTTCAAATTGTCATGAAATCTGGACAATACCTGATTACTTGGATCTTCCAGAAGGGTGAAAAAGTTTATACCATTTCTTTTGAAGGAGATGCAGAAACCTTGAAAACCTTTATCCCCTACATCGAAGACACTTGGAGCCTAGACGGAACAGGCGCTGTAACGGATTGATGAAGAGAGGCTAGAATTATTTCTAGTCTCTTTATGCTATAGAAATCGCACTTTCAAATCCTAGAAAATCATGGTAGACTAGTGGAAAGAAAATACATCATTGAGGAGAGAATATGAAAAATAAGTTCCTACTCGCGTCTGTTACGTTTTTGTCTGTTGTAAGCCTTTCTGCTTGTACCAGTCCAAAGAAAGAGTCTAGTAAATCATCGGCAGCATCTAGTTCCACGAATGTGGTGAAAGAGACAACAAATTCAAGTAGTAATGTAGAGAAAAAAATTCCAGATAGTGATAAGGGGAATGTGAAAACGAAACGAATTGGTTCGGCAGATTATGGCTATGTCAATATCCCGAGTGACTGGAAAAAGAACGACAATCTCCAAGTTGGGGATAACATTCAGTACACAGATAAAAACGCCTTCAATATTATTGTTTTAAATGCTGCCACTAGAGAAAAAGCAAATGTCCCTGAAGGAGTGGAATTTAATGCAGAACTAATAGCTCAAAGATTGGAGAGTAAGTGGAATGATTATAAAATTGTTGAGAAAATGACAAAATCTACGACGACTGTTGGGGGAAATGAATCGCTTAAAATACATATATTTCTCAAGTCAGGCCTGCAGGTTGCTGGTTGGGTATTCCAAAAAGATGATAAGGTTTATTTGATTGTTGTTGAAGGATTTGAGAAAACAATAACTCAATTTACTCCTTATGTCGAAGACACTTGGAGCCTAGATGGAACAGGCGCTGTAACGGATTGATGAAGTGAGATAGATCGCAGGATCTATCTTTTTTCACGTTCTTTGTGGTATAATCTTCCTATTGTTTAGAAGAGGAAATAGAGGATGACACAGGAAATTGATATTGAAAAATACCATCAGTTAGCTCTCCAAAAGCAAAAGGAGCACCGCAAGGTATTGGCGAATCTCAAGAAGAAGCCACCTAAGAATTTAGATAAAATAGCGCAAGAAATCCACGATGAAGTTTTCCAAGAAATCGATTGTACGGCTTGTGCCAATTGTTGTAAGACCTTAGGGCCCGATTTTAAGGAAGCGGATATCACGCGGATTGCCAAGTATTTCAAGATGAAACTTCCTGCCTTTGAGGCTGAATTTCTTCAAGTTGACGAAGATGGGGACAAGGTTTTTAAATCCATGCCTTGCCCCTTTCTTGGTGGGGACAATCTCTGTTCCATCTATGATGTTCGTCCAAAAGCTTGTCGGGAATTCCCTCACACCGATCGCAAGAAGATTTATCAGATCAACCATCTGACCATCAAGAATACCCTCACCTGCCCAGCAGCTTATTTATTTGTAGAAAAATTGAAGGATCGTTTGTAATGGCATATAGATTTTTACTTTTTGATTTGGACCATACTTTGTTGGACTTTGAATCTGCTGAAGAAACAGCCTTGACGCAGATGTTAGAAGACATGAATTTTCCAGATGTACAGGCCTTTAAGGATTACTACAAACCCATGAACCAAGGACTCTGGAAGGATTTGGAGCAAAAGAAATTAACCAAGCAAGAGCTCGTGGATAGTCGGTTTGCGATTGGGTTTGCCCACTTTGGGATCACGGTTGATGGGGCTGAGATGGCTCTTCGCTACCAAGATTACATCAGTCTTCAAGGGCAGTCTTTCCCAGGTGCGGAGGACTTACTGGCCCGACTTGAAAAAGCGGGTTACCAGCTCTATGGTGCAACGAATGGAGTGACCGCCATTCAAGAAGGACGCTTGGCTCATTCTAAAATTGCTTCTTATTTCAAAGAGGTTTTTATCTCTGAGCAGCTTCATACTCAGAAACCAGAACCTGCATTTTTTGACAAGGTCGGCCAACTGATTCCAGGTTTTAGCAAGGAAAAGGCCCTCATGATCGGTGATTCCTTGACGGCGGATATCGCAGGGGGAAATGCTGCGGGGATTGATACCGTCTGGTATAGTTCTGATCACAAGGCAAATACCAGCCAAGTAGTGCCGACTTATACCGTTAGCAACTATCAAGAAATCGCCGATTTACTGATAAAATAAAAAATTTTAAATACTGTCAAGTTTTTTTCTTGACAGGTCTATAAAATGTGTTATAATAGATCATGTGCTAAATAGCTTGTCTATTTCACCGAAAATTAAAATATAGAAAAGAGACTTATAAAAATGGCAGTTAAAATTCGTTTGACTCGTATGGGTTCTAAGAAAAAACCTTACTACCGTATCAACGTAGCAGATTCACGTTCACCACGTGATGGACGTTTCATCGAAACAGTTGGAACTTACAATCCACTTGTTGAAGAAAACCAAGTAACTTTGAAAGAAGATCGCGTTCTTGCATGGTTGGCTGATGGAGCTCAACCTTCAGATACAGTTCGCAACATCCTTTCAAAAGCTGGTGTGATGAAGAAATTCCACGATTCTAAATTCTCAAAATAATTTTTTAAGTAGGGTGATGTATGGATACGATTGAAAATCTCATTATTGCAATTGTGAAACCCTTGATTTCACAACCGGATGCTTTAACCATCAAGATCGAAGATACTCCTGAATTCTTGGAGTACCACCTTGACCTTGATCCTAGCGATGTTGGTCGTGTAATCGGTCGAAAAGGTCGCACCATTTCTGCGATAAGAACGATTGTCTACTCTGTCCCAACTGAAGATAAAAAAGTAAGAATCGTTATTGACGAAAAATAAGAAAAGCGGGACAAGGTCTCGCTTTTTTTGCAAGGAGAAGGAATGAGAGATTTAACAATTAGACAACTAGAGGAATACTTACTTGATCATTACCAACAATCTAGAACAGAAGAAGGACTTTTTATCAAACTAGTGGAAGAAGTTGGAGAAGTCGCTGAGGTTTTAAATGGACGTTCAGGTAGAAAAGAGGGTGTCCAAGATTCAAACGAGGAATTGGCAAAGGAGTTGGCAGATGTCATTCACTACACAGTGGCAATTGCAGCTATTAACCATATTGACCTAACGAAGACTATTTTTGAAAAAGACAAGAAGGCAGCCATCAAGTATCAGCATGAACAAGATTTGGAAGGCTTTTTAGCAAAAAAGAGCATTTGAGAAAATCCCTTGAACGTGATAAAATAAAACCTAAGAATGTTAAGTGAATTGTTGTTTAGAAAGGGGTGTTTTGGTATGAACCGATTTGAAGTAACTACAAAGATTGGTTGTCTCTCTGTTACTTATAAAAAGAGAAATAAAGTCCTAGTTTGCTTAAATGGTGCTGGTTTGATACCAAGTTATGAAAATTTTCTACCAATACTTGAAAAACTTCCTTCCTCAATAGGTTACTTAACGATTGATTTTCCGAATACAGGTAGGAGTCCGATTCATAGTCAGTCAGGAATTCATTTGGATAATCTTGTTGAAGCGGTATACGAAATCCTGAAAGGATTGGAAATTTCCAATTATATACTTTGTGTTCATAGTTTAAGTGGTGTTTTGGCTTTAAAGTTAATGAGTAAACCAATTAAGTGTCAAGCTTTGATAGCAATTGAACCAACAACAAAAAATATAATGTTTGCTGATTTTTCAAAAAATCCTTATCCAGAAATGGAAGAGCAAATGAGGATGATTGAAGAATGTGGTCCGGAAAATTATTTTAAGGGACTAACTCAAGCAACATTTGAACCTGAAACTGATAGACTGATTTGGGAATTGATGGAAGAAAAGGGCTTAGAATTGGAAAAGCAAGTTCCTGGGTTTCAGATATCAGTAAATATTACCGCTGAAGATTTTGATAGTTTGTCCTTAGCAGATAATATTCCTGTTTTCGTATTTTGTCAGGCGTACAGAGAAAAAGAGTACAGAAATTCAGAATATTGGAATTCAAATACGAAACTCATTCTAGGTGGAAACCACCACTATCTACACTGGTCAGAATCGGAAAAAATTGCAGCTCTTATTAGAGAACTGTAGAAATAAATTAACTAAAAGAGGAATGTAAAGAATAAAATGAATTACTTTAATGTTGGGAAAATTGTCAATACCCAAGGCTTACAAGGAGAAATGCGGGTCTTGTCTGTGACAGACTTTGCGGAAGAACGTTTTAAAAAAGGAGCTGAGTTAGCTCTTTTTGATGAGAAGGATCGTTTTGTCCAGACGGTGACCATTGCCAGTCATCGCAAGCACAAGAACTTCGATATCATCAAGTTTAAGGATATGTACCATATCAATGCCATTGAAAAATTCAAGGGCTTTAGCCTCAAGGTTGCGGAAGAAGACTTGACGGATTTGGATGAGGGCGAGTTTTATTACCATGAGATCATCGGCCTTGATGTTTACGAAAATGACCAGCTAATCGGTCAGATCAAGGAAATCCTACAACCAGGTGCCAATGATGTCTGGGTCGTGAAACGAAAAGGCAAACGCGACCTTCTCTTGCCTTATATCCCACCAGTGGTGCTCAATATCGATATCCCAGGAAACCGGGTGGATGTAGACATCTTAGAAGGGTTAGACGATGAAGATTGATATTTTAACCCTCTTTCCAGAAATGTTTTCTCCTTTGGAGCACTCGATTGTCGGAAAGGCCCGTGAAAAGGGACTTCTCGAGATCAACTACCATAATTTCCGTGAAAATGCGGAGAAAGCGCGCCATGTGGACGATGAACCCTATGGGGGCGGGCAAGGAATGCTTCTACGAGCTCAACCGATTTTTGATGCCTTTGATGCGATTGAGAAAAAGAATCCGCGCGTGATCCTGCTGGATCCTGCTGGTCGGACCTTCGACCAAGCTTACGCAGAAGAGTTGGCTCAGGAAGAAGAATTGATCTTTATCTGTGGTCACTATGAGGGCTACGATGAGCGGATCAAGACCTTGGTGACAGATGAGATTTCTCTTGGAGATTATGTTTTGACAGGTGGCGAGCTAGCGGCCATGACTATGATTGATGCGACAGTCCGCTTGATTCCAGAGGTGATCGGAAAAGAGTCCAGTCACCAGGATGATAGTTTCTCGTCTGGGCTTCTAGAATATCCTCAATACACACGGCCTTATGAATTCAGAGGGATGATGGTTCCCGATGTCCTCATGAGTGGTCACCATGAAAATATCCGTCAATGGCGCCTCTATCAGAGTTTGAAAAAGACCTTAGAACGTCGGCCAGACTTGCTAGAAAACTATGAGTTGACAGCAGAAGAAGAGAAGATGTTGGAACAAATTAAACAAGAAGACTAACAGCGTTAGCTGTTTTTCTTTTGCCTCAAAAATTTATGAAAAAAACTTTTTAAACCTACTAGTTATTGGTAACAAAATGTGGTATGCTAAGGGGTAGAGAAACTTCAAGAAAATAATTCAGTTTTGGGGGTGAGTTTAATGGGAAAGAAATTAGGAAAATCGGTTTTCACGACTGGGATTGCTGCAACAACGGTCCTATCTGGTATGTTTAATCACAAGGCTAGTGCGGAAGAGGTGAAGCAAAATGAAAATGCAGAAACCAATAGTACGGAAGTAGTCGAAAAACCAATTACGGTTGATGAGTTGAAGCAAATTACAGCTCAAAAAGGCCAAGTGGTAAAAGATGTCCACTACCAAGAGCAAAAAGTGATCGATGCTCAAACGGAAGTCAAGGCTGCTGGACAAGAGCTGGAAGAAAAGAAAGCAGAAGTGACGGATGCGGAAAACCTCATCGCAACAACTTCTGATGCCCAAGTTCAAAATGCAGAAAATGACATCAAGGTGGCTCAAGCCTATGTGACTATCGAAGAAAATAAGGTTCGAGAAGCAGAAGCTGCCCATGACCAAGTCGTAGAGGCTGTTCGTCAACAGGAAAATCAGGTTACTGCTCAGGAATCTTTGGTCGATGTAGCACAAAATGAATTGAACCAAGCCAAAGCACCGATTTCAAATGATGAGAATGTGCTCAACCAGGCTTTGTTGGAGCAAAGTCAAGTCGAGCAAAGTATTCGAGAATCTCAGAATTACCTTGCAACCTTGCAAGCAAGTCAGCAAACCGGTTCAGATACAGTGGCTCAAATTGAGAACGATATTCAACTGGCTCAAACACGTCTGACAGATTTAAAAGCGGTCATCGCCACCAAGGAAGCAGAACTGGCAGCCTTAGAACAAGCAGCGGCCAATAGCCCAGTTCAGTTGAGTCAAGCGACTTATGAAGGTTATTTGCAACACTTAGCTGACAATGGCAATGAAGCTGCAGCAAGCGCCTTAGCCCTCTACAAGCGTGGTCGGGAAGAAGACGGCTTAACAGTTGGAGAGTCTGGATCTTTGCAAGCCAACCTCCGAGCACTTGAAATTGCGGATGCTATTAATAGCTATCGTCGCAACGCCGGCTTGCCTGAATTGGAGCTGGATCCTTATTCCCTTCCTGCCAGCCAAGTACAGTTAGAATACTTCAAGAAAGCTAACTGGCATATGTTTAAGTATTTGCCAAACGAGAACATCGCTTATGGCTTCTCACCTGCTGGTGCGGTTGACTTTTGGTACAATGAAAAAGCGGCTTATCAAGAAGTTGCGGCTCAATATGGTCTACCAACTGACGAAACTCAAATCGATGCCAACGATATCTATATGAAGATTGGTGCTGAGGCCTTTGCTAAGGTTGGTCACTATCTCCAAATGGTAGACAACAAAACGACAGCTTTATCAGTCGCTTATGACCCTAGCAATGCTATGTCAGAAGCAGCTTTCTTACACCGCCCTGTCAATTCAGCAGTGTCAACCAGTGCACTCGCTTACCAATTGCGTCAGGGGGCTGGAGCTACGACGACAAGATCAGATGTGAAAGCAAAATCTGATGAAGTCGCTAATCTCAAGCTGGACAAGGCCAATCAAGAGTCTCAAATCATTATCTTGCAAGGCAAGTTAGAAGATGCCCGCCATGCCAATTCAAATGTGGCAGTAGAGATGGCCAATGTCCAAAAAACCATCCAAAATTACAAGATTCTTCTCGTTAGCAAGGACCATGCAGTTGAAAAGGCGAAGGCGACTCTTGATGTATCTCGAGGTCGGATTGAAGCAACCATCCAACCAAAAGAAGCAGCCCTTCAAAAAGCGAAAGATTTGTTAGCAGCTGCGCGTGAGAAATTAGATCTTTTAAAAGCAGAAGAAGCAGAAAAAGCCCAAGTCGTTCAAGAAGCGCATGAGGGCTTGAAGGCGGCGCAAGAGCGACTAGTTGCAGCTGAAAAACGTCTTTCTGACTTTAAAAATGCTCCAGAATTATTGGTCAAAGCCCAATCTGTTTTATCAGCTGCGGTGGCTAATTTAGAGAATAAAAAAGAAAAATTGGAAGCGGAATTCACAACCCTGCAATCTTATCAAAGTGTCGTGGAACTGTTGAATTCCCAATATGAAGATCTAGCGTCACGAATGGATCCAGCTATTTTAGAAGCAGCAGATATGCCAATGGATATCCGCTCAAGCAATCCAACAACTTTCTCGGATAGACCAACGGTTCTTCCAACAACTACCAATAGTCCACAAGTGCAAGCACCAACAGCTACTCCAGCTCCAAAACAAGAAGCCAAAGTAGAAGAGATCAAACCTAAAAAAGAAAACAGCCAAGCTGTGGCTGGATCTGATTCCTCCAAATATGCAGTAGCAACAACAGGTGTTGCCGTTGGGTTACTTGCTGGATTGTTTGGTTTCAAGAAAAAGAAACAATCTTCAAAAAATGATTAAGACATACCGAAGATAGAATAGATGCTTAGACACTTTATTGCTTAAAATCTTCAAAGAAGATATATGAGGGTGGGAAAAGAACTCTTTTAACAAAATGAGTTCTTTCCTGCTCTTTTTTTTACACTTTTAGAATTTTTGAAAGAAAATGATAGAAAATGATAAAAAGTGTTGACATTTTTTGGAGATGGAGTATAATAGTCCTTGTAATCGATTGCAAAAGGAGGAGAAATGCTTAAGTCTGAACGAAAACAATTCATCCTCGAGAAGGTACTGAAGGAAAAGTTTGTTTCCTTAGAAACCCTTGTACAAGAGCTAGGGACGTCTGAATCAACGGTTAGACGTGACTTGGATGAATTAGAAGCTGAAAGTAAACTTCGCCGGGTTCACGGCGGTGCGGAAAGCCTGCATTTTCTTCAAGAGGAAGAAAGCAATAAAGAAAAATCTATCAAAAACATTCAAGTTAAGTCAAAGATCGCTGTAAAAGCGGCGGAATTGATCAAAGATCATGATGTGATCTTTATCGATGCCGGGACGACCAATGAACTTTTGGTACAAGAAATTGTCAATCCAACGGTAACTGTGGTGACCAACTCGATTCACCATGCGACCAAGTTGGTCGAGCGAAATGTTCCAACGGTCATCATTGGTGGGAAGGTAAAATCTTCTACAGATGCTAGTATCGGAGGGATCGCGCTCAATCAAATCGGTCAGTTAAATTTTGACAAGGCCTTTCTTGGAATGAATGGAATCGATGATGAATTTTACAGCACTCCAGACCTGGAAGAAGGCTCTGTCAAGCGTGCGATTATCGAAAATGCGAAAAAGACCTATATCCTAGCGGATGATTCGAAAATTGGGGTGACATCCTTTGTCAAAGTGGCTCCTATCAAGCGAGCCATGATTATCACCAATCAATGTGAACCGCAACGATTAAAGGTTTTAAAAGAAAAAACGGAGGTTATAGAGGTTTGATTTATACAGTAACACTGAATCCAGCAATTGACTATATTGTCCGTCTCGATCATGTAGAGACCGGAGCGGTCAATCGGATGGCTTCAGAAGATAAATTCGCCGGTGGTAAGGGAATCAATGTCAGTCGTGTCTTGAAGCGTCTCGATATCGAGAACACAGCGACTGGATTTATCGGTGGCTTCACTGGACGCTTCATTGAAGACGTACTGACCAGCGAAGACATTTCCACCAACTTTGTGACAGTGGACCAAGATACACGGATCAATGTCAAAATCAAGGCTGATGAGGAAACAGAGATCAATGGGAATGGTCCAGAAGTGACGGAAGCTCAGTTGCAAGAATTGCTCAATATCTTATCGAGCTTAACAGCGGATGATGTGGTAGTCTTTGCAGGGTCTGCTCCATCTTCACTTGGAAATACCGTTTACAAACAATTGATCGCAGCAACTCGTGCGACAGGTGCGCAAGTGGTTTGCGACTTTGAAGGGCAAACCTTGATTGATTCCTTGGAGTTCAATCCCCAATTGGTCAAACCAAACAACCATGAATTGGGAGATATTTTTGGCGTTACCTTGACGGAATTGCCTGAAATTGAACGCTATGCCAAAGAAATCTTGGCCAAAGGAGCACAAAACGTCATTATTTCTATGGCGGGTGATGGTGCTCTTCTGGTCAGTCCTAGTGGCACTTACTTCGCAAAACCAATTAAAGGTCAAGTGAAGAATTCTGTCGGGGCTGGAGATTCCATGGTGGCAGGCTTCACTGGGAAGCTCGCAACGACGGGAGATGTTATCGAAGCCTTCAAATGGGGTGTGGCTTGCGGAACAGCAACCACCTTCTCAGATGATTTGGCAACAGCTGATTATATAAAAGAAACTTATGAAAAAGTAGAGGTAGAAAAACTATGAAAATTCAAGACGTTTTAAATAAAAACGTGATGTTGTTTGACCTTCAAGCAACAGATAAAGAGGGCGTGATCAATGAGATGGTCCAATCGCTCGTTGACAATGGTGTGGTGACAGATTTTGACACCTTCAAGGCTGGAATCATGAACCGTGAAGCACAAACTTCAACTGGTTTGGGTGACGGAATTGCTATGCCCCACAGCAAAAATGAAGCAGTCAAAGAAGCAACAGTCTTGTTTGCAAAATCAAACAAGGGTGTGGACTACGCATCACTTGATGGCCAACCAACAGACTTGTTCTTCATGATCGCAGCTCCAGAAGGAGCAAACGACACTCACTTGGCAGCCCTTGCTGAATTGTCTAAGTACTTGATGAAACCAGGTTTTGCAGACAAACTTCGCCAAGCAAGCACTCCTGATCAAGTGATCGCAGCCTTTGATGCAGAAGAGCAAGAAGCTGCAGCTGAAGAAGCGAAAAAAGCAGAAGCGGTCAAAGAAGCAGCTTCATCTGACAAACCTCTCATCGTTGCCGTTACAGCATGTACAACAGGTATCGCCCACACTTACATGGCAGAAGAAGCCCTCATCAAAAAAGGGGAAGAAATGGGTGTTACAGTCCGCGTTGAAACCAACGGGGCATCTGGTGTCGGCAACCGCTTGACAGCTGAAGAAATTGCCAAAGCTGAAGGGGTTATCATTGCAGCAGATAAAGCAGTTGAAACCGCTCGTTTCGATGGCAAAAGATTGATCTCTAAACCAGTCGCAGCTGGTATTCGTCAAACAGAAGAATTGATCCAAACCATCTTGGATGGCAAAGCAGATGTCTTCCACGCTGAAAATGCTGCACAAGCTAGCGCTAGCCAAGAAAAATTGAGCTTGGGTGGAGCTTTCTACAAACACTTGATGAGTGGGGTTTCTCAAATGCTTCCATTCGTTATAGGTGGTGGGTATCTTGATTGCCCTTGCCTTCTTGTTCGACCAAATCCTTGGTGTGCCAACTGACCTTGAGTCTTTGAAACAACTTGGTTCTTATAACCAGCCTGCTGCTTACTTCATGACTGCTGGTAAAGCTGCCTTTGGTTTCATGTTACCAATTCTTGCAGGATTTATTGGATTCTCTATTGCAGAAAAACCAGGTTTGGTTGCTGGTTTTGTAGCAGGTGCTATTGCTGACAGCGGTGCTGCCCTCGGAAATGTTGCATACGGAGCTACTAAAGCAACTATTCCTGCCGCACAAAGTTCCGGTTTCCTTGGAGCCTTGGTTGGTGGTTTCCTTGCAGGTGGAGTGATTCTTGTTCTTCGTAAAGTTCTTGCAGGTCTTCCACGTACACTCGACGGTATCCGTTCAATCTTACTCTTGCCATTGCTTGGTGTTGGATTTACCGCAGCAATTATGTTTGTATTGAACATTCCAATGTCAGCTATTAACACTGGAATGAATACTTTCCTTACAAATCTTGGAGGAAGTTCAGCAGTTCTTCTTGGTCTTCTTGTCGGTGGTATGATGGCTGTCGATATGGGTGGACCAGTTAATAAAGCTGCTTATGTATTTGGTACAGGTACTTTGACAGCTTCAGCTCTTTCTGGTGGTGGTTCTACTGTTATGGCGGCAGTTATGGCAGCTGGTATGGTTCCTCCATTGGCAGTATTCGTGGCAACAGTTTTGTTCAAAGATAAATTCACACAAGAAGAACGTGATTCAGGTTTGACAAACATCGTTATGGGTCTTTCCTTCATCACAGAAGGTGCCATTCCATTCGGTGCAGCTGACCCAGCTCGTGCCATCCCTAGCTTCATTGCAGGTTCAGCATTGACAGGTGCTCTTGTTGGTCTTGCAGGCTTGAAACTCATGGCTCCTCACGGAGGTATCTTCGTTATCGCCCTTACATCAAATCCACTTCTTTACATCTTGTTCGTATTGATCGGTGCAGTCGTAAGTGGTATCTTATTCGGATTGCTTCGCAAACCTAAAAACTAAATATGATTAAAAGGTTGGGAAATTTCCAACCTTTTTTATTGCGCAAAAACACCAACTAGTGATGAAGTTGCTTATCTCTATAGATTTCGATACAATTATTATAACTTTTCCTTATCAAGGAGGATGAAGCATGAAAAAAGGTAAACTGGTAATTCTTTTAGCCACCGCTACTGTAATTGCAGGGGGTGTGATTATCGCTAGTCAAAAACAAAACATCTTTTTAAATGGCACTCAATCAAGAAAGCAATTTAGCGCTAGAGAGAAGCATCTGGCTTATTTAAAGGAACATGAAAAAGAAATGGCTGATTTTGTAAAATCGTTGAGTCCTAAAGTTGAGAGTGTTCAGTTTGATTGGGAGAGTATGGAAGTTGGTCAGGTAGGCAACGGAACGCCTCAAGGCGGCGGCTATATGTTAACTCTTAGAGGAAAGGTGAATCAGAATGAACAAACGAAATTCATGGTTGGTTTTTCTTTAGATAATGCTACCAGCACACCAAAGGAATTTGGAATTTATGAGATGCAACCCATAAGAATTTATAGGGATGGCGGTTGGTATTATTATGACTAATCGTCATTCAAAAGTCTTTATCTTGTTTTTTCGATCCTTACAAAAGAGTTAGCGAAGAATTGAGCAAAACAAGTTAAAGACTGGCCAAACTTCCCTGGCCTTTTCTTTTTGTACAAGTGAAAAAATCACCTCATTCGGCGTTGGTAACTTGAGCTGAATTATGATATAATAAGCCTATCGCATATTTTTAGGAGAATAAAAATGGATATTCAACGTGAAAAAGAATTTGTCAGCCAATACCACTATGATGCTCGTAATTTTGAGTGGGAAAAAGAAAATGGCATCCCTGAAACAAAAGTAGATGTAAACTTTCAATTGATCAATCGTGATCAAGAACAAAATACGACTTCCTTGATTGTCATCTTGAGCTACATGATCGTTTTTGACGGTTTTGTGATCAGTGGAACCATCACTCAAATCAACCACTTGTTTGGTCGTTATGTCAATGAACCAAGCGAATTCAGCAAAGACGAAGTGGAAGAATTGGCTCGCCCTTGCTTGAATATGCTCAACCGTTTGACTTATGAAGTTACAGAAATTGCCCTTGATTTACCGGGTATTAATTTGGAGTTTTAATCAATGAAATTAGCAGTGATTACGGATTCGTCTGCCTATTTACCGCAGCACCTTCTCCATCACGACGACTTATTTATTTTAGACATTCCGATCTATATCGATGGAGAATCCTATGTGGAAGGGAAGAATCTGACACACGACGAGTTCTACCAAAAGATGGCTGCGTCTAAGGAATTACCAAAGACCAGCCAACCGAGTGTGGCAGCGTTAGAAGAACTCTTATCTGGTTTGACAGCTAAAGGTTATACGCATGCTCTTGGTCTCTTCTTGTCATCAGGCATTTCTGGATTTTACCAAAATATCCAATATTTGAAGGACGAATTTGAAGGCTTGACCGTCGAATTTCCTGACTCAAAAATCACTAGCGCTCCATTAGGAATGATGGTAGAAGATTGCTTGAAATGGGCTGGTGAAGGTCGTTTGTTTGATGAGATTGTGGCCAATGTCCAACACCAGATTGATGGGACCACTGCCTATATTATGGTCGATGATTTGAATCACTTGGTCAAGGGGGGACGCCTGTCAAATGGCGCTGCCATCATTGGCAATCTCTTGAGTATCAAGCCGATCCTTCATTTTAATGACCAAGGTGTCATCGAAGTTTTTGAAAAAGTCCGTACGGAAAAGAAAGCTATGAAACGCTTGGTAGAAATCGTTGATGAAGGACTCACCGGAGGTCATTACCAAGTCTTTATCATCCATGCTAATGTACCTGAAAAAGCCGAAGCGCTTCGTCAGATGTTGGTGGCTGAAGGGGTAGAGGGAGAAATTCCTTTTGCTACCTTTGGAGGGGTGATTGGGACGCACTTAGGTGACCATAGCTTAGCAGTTGGGTATATCCCTATCGTTTAAGGAGAATTCTATGTCCATTAAAGTCATTATCGCAGGTTTCAAGGGAAGAATGGGACAAGCAGCCTACAAGATGGTTTCTGGAGATCCTGAGTTAGAATTAGCTGGCTTGATCGATCCATTTACTGATGAGACAGAGGTTGCAGGAGTCCCTGTCTTTAACCGCAAAGAAGATGTTGTGGGTCTAGAGGCAGATGTTTGGGTCGACTTTACCATGCCCAAGGTAGCTTACGAGAATACTCGCTTTGCAATTGAGAATGGCTTTGCGCCTGTTGTGGGAACGACTGGATTCACTCCTGAGGAGATCCAAGAATTGATAGACCTTTCACGTGAAAAGGATTTGGGTGGCTTGATCGCGCCGAACTTTGCCATTGGAGCCGTGCTCTTGATGCAATTTGCAGCGCAAGCAGCCAAGTATTTCCCGAATGTAGAAATTATCGAATTGCACCACGATAAGAAAAAAGATGCACCGAGTGGAACAGCAATTAAGACAGCTGAGCTGATCTCAGAGAAGCGCGAGAAGATCCAGCAAGGTGCAGCAGATGAAGAAGAGTTGATGCCTGGAGCAAGAGGGGCAGAGTTTGAAGGGATGCGCATCCATTCAGTTCGATTGCCTGGCCTAGTCGCTCACCAAGAGGTGATTTTTGGTAGCCAAGGCGAAGGGTTGACTCTCCGTCATGATTCCTATGATCGTGTTTCCTTCATGACAGGAGTAAATCTAGGGATTAAAGAAGTTGTCAAGCGTCATGAGCTTGTTTATGGTTTGGAACACTTACTATGAGATTAGAAAAGATGCCTTCTGAGTTTCAGGAGGCTTTACCAATATTAGAGAAGATTAAAGCAGCTGGTTTTGAGGCCTATTTTGTAGGGGGATCTGTCCGTGATGCCCTCTTGGATCGTCCAATTCACGATGTCGATATCGCTTCCTCCTCATACCCAGAAGAGACCAAGGCCATTTTTGATCGAACAGTGGACGTCGGTATCGAACATGGGACTGTCTTAGTTCTTGAAAATGGTCAAGAATATGAAATTACGACCTTCCGGACGGAGGATGTCTATGTCGATTATCGTCGTCCGAGCTCCGTGTCTTTTGTACGCTCACTAGAAGAAGACCTGAAGCGCCGTGATTTCACCGTCAATGCCTTTGCCTTAAATGAAAAAGGAGAAATTGTTGACCTCTTTCATGGACTAGAAGATTTAGAAAACAAGGTCCTTCGGGCGGTTGGCCTTCCTCACGAACGGTTTAACGAAGATGCACTCCGGATCATGCGAGGCTTTCGCTTTCAAGCCAGTCTCGGCTTTGAATTAGAAGAGGCAACTTTTGACGCTATGAAGGAGTGTGCGCCATTACTTGAGAAGATTTCCGTAGAGCGCACCTTCATCGAGTTTGATAAACTCTTGATTTCTCCATACTGGAGACAGGGCTTGGAGGCTATGCTAGCAAGTGGAGCCTATCACTATCTGCCAGAGATGAAGGATCGTAAAGAAGCGATCGAGCGTTTGTTTGACATAGAGTTGGAATATACTTTTTCAACTTCTGAGCAAGCCTGGGCTGCTTTGGTCTTAGCACTAGAGATTCAAGATATTCCAAAATTCTTTAAGAAATGGAAGACCTCTAGAGACTTTGCTAAGACGGTGGAGCAGATCGTGGAGATTCTAAAGCTCCGAGAAAATGGAAGCCTAGACAAGCGTGCCTGCTACAAGTATGAGAAACGTTTGTTACTGGTTGCTGAAGAGCTCCGTGAAGCTTATGCCTTGAGTGTGGATTATTTGGCCATTGAGCGTGTCTATGATAGCTTGACCATTCATGATAAGCATGAAGTGGTGGTCAATGGTGGCATGCTGATCAAAGAATATGGTTTTCAACCAGGTCCAGCCTTGGGAGAGATTTTGACAAAAATTGAATATGCCATTGTCGATGGGGAGCTGGCCAATGAAAAAGAGGCCATCATTGCCTATATCCAGCAAGCAAAAGAGGAGGAAAAATGAGCGATTTTATTGTCGATAAATTAACCAAATCTGTCGGAGATAAGACCGTCTTTCGTGAGATTTCCTTTATCATTCACGACTTGGATCGGATCGGATTGATCGGGGTCAATGGGACTGGAAAAACCACGCTGTTAGATGTATTGTCAGGTCGCTCTGGCTTTGATGGCGATGTGAGTCCTTTTTCTGCCAAGAGTGATTATACGATTGGCTACTTGACGCAGGAACCTGACTTTGATGATCAAAAGACGGTTCTGGATACGGTGCTATCTAGTGATTTGCGTGAAATGCAGCTCATTCGCGATTATGAATTCTTGATGGCGGATTACCGAGAAGAGAACCAAGCCCGTCTTGAAAAGGTCATGGCGGAGATGGATTCGCTCAATGCTTGGGAAATCGAGAGTCAGGTTAAGACGGTCCTTTCTAAGCTTGGAATTGAAGACTTGAACGCCAAAGTTGGGGATCTATCTGGGGGCTTGCGTCGTCGGGTGCAACTGGCACAAGTTTTGCTGTCTCACCACGACCTGCTCTTACTAGATGAGCCAACCAACCACCTGGACATTGATACCATCGAATGGTTGACCAATTTCTTGAAGAACTCTAAGAAAACTGTGCTTTTCATTACCCACGATCGCTATTTCTTGGATAATATCTCGACACGGATCTTTGAGTTGGATCGAGCTAGCTTGATCGAGTATCAGGGCAACTACCAGGATTATGTTCGCTTAAAGGCTGAGCAAGACGAGCGTGATGCAGCCCTTCTTCATAAGAAGCAGCAACTCTATAAGCAGGAGTTGACCTGGATGCGGCGTCAACCCCAGGCGCGTGCGACCAAGCAACAGGCTCGGATCAATCGTTTCCATGATCTTAAGCAAGACTTGTCTAGTCAAAGCAACCAGACAGATTTGGAGATGAACTTTGAGACCAGTCGGATCGGAAAGAAAGTCATTGAGTTTAAAGATGTGAGTTTTGCTTTTGAAAACAAGCCGATTTTACAGGATTTTAACCTCTTGGTGCAGAATAAGGATCGCATTGGGATTGTCGGGGATAATGGCGTCGGTAAGTCCACTCTACTCAATCTGATCGCCGAGCGACTCCAGCCTCAGTCAGGGCAAGTCATCATCGGAGAAACCGTGCGAGTGGCTTATTTCTCACAACAAATCGATGGTTTGGATGAGAGCAAGCGCGTGATTAATTTCCTCCAGGAAGTTGCTGAGGAAGTGAAGACGACCGTTGGGACGACATCAATTGCAGATCTCTTGGAGCAATTTCTCTTCCCACGTTCTATGCACGGAACCTTGATTGAAAAACTCTCCGGTGGGGAGAAGAAGCGCCTTTTTCTTTTAAAACTCTTGATTGAAAAACCCAATGTGCTTCTCCTCGATGAGCCAACCAATGACTTGGATATCGCTACCTTGACGGTTTTGGAAAACTTTCTTCAAAACTTTGGAGGTCCCGTCATTACCGTTAGCCACGACCGCTATTTCCTAGACAAGGTGGCAAGCAAGATCCTGGTTTTTGAAAATGGGGGCATTCGGGAGTTCTTTGGCAATTATACGGATTATCTGGATGAGAAAGCCTTTGAAGCAGCTCAAGTAACGGCCAGTCACAAGGTTGAAAAAGAGAAACCTGTCAAGCCAAAAGAAGAGAAGAAGCGCATGAGCTATATGGAAAAGCAAGAGTGGGCGAGTATTGAAGCAGATATCGAAGCCATTGAAAATCGGATCGCAGAGATTGAAGTGGAGATGAATGAAAACGGCTCTGACTTTGGCAAATTGTCAGCCCTTCAAAAAGAACTGGATCAGGAAAATGAGCGACTACTTGAGAAGTACGATCGCTATGAATATCTGAGCGAATTAGATGAATAAGGAGGCCCTATGAATCAATTGAACCGGATATCCCTTGGGATTTCAGCTACTATTTTTACCATTATCGGTATCGTCTTGTTTATCAATCCAATCGAGCACATTGGATCGTTTAGCTGGTTGATTTCCTGTGGTTTCTTTTTAATCTCCCTTTCGCGTTTTTCACGCTATTACCGATTGCGCCAAGCTGGTATCATTCAGCAACAACAGCTCTTTCACAGTATGGTCGCCTTGGTTTTTGCGGTCTACTTACTGCTCTATGGCTACAAGACCTTGCCGATTGTCTTTCCTGTCACTTTAGGAATTTGGCTGATCTACCGTTCGATTTTAAACTTCCGAAAAGCCAATTTCTACTCGAGGAAGGTTGAAGAACTGTCCAAGCGTTATATCTTCTTTGCCTTGCTACAGCTTTTCATCGGTTTATTCCTAATCGTTAGTCCGCTCTCGATTAGCGTCTTTCTATTAAATATTATTGGCTTGATTTTCCTCATTCTAGGATTTCAATCCTTTAGTCTCTTGTTAAAAAGTTAAGAAAAGTTACGTGCAAACCTTTGCGTTTGATAAAAAGTCTGATATAATAGATCTGTAAGTGTTTACAAGTTTGAAAGGAGTTACAGATGTCTAAAAAAATTATTGGGATTGACCTTGGGGGAACTTCAATTAAGTTTGCCATCCTTACTTTGGATGGGGAAGTTCAAGAAAAATGGTCTATTAAAACAAATATCTTGGATGAAGGAAGTCATATTGTAGAGGATATGATCGAATCGATCGCTCATCGTTTGGAAATGCTTGGGCTTGATGCTTCTGAATTCCAAGGAATCGGAATGGGATCGCCTGGTGTTGTTGACCGTGAAAAAGGTACAGTTATTGGGGCCTACAACTTGAACTGGAAGACCCTTCAACCAGTTAAAGAAAAGATCGAAAGTGCTCTTCATATTCCATTCTTCATTGATAACGATGCCAACGTTGCTGCTTTGGGTGAACGTTGGAAAGGGGCTGGTGAAAACCAACCTGATGTTGTCTTCATGACACTTGGTACAGGTGTTGGCGGTGGTATCGTCGCTGAAGGTCGTCTCCTGCACGGTGTGCGTGGAGCTGCTGGGGAACTTGGTCACATCACGGTTGACTTTGATGATCCAATCCAATGTACCTGTGGTAAAAAAGGCTGTCTTGAAACGGTTGCCTCAGCAACTGGGATCGTCAACTTGACTCGTCGTTATGCAGATGAGTACGAAGGGGACTCTCAATTGAAAGTCTTGATCGACAATGGTGAAGAAGTGACAGCTAAAACGGTCTTTGATCTAGCAAAAGAGGGTGACGCTCTTGCTTTGATCGTTTATAAGAACTTCTCACGCTACCTTGGACTTGCTGCAGCCAATATTGGTTCAACCTTGAACCCATCTAAGATCGTTATCGGTGGTGGGGTATCTGCGGCTGGAGACTTCCTCTTGGATGGCGTGCGCAAGGTCTTTGAAGAAAACTCATTCCCACAAGTACGTGAATCTACTCAATTGGCGCTTGCTACTTTGGGAAATGATGCTGGTGTCATTGGTGCCGCATCTCTTGTATTACAATAAGATTAAAAGGAGATTTGCCTCTCCTTTTTTCTTTATCCTGTGATATAATGAAGGCAATAGTAGATTAAAGGAGGAGATATGACAAAAGCAGATACAATTTTTAAAGAAAATATTCGAAAAATCATGGAAGAAGGGGTCTGGTCAGAGCAGGCGCGTCCTAAGTACAAGGATGGCAGAACGGCCAACTCCAAGTACATCACAGGAGCCTTTATGGAGTTTGACCTCTCAAAAGGCGAGTTTCCTATCACGACCCTTCGTCCCATCGCGATTAAATCAGCCATCAAAGAGATGCTCTGGATCTACCAGGATCAATCGAATAGCTTAGACCTGTTAGAAGATAAATACAATGTCCACTACTGGAATGACTGGGAAGTAGGGGATAGTCGCACCATCGGTCAACGCTATGGTGCTGTGGTCAAAAAGCATGACCTTACCAATAAAATCCTCAAACAATTAGAGGCCAATCCTTGGAATCGCCGCAATATTATCTCGCTTTGGGATTATGATGCCTTTGAAGAGACAGAAGGTCTTCTGCCATGTGCTTTTCAAACCATGTTTGACGTGCGTCGCGTGGATGGAGAAATCTATCTAGATGCGACCTTAACCCAGCGTTCTAATGATATGTTGGTGGCCCACCATATCAACGCCATGCAGTATGTAGCGCTACAGATGATGATTGCCAAGCACTTTGGCTGGAAGGTCGGAAAGTTCTTTTACTTCATTAATAATCTTCACATTTATGATAATCAATTTGAACAGGCTGAAGAGTTACTCCGTCGGGAGCCTTCAGATTGTCGGCCACACTTGGTTTTGAATGTACCAGATGGAACCAATTTCTTTGACATCAAACCAGAAGATTTTGAACTGGTCGATTATGATCCAGTGAAGCCACAATTGAAGTTCGATCTTGCCATTTAGTAATAAATCAAGGTTTTTTGATACCTTGATCAATTGGTAAAATCCTTTTAGAATTAAAACAATTTTAGCTAAAAATTTTTACTCATTTTTGAGTCAATATGTTTTGAAAATCGTTCGGTTTTTGTTAAAATAGATAAGGTTTGTAAAAACTAAACAATTTTAAAAAGAATGTTAATTTATAGATAAATATGGAGGTCCATTAGATGGGGAAAGACTTATTTAATGATCGTATTAGCAGATTCTCAATTCGTAAATTGAATGTGGGTGTTTGCTCTGTACTATTGGGAACACTTGTTATGGTTGGGACAGCCGCAAGTGTAGCCGCAGAAGAAAAGACAGATACGACAAGTGAAAGTGTAGCAGCAGTTGCAACAGCGTCAGAAGCGCCTGAAGCGTCAACAGCTACAGCAACTTCAGCAACATCAACAGCTGCAACGACATCTACTTATGATGCAAACGCAGCAATCACTGCACCAGAGACTTCAACTGCTGCAGCAACATCAACAGCACCTGCTTCAACTAGTGAAGCAAGTAGCACAAGTACAGCAGCTTCAGCAACATCTGCTACCTCAACTGCACCGGGAACATCAACCGCTGCAACACCAAAATTAGAAGCAACTACGCCAGCAAACAAGGCAGCAGAAGCAGCTGCAACAGATAAGAAAGAAGAAGTGGCTGCTGGTGTCGTAGCACTAGCCTCAGAAAACAATGCTGTGACAGCAGAGACTTCTGGTCCTAAGCGTCGTAATCGTCGTGCTCTTGGTGACCCAAATGATCCAAGCTTGATCGGGGATGACGTTGAAGACGCAACTTCAACTCCAAAAGTTGAAAAACCTGGCTTTACAACAAATGTAAATGCTGCAGACCTTGCTAGTCAAATCTCCTGGTTGGACTTTGGCGATACAGCCAACTGGACAGGGACTACTACAACATCAAAAGGGGAACTTGCTCTCCAAGTCGGCGCGACCTACACCAAGGAAATCATGCCTGGCTATGTTGTAACCATCAAGGTAAAATCTTTGAAGCCTTTCCAAGCGACAGAAATATACAAAAAACGCCTTGAAGAACGAGGAGCAACAGAAGCTGAAAAAGCGACCTATGACCCCAATGCTAGAAATGGTTATGTGAATGGAAATGCAAATCCGTTTACCTTGGCGGAATTTAATGCCGGTGAAGAAGCTAAGGTTATTGCCGAGCCTCAAAACCGTTGGACTGAAATTAAAAATGAGGGGATTGATACTGGTACAACTAAGAAAACTACTATTAGTTCAGAATTAACCGGTGGGAACATTGGGATCCAGTTTGAAGTTTCTGCGACCTTCCGTGGCAAAACCGTAAAACCTGCCATTGTCATGGCAGATGGTGAGTCAGCTAACCCTGGTGAATTGGTTCTGTTTACCACCAATGGTGAAGGATGGAAACATATAGGGGAATGGAAAAAATCGACTAGAAGATATAATGTAACCTACATTCCAGAAGATACAGACAAATTATTTGGTTCAAACCCTTCCACCAATGTAAACGGTATGAATTTCGCTAGAACTAATCTTGACCAACTTCGTAGAACAACTCAAGTTGGACCAGACAAAAAAGAGGTCGCTTGGAAGTATTTTGGAAGTGCTGATTTAACAACTGGAGGTCTCGGTACAGGTGTCTTCGGTCCAAATATTTCTGCAAATGATGTTGATGTTCCTCTTGTTATGACAAAGGGAGCTTCTGAAATCGGTCTTTACATCGCTTCAGGTGGTAAACAGTCTGCTATGCTAGGATTCTTCCCACTTGATGAAGGAGATGCGCCTGAATCATACGGTAAAGCTATTCATTCGATTGCAACTGTAGATGGAATTACTGGTAAGAAAGTGAACCAACCTTATCTCGGTCACTTGAGTCCTGATATGGATGAAAACAATACCCTTGATTGGACGGGTGATGACAAGGCGACCACTGCGGATGAAGGCATCGACCAATTACTTCCAAATGATCTCAAAGGAAAAACTAATGAGCTGATCAAGATGGACCGGACACGTCCAGGTAATTACACCATTTCAGTGGAAGCTCATACGGGTGGAGCAGCAAAAGCTAACATCTATGGTTGGATAGATTTCAACCAAAACGGAACCTTCGATGAAGATGAACGTTCTGATTTAACAACTATTACCCAAGATGGAACGGCTACGTTAAGCTTTACAAAGAGTAAAACCTATATTGATCCTAGTGTCAATGAATTGGGCGTTCGGATCCGTATCGCAAAGAATGATAAGGAGATTGAAAGCCCAACGGGTATGGCTTTCTCTGGTGAGGTTGAAGACTTTAAGACTCAAATCACTCACCCACCAAAAGGGGAATTTAAAGAAACAACAGGCCCTCAAGGTGCAAAACAAACCGCTACTGTAGCCTTTACTGCTCGAGGTTTGCAAGGCTATAGCCTAACTGAGTCAGCAAAAATTGATGAAACAGTAGCTCCACAAATGATAGATAACCGTACAGGGCAAGTCGTAACACCTGGTGCAGATGGCTACTATGCTGTAGCTGGTCAAGGGAAGTACAAGATCACTTCAAACGGAACTTCTGTGGATGTTGAGTTCATTCCCGAAGATCACTTCCTTGGAACAGCTGACGGTATCTCTATCCGTCGTACAGACAGCAATGGCTACGATACGGGTTGGTCAACAAAATTCCCAGCCGATGAAGCCAATGTCGATACTGCCATCAATACCATGGACGGTCTATACATCCCAACAGTTACACCAACGGAAATTGAAGGGGTAGATAAGACTTCATCAGATGTCCAAGGTGCGACTCAAACTGGTACACCTACCTTTAACACAACTACAACGAATGCTAATGGCGAAAAGATCTCTGTCACTCCAAGCTTGGAATACCCTGCTAAATTGGTGGACCCAGCGACTGGTCAAGTAACCAATGCAACCTCTGTAACAGTAGCGGGCGAAGGAACTTACAGCATTGATGATGCTACTGGTAAAGTAACCTTTGTTCCAGAACCAGGATTCACAGTTACAGCTCAAGGTGTTACCGTATCTGTAACAGCTCCTGTCGGAAAAGATAAAGACGGTACCGTCCGTGATGAATACCTTAAGACAGCAAGCGCTAAATACACACCAACGGTTACTCCAATCACAGTGACTCCTACAGACAAGGTTTCTGAGAATGTTCAAAATGTTCCTCAAACACAAACACCAACCTTTGATTTGAGTAATGATAAGACTGCTGAAATCACTAGCAAGAAACTGGTAGATCCAGCAACTGGTCAACCAACTGATGAAACAACAGTGACAGTAGCAGGTGAAGGTAGCTATACAATCGATCCTACTACAGGAGCGGTGACCTTCACACCTGAAAAAGACTTTGTTGGTACTGCAAAAGGAGTAACTGTTCAGGCAACTGCTACTATTACAAATGCTAATGGTAAGACTGCAACCATTACTTCAGATGCGACCTACACACCAACTGTTGTGCCAGCAGTTCCAACTGCAAACCCTGCAACTTCAAAAGATATCCAAGGTGCGACTCAAACCGGTACACCAACCTTTGCAGGAACAACTGTTCAAGTAAATGGTGAAGATAAAGCTATTACCATTAAAGACAATAGCTACACATTGCTAGATAAAGATGGTAACGAAGTTTCAACGACACCAGCTTATGCGGCAGACGGTACAACCGTGATCGGTAACTTCACAATCGACCCAGCAACTGGTCAAGTAACTTTCACACCGACTGATAAATCATACACTGGTGCAGTCACACCAGCCAAGGTTCAAGCTGAAAGCTCAAACGGTATCAAGGTGGATACAACTTACACACCAGAAATCGTTCCAGTAACCCCAACTGCAAAATCAGTTGAAACAAAAGATATCCAAGGTGCTACTCAAACAGGTAAACCTGAATTCAAGGGTGGAACAGTGACTGTTGATGGTGTTGAGAAGACAGTTGCCATCAATGAAAATGTTCCAGCAACCTTCGATGATGGATCAACAACTAAGACAGTTGAAGGCGTTGGTACTTACACAGTAGCAACAGACGGAACAGTTACTTTCGTTCCTGAAAAATCATTCGTTGGCACTGCACCAGCTGTAACTGTTGTTCGTGAAGACATGAATGGAACTAAGGCTTCAGCGACTTACACACCAACAGTGACTCCGGTAACGCCAACTGCAGCCCCAGCTGAATCAACAGGTGTTCAAGGTGCGACTCAAACTGGTAAACCTGAATTTACTGCAGGTAACAGTCGTGTGCCGATGAATGATGCTGTACCAGCAACCTTTGACGATGGTTCAACAACGAGGACAGTAGAAGGTGTTGGTACTTACACAGTAGCAGCTGATGGAACTGTAACATTTGTTCCAGACCCAAGCTTCACTGGTACTGCACCAGCCGTAACCGTTGTTCGTGAAGATAAGAACGGAAGCAAAGCTTCTGCAACTTACACACCAACTGTAAATCCAGTCACTCTTACTCCAACAAATAAAGTTTCTGAAGACATTCAAAATGTTCCTCAAACAGAGACACCTACATTTGCTTTGAGTGATGATGAGACTGCTCAAATCACAAGCAAGAAATTGATTGACCCTGCAACAGGTCAACCGACGGATGAAACAACTGTAACAGTAGCAGGTGAAGGAACTTATACAATCGATCCTACTACAGGAGCAGTAACCTTCACACCTGAAAAAGACTTCGTCGGAACTGCAACTGGCGTGAAAGTCCAAGCGACTGCAACAATTACCAATGCAGACGGTAAGACTTCAACTATCACTTCAGATGCAAGTTACACACCAACAGTTGTAGCAGCTGTTCCAACAGCTAATCCAGCTACATCTAAAGATATCCAAGGTGCGACACAAACAGGAACACCAACCTTTGAAGGTGCAACTGTTCAAGTTAATGGTCAAGATAAAGCGATTACGATTAAAGATAATAGCTACACGCTTTTGGATAAGGATGGTAATGAAGTATCAAGCACACCAGCTTATGCTGCTGATGGAACAACTGAAATCGGTACTTACTCAATTGATCCAGCAACTGGACAAGTAACCTTCACACCAACTGACAAATCTTATACTGGTAAAGTAACGCCTGTTAAGGTTCAAGCTGAAAGCTCAAACGGTATCAAGGTAGATACAACCTACACACCTGAAATTGTTCCAGTAACTCCAACAGCTACACCAGCTGAAACAACAGATATTCAAGGTGCTACACAAACTGGTAAACCTGAATTCAAGGGTGGAACCGTAACAGTTGATGGCGTTGAGAAAACAGTAGAAATCAATGAAGATGTTCCAGCAACATTTGACGATGGCTCAACTACCAAGACAGTTGATGGCGTTGGTACTTACACAGTAGCAGCAGACGGAACTGTGACCTTTGTCCCTGAGAAATCATTCACAGGTAAAGCACCAGCCATAACCGTTGTTCGTGAAGATAAGAACGGAACCAAAGCTTCTGCAACCTACACACCAACTGTAACTCCTGTCACACCGACAGCGACACCAGCTGAAACAACTGATATCCAAGGTGCTACACAAACTGGTAAGCCTGTATTTACTGAAGGCGACAGCCGCGTGCCAATGAACGATGATGTTCCAGCAACATTTGATGATGGTTCAACTACCAAGACTGTTGACGGCGTTGGTACTTACACAGTAGCAGCAGACGGAACAGTGACATTCGTACCTGAGAAATCATTTACTGGTACTGCACCAGCGGTAACAGTTGTACGTGAAGACATGAACGGAACAAAAGCTTCCGCGACTTACACACCAACTGTAACTCCAGTAACACCGACAGCTCAACCAGCTGAAACAACTGGTAAGCAAGGTCAAACTCAAACAGGTAAGCCTGAATTTACTGAAGGCAACAGCCGTGTGCCAATGAACGATGACGTTCCAGCAACCTTCGATGATGGCTCAACGACTAAGACAGTTGATGGCGTTGGTACTTACACAGTAGCAGCAGACGGAACTGTAACCTTTGTTCCTGAAAAATCATTCACAGGTAAAGCACCAGCCGTAACAGTTGTTCGTGAAGATAAGAACGGAACAAAAGCTTCTGCAACTTACACACCAACTGTAACTCCAGTAACTCCAACAGCAACACCAGCTGAATCTACTGGACCTCAAGGTCTTGTTCAAACTGGAACTGTAACCTTTACAGAAGGTGATGAAGTAGCTCCAATTAACAAGGATTCGATTACACTTCTTGATGAAAATGGTCAACCAGCAGCATCAGTAGAAGCGAAATCACCAGCAGGTGACGTGATCGGTACATACACAGTTGATAAAGAAACAGGTGTTGTAACCTTCACACCAACGGATAAATCTTACTCAGGTGATGTTGTTCCAGTTAAGGTTCAAGCAGCTGATACAAACGGAACTACAGTTGAAACAACTTATACACCGAAGATTACTCCAGTTGTTCCAACTTCTGAAGATGCTACATCGACTGATATCCAAGGTCAAACACAATCTGGTAAACCAACCTTCACAGAAGGTAATCCAAATGTACCAATTGATGAAGATACTCCAGCTACCTTCGAAGATGGTTCAACCACTAAGACAGTAGATGGCGAAGGAACTTACACAGTTGCTCCAGATGGAACCGTAACCTTCGTACCAGAAAAATCATTCACTGGAACTGCTTCAGGCGTAACAGTGAAACGCGTGGATAAGAACGGCACTGAAATCACAGCTAAGTACACACCAACTGTGACACCAGTAACTCCAACAGCTGAGCCAGCAACATCTACAGATATTCAAGGTGCCACTCAAACAGGTAAACCTGAATTCACTGAAGGTGACAGCCGTGTGCCAATGAACAATGATGTTCCAGCAACCTTCGAAGATGGTTCAACTACGAAGACTGTAGACGGTGTTGGTACTTACACAGTCGCACCAGACGGTACAGTTACATTTGTACCAGAAAAATCATTTGTTGGTACTGCACCAGCTGTAACAGTTGTTCGTGAAGATATGAACGGAACAAAAGCTTCTGCGACATATACACCAACTGTAACGCCTGTAACACCAACTTCAGAAGATACAACATCTACTGACAAACAAGGTCAAACGCAAACAGGAACACCAACCTTCACACCAGGTAATCCAAATGTTCCAATGGATGATGATACTCCTGCAACATTTGAAGATGGCTCAACTACGAAGACCATTCCAGGTGAAGGTACTTATACAGTAGCTCCAGATGGAACTGTTACTTTCGTACCGGAAAAATCATTCACAGGAACAGGTACAGGCGTAACCGTGAAACGTGTTGATAAGAACGGTACTCCAGTTACTGCTAAGTACACACCAACTGTGACACCAGTAACCCCAACAGCAAGTCCAGCTGAATCAGAAGCACCTCAAGGTGTGGTTCAAACTGGAACTGTAACCTTCACAGAAGGTGACCCAGTTGCACCAATCGACAAAGATACCATTACTCTTCTTGACGAAAATGGTCAGCCAGCAGAATCAGTAGTTGCCAAGTCACCAGAAGGTAAAGAAATCGGTACTTTCACAGTCGATAAAGAAACAGGTGTTGTAACCTTCACACCAACTGATAAATCTTACTCAGGTGATGTTGTGCCAGTTAAGGTTCAAGGTAAAGATACAAACGGAACGGTTGCTGAGACAACTTACACACCTAAGATCACTCCTGTTGTACCAACTGCTGATCCTGCAACATCAACAGACATCCAAGGTCAAACTCAAACAGGTACACCAAGCTTCACACCTGGTAACCCTGCAATCCCAATGGATGATGATGTACCAGCTACCTTTGAAGATGGTTCAACAACAAAAGTTATTCCAGGTGAAGGAACTTACACAGTTGCTCCAGACGGAACCGTAACCTTCGTACCAGAGAAATCATTCACAGGAACAGGTACAGGCGTAACAGTGAAACGTGTTGATAAGAACGGTACTCCAGTTACTGCAACTTACACACCAACTGTCCTTCCAATCACTAAGTTTGTTGATAAAGAAGGTAAGGAAATCCCAGGATATCCTACAGTTGATGGAGAAGAACCAAAAGTTGAAATTCCAGGTTACCGCTTTGTGGAAACGAAGAAATTGCCTAATGGTGATACCGAACACGTCTATGAAAAAGTTACGACTTCATATGTAGACGAAAATGGAGATCCAATCCCAGGTAACCCAACAGAAGATGGGGAACAACCGAAGAAAGATATCCCAGGTTATGACTTCGTGAAGACTGTTGTAGATAAAGATGGAAACATTCAACATATCTACAAGAAGACTGTGACACCAACTCCAATTCCGGATCCAACTCCGACACCAGAGCCACAGCCACAGCCTACTCCACAACCACAACCGCAACCAACACCACAACCACAACCTACTCCACAACCAAAACCAGAAGAACCAACTATTCCTGTCGTTCCAGAAACGAAAGAAGAAGTGAAGTATATCGATCCACAAAATCCTACTGCACAACTTCCAAACACAGGAACAAAAGAATCTTCTACTGCTGGTCTTGCAATCTTTAGCGCTTTAGCAGGTCTCTCATTATTCGGATTTGCAAAACGCAAAAAAGAAGACTAAGCTAACTTGTGGCTAAGAAAAACCGCGAAAATCTCGCGGTTTTTTCTGTTTGTATTTAAAAAAATATCCTCCAAACTAGATAGTTGAAATCAGTCTTTTATAAGAAAATTTGATAAAATAGAAGTATCAGTGTAAAGGATGAGAGAATGAAAAAGATAATTGGTATCTGGGCTCAGACTGAAAATGGCATTATTGGAAAAGACCAAGTGATGCCTTGGCATCTGCCTGCTGAGCTTCAGCATTTCAAAGAAACAACCATGGGACAAGCAATTCTCATGGGAAGAGTGACCTTTGATGGTATGAAAAAACGGGTTCTACCAGGTCGAACTAGTATTATCTTAACGCAAGATCAAGCTTATGATCCTGAAAACGATGCTGTACTCGTCATGCACAGTAAGGAAGAAGTCTTGGAGTGGTATCAGAAGCAAGAGAAGAATCTTTATATTATTGGAGGCAGTCAGATTTTAAGGCTCTTTTCTGACCAGTTAGAAGAGTTGATCCAGACCATGATTCATGCGGATATTGATGGCGATACATTGGCACCGAGATTTGAAGAGAATCGCTATGAAAGAGTCCGTCAAGTCCATCATCCAAAAGATGAGAAGAACCCCTATGATTTTACGGTCAACTATTATAAGAGAAAGGATTTAGACTAATGGAGCGAAGTGTCTTTGGTTTTTTTACAGCTGTCCTATGTGTCATCTGTTTGATTTGCGCCTTACAAACCTTTCGTAAAAAACGGTTCGGCCTCGCTATTTTATTCTTACTAAATGCTTTTACCAATCTTGTGAATTCCATTCACGCCTTTTACATGACCTTATTTTAAACTAAATAGAAACAGAAAATGACAGAAAGAGGAAATACATGCCAACGAATCAAAATAATGATATGATGGTTTATTGTTCATTTTGCGGAAAGAGTCAAGATGAAGTCCAAAAAATCATTGCAGGAAACAACGCGTTTATCTGTAATGAATGTGTAGAGTTAGCACAAGAAATTATTCGCGAGGAGCTAGCAGAAGAAGTTCTTGCAGACCTTAGTGAAGTTCCAAAACCAATCGAATTGCTCAATATCTTGAACCACTATGTCATCGGTCAAGATCGCGCCAAGCGTGCCCTTGCTGTAGCGGTATACAACCACTACAAACGCATCAACTTCCATGATACGCGCGAAGACGAGACAGATGTTGAATTGCAAAAATCAAACATCCTCATGATTGGTCCTACTGGTTCAGGTAAGACTTTCTTGGCCCAAACCTTAGCACGTAGCTTGAATGTCCCATTTGCCATTGCAGATGCAACAGCCTTGACAGAAGCTGGTTATGTGGGAGAAGACGTTGAAAACATTCTCTTGAAACTTCTTCAGGCAGCTGATTTCAACATCGAGCGTGCTGAACGAGGCATTATCTATGTCGATGAAATCGATAAGATCGCTAAGAAAAGTGAAAATGTCTCTATCACACGTGACGTTTCTGGTGAAGGGGTACAACAAGCCCTCTTGAAGATCATCGAAGGAACCGTCGCTAGTGTCCCACCTCAAGGGGGACGTAAACACCCTCAACAAGAGATGATCCAAGTGGATACCAAGAACATCCTCTTCATCGTAGGTGGGGCTTTTGACGGGATCGAAGAAATTGTCAAACAACGTCTCGGTGAAAAAGTCATCGGTTTCGGTAAAAACAATAAAGCTATTGATGAATCAAGCTCTTACATGCAAGAAATCGTGGCAGAAGATATTCAAAAATTCGGGATTATCCCAGAATTGATCGGACGTCTTCCAGTCTTTGCTGCTCTTGAGCAATTGACAGTTGACGACCTTGTCCGTATCTTGAAAGAGCCACGCAATGCCTTGGTAAAACAATACCAAACCTTGCTTTCTTATGATAATGTTGAATTGGAATTCGATGATGAAGCCCTTCAAGAGATTGCTAATAAAGCCATCGAAAGAAAAACAGGAGCTCGTGGACTTCGTTCAATTATCGAAGAAACCATGATGGATGTCATGTTTGAAATTCCAAATCAAGAAGATGTCAAACTTGTTCGAATTACAAAAGAAGCTGTAGACGGAACTGAAAAACCAATTCTCGAAACAGCCTAGAAAGATAAAATATGGAAATTAACACACATAATGCGGATATCCTCTTAAGCGCTGCAAATAAGAGCCATTATCCTCAAGATGAGATTCCAGAAGTTGCACTTGCCGGTCGATCCAATGTCGGCAAGTCTTCTTTTATTAATACTCTCTTAAATCGAAAAAACCTGGCCAGAACATCTGGGAAACCAGGAAAAACCCAATTGCTCAATTTCTTCAATATCGATGATAAACTCCGTTTGGTAGACGTACCTGGTTATGGTTACGCACGTGTCTCAAAAAAAGAGCGCGAGAAGTGGGGAAGGATGATTGAAGAATACCTCACTAGCCGGGAGAACTTAAAAGCAGTCGTTAGCCTAGTCGATTTTCGTCATGAACCTTCTGCAGATGATGTCCAAATGTATGAATTCTTAAAGTACTACGAAATTCCAGTAATCTTGGTAGCGACTAAGGCAGATAAAATTCCACGTGGAAAATGGAACAAACATGAATCGATCATCAAGAAAAAACTAGATTTTGATCCAGCTGACACCTTTATCGTCTTTTCTTCTGTAACCAGGGAAGGACTAGAGAAGTCCTGGGATGCTATTTTAGAAAATGCGTTTTACGAAATAAATTGAAATGACATGAAAATGTCATTTTTGTTTTGGATTTATCTCGCAATTGTAATACAAGTGTAATATAAGTGCCTTTGTTTTCTTCTATTTATATGGTATAATCTCTATAAAGATAAAAGATGATAAAAAATTAATTGGAGATAAATTGTATTATGAAAAAGAAAATACGGAATAAAACGAAATTATTTGGTTTGTTCGTTTCTGTATTAGCAGTGGGGACATTTGCTGCTGCTATGAGCGAGCACGTCACATCAGTTGGTGCTAATGATGGAACTTACCAAGCTTATTCAGACCCTACTGAAGCTTTCATCTCACAAATTGGTGAGTCAGCTCGTCAGCTCGGTCAAGAGAATGACCTTTATGCTTCCGTTATGATCGCACAAGCCATCCTTGAAAGTGGATCAGGTCAGTCTGGCTTGTCTTCTTATCCGCATTACAACCTTTTCGGGATTAAAGGAAGTTATGCTGGCCAATCTGCAGTGATGCAAACTTGGGAAGATGACGGGGCTGGAAATGCCTATACCATTAATGATGCTTTTCGTTCTTACCCATCCTACTACGAATCATTGCAGGACTACGTAGCTGTTTTGAAACAAGGACATTTTGCAGGTGCTTGGAAGAGCAACACCTCTAGTTATCAAGATGCAACAGCAGCGTTGACAGGGGTTTATGCGACAGACACAAGCTACTATGCAAAACTTAATAACATCATTGAAACTTATAATTTAACTCAATACGATTCACCAAATGTTCAAGGTGGTATTACAGGTTCGGTATACAATCCATATCGTCAACAGTTCACTTCACAAGAAATCTTGAATTTGGATATCGCTTGGGCAAACCGTTTGAATTATTAAAACTAAAACAGGCAGATGCCTGTTTTTTTATTTGTTTTTAGCACACAGTGATATTCGATATAAAACGTATATGATGAAAAGTTAAGAATTCTTCCTGAAAACCTTTTCAAACTTTTCTCTCTATGATATAATGATTTTGTTCACAAACATTATATAAGGAGAATATTATGTCTGAATCTAATTTTATTCAAAAAGTTGGAGCGGCGTGTAATAAGAAGGAAGATCTCTATCAGAAATCTAAAACGCGCTATGCAGTCCGTTCTATTTTTGCGGGTGGATTTCTTACTTTAAGTACGGCGGTTGGAGCAGTTGCAGCTGACTTATTAAATACCTTTGTACCTGGATCTGGTCGTTTTCTATTTCCATTCATCTTTGCCTGGGGCTTGGTTTACCTCCTATTCTTAAATGCGGAATTAACCACCTCAAATATGATGTATCTGACGGCGGGTACCTATCTAAAGAAAATTAACTGGAAGAAAGCGTTGGAGATTCTTCTTTATTGTACCTTCTTTAATTTAATTGGTGCTTTAATCGTCGCTTTTCTTTTCAATCAAACAACTGCCTTTGCACATATCGATCCAAAAGGTTTCCTAGCCACGGTAGCAGAAAATAAACTCCAACGAGGCAATCAAGTGGTTTTCTTTGAAGGAGTTATTGCCAATATCTTCGTAAATATTGCTATTCTTTCTTATCTATATTTCAAAGATGAAACAGCCAAGGTTCTCTTAGCCCTCTCAGCTATCTATATGTTTGTCTTTATGACCAATGAACACTTGGCAGCAAACTTTGCTTCCTTCTCATTATTAAGCTTTAATTCAGTATCTAGCCAATTACCGCATTTTGAGTTTTTAAATATTTTACGACATTATTGCGTGACTTTCTTTGCCAACTGGGTAGGAGGAGGAGTTCTAATGGGACTAGCCTATGCTTGGTTGAATAATATCAAGAGTCTTTATAACGATTAAAAAATATAAAAAAAGTTTGCAAAAGTACTTGCATTCTTTTTTTATATATGATAAACTAATCTACGGTTTGAAAAAACTGCCTAAGACAGTAGGGGAGCTCGACTCATAAAGATCCTACCGAGGACAAAACGTATCAATTAAAAGAAGCGTATTGTACTTTCGTGTCTAGGTTTGGGCGCGTTTTTCTTTTGGAAAAATTCCCCAAGCAAAATAATTACGGAGGTGAACACACTAATGAGTGAAGCAATTATTGCTAAAAAAGCGGAACTTGTTGACGTAGTAGCTGAAAAAATGAAAGCTGCTGCATCAATCGTCGTTGTAGATTCTCGCGGTTTGACAGTTGAGCAAGATACAGTTCTCCGTCGCAACCTTCGCGGAAGCGAAGTTGAGTTTAAAGTTATCAAAAACTCAATCTTGCGTCGTGCAGCTGAAAAAGCTGGTCTTGAAGATCTTGCATCTGTATTCGTTGGACCTTCTGCAGTAGCATTTTCTAACGAAGATGTTATCGCACCTGCGAAAATCTTGAACGATTTTGCAAAAGACGCTGAAGCACTTGAAATCAAAGGTGGTGCAATCGAAGGCGCTGTCGCATCTAAAGAAGAGATTCTTGCACTTGCAACTCTTCCAAACCGCGAAGGACTTCTTTCTATGCTCCTTTCTGTACTTCAAGCGCCAGTGCGCAACGTTGCTCTTGCAGTCAAAGCGGTTGCAGACAACAAAGAAGACGCAGCTTAATCTTAAGCTACGCAGCGTAGCCTAGCTACAAAATAATAAAAATATAAAATTTAAACTTATTTGGAGGAAATAACAATGGCATTGAACATTGAAAACATTATTGCTGAAATTAAAGAAGCTTCAATCCTTGAATTGAACGACCTTGTAAAAGCTATCGAAGAAGAATTTGGTGTAACTGCAGCTGCTCCTGTAGCTGTTGCTGCAGCTGGTGCTGCTGACGCAGGTGCTGCTAAAGATTCATTCGATATCGAATTGACATCTGCAGGCGACAAGAAAGTCGGCGTTATCAAAGTTGTACGTGAAATCACTGGTCTTGGTCTTAAAGAAGCTAAAGAACTTGTTGATGGTGCACCTGGTGTCATCAAAGAAGGTGTTGCAGCTGCTGAAGCTGAAGAAATCAAAGGTAAATTGGAAGAAGCTGGAGCTTCAGTTACTCTTAAATAATAGAGTAACGCAAATTGAATGCGAAAGCCTAGTATATTAAGGTTAAGAATTGCTTAAGGTGATTTAAATCTTAAATAGGGGAGTTATTCCCCACCAAATCCCCGCCAAGTTAGATCTTGGCGGGGATTTTTTTCTACAACAAAATAGACACTATAATTCTTTTGTTAGTTTTATGATATGCAGAAATTATAGTGCTATTTTAACCTAAATCCAATCATTGCCTTCAACTGGTGCATATGCCCACCAGACCCAAGCTAAACCAAGATCGGTAGCTTGAATCATATTATTTTGCTTAGTAATTAAATTATGATGAAGTGCAAAATCAATGTATTCATCTAACTGATTTCTTTTATCAGCATAGCCTTCTTCAATTAATTTTGAGATTGATTCAGGTGAACTAACGTATTCTAAAAAGCTAGTGAAGTAGGTATCTGTTATTAATTTTTCACGAATTTCAAAATTTGAACCTTTGAATTCTCTTTGTAACTGATCTTTAATTGACATCTTTTTCTCCTTTAAATTTATACTATGTCTGTAAAATGTGTTAAAACTATTAGCCATACAATTTAAGTATGCCATAAAAACGTCGAAAAACTGTTTTTTTCCGTTTTTTTTCTTCATTTTTTAGTCGAAAATGAAATACTTTAAAGAATATAGTTGGTCACTGTAACGGATAGACGCCAGTGGGAAAGATGGAAGACCGAGACAGCCATCAAGGCTAAACGATTATATTTTGTAGGCAGGGCTGAATTTAAGGCTTTTTTATAGTTTGATCCACGAATTTTATAAGGTTCATCTCTTAGTTCATTAATGAAGTTTTTCTTTTGTTTTTCAAATTTCTTTAATGATTTATCCCTTAAATTTTGGTGACCAACCTCCCAACGTTCTATTAAAAAATTTTTTAAATTCACCTTGAAATTTGGATTATCTTGGAGTTTATTCAAGTAGAAGTAATAACACTCTCTTGCATGTTGAGCTCGCATCCCATGTAGATTGATTAGATTATTCATTTCCACATCTGTAAAGATATAATCATCCTCTTGTTTATTTTTAAAGGTATCGAGGACGACTGGAACATCTTGAGGAAGAATAAGTTGAGGTTGAAATTTTCCTCCCTTTCCACGCTGAACTAAAACATAGTAATTTCCATTATTATCTTTTCGAATATCTTTTCCTTTTAATTTTTTTAATTCGGATCTACGAATCCCAACTGCCCGCTGAAAATTAACCAGACGAGAGAAGCGAGAGTCTGTTTCTTGATGTTTACCTTGTGAGTTTTTTGATTTTACACGACCTCGGATAATTTTGTCGCTGGAACGCTTGTCTTTTCTAACTCTATTCATGTTGATATCAACTGCTTTACAAACAGGTGCTAAATAAGTGTGAATGGTAGCAACAGAGTATTGTTTTGGATCATCATTTAGATCTAGTTGGTATAGTTGAATTACTTCTTCAGTAATATCTGATTTTTTCTTAATATTGTGTTCTTTAGCCCACTTTGTGAAACGAGTAATTGCTCTTTTATAGCTTGTCCTCGTTCGATTGTTTGTGATATTTTTTGAAGCTGCAATAAATAAATCATGCTTGAGGGAATTTCTTTTTCTTGGCATTATACATTCCTTTCTAAAATAAATACATATTATTGTTAAACTGCCTCCCACCCTTTTTTAATAAGCTGGGTATGCTTTTGATACTTCCCATCGAGGCTAACTCTTAAAGTTTAATGTTTGCGATAGATTTTCAGTACTCACCGTAATCTATGTTTGGAAGGATCATAAAGATGTCATTGCTTGTTCGAGCTTATAAAACTTTTCTATTTTACTTTTTTTATTACATTATTTTTTTACTTTACTAAACTAGTTATTTTTTTAGTTTTTACTTTTATTTTTACCTCTTTTATTATACCTTAAGCACGTTTTTCTTTACTTTTTATCTACTAAATGGTTATTCTTTACTTCATGTTATTCAGTAGAGAATAACCATTTAGATTTTCTTTCTTTTTTTCTTAGTTTTTTCCTTTGCAATGACTAGCATATGAGAAATAAGTACGTTAACCGTGCCCGGTAATAAACTTTCTCACCATATGGCTAATGGTAATCGCTCTACTTTCTCAATTAAATTTATAATAATAGTATGCCATATTTTGATAAAAATAAAGATAGAAGAAAAAACATCGTTATTTTAGGAACGGAAATGTTGATTTTATTTTTACAGAAAAATGGCATAATAATAGTGAAGATAAAAAAAGGCAGTGGTGAACTGTCTTTTTTTTATTTCTCAATAAAGGAGGTAGCAGATGCTCAAGACAAATCATTTAATAATAATATTAGAGAGAGTGAGGCCACCGTAAAGCTAAGGATGAAAAAATCTTTTAAAAAAAATAATAGGAGGTAAATAAAATGAAAACCTATAAAAAGTATGTAGTTTTTTCAAGTCAACAATATATTTCAGAATTAATTAATCATAATGAAGAAGTTAATATTAGAATGTTTTATTCAACATTTGATGAGGATCAGTATATTTCAATCTTGAATGATCAAGATCAAGAAGTATCATTCAATTTTGTAAATGATA
>JAGZVW010000063.1:0-6839 GCA_018379295.1 Streptococcus parasanguinis | reverse complement strand
GTTTTCGATAACACCGATCTTGTCAGATACTTTAGATCCACCAAGGATGGCTACGAATGGACGTTCTGGAGCTTCAACTGCTTCTTTGATGTAAGCAATTTCGTTTTCAAGAAGGAATCCAGCAACAGCTTTATCAACGTTTGCAGAGATACCAACGTTAGATGCGTGTGCACGGTGAGCAGTACCAAATGCATCGTTTACGAAGATACCATCTCCAAGTGATGCCCAGTATTTACCAAGTTCAGGATCGTTTTTAGATTCTTTCTTGCCATCAACATCTTCGAAACGAGTGTTTTCAACCAAGAGAACTTGTCCATCTTCAAGAGCGTTAACAGCTGCTTCCAATTCAGCACCACGTGTAACACCTGGGATAAATTTCACTTCTTGACCCAATTTAGCAGCCAAGTCAGCAGCTACAGGAGCAAGTGATTTACCTTCTTTATCTGCTTCTTCTTTTACACGTCCAAGGTGAGAGAAGAGGATTGCACGTCCACCTTGTTCAAGGATGTACTTGATAGTTGGAAGAGCTGCAGTGATACGGTTATCGTTAGTGATCACGCCATCTTTTACAGGAACGTTGAAGTCAACACGAACGAGAACTTTTTTCCCTTTCAAGTCAACGTCTTTAACAGTCAATTTTGCCATTAGATATGACTCCTTCTTTTTTTAATACATGATAATTATATCACAAAAGCTGTAAAAGAGGTAGAAAAATCCAATGCTTTTCCCCTCTAATTCACAGGATCCGAACGACACTTCTAAATACAAGATCAAACCTCTCTGGTTTTCACCAGAGAGGTTTTTTGAGAGTGACTTTTTAAGTGAACGAAAGAATCCTGGAAAAGACTTACTCTTCTTTCTTCTTACCAGCCAAGAGGAAGCCGCCTAAGGCTGCTAGGAGAACAGCTTCAGCTGCAAAGGAAGCTTCTAGGCTTGCCGTATTTGGCAAGTGTTCCGATTGACTTTCTTTGCTGGCATCTTTTGTTCCTTGCTGAACTGTTGGCTGTGAGTTCGCTCCTTGGTGGGCACTTAACAACTGATGGATCTCTTGATCGACCATATCCTTGTGTTCTTCCTCCTGATGACCCGCTTGAGTAGAAGTCGTTGGGGCCAACTGATCCACTTGAGAAGACTCTGTAGGCTTCAATGGATTAGCTGGATCCGAAGTCACTGGGGCAGCTGGTTGGACTGGCTGATTTGGTTGAACTGGTTGAACAGGCTGATCTGGTTTAGCCGGTTCCTCTGGTTGGATCGGTTGGTCTGGTCCTTCCGTTTTTGCTGGCTTATAGACAATCGCATAGTGGGTAAAGTGAGGAGCGGTAAAGATGACCACATCTCCAACTCTCTCAAAGGCCAAGGATTGAGGAGCTTGACCTTCAGGGAAGAAGAGGACTTGCTCCACTTCTTTATCCTTATCCACAGGGATTTTCACAAGGGATGGATGGTGGGTATCAATATCTTGACCGCTGGCATCCACGCCTTCAATATCAAAGACGATTCCTTCTCGACCCTTCAGCTCTTCTTTTTCTGCCTGATTGGCTTCAACTTTTGCGACTTTTAGTCCTTTGACAACGGTTGGCTCTAAGTTGGAGAATTGAACTTCGACTCCAGTCGCAGGGTCTACAAAGACCGCTGGCTTATCTTCTTTCTGGAGCGCAATCAAGGTCTCTAGACCTGTCTTAGCTGTTTCAAGCGCTTCAGGAGTGAGCTCTGAAGAAGCTAGGAGCTCTTTATTTTTCTCAACCAGTGCCTGCAAAGCCTCACCAGAAGGGTGATTTGGCTTGCTTGCTAATAGAGCAGTCGCTTCTGTTGTTAGGGCAGAGAGAGCTTCTTTTTCTTTTGTTAGATTGGCTTGACCATCCAAGGCTTTCAAGAGAGCGGTCAATTGGTTCAACTGCTCATTGACTTGATCTTGTGTGCTGGTATCATGCTCTTTCAAGACTTTTTCAGAAGCAGCCATTCCAGCCAGCAGGGCTTCTTTGACTTCTGGAGTGGCAAATGTAAAGTCTACTTTGGCTTTTGCAGCTTCAGCTTCAGCCAATTTTTGCTTGAGGTATTCATCGTTGAGAGCTGGTTTTGGATTGACGAGGACATCAAAGCTTGTGCTGGCTCCTTTGTAATGGACAGTGATGGTTTGGCGACCTTCCTTAGTCGTATCAAAGCCAGTCACTTCCACACCTTCATCTGTCAAGGCGTGCGTTTCGGTTGTTTCATCATCAAAGACAACTGTAAAGCGTCCGCCATCTTTCTCCAATGCTTCTCCGACAATATATTCCACTTTTGGTTTGTCGGTCAATTCTAGACCAGCAACTGCTTTTTCACCTGCTTCCTCTGCACTGACTACAAAAACAGTGAGAGTCTTATCCAATTTCTGACCAAGGTAAGAAACTTCTAGGTGTTGTTCTCCCAACTTGCTACTATCAAATCCATGAATCTCTACACCTGAGTTGGTGAGGTTGACCAGTTGATCTGCTTGGCCATCTTTATAATGAACACGGAGTGTTGCTCCTTTCAAGGAAAGAGCATCCCCTTCCCGGTAGACCTTCTTGGTCAAACCATCTTCAAATTGAAGTCCCGCAATTTCTTTATCATTCTTTGGAACTTCGATCGCTAGAACATTACTGATATCTTTGCCAGGTTCTTGCGCACGGTAGTAGAGAAGAGATGGGGTTGATTCAAAAGCGAGCGGTTTAAAGATGAGATTTCCAGCTTGATCGGCTGTCATGGTCGCAATTGGACTGGTCGCTTCTTTATCAGCATAAAGAGTCAGTGTAGTATTGGCCGGAACATCTTTGAAGCCGACTTGGACAAAATGATTGCCTAAGTTTTGCGCTGCAGCATGTTTCATTGGGATGTTGACCGTTTCCGTATCCAGACTTTCATACATCTTCCAGTTGTAAATCCGGATGGCTTGCCATGGGGTTCCGTTATCTGCCGTAATGACATGGAGACGCCATTCTTGAGCCTTGATTGGATGGTCGAGTGTAATGTCGGACACATGGGCTTTATTGCCACGAACTTCCTTAGCGAGCTTCCACTCACCCGCTTCATCCTTGTAGTAGAGATCAAAGTCACGGGTATTCATCTTGCCATCGTCGACAGATTCTCCACCCGCACCGGCATGGTCCATGACCCAACGAACAATGGTCCGTGGTTGTGTCAAGCGAATATCGACGGTTCCACTCAATTGAGCAGAAGACCATTTATCTGAAAGACTGGTAATGGTCCCATTTAACATACCTTCAATGCCTTCACTACCATCCGCATCTGGGAAGCTCGAACCGATCACTTTGGCTCCAATGACTACGTTTGGCGCTAAAGCTTTTGGTAGACTGGTATCTGACACGGTCATGCCCCAATCAAAGGCTACAGTTCCCGCATCCGAACGTTGACCATTCTTTCCAACTGCCACAACCTTGAGTTCCTGAGTGGTTCCTTCAGCACTTGCTGAACGGCTAACTTTTGGTAGATAGACGGTTGTCGCAGAAGACCCTGTTAAGAGACGCCAGTTATCGCCATCTTTTTCATAGACTTCATAATAATCCGCATCTGCTACCCCTTTAAAATTGAGGACTGCTTCTGCTTCTTGCGCATTTTGTAGGCGTTTTGCCCGAACGGATACTTCTGCTGGAGTCGCTGGTTTCTCTTGGTTCGACGTAATCGACAATTGGCCGAGATTAAATTTGTAGTCTTTAACATCCGTATCATGGTCAAAGAACATCTTCACAGCATAAATGGTCTTGCCAGCCAAACTTCCCAAATCAAAGGTTTGAGTAGACCAATCTGCACTCGGTGTCAATTCTTTCCATTCGTATTCAGAGTAGTCTTCTTTGGTGGCAACAGCTACCCAGGCAGCTGCTCCGATCCCACCTTTATGACTGACGCTCAATTTTGTCGTTTCTGTCACAGGAATCTTGGTCGAATAGAGCATGACATTTTGACTGCTATTGGCTTTTAAATCTCCTTCAAAGGCTAGAGAATTTCCTCCATTGTAGGCTTGATCAAAATCATAACGACCTTTCAATGGCACACTATCCTCACTATGCTCTACCCACCAACGCCATGTTGGAAGGTAGCCAGAAACAGAACGGTAGTTCCACTCCCCTTCTTTAGAAATCTTGCCATCCACAAACCAGTGTTTTCCGTGTCCAGTATTGAAGGAAGTATTGAAATTTTCACTTGTAATAGGAGTTTTGTCCACTACTAGATTGGACATACCGTACCAAGATTGGTCTGCTGGTTTTCCTTTAGTCGGATCTCCTTGGAAACCTGTCCAGAATAGATCTTCATGGGTATGGTAACCTTCTCCAGTCTTTCCTAGCCCTGTAATGGTATCAGGTGCATAAAGACCAAGAGATAGACGCAACTTGCCATGTTCATCTAAAATGGCATTCCAGTCTACATTAGTCTTATAAGAGCCTCCTTTTTGGAGCTCGAGTCCAGCTAGAACATCATAAGGATTCCGATGAATCCATTTAGCTGTACTGATGGAATAATCCACTTCTGATTTGCCCCAGTTAAAGTTAGCAAAGAAGGTATCAACTGGATTTTCCCCATTTTCTGGCTGCATGAAATTGTAGTTGTATTCTCCCAGCGCATTCTCATGGTAACGGCCATATTCATAGGTCATAGCATCATACCAGGAATACTTAATCGGATAGTTCAGACTTTTCGCATATTCCTTGGTATAAAGAAGAAAATCTCTCAATTTTGGACCCAATGGTTCTACAAGATTTCCGGTTGTTTCTTGGTTGATAAAGTAACCATCAAAGCCATAGTACTTGGCAAGTTCGACTAATTTACGCGCGATCGGGAAGGTCTTAGACCCTTCCCTATCTTCTTTCAAGGTTTCTGCAAAATGTTCTTGATCCTTGATGCTGCTAGACCAGTTATAAAAGAGTGTTCCATAAATAGGAACCCCATTTCGGTGGGCAGCATCGATCACATCTGCTGATGGAACCAGTCCTTCCCAAAAGACCATGGAGTCCAAATATTGCCAGTAATCAAAAGCATAGGCTTTAAACTCATCCCCGCCGACAGACGCATGATCCTTTGCTTTGGAGTTCATATTTGACAGTGCTTGGATCTTCGCTTCAGGGTTGGCTTGTTCATTAATTTGTTTTCCTTGAAAACGACTCGCAAGTGGGACGCTTGCTCTGTTCATATCGTCATCCACTCGTTTTCCTGGTTCCCACTTCAAGAGATCGTCCCAGGTATCGAACTTAACTTCTTTGGGTCTTAATTGTTTTTCTTCATTGGTTGGTAAATCAGCCACTTTTTCTGCAGCAGCTTTCGGTTTTTCAGTCTCTGAAACAGCTGGATGATCTGTAGTCGTCGAGCTAGCTTCTGTACTTGTAGGACTAGCCTCTGGAGTGACCGCTTCTGTGGCCGGTTTTGCAGGATCAGCCGTAGGAAGTGCCGCATCTGCAGTATAGACGCCAGCTTCTCTCACCAAATGATTGACATCATCGGTCGTTGCTGAAGAGCTTTCCAAGGGTTGTTCACTAGTAGAAACCGTCTCATCTGCAGAGACAGCACCTGTTCCTAAAAATGCTAACCCAATCAATGCGGAACAAACTCCCACACTGAATTTTCGTATACTAAATCGTTCTTTCTTTTCAAATAGATGACCCTTCATCTTGACCTCCTTGTATGGTATTTTTCTTTTTCTTGAGCGATTTCCATTGGCTCCTTTCTCTACGACCTGTAATCGCTTTCATTTTCTTGTATTAGAAATCTCCAATCAAGAATAGGATACCCTAATCTATTTAGCACTGTCAATCTATTTTGGCAATTCCTATAATATGATGAGAAAGCCCTAAAAAAAGTACAAAAAAAGAGGAGGTTTCCCTCCTCTCATCATACACATGAATTATTTAGCAATTTTTGCGAAGTATTCAAGAGTACGAACAAGTTGTGCAGTGTAAGACATTTCGTTGTCATACCATGAAACAACTTTAACCAATTGTTTACCGTCAACGTCAATAACTTTAGTTTGAGTTGCGTCAAACAATGATCCGTAAGACATACCTACAACGTCTGAAGAAACGATTGGATCTTCAGTGTAACCGTATGATTCGTTTGAAGCTGCTTTCATAGCTGCGTTCACTTCATCAACAGTAACGTTCTTGTCAAGAACAACTACCAATTCAGTAACTGATCCAGTTGGAACAGGAACACGTTGTGCAGCTCCGTCCAATTTACCGTTCAATTCAGGGATAACCAAACCGATTGCTTTAGCAGCACCAGTTGAGTTAGGAACGATGTTAGCAGCACCAGCGCGTGCACGACGAAGGTCACCTTTACGGTGTGGACCGTCAAGGATCATTTGGTCACCAGTGTAAGCGTGGATAGTAGTCATCAATCCTTCAACAACACCGAAGTTATCTTGAAGAGCTTTAGCCATTGGAGCCAAGCAGTTTGTAGTACATGAAGCACCTGAGATAACTGTTTCAGTACCATCAAGAATATCGTGGTTAGTGTTAAATACGACTGTTTTAACATCTGATCCACCAGGAGCAGTGATAACAACTTTCTTAGCACCACCAGCATGCAAGTGTTTTTCTGCAGCTGCTTTAGTAGCAAAGAAACCAGTTGCTTCAAGAACGATTTCTACACCGTCGTTAGCCCAGTCGATTTGTTCTGGATCGCGTTCAGCAGAAACTTTAACGAATTTACCGTTAACTTCGAATCCACCTTCTTTAACTTCCACAGTACCGTCGAAACGACCTTGAGTTGTATCGTATTTCAACAAGTGTGCAAGCATAACTGGATCTGTAAGGTCGTTGATGCGTGTAACTTCAACACCTTCTACGTTTTGGATACGACGGAAAGCAAGA
>JAGZVW010000062.1:0-7018 GCA_018379295.1 Streptococcus parasanguinis | reverse complement strand
GCTGTAAAAGCTGATGAAATCAGCGTAGTAGAGCCCACTCAACCACTGCGTCTTGCTCGACAATCCAAAAATAATTGAGAGGCTAGGACTTTTGTCCCAACCTCATTCTGTTCCTAGTTTTAGGAATTTTCCATTTTTATAGAGAGAAAAAGGTGTACAATGGAGGTGAAAAGGAAGGTGATTTCTATGGAAGAAAGGGATGTGATTCAAGAGGCAAGAACGACGATCAGCCTTCTTCAAACAGCCTTTTTGAAAGGATGCACCCCCAGTCCAGATGCCCTTCGATTTCGAGAAAATCTAGATCAGATGTTGAAAGGCTTACGAAAGGCTAGGCGGGTAGACAATCGTCTGTTGATTGAGTTAGAAAAGTTTTATCAGACTGCCAGTCTATTGATTGGTCTGGGCGGGCTAGCATTGAACGAAGAGGCCTTTCAAGCTTGGCGAGCTTATGATCACTGGCATTACGAGGTTGTGAAGCCTCAGTTACAGGTCTATGGACCGACGGTGCTTTTGTAGTTGATGTGCCTGGTGCTTGTCCACAGATATTCAGAGGAGGTGTTGGTCATGGTAGTCCTTCATGATTTTCTACATCAGTTAATCCTATCGTTTTGGAACTTTTATTACTCGCTCTTTTTCTTATTTTAAAAATAAGAAGGACTGAATCCCTTTTACATATAGTAGAAGGGATTTTTGATGCAGAATCCTTGAAAATCTGAGGCTCTTGGATTATGATGGAGCTAATAGATGAGAAGTGTTCCTTTTAGGGAATGCGGAAAGCGAGGAAGAAAGATGGCAGAGATTTATCTAGCAGGTGGCTGTTTTTGGGGTTTAGAGGAATATTTTTCACGGATCCCCGGTGTAGAACAGACGACGGTGGGCTATGCCAATGGCCAGGTAGAAACGACCAATTACCAACTGATCAAGGAAACGGATCATGCAGAGACTGTACAAGTTATCTACGATCCAGACAAGATCACTCTACGCGCAATTCTGCTCTACTATTTCCGTGTGATCGATCCCTTGTCCGTTAACAAACAGGGAAATGATCGAGGCCGCCAATATCGGACGGGTGTCTATTATACAGATGAAGGAGATCGTGAAGTGATCGCCCAAGTGTTTGCGGAAGAAGAGAAGCAACTGGGCGCCAAAATAGCGGTTGAACTAGAACCCTTGCGCCACTACATCCTAGCTGAGGACTACCACCAAGACTATCTCAAGAAGAATCCTGGAGGCTATTGCCATATCGATGTGACAGATGCTGAGCAGCCCTTGATTGATCCAGCAGCTTATCAGAAGCCAGATCAAGAAATCCTAAAGGCGAAACTGACAGCAGAGCAGTACCAAGTCACTCAAGAAAGCGCGACGGAACGTCCTTTCCACAATGCCTATGATCAGACCTTTGAAGAGGGGATCTATGTGGATATTACGACTGGGGAGCCTCTCTTCTTTGCCAAGGATAAGTTTGCTTCTGGCTGTGGATGGCCAAGTTTCTCTCGTCCCATTGCCAAAGATGTTATCCACTATTACCAAGATCAAAGCCACGGTATGGAGCGGATCGAAGTTCGTTCCCGCTCAGGCAATGCCCATCTAGGACATGTCTTCACAGATGGACCAAAAGACCAAGGAGGTCTTCGCTATTGTATCAATTCGGCCTCTCTGCGCTTTATTCCAAAAGATGAAATGGAGCAAGAAGGTTATGGATATTTGTTAAATGCTTTGGAATAAGTAGGTCTTTCTCGCAGATCGAAAAACGGAGTTTATGATGAAAAATAGAAATTTGTGGCGAATGATTTTTACGCTTTCAGCTATGGTAACTCTGATTGGATTAGGATTTACTGCCTATAATCATTTTATATTCCATCAACCTTTTATGAATCGGACGACAAAAGGGTTACTTTCGGCCTTTTTCCTAAGTCTTGTCATGGTTGCAATCAGCTTGTCCAAATCAAACGATAAGAAGTGATGATCGATCATTTACATGAATCCATCAACTGTGCAGGAGCAGGACGATGAAGCGTTTCTAAACAATAGCGCTTCTGTCCTGCTCTCTTTTTTCTCTTCTTAAAAATTGTGATACAATGAAGAGAAAGTATTTCAATGACAGCTCAATTTGTTGGCGGATCATTGGAGAAACTAGGTACGAAGAAGAGGTAGGAATGTTAGAGAAGTTGGAGAGTGTGAAAGGGACCATCAAAACGATGGGGAAAGAGCTATCGGCGGCCTTTGATTGGGCTTTTGATCGTCTCTTTTCAAAGATTCGGCTGACCAATGAACAGTTTGTCTATGTGCTCTTGTCTGTTGTTTTTATCGTGGCCAATGCCATTTTGTGGGTGCAAAAGTTCCAAGGCTTTCCGATTACTGCAACCGAACGGCCAGAGGTTGTGTACAAGGCAACAACACCGGCTGATCAGATTCCTCATACAGCGCGGATCATGGCCAATGGAGATCAGCTCTACCATGATTTGGTCTATATGAGCGCACAAAAAGAAGATGGGACCTATGATTTTCATGAAAATTATGAGTATGTCAAACCCTGGCTACAAAAGGCGGATCTGGCCTTGGGAGATTTTGAGGGAACCATTAACCCGAATTATTATTTGTCAGGTTATCCCCTCTTTAATGCGCCGAGCGAAGTCGTACCAGCCATCAAGGATGCTGGTTATGATGTCATGGATTTGGGACACAACCATATCTTGGATTCAGGTCTAGAAGGGGTCTATTCGACAGCCAAGGCCTTTGAAGATGCAGGCATCACACCTGTCGGTGTCTACACGCATGAAAAGAGAGGCCAGGCCCCCTTGGTGATCAAGGAAGTGAATGGCATCAAGATTGCTATTCTAGCCTACGCATACGGCTTTAATGGAATGGAAACGACCCTTACTCCAGAGGAGCAAGCAGATGTCTTGTCTGATCTGGATGAAGAGCGGATGAAGGCGGAGATCCAAAAGGCAGAGCAAGAGGCCGATATCACCATTGTCATGCCCCAGATGGGAATCGAGTACCAGTTGGAGCCGACAGAAGAGCAAAAAGAGCTCTACCATAAGATGGTTTCTTGGGGAGCTGATATCGTCTTTGGTGGGCATCCCCATGTTGTGGAGCCTGCTGAAGTGGTCAATAAAGATGGTCAAAACAAGCTCATCATCTACTCAATGGGGAATTTTCTCTCCAATCAACGTCTGGAAACTATGGAAGGTATAGAGACTGCCCAATGGACAGAGCGTGGAGTTTTGATGGATGTGACCATCGAAAAGGTTGGTCGCAAGACACGGATTAAGACGGCTACTGCTCATCCAACCTGGGTCAGTCGGACTCCAAAGGGAACCTATTCTCCTGAAGGTTATGAGTTGTACAACTACCAAACCTATATTTTGGAAGATTTTATCAAGGGTGGCAAATACCGCGATAAGCTAGATGAGGAGACCAAGGAGAGAGTGGACACGGCTTATCGAGAAATGAAGGAACATGTTCACTTGGACTGGCCTCAGAGTGGAAAGGAATAGAGCATGGAAGGAAATGTGAACTGGATCCCGCTTGGGATCCTAGGATTGATAGTGGTGATTTGGGCAACCAAATTTCTTACAGCCATCCGCCTCAAGCAAAAGCTGAAGAAGGCTTGGGATGGGGCGCCTTTCTTTCGCAAGAAAGACACAGAAGAAAGTTTGATAGATAGTCTGGCTTATCCAGCTAAGGGAAGGACGATCGATAGCCAAGTGGATGATCAGACCTGGCATGATTTGGCTTTGGATGCGGTCTTTGATCAGCTCAACTATACCCAATCGAGCCTTGGAGCAGAGGCTCTCTATCAAAAAATGCGCCTGCTGGAATTCCAGCCTCAGGACCAGCTTCATGACTTAGAAGCCTTCTTTGAAGAGCATCCTGATTTGCGCCTCAAGGTCCAGATCATTTTCAACCAACTGGGCAAGAAGAACCACAACATGGCGCGTAGCATTGTCGCAAATCCCGGCAAGCATTATGCAGGGTTGCCCCTCTATCTAGCCTTGGCCTGCCTTCCTATAGTCTGTCTCTTTGCCATCCCCTTTGAGCCAGTCGGGGCCATTACCCTCTTGGTGATCAGTGTGGTCTTTAATATTGTCTTTTCGAGTTTGCGCAATTGGTCCAATAAAATCCGTCTGGACAATGTTAGCTATCTGGTTCGCATCTTTGCTTCGGCAGAACGTTTGAGCCGTCTAGCCTTGCCACAACAAGAAGAACTCAAGCAAGCGGTCAAACCTTTTAAGAAAACGCGGATTCTTGCCAGTGTCTTACAGAGTCCAACGGGGACATCTGAGATGGAAATTATTCTCCTCTACCTCAACGTCCTCTTTTTACTCCCGCAGATCGCTCAGGTTTATATTTACAATCAGGTGAAGGCTCATCAAAAAGAGGCCCAGAAGCTTCTGGATCTCCTTGGAGAGATGGAAGTTGCTATTAGCCTCTTGCGCCACAAGCGGGATCTAGAAGTGGTCTGCCAGCCAGTCTTTACGGAAACGGGTGGCATTGAGGGAGAGACGCTCTATCATCCCTTGCTGTCCAATCCGATTGCGAATGATGTGCATTTTCAAAAAAATATGGTCATCAGTGGGGACAATGCTTCTGGGAAATCGACCTATTTGAAAACTGTCGCCATCAATGCCATTCTGGCTCAAGGCTTAGGTTTTGCCTATGGAGAAACATTGGCCCTTCCTTACGGTCATGTTCTAACGGCTATGGATGTGAGCGATGATATTGAAGTTGGAGATAGTTACTTCATCACTGAGAGCAAAGCTATTTTGCGTATGATTCAGCATCTGAAAAAGCCTGGCTTTCACTACTTCTTTATTGACGAGCTCTTTAAGGGGACCAATACCATCGAGCGGATCGGATCAGGCCTTGGGATTGTCCGCTGGTTAGCTGCCCAAAACTGCCTCTACATGATCTCCAGTCATGATATTGAGCTGGTCGCAGCCTCTGGTGAGGTCAATGATAATTACCATTTTGACAGTCGCTATGTGGATGGCAAGATCGTCTTTGACTACCAGATCAAGCCAGGGTCAGCGGTGACCAAAAATGCAGTCAATACTCTAGAAAGCTTGCATTATCCAGAGGAGATTACGCAAACAGCCAAGGACTTGATTGACCAGTATGAAGAGACGGGGCACTGGTCTTTGAAAGAAATTGAAAAAGAATGAAAAATGCACGAAGGAGTTTTGTAAATGATCGGTTTAGGGACCTTTTATAATGCCTTAGGAGTTGTATTTGGTGGGCTTTTAGGATTGCTCATCGGTCAACGTTTGTCAGAAGATTTTCATGAGACCCTTCTGAAAGTGACAGGAGTTGCTGTCTTTGTCTTGGGCATCGCGGGGACCTTGGAAAAGATGCTGGTGGTGCATGGAAGTCATGTGGAAAGCCATGGCAGTATGATGTTGATCCTGAGTCTAGTGCTTGGGACGGTGCTTGGGGAGCTCTTGAAAATTGAGGAGGGCTTGGAGCGCCTGGGAACCTGGCTGAAGGAAAAGACAGGCAACCAAGGTGATACCAGCTTTGTCGATGCCTTTATGACCACGGCCTTGACCATCTGTATCGGGGCTATGGCGGTGGTTGGAGCTGTCCAGGATGGCTTGACAGGCGACACGTCGACCTTATTGGCTAAGGCTATACTGGATATGGTCATCGTTCTGGTCTTGACTGTTTCAAAAGGAAAGGGCGCGATCTTTGCGGTGGTCCCACTCGTAATCTTTCAGGGTACGATTACGCTGTTGGCCCATTTGATCGCACCGATCGTGACCCCACAAGCGCTGTCGAATCTCTCACTGGTCGGCTCCAGCCTCATTCTCTGTGTTGGGATCAACCTCATCTGGGGCAAACGAATCAAGGTCGCCAACCTCCTTCCAGCAGTGTTGATTGCCATTATTTGGGCTTTTGTTGGGTGAAAAATCTAAAGCTAACCGGTAAAGACTGGTTAGCTTTTTTGCTTGTCCTTGTGCTCTTGTTAGAAAAATGGCGGTGCTCCGAAAAAGGGGGGCATTTTCTTTTTGCAAATACGGGAATTCATTTATGGAAAACCTGATTTTTGGTATGATAGTCGTAATTTCGAATAAGGAGGTTGGAGTCGCCATGAGTGATCTGAATCAGACAGTTGAATTTATTAAAGAAATCGAGAAATTAAAGTCAGTAACAAGGTTTAATAGAACCCTTGATGGACGGTTTGAAAATAGTGCCGAGCATTCTTGGCAGGGTGCGATCGCTGCGATGGTTCTGCAAGATTATTATCCTGAAAAATTGAATATGGAAAAGGTGATTTCTATGTTACTGATTCATGATTTAGGTGAGATTTATGCTGGAGATACTTGGGTATTTGATGATGAAAAAAAGCTTCATGCTCATGATAGAGAGTTAGCATCTATAGAAAAAACAATGAGCCTCCTTCCAGAAGAAACATATGTGAATATGAAAAATTCTTGGTTGGAGTTTGAAAAAGGGCAGAGTCCTGAGGCAAGATATGCAAGAGTGATTGATGCATTGGTACCACTGATCAATCACTTGGAAGTGTCAGAAGTCAATTATAATCCTGATCATATCCGTTCAGAGATGGTATTAGAAAAGAAAAAGTTCATAAAAAGTGAATCGGAAGAATTATGGAAACTGACAGAAGAGTTAATTCAGGAAAGTGTAGGAAAGGGCTTGTATTTTTAATAACAACTGGCCCTACAGATTGATTTATAAAAGACAAAGGCGTGTCAATTCAGCACGTCTTTTTTTGCTTTTTCTATGGTATATATGGTATATATAGAAGATAGATTTATAACTGGAGAATGTAAGTATATATGAACTAGTCACAACTGAAATCGGAATAAGAAAATTGATGCAATAGAATATAGAGAAAGCCTTGGAATGATTCCAAGGCTTTTTTAGCTATCTATGTATACAAGGAAAAAGTTGCTAGAGTAGATGATTTTATTAGATACCCTTGTTTTGTAAAATATTAAACTATATGTTATTAAAGACAGATTGTATTGAGTACTGAATTATACAAAAATTA
>JAGZVW010000061.1:0-7921 GCA_018379295.1 Streptococcus parasanguinis | reverse complement strand
ATGTTCATAGATCTGAACTTTATCTTCATAAGTTAATTTCATAATAAAAACACCCCAAAAGTTAGATTTTTTTCTGTCTAACTTTTGGGGTGCAGTTCAGTGGAGTGGTTGCTTCTCTTTTTAATCACGGTAAACGGGTTGAGGGCCAAAGGTTTGGGAAACCGGCATGATTTCAATCCGATTGACATTGACATGCTTGGGCTGTTGGATCAACCAAGCTACGGTGTTGGCAATGTCTTCCGGCTGAATGGCATGGGCACCTCGATAGAGGGCCTCTACCCGTTTTTCGTCTCCTTTAAAGCGAATAGAAGAGAACTCTGTCCCTTCGCAAAGACCAGGTTCAATATTGCTGACACGAATCTTCTTGCCAGCTAGATCCGCCCGAAGATTGAGGGAGAATTGCTTGACAAAAGCCTTGGATGCCCCGTAAACATTGGCCCCTGGATAAGGCACAGTCCCTGCTGTAGAGCCCAAATTGATAATATAGCCATCATTTCGTTCCACCATCTGGGGCAAGATTTTCCTTGTCAGATAGGTCAGGCCGACAATATTGGTCTGAATCATGGTCAGCCAGTCTGCAATCTCTGCTTCATAAGCTGGGGCGAGGCCTAGAGCTAAGCCAGCATTATTGACCAAAACATCCACTCTCTCCCAAGCTTTTGGCAAACTGGCAAGTGCATGATCTACCTGAGAAAGATCCGTCACATCCATTTGCAGGGGATAAAAGGCTTCTCCCAGCTCTTCTTGAAGGGCATGTAATTTATCGATGCGTCTAGCTGATCCGATCACACGATATCCATCTGCTACTAAACGACGGCAAATCGCTTGACCAAAACCAGCTGAAGCTCCTGTTACTAAAATCGTTTCTGACATGTCATTACCTCCATGGATTGTAAAAACGTCCTTGATTGACAAAGATCAGGACAATACTCAAAACCAGAACAGCCAAGGCTGATAGAATCATCCCATAATCTTTCATTTCCATGGCTTGATGAGAATACCAGGTCCGCTTTTTATTTTTACCAAAGCGACGTAATTCCATAGCCGTAGAAATGCTGTCAATCCGCTCAAGTGAGCTAAAGATTAAGGGAGAGATGATTTGCAAATTGCCTTTGATCCGCTTGATCAGCTTGGCCTTTTTGGACAATTCCACCCCTCTGGCTTCCTGAGACAATTTAATCGTTTGATATTCTTCTTGTACATCAGGAATGTAACGCAGAGTCAAGCTGACAGAATAGGCAATCTTGTAGGATACGCCAATTTGGTTGAGGCTTGAAGCAAACTGACTAGGATGGGTCGTCATCAAAAAAATCAAGGCTAGAGGTATGGTACAGACATACTTAAGAGCTAAATTAAAAAGATAAAAGAGTTCCTGCGAGGTGATACTATAGGAGCCCCACCCCTTCATCAGTACCGTCTTTGCCCCGTAGATCTCTACACCATACTGGGGGGCAAAGAGATAGACCATGACAACATTTAACAGTGCAAAAACAAGAGCAAATGCAAGTACAAATGAAATATCCCGAAATCGAATACGAGCTGTAGAGAATAACAGTAAGGCGCCCACACCAATTCCTAGAAGGAGCCGGGTATCATAACTCAACATGGCCGCAAGAGATACAAAAAGAAGAAAGAGTAACTTACTCGCACCTGAAAGGCGATGAAGAAAACTCGTCCCCTCATGGTAGCCGACTAATCGATGATTCATGACCTGCTCCTTTCTGTTGCATATAAAACTGCGTTAGCGCCAAGGGATCCATTCCTAATCGATTGGCTAAGGCAAAAATCGAAGTCTCTTTGAGATTAGCCTCTTGTAAAATATCCGGATGAGTGAACAGCTCTGCAGGTGGGAGATCTGCTAGAATTTGTCCGTCTGATACTACAAGGGCACGATCAGAATAATCCAACATCAGCTGCATATCATGGGTAATCATGACAATGGTATGGCCTTTTTCTTGCAAGCTATCTAGAAATTCCATGATTTCAGTGTAATTGCGCTGGTCCTGACCTGCTGTCGGCTCGTCCAAGACCAAAATTTCTGGTCCTAAAACTAGTATAGAGGCGATGGTCACCCGTTTCTTCTGCCCATATGAGAGAGCAGAAACCGGCCATTTACGAAACTCATAGAGACCACAAGTTTTCAGTGCTTGATAGACACGCTTCTTAATATCTTCTTCCGATATCCCCCGCAAGCGCAAACCTAGAGCGACTTCGTCAAAAATCATATTGGTCGAAATCATTTGATTGGGGTTTTGTAGGACATAACCGACTCGCTCAGCCCGTTCCTTGACACTCTCCTGCTTGATATCTTCACCTCTAGAGGTGTATTGCCCTTCTGTGGTAATGAATCCACAGATGGCTTTCGCAAGAGTTGATTTTCCTGCCCCATTCTTCCCGACAATCGCTAAGCGCTGCCCCTTAGGTATACTGAGGGATATATTTTTTAAGATCGGATGATTTTCTTGATAGGCAAAGGAAATCTGCTCCAACTTCAATAGTTCTTCTGCTTCACCAGTTTTAGTAAAGGTCGCTTCTGGAATGGAACGATTCACACCAGTAAGTTCGATATCTTCTAGACGATCTAGATGCTCCAATTGATCGATATCCTGACCAAGCTGGCGAAGAGTTGTTAAATAAAGAGGTTCTCGAATCCCATTTTCAGCTAGCAGTGTCGTCCTCAACAACTCATCTGGTTGACCATTATAGAGAACTTGTCCTTGATTGATCAAGATAACCCGATCAACAGGACGGTAGAGTACATCCTCTAAGCGGTGTTCGATAATAATGGTGGTCGTCCCCTGTTCTTCATGAATCTGATCAATCAGATCAATAATATCCTGACCCGACTTGGGATCTAGATTAGCCAGTGGCTCATCAAAAAGGAGGATCGGACTTTCGTCAATCAGTACACCTGCTAAGCTCACTCGCTGTTTTTGCCCACCGGACAAATCTTGTGGCCGATGATCCAAGAGCTTCATCAAATCTAAGCGTTCTGCCCAACTCTGCACACGCTCTTTCATCGTTCCCAGATCCACCATGTCATTTTCAAGGGCAAAAGCCAAGTCTTCTGCGACACTCAAACCGATAAACTGGCCGTCTGTATCTTGCAAAACCGTACTGACCAAATGAGATTTCTCATAAATACTGAGATCAAAGGCTTCTTTCCCCTGAATGAGGAATTGTCCACTACTGGTTCCCTTATAGATATTGGGGATAATCCCATTTAAGCACTGGCCAATGGTTGACTTCCCAGAACCAGATGGCCCAACAATCAGAACCTTTTCCCCCTTATAAATGGTTAAGTTGAGATTTTTTAAAGTTGGCTCAGACTGTGCCTTGTATTGGAAGGAAAAATCCTTCAGTTCAATCATTGCTTCTTTCATTTAGTTTGCCTTTTCCCAAAAGAGCGCAAATTGGATGGCCAAATCCGCGATTCGATCCTTGCTATCTAAATCCTCATGACTAGATAAGGTTCGGATATCCCATTTTTCTTCCGAGAGGTGGTCTGCTGCGTAGAAGAAATGGCAGAGCTCAAAGCCCCTATAAGCTGCTAAGGCTGCCACTGCCGAACATTCCATATCCACACAGATGGCTCCTGCTTCCTTTCGTCGCTTCATCTTGTCGATGGTTTCCCGGTAGGGTGCATCTGTCGTCCACACTTTTCCTGACTGATAAGAAACCTTGTGACTGTCCAGAAAGGCTTGGAAGAGAGGGAGGGTTTTCTTGTTTACTTCCACTTCATCACTAGCCGGAAGATAGTGGTAACTGGTCCCCTCGTCGCGAAGAGCAGCCGTTGGAATGATGATGGAGGTTGCTTCGATATCCCTGTCCAAAACCCCACAGGTTCCAAAGAGCACCAGTTTTTCCATCCCAAATTGAATCAGGTCCTCTATAATCCCCACACAGGAAGCAGCCCCAACTGGTGCATTAAAGGCACCAATCTGTTGGTCTCCAATAGTGATCCCATAGACCAGGACTTCAAAATTGGCCATGGAGGTTCTTGCAATGACCTCATGTTCATAATTTTCAAGGAGGCGAGCAAAAGTTACTCTTGAAAAGCAAGAAATGACTACTTTGGGAAATCCTTCAATTGGTTGGTGTAAGTCTTGTGGATTGATAATCGCCTGTCGATTGGCATCAAATTCTTCTAACAGCATTTCGTGCACCTCTTTCATTCTACTTCTAGGCCCCTATTATACCATAATTAGCCTAGTCATTGGTTTTTGATCAAAGGAAGGAGTATAAAAAAGAACTGCTCCCAGACGTTAGATTTTTAGGATCAAACGTCGAAGGGACAGTTCACTGCGATATTTTTTACTTGTTTTCCAACTGCGCTAATTCTAGCAAGCGTTCTTTGGACAATTTTTTGATTTCAATTTGACTAGCATCTAGCAGCTGGTATTCATCTGGCTCTAGCGCTTCTATAAGGTTCTTCAGAGCAAGAGACCCAATTGGATGGTAATTCTCTGGCTTATCCGGATCTCCATCGATCGCAACCAATAGAACTCGCCAATCAATGATACCCGCTAAGCCCACAATTTCTACATATTCTGCAGGAACATGTGGCACGCTTGGCAAGACCGTATCCGTATCTTCTGTCAAGCTATAGCTGGCTAAGAAGGCTCCTGTCTCCACCTGTTGATAAAAACGGACTTGACTGAAATATGCTGCACTATATTGAATCTTCTTGATAAAGGCAGAGTAGGCTTCTAGTGGATGGACATGGTTCAAGACTTCCTGCACTGTATCCCGATCCAAATAGACTGGATGAGCGAAGCCTTGTACTTCAAACTCTTTTAGATCTTTTTCTTTCGTCACATTACCCAGCGTTTCTAGGATGACGACTTCATAATCAAAATGGAAAACAGAATCTGGAGTATAGCTCACGCCGTCACTGGCCACAATCTCCGTTCCTAATACTTCTGCGAGGCGACTAAGCCATCGAAGGGCCAACTGCCAATCTTCTTCTATCGCAAAAGAGGGCACCTGAATCTGATAAGACTCTTCCTCATCAAAATAGCGTAACTGCAGAGGAAGACCGCTCTTACCAAATACGATACAGTTCAAGCCTTCAAAATCATTTAAGGGACGATGAAGGGTGGCAGGATCATAGTTGTAGGTTGTTAACCCTTCTACTAATTTAAAAACTTCCTGTGCTGCGAGTACTTTCTGATAGCCAAATAAGCTCTTTTTATTTTTGATTGAAAACACGATACTCATTTGTTTTCTCCTTTGTGAAATCGCTTACCTAAAGTATAGCACAATTTTCAATCAATTTCCATATAAAAAACAGCCTGAGTTTTCAGACTGCTTGTTTCCATTATGCAGGTGCTCCATCAAGCGTCTCACCGATAATCTCTAAACGCTCAGCAACCTCTGCTTGTGACAAGTTGTGTTCTTCTACATAGCGATTGCGAGGGTGAACCCGGCACTCATGTGAGCAGCCACGGAGGTACTTGTCTTCGTTTTCTTCTGAGGTCAAGATGCGACGGTTACAGAAAGGATTTCCACAGTTGACATAGCGTTCGCATGGTGTTCCATCAAACCAGTCTTTCCCGACAATGCTTGGATCGACATGGTTGACATCGACTGCAATCCGCTCGTCAAAGACGTACATTTTCCCATCCCACAGTTCGCCTTGAACTTCTGGGTCTTTTCCGTAGGTTGCAATTCCGCCATGCAATTGACCAACATCTTTGTAGCCTTCACGCACCATCCAACCTGAGAACTTCTCACAACGGACGCCACCTGTACAGTAAACTACGACACGCTTGTCCATGAATTTTTCCTTGTTATCACGGACCCATTGTGGCAACTCACGGAAATTGCGGATATCTGGACGAATAGCGCCACGGAAGTGTCCAAGATCGTACTCATAGTCGTTACGAGTATCAAGGACAACTGTATCCTCGTCTAGAAGAGCTTCTTTAAATTCTTTTGGAGACAAGTAAGCACCTGTCGTTTCAAGGGGATTGATATCGTTATCGAAGTTATCATCCTCTAATCCAAGGTGGACAATCTCTTTCTTATAACGTACAAACATCTTCTTGAAAGCTTGCTCTTCTTCCTCATCAATCTTGAACCAGAGGTCTTCCATCCCTGGAAGGCTGTGAACATAGTCCATGTATTTTTGCGTCGTTTCGTAATCACCAGAAACAGTTCCGTTGATTCCTTCATCAGCAACTAGGATACGTCCCTTGAGCCCGATTGATTTACAGAAAGCCAAGTGATCAGCCGCAAATTGTTCTGCGTTTTCGATGGGAACATATTTATAGTAAAGTAAAACACGAATAGGTTTTGCCATAAGATTCTCTTTTCTAAGATTAAATTATCAGAATTTTTCATTCAACTATATCAGTATACTCTCCCGAGAAAACGAATGCAATTTATTTGACTGAAAAATAAAAGCCTGGGGTTCCAGACTTTTATACGATGAAACCAGGGTTCCAACTTCCTACTCTTCCTTTTCCAACTGATCCAGATAGGCTTCATAGCGTCTTTTCTCAACTTTTGCAAGAAGCATTACAAGGGTATTCACTCCCCATACAATTGGAAGATTCAGTAAAAAGGTAATAGGAAGTACTAGTAAGAATTTTGAATGGAAGGGATTTGCCTGATAGACAGCTTGGTTTAATTGAAAATTTTGAGCCCAGATGAACAAGGAGAGAATAGAGGTTACTGCTACAATTCCCGTCACATTTAGATAGCTATAACTGATAAATCTCACACCCAATCGTTGACAACGCACCGAATAATATAATCCTGAGACGATGAGTAAGGCTACCACCATGATTGGACTGAGCCCCACCTTAGATGTAAAAATGGATCCTACACTAAAAACAGTTAAGGCAAGGAAAAGAAAAACAGCCATCTCAGCACCAGCCTTATGAGCTAAGCCTTCTTCTCGTTCATCTATGATTTGTTTGTTCAGCAATTGTAATCTCATCTCTTCCTCCTTATTCTTCATCCTCTAATTCTGCCTCGATCTTCTCTTGTTTTTTCCGATTGATAAGAGCAAGTGGTTTTTCAAGCAGATCTGTCAGGATGGCAAAGACGAGAATTTCTAATAGAATTTTGACCAGATACTTTGGACTCAAGATAAAGCTCATTGCTTCTCTCTTTCCAATCACATCCATAGCTGTCACAAGCACAGCAAAGAATAGACCTGACCCAAGGCGACTCAACCAGCTATCTTTTTCTAACACATCTCGGATATCAATCCCTGAACTGATCCTTCTTAGCAGAGCATAAGCCCCCATGGCAATCAGAAGGAACATCTCAGGGAGATAAGCGACTAGGTCTAAGTCCAGGATACTGGACTTCACAAAGGCAGATAGGGCAATAAAGCAGGTCATGCCAAGGACAAGTTCTCCTGCGATTTTTCCATCAAGTAGCATAGTCCGTTCATCTTTTACAATTGGTTCTTTCTTTTGTTTCATATTCTTCCTCTTTCTATTATTAAAACTGTTACTCCCAGAACAGTTGATCCAGCGTCTTATCCAAGGTCTTACAGATGGCAAGGCAGAGACTGAGGGTTGGGTTATACTTTCCCGCCTCAATCAGACCGATGGTCTGGCGCGTCACTCCAATGGCATCTGCAAGATCCCCCTGGGTCATATCATGCTCGACCCGGGCCATTTTTAATTTGAGATTTTTCGCCACAGGCTTTTCCTTTCTTGTTTTTATTGCTTTATTATACACTATATTTTCTATTTTGCAATATATATCTTACATTTTGTAAAAAATATTTTTGATAAAACAAAAAAGAGGCTGGGACAAAAATCCTAGCCTCTCAATTATTTTTGGATTGTCGAGCAAGACACAGTGGTTGAGTGGGCTCTACTACGCTGATTTCATCAGCTTTTACAGCCCTACTCAACTGTGCGGAGGTGGGACGACGAAATCGAATTCTAACGAATTA